>JAFXTE010000035.1 GCA_017525245.1 Bacteroidales bacterium | reverse complement strand
CCGCCGCCCATCTTCTTCCCCTTGGTCTCATACGGAGGTGCGCACCATTCCGCCGCGAACGCAGTGAGCGAGCGGAATCTCCAACGGAAAATCACGAAAACACGCCAACAGCTGCAACAAAAAGAGCTTGCGAAACTTAAAATTTTTATTGTTTGGGCGCCCCGGCGCGGCAGCACCAACCTCCATCACCGCCTCGACCAACCCACCTCCATTCCGTTTGGCCACCCCCATGAACCGAAAACAACACGCACTAACGAGCCCCACACTCTGACGAAAAAATAATGCGCTGGCCGGCCAAACGGAACCACGAACCCGCAGATTAACTTCTCACGCGCACACCGGCTTCGGCAGCAGCATGGCGCAGTGGTTTATGATGACGTTGGTGATCTCGAAGCCCCTGTCACAGATCTTCTTGTCCGTTGTGCCATCATAGCCCATGTGCAGATGTGTGACATCGTATCCGTTATTCACGAAACTCAGCAACTTCCTGTCTCTTTTCGCAACAGCATCACGATATTTGTCAACAGATGGGCGTCCTTTGCCCTTACGCACCTGAAATACAGTATCTAAAGCAATCAGACAACCTTTCCATAGGATGTCCCCGGCAGTGCGGACATATTTGCTGTCCGTATAAGACTGTATTTCGGGGTCATAGCCGGCCTTCTTGATGACATCCTCGGCGTTGGCCACATATCTGCGGGCTTCTTCGATTGAATAGGTGTTTTTAGTTTCTTTCATTTTCTTCGGTTTTGACAGACGATAAAATATAACGCGGCAAAAATACACTTTTTTTGATATGTTTCATTGTTTTCATTAACTTTTTTTTGAATGATATTTATTTTGAAATTAACTGATTGTTTTTGGCGCGAAACGATACATAAATGGCATTTTCGCCATATCCACATTCATTTATTGCACACGAATCCCTATGAATCAGCCACGTATTTGCCATAAATTTTCATCGCCTCATCGTTATCTCATCGCCTCACCGGCCTCTTTCGAACTAAAAAGGGCGCAGCCCCACGGTCACGCCCCTTCTGTTATGTTTTACGTCTAAAATATCAAGTTTTAGTAGTGATTGCGGACACAACGGACGGAATAATGTGATGCGTTGAGATCTATAACTGTCGCCGGCGATGACATGTATATACCTGTGCTGCCTAAAGGCTCAGTATTTGAATTGTATGAGATGATAACGTTTCCACCGATGTTTTCAGAAGAATAATAAAGAAATGAAGCATAACGACCTGGGCGGAAAATGGCTACAAGGGGGTACGACGCATTATAATCGGATTGACTAATACTATTTATTCCAGCAGGAAGTGCAGAGAATTTGGTAACATTGTTGGAGGTTGGATTGTTGCCCACTGCACAATCAGCTGAGCTCTGATCCCACCCTACTTTTGAAGCTAAAGCCTTTGCACCGTCACAACCATTCTCATCTATATTGACAGCATAATTAATAAGACTCTCCCATTCTTCTTTGGATGATAAATGCCAACCAGGAGGACACGCTATAACGGATGCCGCGTAATTATAAAGATAACCGTATGCCTCTAAAGGATAATCCGCTTGGGAAGCATAGGGATCTCCCCCTAACAACATGGAACTCATATCAAGAACAGCTGAATAGCAATAACTTGCAAATAGCAAATCAATAATTGGTTAACGACAAAAACAGAATTCCCCGCCTCAAAAAAGACAGGTAAACAAAAAGAAACAAACACAATGGAAAGCTAAGCCCTGTTCTCTATACGGAATAGTTGGCAATATATTGTGTATCAAATAGTTAAACATATACATTGTATTGCTAACCTTACTTTCAACAAGATGCAAAAATACAATTTCTTTAATACCGTATGCAATAGAAAAAAAACTGGTTCAAAGTTATAGTCAATAGTCATAGTTTATGTCTAAGTCAACGTCAGAAGTCATATCCCGCACTTATATAGAACCCCACCTTGTTGAACATGCTGTTCCAGTGCAGGTTGGCCAATAAGGGGCCGAACTTTGAATTGTAGCCGAACTGTAGTCCGGCGGCGAAAACAGCGTGCTGCGTTTTCATGTCTTCCAGACTATTCCCGTCATGCATGGCGGCACCGATGGCTGACAAATAGCATTTCTTCGCAAATTTGAAACGGAGTTCAAGATCCGCCACAGTCAGCAGGTCTTTACGGTCACTGACCGCGTTATAGCCGATAAACGGTATCTGCTGCTCATAATACCGTCCCGGCATGATACCGCCGACATAGTTGTTCATGTAGGAATTGTGGTCGGATTCTCCAAAAATGTAACGTCCGCTGGCGGAAGCGATAATGGAGAAAAAATTGCACACGGGAATCACGCCGTGGATACCTGCCGCCGCAAAGTGGGTGTTTAAGAAATCATAGTCGTAACTGGCTGTCACGCGCAGACCGCGATCCGGGAAATAGCGGGTGTTTTCGTGATCGTATGTGAACCGCATATAGACATAATGGTGGTAATTTCTCCAGTTCCATGTGGTTCCACTGCTAATGTTGTCAGGACTTATGAGCATATAGTAAGGCATGTATTCAATCCGAACCCCCGCGAGCAGATTCACTTGGCTCCATCGCGTGCTTGCAATATATACCCTTGCCTCATTCTGCCAGAGGCGTTCACAATACTGGAAATCGTATGAATGATCCACCGTACCGATTACCGTACGATAGAGTGTCTTGGCAGAAATCCCGAACTTAAGTCCCTTTTTCGGAAGGTAATACCAATCCACTTTCAGATAGGGAGACATGGAGAGCCGGAGGGTGACATCACAGAGGGAACCGAAGATTTTGTTCCTTCCAAAACCACCGTTGATGATGGCGGCGAACCAGTCCTGAGAATCCATCCGCAACCCGACACCGATGGAGTTCTGAGGCCGTTTCTCACACTTGAACACTAACCGATAGCCGTCGTTGCCATCGGGCTCCAATCGGTAGGAGACCTGAGAGAAGGCCATCGTACCGTAAATGATGGCCTGCGACAATTCGAAATCGTGTTTGTCGTAATATTCGTTCAGCTTGAGACGCACTTTCCGGTCGATGTATTCCTGCTCCTTTTGTGACATCCCTTCATACACCACTGCAGTGATTTTGAGTTTCGTTCCTGCCGAGTTGACGGCTTTCTGATTATGCAGGACACGACCTCCCCTACCCACAATCCGCGCAATGCTGTCCAACTCGCGTTCGTGTTTGGCGGCTTCCTGATAACCACGGCTTATCAGCGTGGCAATCTCCTCGGTCCCGAAAGTCAGCATCCCGAAACCCGAAATGTCAGGCGTGATATAGACAGTCGTGTTTTTGACATTGCGATTGTGCGCCTCCAGGCCACCGGAATATTGGGCGGTCTGCATCAGAACATCCGCCATATTGTTCACTTTCTGGTAATCCCTCGGCATGGTCATTTCCACCCCGATGATGATGTCCGCGCCGGCAGCCACCGCAACGTCCGTAGGAAAATTGTTTTTGGTGCCACCGTCGGAGAGAATCATGGAATCCACACGCACGGGCATGAAATACCCCGGAATGGACATGGTGGACCGCATGGCATCCACCATCGAGCCCTCCGTCCAGTGCTTCTCCTTTTGCGAAACGATCTCCGTGGCCACACAACAATACGGCGTGGGAAGATCCAAAAAACTCATCTTCTGCTGATACCCGACCGAAAGGGCACTCAACATGTTGTAAACATTCAATCCGTATAGAATTCCAGACGGGAGACTTTTCTTAAAATCCAACTTTGTGAAAGGGATGTCCAACACATACGTCCCTTTGTACATTTTTCTGGTATAAGTGTAAAAATCCATGGGGATATTGTCGCTCATCATCACATTCCAGTCAATGGAGCGCACGATGGAGTCAATTTCAGTGGCGGAATAGCCCATGGCATACAGACCGCCCATGAGTCCGCCCATACTGGTGCCTGCCACAAAATCCACCGGAACCCCCTTTTCTTCGAGATATTTCAGCACACCAATATGCGCGGCCCCCTTTGCACCGCCACCCGCCAACACCAATGCCACTGTAGGACGCGATTTCCGTATCTCCGCCATTTTCTTCTGCATCTCGGCAAAGAAAACGGAATCACTTGTCGGATCATAGCTGATGTTGACCAGCTCGTATTTGTTTTGAGCGAACAATGAAGTCGAAGAAAAGGTCAACACTACACACAACAGCAACAACGTCAACCCACGTTGCCATCTTCGCGATTGGTTTATAGTTCCTTTATTCTTCATAAAACTCTTTAACTATAACTATAACTTAGACTTAGACTTAAACTATGACTATGATTTAAACTATAGCTATAACTTAGATTTAACAAATGACTGCTTCGCCTTTTTTCAAGTCACAAATCACAATTCACAATTCACAAATCAATAAGAATTCGCAAAAATAATTTTTTTTTCACGAATGCCGATCATATTAAAAAAAATGTATTTTTGCGATGATATTAAAATGATATTATTTCAATTTCAATTTTAAACCTTAAAGTTATGAATAACAAAGAGTTCAACAAACAATTATCCGCAGGAAACAACGGATTCCTGCATCTGCTCGTCAATCTTGCGCTGTTCGTTCTTTCCATTTGGATTGTGGTAAGATTGGCCAAACTTGACTTCATGTTGAATGCGGATGGGGAGGTGACCCCATGGATTCTGCTTCCCATCTGCATCGGTTTTCTGCTGTTTATCGTCTGGGTGCTTCACCTGTGCGGTTTCATGGTTGTGCAGCCCAACGAGTCGCGGGTGCTGACCTTCTTCGGGAAGTACTCTGGCACCGTGAAAGCGAATGGCTTTTTCTGGGTCAACCCTTTCTATAGCAAGGAAAAACTCTCATTGCGCGCCAAAAACATGGACGTTGAGCCTATCAAGGTGAACGACAAAAACGGCAACCCCATCATGATCGGTTTGGTTTTGGTGTGGAAGATCAGCGACACCTACAAAGCCTGTTTTGAGGTGGATTCCGACGTGCGCAGCACCATCACCGAAAACTCGATGAAGTCCGTCAAGAGTTTTGACTCGTTCGTGCGGGTGCAGAGCGATGCCGCGTTGCGCAAGCTCGCGGGCTTATACGCCTACGACAACATGGAACGCGATGACGCGGAAATCACGCTGCGTTCTGGCGGCGAGGAGGTAAATGAGCGTTTGGAAGCCGAATTGCGCAAGCATCTGGAAATCGCAGGCATAGAGGTCGTGGAGGCCCGCATCAACTACTTGGCCTACGCTGCAGAAATCGCCAGCGTGATGCTGCGCCGCCAGCAAGCCGACGCCATCATCTCCGCCCGTGAGAAAATCGTGGAGGGTGCCGTAAGCATGGTTGATTTGGCCCTCAAGAAACTCTCCGCCGACAAGATTGTGGATCTTGACGAAGAGCGCAAGGCTGCCATGGTCTCCAACCTTTTGGTGGTGCTCTGCGCCGACGAATCCGCTTCACCGGTCATCAACACGGGGACACTGTATCAATAACCGATGCTCACGCCCTGTAGAGACGTTTCCTGAAACGTCTCTACGGAACGTGAGGAAAAAATCATCGTTTTATGAAGAAAAACTTCGCCTTACGGGTCGATTCAGAAATCTTCGAGGCCATTGAACGATGGGCTGCGGACGAGTTCCGCAGTGCGAATGGCCAAATCGAATGGATTTTGCAAAACGCTCTGAAAAAGGCCGGAAGGCTTCCGAAAAAGAAGCGCTCCTCCGACGAGCAAGAAACAGACAAGTAACATAACGTTTTAAGACTCGTCGCAACGTGCCTATGTCGTGTGAATTTGATTACGGGGTGTCATCGGCACCCCGTTCCTATTTCTTTTTAACCGAATTCAAGGGCAGCAAGTCGCCGCATCCCACATGCATGTAATACGACTGAAGCCGGGCTTTCAAGTCCCGTTCCAGCGACTTTTGCGCTGAGCTGTTCGGATCCAGAATATTGTGCTGTTGTAGCGTGTCATCAGCGGCATAGACGAACAGGCAGCGTTCTCCGTCGAAATAGAGGCTCAGAGAATCGGTCAGTGCCTGGTAGGTCTGCTGTACACAATTGACCACAAGCGGCTTGCGTTCGGGTTCGTTGAAAACATCGCGACCAAAAGCGAAATAGGGCTTGTCGTATCCCATCAGCCCGAGCGTAGTGGGCATAATGTCAACCTGCTGGGTCACATGCTCATAGCGGCCTTTGACAGAGTGGTCTGGGGTGTACATAAAGTATATGATGGCGGTGTTGCCTTTGGCCGTGCGGGTCTCTTCCGCCGCCATCTGCGGTGACACATGGTCGGCCACGAAGACGAACAGCGTGTTCTCAAACCACGGCATCTTGGAAGCGGTTTCGAAGAATTTGCGCAGCGAAAGGTCAGTGTATGCCACACATGGTTGCACCAACGAACCACCCTGCGGCATCTTGCCCGCATACTCTTCAGGGAGGTCGTAGGGATGGTGGGAACTCAGGGTGAACACGGACGTGAAGAACGGTGTCGGCTGCCGGTTGAGTTCCTCGGCCACATATTGCAGAAACGGCATATCCCAGATGCCCCACACATTGGCATTTCCTTTTTCGGGATACTGTTTCTCGAAATCCTCCCGATTGTGGAAATTCTCGATGCCACACAGAGAGCCGAAAGCCTCAAAGCCCATCTGGTTGCGGGAAGCCCCGCAGAAAAAGTGCGTGCCGTAGCCCTGTCGCGAAAGGATGCGGGGCAACGCCTCCAAGTCAGTCAGCGACTGGGGCATTAATGCGAAGGGAGAACGGTAAGAGGGGATGGACGAGTAGATAGACGGCAATGCCTCAATGGACTTCACGCCGTTGGCGAAAGCATTCGTGAACACCAAGCCCTCGCGCATCAGGGAATCCAGAAAGGGAGTGTAACCGCCGTTGGGATTCAGATGCGGGGCCAGATACTGCGAATGTTCCCTGCTGAAGCTCTCCAGCACGAAGATCACCACATTCTTGCCCTTCGCCACAGGAGGTTGGACAAGATTCGGATAATGATACGGGGAATACAGCTCCGCCAACTCATCCTCGCTGAAATAGACCGGCGCATCCAACTGCCGCATCCCGATGGTGCGGAACAGACAGAACGGGTTGCTCAAAATCAGGGCTCCTTTCTGCGGCGACTGCGTGTAATAAACCGCATTGCCGACCGACATGGGAAAGGCCTTCTTGTCGGCAGAGCCTCGGATGCCGAGCACCCACAACGGGACCACAACGGCTAGTCCAAGCACTCCGACACCGTAATACAACCAATTGTTAGTCAACTGCGTGGGGTGGTATTTGATTTTCTTATAGACGAAAAACAGAAGAAAAATCAACGCCGCACCGAGCAACACGAGGTACCAATTCTCGCCCATCGCCTTGAAAAGGATGTCAAAGGTGTTGTCATTTTCGCGGAAGAAGTGCATCTCCTCGGAGGTAATCCGTTTGAAAGCATAACGGAAATAGACAACGTCTGACAGGTTTAGCACCACAAGACCGATGGAATTGATGATGCCATAAATCCAAAACAGTGCCTTCTGGTAACCGCTTTTCTGGCGGAAGCGGAAAGGCAGCATCGACAGCACAATGAAAGGGGCGTTCAAAAAGAAGATAGACGCAGTAGCGAACTTCAACGATCCCGCAAGTAGCATAGGGATTTCCGACCAAGTCAGTGCTCCAAGCAGCATCCGGTTGTACAGATAAAAAGCGACCTGCGTGACCAAAACGCAGCCATAGAGCGGCAGCAGTCTCAAAAGCAGCACCGTGAAATCGTTTTGGAGGATCTTCTTCATTACAAATTCTTTCTGACAAAGGGCGGCAAAAATATGCTTTTTTTCGACATTGTCGTCGCATCACCTTTTCAGAATTTCCGTAGCTTTTTCTCATCAACGGGGTCAAGGGAGAAGATGTCATCACTGCTGACACGAATGACGAGCAGACCTTCTTCGTGGGCGAAATCAGCCACTCCCGCCTCATAGTTGATGGCAGCGATGGCAGCAATGACTTCTTTGTCAGCGTATTCCGGGAAGAACTTCCTGAACATCTCCATTTTGTGCAAGAAACGTTTCACCTTCTTTTTAGTGAAGTTCGCTTTGACTTCCACTGGAACGACAAGTTTCTCATTTCCAAGCATGGCATCCACCTCCATCTGCTTGTCCTCCGATGCAAGCTCTCTCCTCAGATTCTTGCCGCTGTCATGCAAATCGAAACCGGCATCCTTGAAGATTTTTTCGGTGGAAGAACTCACCAGACCTTCCACAATGTGTCCCGTGACACCGAGGAACTCCACCGAAACACGTCTGATCGATGCGTTGGTTTCGGCAAACATCTCTTTCACCTCCCTATGAGTCTCAGCCAGCATCTCTTTCACTTCTGAATGGGTCTTTGCCAGCATCTCTTCCACCCCCCTTTCTGTCTCTTTCCTACTCTCCTCTATCCGCCTGTCCGACTCACGCCTGTACTCCTCTATCCGTTTGTCTGACTCCCGCCTGCTCTCTTCTATCCGTTTGTCCGACGCTTTTCTCTCTTCGTTTATTTCTCGAACGCGTTGCTCATATTCGAGTCTGGAGGTTTCCGCAAATTTTTCAAGCCTATCCATCCTCTCTCTGGAAAGGCGCATGCTACGGTCGTTTTCATTGCGGATATTTTCCAACCATTCATCTTGTTCGCTGACTTTACGGGTCTGTTCAGCGGATTCCATACGCATTTTATTGATAATCAATTCATTTCTATTAATCCTTTCGGTGTTTTCCAACACCATCTGCCTCAATTGCGGCATGTCCAAGTCCATTTGCGCTATCTCGTTATTCATAGTTTTTAATTTTTTAAATAAAACACGCCGCAAAGATACAACAAAAAATCACCTTTGTCAAGTTTTTTATAAAATTTTTTCTATACTGAAAATCAATATGTTGAAATTTTTACAGTAAAATTATTGATAAACATACATTAATTTTAACAAAACATTTGGCAAAAATTTGGTCTTTGGGTGTCAGCGTTGACACAAAGAAACAACCTTTGAACCTTTCCTCTGAGATTGTAGAGACGTTTCATGAAACGTCTCTACAGCGTCAATATCATTTGTCTGTGAGTATTTGAAATTTATGTACCTTTGCCGCACTTAAAAACAATCAGCGGAAAATAATGCCTAAAAAAAGGATTCTCTTCATTGTCAACCCCATATCCGGGCATCGCGACAAAAGGCGGTTTCGGGAACATGTGGCGAATGTGCTTGGCTTTGAGAGCATTACGTATGAGATAGTCTTCACGGAACGAGCCGGCCACGCTACGGCATTGGCAGAAGAGGCTGTAGGCGTTTACGACATCGTGGCGGCGGTGGGCGGCGACGGCACCCTCAACGAAGTGGCGCGAGGACTTGTCGGTACCGAGACTGCCTTGGCCGTGATTCCCTGCGGCTCAGGCAACGGACTGGCCCGCTGTCTGCACATCCCGCTAAGCACCGACAAGGCACTGCATCTCCTGACGCAAGGCCACATCGAGCGTATCGACACCGGCTCCGTCAACGGGCGGCTCTTCCTGAGCGTGGCCGGCATCGGACTCGACGCGCAAACCGCCCAAGATTTTGCCCAAGATCCACGGCGCGGATTTCTGACCTACGCCCACTATGCCGTCAGCAACTACTTCCACCCCAAGCAGGAAACAGTCAGCATCACCTTCGACGAGCGTGAAACACTGACGTGCAGCCCGATGCTCATCACCTTCGCAAACTCCAACCAGTTCGGCTACAATGCTGTCATCGCACCGCACGCCTCCCTGCAAGACGGTCTGCTCGACACATGCATCCTCGAACGCCCACCCCTGGTAACCATTCCCGATGTTGTGACAAAACTGATGGACGGACGGCTTGACAAATCCCGCTACCTCACTGAAAGGCAGGCGGCACATATCACGGTGGCACGCCCCGCCGCCGGAGTGGTGAACATCGACGGCGAGCCTGTGATGATGGGCGCAAAGCTTGATGTACGCATTGCGCCGCAGAATCTTAGGGTTTTGGGGGCGTAACCCAACAAGTTTTTTGCGTCAGAAGTTTATCTTAAGCATCACATTCACCCCAAGAATTTGAAACACTCCTGCTACTTGACGTTTTCGCAATGGGTGTGTACCATGTTTTGCACGGACGGATAGGCCGACACGAGAGACTCCACCACCTCATTTTGGGGATACCGCCGGCCGCCGTAGGAATAAAGCATCGAGGATTTCACGGACACTTTCTTCCCCTTTTCATCAATGATGCTCATCCAAATGTCATCCTCACTGACAATGGCTTTCCCATTCGAGAAAGGACATGCCTGAACATATTGGAAATCTACGACGACCTCTCCTTTTTTATTGATATACCCCCAATAACAATCCTCATTCTTCACCGCTGCAAGTTCGGCACCGGCGAAAGGAAGCGCCATGCAGCCCGGGGCGTCAATCACCCAATTTCCGCTTTTGTCTATCCAGCCTGTCTTATCGCCTTTCTTTACCAAAAAGAGATCGCCGTCCGCCTCCATTTCATTATATTCAAATGGAATGACAGTCTTGCCCGCTTTGTCAATAGCCCCCCAAAGGGCTGAAGAAGGCCCTGAAACAACAGCAAGACCATTTTGGAACGATTTAACATGAGAGAATTTTTCGGGAATGACCATATTACCTTTGGCGTCAATGAACCCCCAACGGTTATCGGCCTTAACAGCGGCAAGTCCATCCGAAAACCATGCAACCTCCCGATAGACCGGTTCAACGACCACGTTGCCTTTCTTGTCAATGAATCCCCATTGAGGGTTGTACAAATCCCCCGACAACCAGGCTGCTGCCAAGCCTTCCGAGAAGCAACAGACACGCAACACATCTTTGGCCTCTAACTGCACGTTGCCCTTTGTGTCAATGGCTTTGGGGTAGCCGCCATCCTCCACCACCCAGGCCAATCCTTCATTGAACTGTGTAGCCGCCACATATTGGGGTTTGAGGAGGTAGTCACCATTGCCCTTGACGTAACCGAAGAGGGATTTCCCATCATCCTGCACCACCGACACTAACGCGATACCGTCCCGAAACATGTAGGCGAAATCAAACTGAGGCTCTATTGCGACCTTGCCGTTCAGATTGACATAACCCGTCTTATCATTAATATCCCCGAATGGAAACAGGTCTGCCTCTCCCGCCTTATCCGATGAAGAGCCACATCCCACAAGCGCGAGAGTGAAAACGGAAAACAGGAGAAAGATTGTAATTTTCTTCATAATGTTTTGATTTGTTGAATGATTGATGTGATTATTTAAGCAAACAGGAGCCGCCACCCTGACGGCTCCTGTTGAAGATTGGTTAGTCTTTCAGGCAACGGACAGAGCATCCTTGCCATTTGCCTTGATCAAGACCATAGTTTGAACTTATTTGAGAAACCGTAGCAGATGAATTGGATATCGTAACATTATAAGCATGGTCTGCATCATATAATCCCTCAGTGGCATCGTATGGCACACGAGTAGTCCAAAAGGCCGCATCAGCCTTGAAATTCCTACTTGACATAGAACTATTATCCCAATAAGCATAATAAAATCCCGCACCTCTTGCTGAAAAGCCAGACGCGTTATTCGTCAACAAATCATATCCAATGCTGCAAGTGACAAAATTATAGGCGTTCCATCCAATAGTATCCGCCAAAGCCTTTGCAATATATGTCTGCTCCAATGTACATATATATTCATCGTTGTTACTTAAATAATTGGTCAACACCGTAAACTCGGCATCGGAGGGAACATGCCAACCTGTAGGGCAAACTCCCTGTACTCCGCTGGGAATGGCATTTGAGTGTGTGGAATTATTCATCACCGCTTTCCAGTTATAAAGCATTCCATACATGTCTTTAGTACTCGTATTTCCATTAGGATAATAACAATAAGCAGTAGTGCTGCTGCTTACACTTCCCACCGGAATCGTCGTCCCATCCGCATAGTGGCGGGTCTTCAAGTTCTCCTTCATCCAGCACTGCGTGCCAATCTGCACGGTGTTGTAGGTGTTGCCGTCGTAGTCGGTGACGGTGGGCGTGCCCGGACAGGAGACCCCAGGTGTGAATGACAACGTCTCGCCGTAGGCCGTGCCCGCGCTGTTGGTGGCGTAGGCCCGCACATAGTAGGTGGTATTCACGGTGAGGCCGGCAATGTTGCTGATGAACTCGCCCAAACCGCTGCCATCGGAAGAGTGCTGCCCCGTAACGGACGGATTGGCGCTGGTGCTCCAGCAGACACCGCGTTCGGTCACAGGCGCACCGCCGTCAGCGGTCACCATACCGCCGCAGGTGGCGTGGTTCTGGATGATGTCGGCCACGGGCGAGGTGATCACGGTGGGCAGGTCGGCCACTGCCGTCACGTCGTTGGTGGTGAAGGAGACCACGGCGCCATACGCAGTGCCGAGGCTGTTGGTGGCGTAGGCGCGAGCGTAGTAGGTGGTGTTCGGGGTGAGGCCGCTCATCAGTCCGGTGAAGCTGCCCACGCCGGCACCGTCGTTGGTGTGCGCATCGCTCAGCGTCGGCTGCGGGTTGGTGCTCCAACAAATACCACGAGCTGTCACCGGGTTGTTGCTCATGTTGGTGACAACACCGCCGCAATAGGCAGAGGTTTGGGTGATGTAGCTGACCACCGTAGTACTCACCATCGGTGTGCTCTCGATGTAGGGGTTGGTGAGCGTCTCAATGGCAGCCTGCAACAGGGTGATGGTGTCGCGCAGGGCAGCGAGCGTGTCTTGGAGGTCACACAACGACACACTCTCGCAGCCTACAGCCGTCACATAACCAGCATCGTTAACAAGCTGGCTGATGTTTGTGGGCACGGTCGGGATGTCCGCGTTGGTGATATAGCCTGCATCATTCGTAAACGCGCTCACATTGGTGGGAATTGCTGCCGCATTACCGGCTTCTTTCGCGTACAAAGCATACGGTACGCTCATCAGCTGCTGGGTGGTGGTCACGCTGTAGTTGCTGCCGCCGTTCGGGTCGGTTTCGGTTTTCAGGAAGTAGGGACCGCTTGCCCAGTCAATGTTGGCGAAGGTGCCCTGCTGGGCATTGCCGCCGCCTATGGCGATGGTCATCAGCCCGTTGGCGTTGGTGGTGACTGTCTGGGTCTCCACATAGACCGCACTGCCGCTGGCACTGCCTTGCAGGATGCTTACACGCACGCCCACGGAGGCGTTGACCATCAGCTGGTTCGAGGCGTTGCGAACCACTGCCTGATAGTTGAATTTTTCGGGTGCCTGCGCGAACATGCTCGTCAGGCTCAGCACCATAATGGTGATTAGGGTTGTAAGTTTTTTCATACTGTTTATGTTTTTGTTTGTAGTATTTGTTCTGGATGCCCCAGGGTTACGTTTCGCTCACCCTGGCTGTTCTACCCCAGGGTTTCGCTTCGCTCCACCCTGGGTTGACACGTGTCGGGCTTGCAGCCCTCTTGGAATAGGGTCTTATTATATCTTACGGCACCACCATTCCATCGCCGACGATAGGAGGTGACGGAATCTCCGACTTGCTAAGAAGCCGCCATTCCGTTTCATCGCCGTATCACCTTGAACGTTTTCAACACACGTTGTTCGTCTCGCAGTTCCAAGTAATAGGTTCCCGTGGCGTACTGGCCAATCTGGAAGGGGGTGAGGTCATCGGTAACGGTGACAGACTGCAACTGTTTGCCGTTGCCGTCGTAGAGGATGGCACGGAGACCATCGGCGGGGATCTCGAAGCCGTTAAGCTGCAGCTGTGCGAGATTCTCGGTGGGGTTGGGATAGACCACAGCGCTTAGGACGATCTGCGGATAATCATCTACCCCCACGGTCATAATCTCGTAGGGCTGCTGAACGCCTTCCGCCACGGAGAAAGAACCATTGCTGTTCGTAGCGGTCTGCACCGCAATCTGCCCGACGGTGTAACTCACGCTGCCGCCGTTACTTTGAGCGTCGCCGCCCGCAGGCACAATGGCCGACTGGGCGGACGCGAACCCTGCGAAAAGGAGCAGGGATAAAATGGAAAGAGTTTGTCTTTTCATAATCTGTATTTGTTTTGATTTATGATATCACCAGTAATTTGCTGAAAATTAGTCTTTAATGCAGCGAACAGAAAGGGCATCCTGTGTCAGATTCTCAGAATGTATAACGTAAACAGCACTTGAAGTCATAGTACGAGAATAGGCGGTTGGATAATGACCTGTCTCCGTGTCAGCCCCACCAGCTTCAGTTGAACTCCAAAAAGAGGCTAAACCTCCTGTTGGATAATAATATGTTTCTCCAATATAGTATCCAGCCGGTCTTGCTGAGAAACCCGTGGCATTATTGTCAGCTTGGTTATATCCAACCGCACAAACATTATCATTGTACGTGTACCAGCCTGAGTTTGCCGCCAAGGATTTTGCTATCCATAAAATATAGACACTGTCGCATGTGTACTCACTTCTACCACTAACATAATCCGTAAGTTGCGTCCACTCAACATCACTCGGCAAATGCCATCCAATTGGACAAGCACCTTGTATTGCACTGGGATTCGCATCTGAGGTTGGATAGTTATGCATCGCAGCCTTCCAATTATACAAATATCCATACGTGACAACATTGGAAGCAATGTTATCGGGACAATAACGAAAATCTTCAGTGTACGAAGCTACGTTTACTCCCAACGGGATTAATGTGCCATCCGAATAATGTGTCGTTTTAAGATTCTCTTTCATCCAGCACTGTTGTCCAATTTGCACCGTATTATAAACATTTCCGTCGTAATCCGTCACAGTCGGCACACCTGGGCAAGGTTGTGCATCCACTGTGTCGGGAGTGGCAGGGGTCGGATTGTTGTTGACCAAATTCTCCAGACTGTCTATACGGGCATTGAGGGCATCAATGAGTTGCTGAAGGTCTGTAATTGTAATATATCCCGCATCATTTGTAAACGCACTCACATTTGTGGGCACAATTGGGATATCAGGCGTATTGGTCAGGTCGTTATAATCCCCGCTAAAGCTATTGCCTGCCTCCTCCGCATACAGCGCGTACGGCACGCTCATCAGCTGCTGGGTGGTGGTCACGTTGTAGTTGCTGCCGCCGTCAGGGTCGGTCTCGGTTTTCAGGAAATAGGGACCGTTCGACCAGTCGATGTTGGCGAAGGCACCCTGCTGGGCGTTTCCGCCGCCAATCTCAACGGTCATCAGCCCGTTGGCGTTGGTGGTGACTGTCTGGGTTTCAACATAGACCGCACTGCCGCTACTGCTGCCTTGCAGGATGCTTACGCGCACGCCCACGGAGGCGTTGGACATCAGCTGGTTCGAGGCGTTGCGAACCACCGCCTGATAATTGAATTTCTCGGGTGCCTGGGCAAAAATAGTTATCAGGCACATCATCATGGTGATTAAAATTGTAAGTTTTTTCATTTTTAAATTTATAATTTGTTGTTGAATTGTCAAACTGAACAAGGATTCTCGCCGAATAGTTCGTCTATTTATAAATCAAATAGTTCCTAATAAAATTTATCATCGCCACCACAAACATGAAATAAGCCAAGATGAATAGCAAAATAAAGCCAAAGATCAATGCCACCCCATGTTCAGACATATCAACACCTTCGTCCACATGCCCGTCACTCCACACAGTTACTGTCTTATAGGTCTGTCCCGAGAACAATACACCGAAAGCCGCCGCAGTGATGGCTGTCATCACTTTTGACCGGTTTCTGCTACTGGTTCCCTTTAGTTCCTTGGCATTGATCATAAACTGGGTTTCCTTGCTGGCGAAATAGTAGCCGCAGATATTCAGCAGCATGAACGGAATAGCCTTGAGACCTGCCGGAAACACCATCAACACTGTGATAATGCCACCAATAATCAGATAGGTTTTGCTGCCCATGAAATAACGTTTAGTGAAGTTTTTGTAATCCCTCAGCATGACGTTATAATCCTCCACCTTGTCTGGATGGGTTGGGGCAATCTCCCGAATCTGGATTATCGCCGAACGCAACCGTTCTATTTGCTCCTTTGTGGTAAACGTTTCGTCCCGATTCTTGTTTTCATCCAAAAATGGTGTGAGGTTTCGATAGGACGAATCAAAGAGTTGAGTTATCTGTGCGTTTTCCGCCTCAGAAGATTCTTCAGGCATCCCAGCATCCATTCTTTGTTTCTTGAAATCCTCAACCGTTTTCGGCAACAGATTTCGGTCTCTGAAGATGAGAATATATCCCATATAAACAATCATGAATATCAAGCCAATCCCAAGAAGAATCTCTAATAGGACGTCCCAAAACGGTCTTTTCTTTGGCTGCTTCGGAGCCAATCCTTCATCTGAGCCCGTTTGTATAGCAGTCGATGTGTCAATACTCGTGGAAGCCGCATCTGCCTCGTCAGAGTATGACAACGTTCTCTTCTCCACCTGATTGTTCAATCCCAAGTTCGGGCAGTTGGCGACCCGTTCCGTCCAGTTTCCTGCTGCATCCGTCTTGCGGTAAGTGTAGTTCACCGTGTTCGTTGTGGAATCGTATGCGTCATACACCACCGCTTTAACCACATTGCCGTTGTCATCATAATAATACCGCGTGTTCCCTATGTTGTCTTCCGATCCTGCATCAAGATTCTCGTAAACATAATCTTCCGAGGAGACCCGCCCCTGATCGTCATAATGGAACACTACCCACTGCAACCCTTCGCCTGCCACGGAGGAAAGTTTCGAAATCCTGTTTTTGGAATCCCTCTGGATTTCATGATCGTATGCGAAACTTTCAGATGTGACATGCATTCCGTTCACCTCCTCCAATTTTCCGGTGTTGGAGAACAACAGATCATATCTCACCCAATCATTCCTTCCTACAGGATAAACCGCATAATTGCCACGATCGGGCGAAACATTGGTCGCGTTGCCCTTCAGCCCGAAGGTAGCGCGATCGTTTTGGGCAGAAAGAGAAGACATAGAGAAGGAAACAATTGCCATTAAGACAAAATTAAGCATTGATTTTAGTGTCATTTTTTTCATATTATAAGTTTTTTATGAATTGATTGTCTTAAATTTGAGTTAATCGTCACACATCCGTTGCCACCAATGTTCGAGAACTTCTTATGCATGGGAAAATCTTGCGGCAATGCACACACCTGTACTCCTCTTTGAGTTTATCGTACTGATATTTATTGTACTTGTTTCTTTTAATTGAATAAGTCTCATCCGGAATGTCTGAACTACTAAATGTTATTCTACCGGAGCCTATCGTTTTCTCCCCTACATATTCAGTTCTCAACTCTCTGGAAATCAAATTACTGCTAACGAGAATGTGTTCTGCATATTCATTGCAGAAGGGACATTCGTACGATTCCAGATTCTTTGACAACAATTGAAACAATGCCCAGTTGACGAAACCGTCCAAAACAGCCACCCACCAGACCATGACACCAAGGTCGGGATTGGCGTTCAAAAAGACCCACACCGCCCCGAGGCACCACGCCCATATACCCCAGCGTATCACCTTTGCGGCAGTTGTGGCAGAGAGCCTCGTGAACAGCAAAGTGTAGAATACCATCATGCATATAATGGCAGGATACGCCCACTGTAGCAACCACACAAAATTCTTCAGTGCCGCCATCAAAACGATGATGATGCCAAGTCTCCACAAATGGGGCGACAACATACCTTTTTGTGATGCAGAATAGGCCAAAGATACAAGAAGCAGAATGGCAACAGACAAAATAGACCAGTAAATCACTTCGTGATGGTCATTCATGAAATCCGATATCTGCTTTGCCACCCTGTTATGCAAAGGTAGCTGTCCGTCAGCCAAAGACTCCACCGATGCAACAGGATCAAGATACTCCATTGATACCCATCCGTTCAAGGCATTAATTCGGATATAGGCCCAAGCACTGTCTTCCGACATCTCATAGACATACACCACCTCGTTCCTGTCCAACCGCCCTATTTTAACTCCCTGCTTACTAGGGGAAGACCGCACATTCAGCGAAGAGGCTTTCACTTTATACTGCTGTTGTGCGTTTCCGCTCACAAAAAACAGAAACGCAATGGTAACAAGAAACAACCTATTCCAGATAGACTTTCTGCTATCGATTCCTAAATCCAGTTTCATTTTTCAGGACTTTTATGTTTATTTAAGCCTCGCCCAATTTTTTGGACAATCAGTCTGAATAACCATACGATTCCCTTGAAAATGAGGGAAATCACCTTTGAGAAGAATTCAAAAATTCCTTCCAACATCGTGTCAATTATATCTCCTGCCATAATTATTGTATTGATTTATTGATATTTAAGCTATTATTTCTGTCATAACCACTTGTTCCATAACAAACACAAAAAAATCGTGAGCCTGTTTTGCGCTGCACGAAGGTCTGGACACCTATACCACAAACAATTAAGCCCACGATTTTCATCGCAAGCGAATCGTCTCTTTTTTGTGGTAAGCTGAAAATTGTCCAGATTTTCGTGCAGCAAAAAAGCGAAAACGCTTTATAATATATTTACAATGTCAAAATTTATCGTATAATCTCTTCCTTTTTTGTTAATAATTCGTTGAAATACCAGCGCAAAAATACATTTTTTTTACGTTGTTCCGATGTTTCTTCATTAATTTTCCATCACCCTGTCCATAAACAGCCCCACCCTATTCAGCACAATACACGCTCGACTCTTGTCTATGACGATTCGCACCTTCTTCGTGGTGACGGTCTCCGTAAGGACAATCCGCTTGTAGCCGATGGTGGTCTCCTCAGCGATGGTGCGCCAAGTGCCGTTCTCATCTTCCACCTCAACATGGAACTTCTCCACGCGTTGGCCGAGCGGAATGTATTCCTGCAGCATGACGCGGTTGAAAGTCTTTGGCTGAGAAAACTGAATTTCCAGCCATGCAGTCGTCACTGAATCATCGGTAGCCCAATAAGTATCGTAGTCGTCGTCTATGACAGAAAAGCCACAACACGGTTCTATAAAAACCGTATTGCGCCACGAATAGCAATTACCCGTATGATCAGGTTCATAGACTCTGCGAAAATTCGACACACAAATGTTTCTGATATTTTTCGCCAAATCATGCGCGAAGATGGTGTCCAGCGCGGCGCGGAACTCCATGAGGCGCAGCGAGTCCTCGGCAGGGATGAGGCCGCGGCTGTCGGGCGGCACGTTGAGCAGCAGCAGGGAATTGCGCCCCACGCTATTGTAGTAGATCTTCAGCAGTTCCTGCACGCTCTTCGGGTGCTCGCTCTCGCGCCAGAACCAGCCCGGCCGGATGGAGACGTCCGTCTCGGCGGGAATCCAGCACGCGCCGTTGTAGTTGCCCGCGTTGAGCGTGTCCTGCGACGGGGCGTTCTTACCCGGTTCGCGCCCTTCTACATCGAGCCGAGACCAGCAGGTGCGCCCGCATTTCCCCTCCTCGTTGCCAACCCAGCGGCATCCGGGCCCCACATCACTGAAAATCACCGCATTGGGTTGCAGCTTCTTCGTCTGCCCGTTGAACTTCTTCCAGTCATAGACCTGCTTCTTGCCGTTCGGACCCTCGCCGTTGGCCCCATCAAACCATTGCTCAAAGATAGGGCCGTAATGGGTGTGCGCATGTCGTAAAGTCTTGAGGAACACTTTGTTGTATGCATTCGTGCCGTAGGTGGGCGCGTTGCGGTCCCACGGGGAAATGTAGATGCCGAACTTCACCCCTCCCCTATTGCAAGCTTCGGAAAGTTCCTTCAGCACGTCGCCTTTTCCGTTGCGCCACACGCTCTCGCGCACCGTGTGCGTGCTCTGCGGGTTAGGCCACAGACAAAAACCGTCGTGATGTTTGGCGGTGAGGATAATGCCTTGGAATCCTGCGTTTTTCGCCACAGAGACCCACTGGTTGCAGTCGAGGGCGGTGGGGTTGAAGATGTCCTCCGCCTCCGTGCCCTCGCCCCACTCCAAACCGGTGAAGGTGTTGGGTCCGAAATGGCAGAACAGGTTCATCTCCATCCGCTGCCAAGCCACCTGCGCGGCCGTCGGCACAGGTCCGTACGGCTTCGGCGGGTCAGCGGGTTTGGGCTGAGGGGCGTACTTCTGCGCATTCAACCCAAAAGCCAACAGCAAAAAACCAAAAACAAAAAGCATCGTCTTTCTCATCGCCTCATCGTCTCATCGTTTCCTCGTTTCATCGTTTCATCGTCATTCATCGCAAATCGCAAATCGTCAGAACTTAAACGTCCACATCACCGACGGGATAATCGGGAACAGACTCATCTGATAAGCGTGGTTCTGCATGGAAAAGTCCGTGATATTGCCCTCGCCAGTCTCAATCTTCGTTTCGAAAAAGACCAAGAACGGATTCTGGCGATTATATACATTATAGACAGAAAAATTAAGCCCAGTCTCGAACTTGCTGGTCTTCTTGATGGTCCAATCCACTGCAAGATCGAGTCTGTGGTAAGGGTTCACGCGATACTCGTTGCGGCCGCTGTACTCGGTCACGACGGAGCCCATGTAGAGGTAATAACCGAGCGGCACCGTCATGGTGTTGCCCGACTGGAACACCCACAAAGCGGAGACAGACAGCTTGTTACGGAGAATCTCGTACGACAGGCTGATGGAAACATCGTGGCGACGGTCATATTTCGCCCAGAAGGGTTTCCCTCCGTTCAAATCATCGAACTGCCGGCGGGTGAACGCTAACGTGTAACCGATGAAGCCTGTGAACCGCCCTTTCGACTTCTTCACGAAGAATTCCGCACCAGCGGCCCACCCTTTGCCGAACACATACAGTTGGTCCGGATTGATGGTTATAACACTGAAATCCAAGCCATCACGATATTCGGCGAGATTATACATCTGCTTGTAATACAGGTCGATATACGTCTCGAACATGTTCTGACGGAAATTTTTGAACACGCCGAGGGAATACTGCACCACCATTTGCGGCTTCAGCAAATCGGTGGAGGGCATCCACACATCGGTGGGCAGGGAGATGCTCGCGATGGAAATCTGGTGCATGAACTGGTAATTCAGCGTCGCCGAAGCTTTTATGGAGGTGGTGGAGTCGATGAGCCAGCGCAACGAAAGGCGCGGCTCCACACGATTGTATTGTGAGATGGATTCACCGCGTTTGTAGAGAATCGAGTCCGAGACATGACCCAATTCGTCCAAAACGTACCGCGTGAACGGCCCCAAATGATGGAAATTGGTGTAGCGCAGACCGGCATTCAGTTTCCAATGTTTGGTGATGTCGTATTCATCATGCGCATACAAGCTGAATTCGTTTCCGATATAATGCTGGACAGGAGGAATGTCGAAATGGATTCCTGTGCCCGCCTCAACGTCAAATTGGCCCGGAATGCAGTCGTGAACCACATTCTGAACTCCGAAACGGACGTTATGCTTCGGAGTGGGTAGCCAAGTAAGTTCACTCTTCACGTTGTAGTCACGCACCCCGGAGGTCAACTCAAACGAGTAAGGGCTAATCTCCATCTTCGTTCCGAAATTATAGTAGCTGAAGGTCGCCGACGTGTTGAGGAAAAGTCCGTTGGCGATGATATAGTTCCAACGGGCAGAGGCCGCCGCATTCCCCCATTTGAACAACATCTTGGTTTGCTGCGTCTTCGATTTGAAACCGTATGCGTCATGACCGTAGTAAGCCCCGAAATAGAGTCGGTGTCTCGGATTGACCACGATGTTGAACTTCGCATTGATGTCGTAAAAGTAGAAATCCATGCCTTTCATCGGCGATTCTTTCTTCAGGAAAGGCTGGATGAGGACATCAGCGTAAGTGCGGCGGGCTGCAATCAGGAACGACGCCCGGTTCTTCTTGATGGGTCCCTGCACGGTTAGATGCGAGAAAATCAGCCCGAGACCGCCATCTACCTCATACCGCTTCATGTTTCCCTCTTTCTGATAGACGTTCAAGATGGATGCCGCACGCCCTCCGAAATAGGCGGGCATCCCGGACTTGATCAGCTCGATATTTTTCACCGCGTCTGCATTGAAGATGGAGAAGAATCCAAACAGGTGGTCAGGGTTATAGATGGTAGCCTCGTCAAGGAGGACAAGGTTCTGGTCTGTGCCGCTGCCTCGAACATAAAAGCCGCTGTTCCCTTCCCCGCCCGACTGCACGCCAGGCAGCAGCTGCACCGACTTGATGATGTCGGCCTCGCCCATCAGCGCGGGCAACGCCTTGATGGTCTGGATGCTCAACTCCATCCGCCCCACATCGCCGCCGGAAACGTTGACATCCCCGCGCTCGCCTTTAATCACCACCTCCGCGCCCTCAATGGCGGAAGGCTCCAGCTCGTAACGGCGCAACAGGTTTTTGTTGAGCGTGATGGTGTCTTCCAACGTCTTATATCCCAAGTGGTTAATCGTAACCTTATACGTGCCCGAAACCGTTGTTATGGAGTAATACCCAGCCTGATTTGTGACACATCCTTGCACATTGGAGGCGTTATTCACATCCGTCATGATGACATACACCCCCATCATGGACTCACCGTTCGAAGCATCGCGCACCGTCCCCGACAACGCATACCGTCCCCCCTGCGCATGTACCACACCACACAGCGCAACGATAATCACAATTATTGTCCATATATTTTTACACTTCATCATTCCTTCATCATTCCTTCATTGTCTCATTGTCTCATCGTCTCATCGTCTCATCGTCTCATCGCATCATCGTCTCATCGCCTCATCGTCTCATCGTCTCATCGTCTCATCGTCTCATCGCATCATCGTCTCATCGCATCATCGTCTCATCGCATCATCGTCTCATCGCCTCATCGTCTCATCGTCATTCATCGTCTCATCGTCATTCATCGTCTCTCCGTCCTCACCGTCATCTGACTAAACGTAACTCCCGCGACAATCACTACAATACCCCAGAATTTCGTCTGTGTGAAAACCTCCTGTCCGATAGCCGCCGCCACGAGAAGCGTCACAATGGGAATCAAATTCGTGAAGATGCAGGTTTTGGAAACCGTCAGCTGCTTAACTGAATAGGAATACAACATATATGCGCAGGCAGAGCACAAAAGGGCGAGACATACGAGGCTTAATACCGCGCTGGCATCCCACGTCAAAGTTCCCCAATGCTTAACATCAAAAATGAGGACAAACGGCAGGAACATCGGAATGGCGATGAAATTCTGCCATGTGGTCACCGTAGCGGGATTGTATTTCTTGAGCAATCGGGTCAGCTGCACGCTGTATCCGCTGGCCGCCAGCACCGCAACCCCAAGCAGAAGCGTCCCTTTCAGGTTGAAGTCGATGTGTCCGTTGGTACTCATAGTCAGCAACAGCACGCCCACCACGGAAATCACGGTACCCACCACGAACTCCCAGCGAATAGGCGCATGTTCGGAAAAGTACATCGTGATGGAAATCACAATGGGGATAAGCGCGATGATGACGGCGGCAAAGCTGGCATCCACCTGTTGCAGCCCGAAATCCTCTCCGATAAAATAGAGAAAAGGCTCAAAAAAAGCGAGTAAAAGAAAATCTTTGTAATCTTCGCGAGCGATTTTTTGCAATTTTTTTTGCAATTTTAGCAATGTGATAAAAACTACCGAAGCCAAAACCAGTCGGATAAACACGATAGTAAAGACGGGGAAGTTGTTGTTTAACAGGTATTTAATCCACACAAAACTCAAGCCCCAAAATAACATGGCAAACATAATGGCCACATAGCCGAGAACGATTTTATTGTCACTATTTTTCATGGCGGCAAAAATCCGATTTTTTTTCCAATTATGCAATATTAAACCACTCCATTCGTTATGGTTTGACGAAAAAAGTCTATGAGGAAATTTATATATTTGATTACAAGCGTATTACTGATTTTCATAGGGATTTCTTCCTGTAAAAGGGCGGATTTGACCCCTGCCTATATTGTGGTCACCCCTGAAGATTTCGAGGACTGCATTGATATCAGTAACTTCAATGAGACACATGACCAGAATTTTGACCAAGAGCAACTCGTCGCGCTCACGAGGCACAAATTCACGCATGTCAACGTCTATGTGAACAACAAAAACTTAGGTTGCTGGGAGTTGCCCTGCAAAGTGCCTGTTCTTGATGTGAACAATACGGATTCTTGCACGTTGGTGCTGATCCCCGCTTTCCCCATGTCGGGTATGGCAAACACCATATCCGGCTATCCGTTCCTCAACATCACCAGACAACGTGTGCTCTTGCAGAAAGATCATGTCTATGAAGTGGCCAAAAACCGCCCCAAGTACGTCTATAGCGAATACGCACGTTTCCCTTATTTCGAGACTTTCGCGAACAGCACCTCTTTCAGCCCTGTTCCCTCACCCTCGCCAACGCAGGCCGAACTCACTTTCCTGCCTGTTGCATACGAGGACAAAAATGTGGGCGAAATTATCCTCAACGATGCAAATGGACTCCATTTCGATGTGCAATCCACGGCATTTCCAGTTCCCGTCGGAAGTTACCGGGTAGTTTTGGAAATCCGTTACAAAACCGAAGGGAAAATGGATATCTCCGCGAAAATGTCGGGAGCCTACTATCCCCACAGGTGGTATTCTGTCGGGGGCATCAATGCTTCGCCGAATGAGTGGAAGACCATCCATTTCGACTTGACCAACACCATCAACGAGAACTACGGTTCCGCCGGAAACTCGACTGAGTTCACGTTAATGCTGGCCGGAGTCGGCGAAGAGGGCAAAGAAACTCGCTACTACATCGATGACGTTAAAGTAGTTTACATTCGAACAGCCTAATCATGATGAACAAGACCAAATTAACCTTCCTATACGTTCTTTTTGATATTGCTGCAGCACTGCTCACATGGGTTGGGTTGTACATGTATCGCAAGCATGTCGGCGAGGCCGCTGATTTTCAGGACATCATCGTTTCCATGCGCTCAGACTCCAAATTCTGGCTCGGATTGGTGCTGTATCCTGTCTATTGGCTGTTTTTCCATGCTTTTTTCGGATATTACAACAAAATTTACCGCAAATCTCGCCTTGACGAGCTGGTGACCACCATCGGTGTGACACTTTTCGGCTGTCTGGTCTTCTTTTTCATCTTTATTCTGGATGATATTGTCACGTCACCCAACGATTACGTGAAATACCTGCTTTTCCTCTTTTCTTTCCAGTTTTTTCTGACCTATATTCCCCGCCTGTCCATCACCTCTTATATCAACAACCGGATTCATGATGGTAGAATCGGCTTCAACACGCTTATTGTGGGCAACGACGAGATGGCGTTGAAAGCCTACGAAACCGTGCTGAAACAGAACCCACGGTCAGGGCATCTTTTTATTGGATACATACGGGTGGACGACCACCAGCCCGACCTGATGACGGGACACCTTTCCTGCGTAGGGAATATTTCAGACATACGCAAAGTGGTTGAGGAACAGCACATTGAGGAGATTGTCGTGGCCTTGCATAACGGCCAGCGGAAATATATCCAGCAGGTGCTGTCGTTGGCGCGGCGCAACCACAACCTCACGGTCAGCCTCGTGCCCCAAGAACAGGATATGCTTTTGGGTTCGGTGAAGACCTCCTCCGTGCTTGACGAGCCGCTCATCTCCGTCACTCCCGAATACCTGCCCACCTGGCAGCGGTACGTGAAAAGAGTCTGCGACATCGTATTTTCCCTGATCGCCATCATCCTGCTCACCCCCTTGTACATTTTCTTGGCCATCGGGGTGAAGCGGTCTTCTCCCGGTCCGATATTTTACCGTCAGGAGCGCATCGGCTATTTAGGCAAACCATTCAATATCATCAAGTTCCGTTCCATGTGCGAGAACGCGGAAGCCGACGGCCCGATGCTTTCTTCACAAAACGACAGCCGCATCACCCCGTTCGGGAAATTCATGCGGCAATACCGTCTTGACGAGACCCCGCAGTTCTTCAACGTGCTGCGCGGCGAGATGTCGTTGGTGGGCCCTCGTCCGGAACGTCAGTTCTACATCGACAAAATCATGGAACGCGCCCCCTACTACCAACTGCTGCTTGGTATCAAACCCGGCATCACCTCCTGGGGACAGGTGCGTTTCGGTTATGCGGAGAATGTCGATGAGATGCTCGAACGCCTGCGCTGGGATCTCCTGTACATCGAGAACATGTCCATCCAAATGGATATCAAGATTCTGATATACACGGTGTTGATTATCCTGAAACGCGAAGGAAAATAGAATGTTTTTATACCATTGTAGAGACGCAAAATTTTGCGTCTCTATCGTTTGATACCGCCAACCCAAAGTCCTATATACCCATCCATAACAAAAAAATTTTATTTTTGCGACTTCATTTGAAAACGCATATTTTTAAATATGATAGAATACAATACCAAACGTAACAACCTCATAATCAGGGAATACGGAAGAAATATCCAAAAATTAGTTGAGCAATGCGTGTCCATAGAGGACAGAAAAGAGCGCACGCGCACCGCATACGCCATCGTCCGGATTATGAGCGATGTCATCAACTCCAAGGAGAACAGTAACGAAAACAACCGCAATAACGATGATTTCTGGAACAAGCTGTGGGATCATCTTTTCATGATGTCCAATTACCAATTGGATGTGGATTCTCCTTATCCCAAGCCGTCACCGGAGAAAAAAGACGTTGCCTTTGAAAAGCCGTCCTACAACAACAAGAACAAGGTGAGATTCCGCACCTACGGGGTGAATATGCAGAACCTCATCAACAAAGTGGCAGAATATCCCGAAGATGTCCGGAAAAGTTATGCCCCGGCATTGGCGAACCACCTGAAAATGATGTACCTGACCTACAACCGCAATTCAGTCAACGACCTTCTGATCCAACATCAGTTAGAGGAACTGTCCGGTGGGAAAATCACCCTTCCCGAAAATTTCAACTTTATCAACACCAAAGAGTTGCTGAACATTGCAAACGCCAATTCAGCCTTCTATGTGACACCGCAATCCGGTTCCAAGAAAAAGAAAAAGAAGAAAAACAATCCCGCTGCCGTATGAATATTATTGACGTGCAACATGTCACGAAACGATTTTCGGAGCATGTTGCCCTTGACGACATTTCCGTTTCCGTGCCGCAGGGCTGCGTGTTCGGATTGCTGGGACCCAACGGCGCCGGCAAAACCACGCTGATCCGCATCCTGATGCGCATCTCCTTCCCCGACAAAGGGGAAATTTTCTTCAAAGGACATCCCTTGTCGGAGAATGACGTTTACGACATGGGCTATCTTCCCGAAGAGCGCGGTCTTTACAAGAAAATGAAGACCGGCGAGCAAGCCATGTATCTGGCCCAGCTAAAGGGTCTTGACAAACAGGAGGCCTACAAACGACTGCGGACGAAATTCGAGCAGTTCAACATCATGGAATGGTGGAACAAGCCCATCGAAGAACTCTCCAAAGGGATGCAGCAGAAAGTGCAGTTCATCACCACCATTCTGCACCGGCCTTCGTTCCTGATCCTTGACGAACCTTTCAGCGGCTTCGACCCCATCAACGCCAACCTGCTCAAAGACGAAATCGCCCAACTGAAAAAAGAAGGTGCCACCATCGTCCTTTCCACCCATAATATGGCTTCCGTGGAGGAGATCTGCGACCACATCGCCCTCATCAACCGATCCCGCAAGATTTTGGAAGGCGACATCTACGAAGTGAAAAAACGCTTCAAGAAGAATATATTCTCCATCCAAGTCTCCAATTGCCCCGACAACATCATCCAAGAGCTTCAAAGTCGTCGATATACCGTCTGCGACCAAAGCCAAAACGACTATTATACCCGCTTCGACATCAAGCTGCCGGATGGCGAATCTCCCAACGAACTTCTGCGATTATTTACACAAAATTGTGAAATACATTCCTTTAACGAAATAATGCCCACCATGAACGATATTTTCATCGAACAGGTGGAGAAAGCCAACCAACAGCCAAGCCATGAAGAATAAAACACTCCTGATCATTTCGCGTGAATACCTGACACGCATCCAGAAAAAATCCTTCATCATCATCACCATCCTGATGCCGGTGCTGCTGGCGGCTATGATTGTGCTGCCCGTGCTGCTGGTTCAGCTCAGCGAGAGCAAAAAGTTCTCCAAAGTCCTCGTGGTCGATGAAAGCGAGATTTTCATCAACAACTTCACTGACGACAAACACTACTCATTCAGTTACCG
This sequence comes from Bacteroidales bacterium, assembly GCA_017525245.1. GTDB lineage: Bacteria > Bacteroidota > Bacteroidia > Bacteroidales > WCHB1-69 > F23-D06. Next base: position 38,700 of record JAFXTE010000035.1, on the reverse strand, counting down.
TTCCGGCGACATCGAACAGATCAAGAAAGAGGCCTTCGACCAGGATTACGACGTGGTTCTGCAAATTTTAGCGAACACACAATCCCTGAAATCCAACATCTACTATAAAAAGAACCTGCCGTCAGGGCTGCAATCTGACATAGAAAGCCAGATGGATGACATCTTCTTCAACCAATTGTTGCGAGATTCGCTGCACATTGAGATGGCCCGTTTCGAAAACCTGCAGAACTTGGCCAAAGCGGAATCTGTCACCATCCAGATTGACGACAACGGGGGCGAAAAGGAGCATGATGCCGAAGTCAACCAGATTTTCGGCATGATGTGCGGCATTATCATCTACTTCATCATCATCATGTTCGCCAGCCAGGTGCTGCGCGGCGTGTTGGAGGAGAAATCGAACCGCATCGTGGAGGTGCTGATCTCCTCGGTGAAGCCCACGCAACTGTTAGTCGGCAAGATCGTGGGTATCGCGTTGGTGGGGCTTACGCAATTGGCGATATGGGTTGTCCTTTCCGTCGGCATCCTGCTCGGCGTGCAGGTAGCCGCCCCCAACCTGTTCAGCCCCGACACCGTGGAGACAATGGCGGAAACCCCGGGAGTCAACGTGCCCAACACGGCAACGATAGATATCGCGCCGGACAACATCTTCGAGATGATCCAGAACTACTTCTCAGTCTCGTTCGGAACCATTATCTTCGCATTCATTTTCTTCTTCGTGGTGGGCTACCTCATCTACTCAACCCTCTACGCTGCCACCGGCTCCGTTGTGGATAACGAATCGGATTCTCAGCAATATACGATGCCCATCACCATCCCGTTGATACTGGCCATCGTGTTCGTGCCGACCATCTCCACGAATCCCGACGGCGCATTAGCGTTCTGGCTCTCCATGATTCCGCTCACCTCCCCCATCGCCATGATGGTGCGGCTTCCCTCCGGCGTCCAGGCCTGGGAGTTGATTCTCTCGATGGGACTTGCGCTCGCCTTCCTCGTGTTCTGCATCTGGTTCGCGGCCAAAGTCTATCGCATCGGCATCATGACCTACGGGAAGAAGCCGTCATGGGGCACGATTTTCAGGTGGCTGCGGGAGAAGTGAGACGTGTGACGTAAGACGTAAGACGTAAGACTTGAGACGTGAGACGTGAGACGACGTAAGAGGACATGACGATAAGGGGGATTTCACGGTCGAAGGACCATTCCCCTTCTTTTTAAGAAGGGGTGCCCGAAGGGCGGGGTAGTAATATGAACATATCCGGCGTAAGCCGACCTTTTTACAACAGCTGTCGGAAAGACAGAACTGCTAAACGATACACTTTAAACAAACAAGCAATGGCTAACGAAACAAGAGGTTTCACCTCGAACACAGGAGCGATTTTGGCGGCGGCAGGCGGTGCCGTCGGACTTGGCAATATTTGGCGTTATCCCTATATGCTGGGACAGAACGGCGGCGGGGCATTCCTGCTCGTCAACCTGTTGTTCGTGCTGATGATCGGCATCCCGCTGATGATGACGGAGTTCGTCATCGGACGGCGTACGCAAAGCAACGTGGTGGGCGCGTACAAGAAACTGGAACGGAAGAAGGGATGGGCTGCAATCGGCTATTTCAGCATACTGGGAGCCGTCCTCATCTATGCCTTCTACAGCGTGGTGGCCGGCTGGACACTCAACTATATCGTCATGGCGTGTACCAACCGTCTGTCGGGGATGACGCCCAACGAAGTCGCCGATGCTTTCGCCTCCTTCACAGCCGGTTCGTTCTGGCCGTTGCTGTATCAATTTTGTTTCCTGATACTCACCGCGTTAGTGATTTCCTTCGGCGTGCAGAAGGGCATTGAAAAGATCTCCAAGATTCTGATGCCGGTACTCTTCTTCTTACTGTTGCTGATGGTTTTCCGTTCATTGACATTGCCAGGCGCGAAAGAGGGGCTGCAGTTCCTTTTCAAGCCCGATTTCAGCAAGCTGACCGGCGCGGGCGTATTAGGCGCGTTAGGACAGTCGTTCTTCTCGCTCAGTCTCGGTATGGGCGCGATGGTGACCTACGGCTCCTACATCCGCAAGGAGGATTCGCTGTTCAAAACGAGCTTGTGGATTTCCGTGTGCGACCTCTTGGTGGCGATATTGGCGGGTGTGGTGATTTTCCCGGCGGTCTTCTCCTTCGGCATGGATCCCGCCGGCGGTCCGCAACTCGTCTATGTGGTGCTGCCCAACGTCTTCAACAGCATGCCGATGGGCGGATTGTTCGCCGCGGTCTTCTTCTTGTTATTAGGCATTGCCGCACTCACTTCCACCATTTCCCTGCAGGAAATCATCGTGGCATTCAATGTGGAGGAGCTCCACTGGAGCCGTCGCAAAAGCTCGATTATCAGCATGATCAGCATCTTCGTCATTGGCATATTCTGCACCCTGTCGTTCGGCCCCATCAAGCACTGGACCCTTTTCGACCGCACCATCTTCGACCTCTTCGACCTCGTCACCGCCTCCTACCTGATGCCTATCGGTGCGCTGGCAACGACCATCTTCCTCGGCTGGTTCTACCCGAAAGTCGAAGTCAAAGACGAAATCACTAACGGCGGCGCGCTGAAAGGGAAACTTTTCGAGCTTTACTACTTCATCCTGCGATTCGTCGCCCCAATTGCCCTGATAGTGATTCTGATATCGGGAATAATTGGATAATGTAGGGCGTGTTCGATACGTTCCTAATATAGGGCGTATTTGAAATGTCCCTAATGTAGGGCGTATTCGATACGCCCCTACCATAAAATCATCATTCCGCACAGATATCCTGCATCACCAATCCGGCGAGTGAGAAGCCGAAGATGGCGGTGATGTGGGAGGTGGTGCCGTTGATTTGTGCTTTGGAGGAGCACCATTCGTGGTTGATGAGGTCAGGGTTGCCTGCCGCGATGATGGCTTTCGGACAGAGGCAGGCGCTGGTGCCGCAGGTCGTCACGGTGCCTTTGTTGGGCAGCACTTCGGGTGAATAGACGCATGGGAACTTTTTGCGCGGGTACTCGCCTATCCGTTTGAACCGTTTGCGCAGGGCGCGCGCCAGCGGGCATCCCTGCACTTTCCAGAATTCGGTCACCGACACCTTGGTGGGGTCCATCTTGAGGGCGGCGCCCATGGCGGAGTAGAACTTGCCCGGACATTCGGTGGCGTGCAGGATCAGCCGTGCCTTGTGCTCCAAGCTGTCGATGGCGTCGATGATGTAGTCGTAGGTTTCCAGATGGAATTGCGCGGTGTTCTCGGCGGAGTAGATTTCCTGGATGGCGTTGATTTCCGCCTGCGGGTTGATGTCGAGCAGCCGTTCCTTGAGTGTTTCGACCTTGACCTGTCCCACCGTCTTGGTGGTGGCCTGAAGCTGCCGGTTGACGTTGGTGACGCACACGCGGTCGCTATCGACGATGGTGAGGTGGCGGATGCCGTTGCGCACCAAACTCTCGGCGCACCAGCTCCCGACACCGCCCACGCCGAAGACGATGACTCGTTGGTTGGCGATGCGTTCCATCGCTGTCTCCCCGACGAGCAGGGTCATGCGGTTGAATATGGCGTTTTCTATGCCCATGCGATTTCGCGGACTCCTCTGTTTGCCGAACAATGGCCGCAGCGCCGCCATGCGGAGTCCGTTGAACATGACCGGCCTGCAATCGCCGCGCAAAAATAACATAATTTTCGATAATCGCGATGATGGCGTAGCCGAGGGCGTTCCCCACGCGGTTGTCGAAGAGTTGCACGCGCTATTGGGGCCGGAAGAGTTTCGGGGGAACGGTCACAGAAGAGACGGAATGTATGCATCCTGCACGCTCAGTAAGTCACGATTTGGACGCTATGGGAGCTTGATTCGGGAGTTATGGATTTTATTGCGGTGATGTAGTATTGGATTTTATTGTATTTTTGCAGCGTGAAAAGAATTTCGAAATGACTGAAACAAACATTTTGGAAAGTATCAAACAGGTGGCGAAAGATGTGCTGCCCAAAGGAAGTGCTCTGTATCTTTACGGCTCACGTGCGCGCGGAGACCATCGTCAAGACAGCGATTGGGACTTGTTGCTACTGCTTGACAAACCCAAGAAAGGTGCTGATGATTTCGACAAATACGCATACCCTATCATGGAACGCGGATTTGACCTTTGGCAGTACTTCAGTGTACACACCTATACGAAGGATGAGTGGTATGGCGGCCCTCATGCCCTTTTTTTCTATAACGTTGAACAAGACAAGCAATTACTATATGAATCTTAGTGACGAGGACAGACGGATTGTCGTCAATTTGGAACTTGAAAAAGCTGAAAGCATTCTTGCGGAGCAGGAAATTTTGAGACAGGCAGGCTTTTGGAGCACCATGGCCAATCGTCTTTATTATGCGCTTTTTCATGCGGTAAGCGCATTGTTAATCAGCGACGGGCATGAAGTAGGGACACACAAAGGGGCTGCTATTAGATTTCAGCAATATTATGTCAAGACACAATTGTTTACGGTAGAAGAAGGTCGTTTCTATTCCCAATTACAATCAATGAGAGAAAGTGCCGATTACAACTGCTCTTACGATGTGTCTGAGGATGACGTTGTTTCCCGAATAGAACCGGCACGTCAGCTTGTCGAAAAGATACGGCAATATATTGCGATGAAATAGCTTCTACGGATATGCATTTCCTTACGGAGATAACGAGGTTCGTTCCGTCATTCCCATGAACCCCGTTAGGGGTTCCATGTCTGTAGGTGCGGTCCCCCACGATGTTCCGCAGAACCCCGTCAGGGGTTCCATCACCATTTCCCCACCACGTATGCCACCCCCGCCACGAAGAACGGCAGCAGGAAGAGGATGACGGCGTGTAGAGACGTGCCATGGCGCGTCTCCTATAGGGCGTCACCCACGCGGTTGTCGAAGAGTTGCACCCGCGATTTGGTCCAGAAGAGTTTCGGGGGAACGCCCAACGCCCAGTGGGTGAAGCCGAGGATGCCTCCTACGAGCTGTTACAAATCAAAACCATCAAGAAAAAAACACCTATACTCAGCGGAATCTATAAAAATTCAACACTTTCCGCTGAGTATAAGAATATTTTTCCTACTTTTGCGCTCAGTAAAATTTATCCGGTATGTTCATAGGAAGAGAAATGGATTTATAGATGAGCTTCCATGGCTGGACACTCAGCGTTCCGGATTCGTCCCCGCTCTCGAAAACTTTTGGAATGGTTGGGCATCGGCACGTAAGGACGTTGTCCTTATCGTTTGCGGCAGTGCCACATCTTGGATTATCAAGAAAATCCTCAAAAACAAAGGAGGCCTCCACAACCGCGTCAACACCAAGATTCATCTTCAGCCGTTCACCCTCCACGAATGCGAGCAGTATGCTATCCACCGCAAACTTGGCATGAATCGCAGGCAGCTTATGGAGTGCTATATGGTTATGGGTGGTATTCCGTTCTACTGGTCGAAATTAGAACGCGGTCTGAGCCTCTCTCAAAACATCGACAACCTTTTCTTCAATCCCGACGGCGGCCTGTATGATGAATTTGACGAGTTGTATGCGTCACTCTTCAAAAACCCCGACCCTTATATTACCATTGTACAGACGCTTGGCCATAAACGAATCGGGATGACCCGAGAAGAGCTCATATCGGAAGCTCATCTCCAGGATAACGGGCGTCTTTCGGAGATGTTGCAAGACCTCGAAGCCTGCGGTTTTATTCGCAAATACAACAACCTTGGTCTTAAATCCAAATTTGCCGTTTTCCAACTGATAGACTCTTACACGTTGTTCTATTATCGGTTTATCCAGCAGAACAGCGGCGGCGATGAGTGCTTTTGGTCTCGTCAGACAGGTTCGCCCTTATACTACAACTGGTGCGGGCTCGCTTTTGAGCGTGTTTGTCTTCTGCACGTCACTCAAATCAAGAAAGCCCTCAGTATCTTCGGCACCATAAGCAGGGTCTGCTCGTGGTATCAACCCGCCACTTTCGAAAGAAAAGGTGCGCAAATTGATCTGCTCATCGACCGCAATGACGGTATTATAGACATTTGTGAGATGAAATACACCAAGCAGCCCTACGAGATGACATCCGAGGAAGAACAGAAAGTCCAAAACCGTCGGAACAGTTTCAGAATCGCGACGGGGACAGACAAGTCCATCCATCTCATCCTCATTTCGGCCAATGAAGTAAAGCAGAATTCTTATTCTGTTGAATTTCAAGACATAATCACCGCGGATGCCCTCTTTGAGAAGTAAGTAGGCGATTTCCGAAATTTCATCAAACATACAACCCCTAATGGGGGTAAAGGCGGGTTCATTCGCTGGAATCGTTGCCGCGGATATGTATCCCTTACGGGTATGATGGCGGGCGCTTTCCGTCGCACCCGTTGAACCTCCGTCAGGGGTTCCATCACCATTTCCCCACCACAACCGCCACCCCCGCCACGAAGAACGGCAGCAGGAAGAAGATGACGGCGTGTAGAGACGCACCGTTGGCGCGTCTCTACAATTCACTTCGTTTCGTAAATAATCATTACAGTCCAAAGTATTGTATCAGGATTAGTTTCATTCTGCTTATTTGTCATACACTGGGTGGTGTATTTAATATCCTTAACGGCAATCTTGCCTTCGTTTTCTACAAGAAAATCATTGACTTCTTGTTCAAGATCATAAATTGTTTTAGGATTTTTCACCCATTCCCGTAGAAAACTTGACGCTATTGTCATATGGGAGAAGATTTCGATTTGCGTTGTCCCTGATGGTAATGTTTTTTCTTTAGACTGTTGTGGTTCTGTCTGTTCCTGAGAATGAACATATTTATGTACGAGTGCCATAATTTTGTGTGATATAATGAATTTGTTATTTGAATTTATTATCTGGTGAGTAAATGGATTTAAAGTCGATTAGAATCTACGGATAAACCCTCCTCCCACTCTTCGCAATTCCGTTCTTCCATTTGCCAGACGCAGGGCAATATCATCGCCACTCCATCTTGCAGACACAGCTTGACTATTGCTCATAGAGCGTATTGTTCGGATAAAAGATTTGTCCTCCCTCATTATTCTTACACTACCGTCATCGAATGTGATGAGTACGATTCCGTCATCATTTATGTCAGCATCAATTACGCCTCTAGAGGCCAGTGTGCGAATGAAGCTGCCAAACTTACTATCGCACAGATCAGCTCGTCCTTGATTGATTTTAACAATATGCATTTTCAATAAGTTTTTTTCCCACTTACTCTTTTCCGGATTTTCGGCTTCCTCCGTTACAGTTGAAAAAACTACTACACGATCACCTCCGCGATATGGAAGTCAACCCCGCTGAAGGTGTGTTTGTTCCAATTCACATCGTGTTCGTCCTCCAGCTTGAAGCAAGGGCAGGATTTGTATGACTCCGTATCTAGCGGGTTGAACGGCCAGCAGCAGTTCGTGCCCTTGTGATACGTTTCGGTGCCGTCGCCCATGGCGAAATGCTCGCTGTTGGTGCCCGCCACGGAAGCCGTCTTATAAGATTCGTCATTGGTAACAAAAAGGACGATGCCGTTTTTGACATTCACGAACGACTTGACGAGAAGCTCCACTCTGCGCACATCTCTCCAAAAACCATACCGTCCGAAGTCGTGCGCACCATCACCCTTCAGGATGACGCCTGCGCCCATGTTCTGCCCGAACAATACCACATCACCTTTCAGTTCCTTCTTTTTATACTTTAGTTCGATTGGCACATATTCCTCTCCATTGCTCACCACAATATCCACGTACATCTCCTGTGGTTTGTCACTGTTGGTTTGGAGCCAGGGGTAATAAGTGCATCGCTCCGACGGGAGTTGCGGGACAAGACTTGACAGGATATCTGACGACACGTGGCACTCCACTTCGATATCATATTGTCTGATGCATTTCAGATAAGCCGCCAGATTTATCTGTAAATCGCGTTCGTTGGCGAACACTTTGGTGTTCTGGTTCAGAAATTCATGAATGTCGTTTAAGACTTGATTTGTAAAAGCTGTTTTTTGCATGATTTTAAAGTTTTTGATGAAAATTAAGATAATTTTTTAAATTTGTGAATTGTGATTGGTTATGTGCCCTTGCGGCGCAATGAGGAATGTTCACAACACCATTACCCGATATTATTCTCAATCAATATGTCAAAGAACGCGTACCCGATAAAAGTGGTTGTTTTATATTTAATGGGTATCTATTCTTATATTCGTGGTGTGCGGAAAATTTAATGTAAAAAAACAAAAAAGTTATCAACAATTTATCAACAGCGCATCGGAAACTTAATTCGTATACATTTAATTTGCAAATCACGTTGATATCTTTTCACTTGTAACACACTGAAAGCAACAAGGTTCCGCCAATTTGTTGGCAGAACCTTGTTCGCTATCTTGTATGTATTATACACCTACTTTTATGTTGATTTTCGGCTTAGACCATTAGATACCCTTTCGTTTAACGGCAATATAGTTTTTCCCACGATCTCGTGCTGGAAGCGCGTATCTCATTATGAGCAAATGTAATGAGACCTATCTTTTATGTTGAGATCTAACAAATGCTCGAATTTGATTTTCCAATTGTTCTAGCTGAGACATTAGATCTACTTTGTTTTCTATATTGTTCTTTATATGCTTGACACAACTCACCCAGTCTCTCCGCAATTTATTCCATTTATCGATATCATAGACCTTGGTCAGATTATTCTCCTTTAGATTTTTTTCTTTAAGATAATCATCAGTTTGTTCATAAATACATGAGATTTTTGACAAACTTGCTCCCACTGCATATTGTTCATCTTGATTAATCATAAAATTTCTCGCATATTCGATTAATTTCTTTTTGCCAGACATTTCAATAAGATGTAGTGTCAGGGCATTGGCATACGCTTCCTCACGCCAGTCTTTATAATCCTTATTAAGTTCCAGGCGGTCCATGTGTTTATGTACAAGAGCAAAAGGGCAGGAACTAGACTGGTTCTTCGTACTGGAATTATTATAATAATCTTTATGGTTGGACAGATCCAAAACAGCATGCATCAGTTCATGTATGAGCACCGTTGTTAGTAACATTTTGAACCGTTCATGGTCAGATGATACTTCTTTATCGATTTTTTCCACATCAAGTAGAATATACTTGACATCATATTCCCCCGTGACATAGAGTCCTAATTCTTTGGATTCTATTTTATTTTTCAGATAGATAGGCACTGAATGGATAAACCATGAAACATTTTGAAAACTCACATTAACCTGCACATCTCTATGCAGAAGCAAATAAGGTATATCAGGTGTTATTTTGGAATTCACTTTAATTATGGGATTAGGATAATGGAATCCTGATGTCCCACTCTTTCCTGAAGTCCCACTTTCTATGGTTCCCTTAATAAAATCAATACATTTTTCCACCTTTTTAACCAAATCATCACTGACATCTACATTCTTTATTACCATATCCTTGAAATTAAACCATTTAACCTACTCTTTTCCGGATTTTCGGTTTTCTCCGTTATAAATTGTTGCTATTCGTTACTTTCTAACTCATCACCACCAACTTCTCCCAAATCTTCACCATCACCCAAGTGTCCAGTCGCAGAATTTCAGCAGGGATTCCCGGGCTCTCTTATATTCATCGGGTGGCATTTCTTTCATTCTGGTAGAATGCGGTGTAGCGGGATTTGGAAAGGGTGTTGGACATGATTTGTTTGATAATTTTCTATGCTACACTTCTATAATTACGAATTTAAAATCGCCGTTCGGTTGTTGTGTATTATGATAATCCTCCCACTTATATTTATAGGCTTGGTCTAAATGAATTGGCTGTGCACGAAATTTTGGTTTATTTGTTTTTGTCAAAACAGTTGCGGGATAATTATTATAGTTATTAGGATATTTAACGGCATCGCGTTTCCAATCCAAATCTTTACCGAACAAATTTCCACACTTCCCTTTGATGCACCCTATGCGAAACTGATTATCAATAGATTGAGAAGCTTTTCCCGGTATTATGTACTTTTTATCCCAATATTGTTTCTCGTTTGTCAAAAGCACAGCAAATCCTTTGTTGCATCCTTTTAGCACTTTCACTACGCCATTCATCTCTGTCTTGTTGCCTTTTCCTGTAAGCAATTCAATTCGATGGACATCCCATAGATAGTCGTAGCGGCCCTCATCTACGGCATCATGACCGAATAAAATGGGATAACTACCTCCCTTTGGATGATACTCTGCTGTCTTATATTTTAATTCAATAGCAACACTATAGTCCTCTTGTTCCAGCACAATATCTGTATAGCACTTACCTATCATTCCATTACTTTTGTTAACCATCATCCTCATATCCTCAAGTTTGGCATTTCCCCAACTTTGCTGTTGTAGTTCCCAAGCCAAATCAAATTGGAATTGGGCTTCACTTTGGAAGATTTTATTCGCAAATCCTCTTATGATATTTGATAATGCATTTTTGTCAAGTCGACTTAAATTTGGCATAATTGTAAGGTGTTAATTGTGTTTACCTACTCTATTCCGGATTTTCGGTTTCCTCCGTAACTGTATTGTTGTAGAATTTCTCATTCCTTTTGAAAGTGCAAAAGTAGGATTTTTTTGATTGGAGCACAAAAAAAGTGAATACTAAATTGTTTCCCTACCTGTAGAAACGTGAATTTTTGCATCTCTATAACAGCGCGGATTCTGTGGTGCGTTTCCCACGCGGTTGTCGAAGAGTTGCCTTACGCGAACAGGTCGTCCATAGTAACCTCGCTATGGACAATGCTTCGGTGTACACCGTCGGCAACACCGAACGTAGTCACAAACGTATTTACAAGTGATTTTGTGGTTTTGACTTGGGTGCGGAAGACCTCCATCCGGGCTCGTAGCGATTGCTCGTAAGCATCGCTGATTCGGAACGGGGTGGTCGAGAATTTCATCTCACAAAGATTGATAGTGCGGTCCGCTCTGTCAATCAGCAGGTCTATTTGTGCACCTTTCTCCACATTTTCCGCAGCCTTGCCCTTGCCTGGCACATACCTCCACGAAGAGGCCTCGGTGGCTATACCCGAAATGCCTAACTTTGCCTTAATCTGGTTCAAGTGCATGAGACACAGGAGTTCAAATGCCAGTCCTTGCCAGGATTCAACTGCGTGGGATTGGAAATTGTGACTCCACCACTGTTCATCTTGAGAGTTGAATTTTTCCAGAAAACGGTAGTAAAAAAGAGTGTAGAAATCCACCAGCCGAAAGATGCTCCCCTTTTTTTTGTTGCCGAACTGCGAGTATCGGATAACGAAGTCACAACGTTCGAGATTCCGAAGCACTTTGGTCAGCATGGTGCTATCCATTTTGGTCGCCGACATGATCTCTTCACGGGTCATCCCTTCTCGTTTGCCATTCAGCAGTTTCACAACGGCAGTGTATTTCTCGGAATTGCTGAACAATGCGGTGTATAGCTCTTCAAATTCGGTTTGTAGCTCACCATTTTTCCGGAAAAACAGTCTGTCAATATTTTGAACGAGGCTCTCTTTCCCATTCAGCAGGCTGTAATAGAAAGGTATCCCCCCGATGGTCATGTACGCCTGCAATATCTGATAGCGGTCCCACGCAGCTCCGCGACTCTGCAAGTACAACTCCACTTCGTGCAGCGTAAAGGGACGCACATAGATGTTGTTTGTGATACGACCATGCAATCCACCTTGATTGTCAACAAGCTTGTCCACCATCCAAGAGGTTGACGATCCGCTGGCAACGAAAACGATATCGTTCCGCCGCGAGGCCCAACCGTTCCAAAACATCTCCAAGGCATCTACAAATTCCGAATGCGGGGTGTCAATCCACGGCATCTCGTCAAAGAAAACCACTTTCCGTTTTTCTGACGGCAATGTGTCAAGAAAAGACTCCAGTGCGTCAAAGGCATCGTCCCAATCAGCGAATTTGGGTTGCTTGGACATGTTGGCGTACTTTTTCAATGCTTTGGCGAAATTGCGTAGCTGCTTGTTTTTTGTAAGTCGATGCCCACCTACGTACGAAAAATCGTATTGATAATGGAAGAAATTGTCCACCAAAAAAGTCTTGCCGACGCGCCGCCGACCATATACGATGACAAATTCAGACCTGTCTGAATCCATACTACGTTGTAATTCAGCTAATTCTCTTTCTCTTCCGATTATATTTGCCTTTGTCATACATGAATAATTTGGACTGCAAAAATAATAAAATATCAGAAGTAAACGCCTCAAATCTCGAAAATAAAGCGAGATTTAAGGCGTTTACCCTATTGTTTTTTATAGTCAGGGGGCTTTCAGAATGGTGGCACTAACGGTCCATCACCATTTCCCCACCACAACCGCCACCCCCGCCACGAAGAACGGCAGCAGGAAGAAGATGACGGCGTAACCGAAGGCGTTGCCCACGCGGTTGTCGAAGAGTTGCACCCGCGATTTGGTCCAGAAGAATTTCGGGGGCACGTCCAACGCCCAGTTCGTGAACCCGAGGACGAACCCCGCGAGCGCAAGCCCGCCCGCGAGAACATACACGTGCGTCCCGATGCCGATGTCGCCGTAGGCGAGTTCCGACAACAGAACGAACAGCCCGATGACATTCGTGATGGGCGCGATTTTTTGGAGGAGCCAGAGGAGGGCGGTCATAATAATTGGGAATTTACCATCATCTTGCAGATTTCAACTGCTGTATTACCGCCTTGACCCCGTCAATCGTCACTTTGTTTCCATCGACGGCGGCCAAAATAAAAACGTAGTCATCGTTTCTTTCGGCAAAGTCTTCGCAACGGGTGATTTCCACCACCTCGTAACCCCAACCCATGTCCTTCACCGCGATTTCCGCGACTGATCCGACCAACGACAACGACAGCGGGACACCACCATCTTTGTCGAAGAGCGTGACGGCCCACGTTGTGAACTGCTCGTCTTCATCAATGCGAAATATCCCGCCATGCTTTTTCAACAACTCTAAAAGCTGGACATTCAACTTGCCACACGTCCCAGTGTTTTCGAGGATTGTACTCATTGAAGTCTCATAATTGTTTTACCGTCCAACCGTTGGCATTTGTGATTTTAGAAGGCCTGCTGAAGCCGCTTCTCCATTTACAACCAGTCTGCTTCAAGAAATCATCAGCGGAAATACCGTTTGATTCGTTCGATTCAACCACAAAGCTCCATTCTTCACTGGAACTTCTGACAGTGCTCCCGTCGGGCTTTTCTATCCACTGCAATGCAGACAATCCCTTTCCTGTTACTAAAAGTTTATATCTCATGATAATACGATTTTAAGTTGCCTACTCTTTTCCGGATTTTCGGCTTCCTCCGCAATGTGTTACAAAATCAAAGCCATACACTCAAAAAAGAATGTATGGCTTGTTCAAATTACGATATCTTCTCTATGTTCCAGTAGTAGCTGGTCAACATTCTTAACGCATCAGGATCAGTGAAACCGACACGTATCAAAGCTTCTTTCACCTCATCGGGTGTTGGAGAAAGTCTTTGGCGGGAAATGACTTGCAAAATAAACCCTTGGGGAAATTTTGAAATTGCAGTTATCCTCGGTGTCAGTCTATAAAGATGCATGTCTTCTGTTTGTTTGTAATTAGCCTACTCAATTCTGGATTTTCGGTATCTTCCAGCTATTTTCAATAATATTGGTTACTCAAAGTCCACATAAACTTCTTTGAATCCTAGAGTTCTGAACAATTCCGTCAACTGTTTTTTGCCAGACTCCGTGGCTTTTTCCAAAATACCATCATTAATAGCATCTTTTTCAACCCGTTTCTTAGCTTTAGCAACAGCTCTGTTCATTATTTTTTCACTAGAGTTTTTTTCTCCTTCAATAATAGTAACATTCGATGGGTTGACGATGACATCAAAAATTTGGGCTTCTGGTATTATAATTGATATCAAAGAGTCTCCCTCTATTGAAATATTATCATTTGTGAGATTGTCAAGTTTGAATCCAGCCCTAACCGAGCCTTCGATTTTCACAAAAAGAGAATCAGATCTCCTGATTGGTTCACTTTGAATTATTTCTTCGTAGTAGCAGGCAGTTGTAAGTTCGGAGATGTTTTTTATACTCTCAATCACTGTCGGCGTATCTTTTATTGAACCATTGAAGAATTTATCCAAATGGCCAGACTTATAAGCATAAAAACCGGCTCCTCCTAATACGGCCACAACAATAAGCGCTATAATAAAATTTTTCATAACTATTCAAATTTAATGTTAATTCCACTCTCTCTAAATCCCATTTCAACCAACAGCGTTCTGAAAAAAGCCTCGGCATTTTTTTCAGCTGTTTCGTATATGCCTAATTTGGGTATTTCTTCTTTGATTTTGGCTTCTCCCTTTTTCTTGATTTCAAGGCGTTCTTCATTAGTATATTTAGCACGAACTCCTGTTGATTTTTCGTAAATCACTTTGATTTTTTCCATTGGCATATCTATTTGATTTCCAATAAGCGAAGGTTTTGGCAATATCAGATCTATTGATTTTTTTTCTTCATCAATGTTTGCCCTGATTTTACTCATATTAATACCCGCTTTAATATGAGCAACGCAACTATAAGCTATAGTGCGTGTGCCATACCATTTGGAGTCCTTCGTCCCTTCTGGTATTATAACTTTGGAAACCGTGTATTCTACGCAACCCAATTCAGACATGCTCTTGAGTTCGGGCATCTTTTTGTCAAACCTATCTTGTAAGGTCTCTTTCTTAAACAGTTTCATATCCGAGATTTTCTCGCACGAAACATTCAACAGCATTGCCAACACTGTTATGACGTAAATGATCTTTCTCATAATCTTTATAATTAATGAAAAGAGTCGAGGTATCAATGCGACAACCTTGACTCACCAAAATAAAATGTTAATCTTGGGCACCCACGGCTTTTTCGTAAATGTCCACAATCTCATAGCGGAAATCAGACAAGCGCTTGACTTCCATCGTAGTGTCAATTTTGTCCTCGATTGTTCCCAAATATTCGATATAGCAGTTTCTCACATTCTCAAACAAAGCGGGATTGTTGGATAATTTTTTGAGGACAGTGTTTGTGAGGGAAAACTTGGATCTGCCCATGCTGATGTCTACAATTGCATTTACGATGCTTTCTGACATGACAATAATTTTTTTCTCGTCCATGATATAATTTTTTTAAGTGAATAATATTGTTGATTTATTGTAATACAATGATTTGTGTTCTTCTGTTCACTTCGTTGTTGCCTGCTTCAAGCGGTTCACTGCTGCCCTTGCCCTCGTATTCCAGGCGGTCGGGGTTGATGCCGCGGGCGACCAAGAAGTCCACCACTGCCTTGGCCCGCTTCTCGGAAAGCTTCTGGTTGAATGAAGGACTGCCCTCTTCGGAAGTGTGGCCCACAATCTTCAATCTGACATCCGGCTGTTTCTCCAGAATCTTCACCAAGTCGTGCAACACAAATTTCGCGTCATCGTTAAGATCGGCCTTGCCGGATTTGAACTTGGCGGCATTGAAGTTCTTCTCGATTTCCTCAATCTTTTCCTTGAAAACCGTTACCGTGACAGTGTCGTGGATCAGCACCTCTTTTTCTACCTCCACTTCGTAGGGGACTTCGACTTCCACCTCTTGTACTTGGATTTCGGCCTCTTTGGTGTGGCGGCCCAAGAAGAAAGCGCCTACAGCCGCGCCTGCCATTAGTAGCAACAGCAGCCACATCCACCACGGGATATGTGTCTTGGTTTCATCATCTTTTTCGTTGCTCTTTTCCATTTTCGTCTCTTTTTTCTTATTATTACTTGATTTGTCCTTATCTGACGATGTTTGTTCCTTCGGAGGAATTGGAGGAACCGGGGTCTGGACTTGGGCTTTTGCCTCCTCTTGCTTTTTCTCTTGAGGTTCAACTTTTTTTCCTTCAGCCACACATTCAAGACGGAAGCCGCACTTGTCATACTTTTCACCGAATTCGAAATTTGCCAGCTCAATCCCGAATTGTTTGGCGTGGTCGGACAAACGTTCCAGACTTGCACTAGACCACCGGGAGGCGACAGCTACTTTTGAACCGTCACTCATACAGAGCAGTTCTTCGTCTTCCCTGAAATAGTCTTGCCATTTCGGCTCATCCACCATCTTTTCTATGGGGATGAACAGTTGTTTCATGCCGGAATCTGGGTTCAACTTTTCAGGAAACGCTTTGCACAAGTCTTTCAACGTGGTTTGCGGAAACATTTTCAGGTACGCGTGCAGAATGCCGAGTGCCATTCTGTTTTGCGTGTTGCTATATACCCGTATTGCCGAGTATTTCACATTTGGATCAGTGGAGTTAGTGTTCATAATATTCTCATTTTATAAGACTGTCTTAATAGCTTTGAAGGCACAATATTCCGATACAAGTTTCTCAATGGTCGGTCTTCCATCAATGGTAAGTAGAATGTTGCTGAACAAATTGGTTGCACCATGATATACTTGTATACCCATAACAACTTTTATCATTTATTGTTCCCAATTTCCTTTAAATCACTGTTTTTACATTTCCAGAAGAACCCATTTCCTGTTACATCATCCAACAATCTAAACTCAAATCCGAGATTTGCTTTTACTAATTCTCTAAATAGATACGGTTGGTGTTTATAAATATTGATTAAGATTTCTGCACCTAACTCCTTCGTCTCCTTTTGAAAACCTTCAGACATTTTGTCTTCAATTTTATCCCAATTAAAAAAATCGAATAAATCTTCATCTTCATTTAAGGTGGCTGTTTTAATTGAATCAACCAGCAAACGCACATCTGTATGTTCATCAAAAACACTAATCACAAAATAGTTATCTTCAATTGAACAAGTTACACTATCTTTCGTGTCATTTGTCAAATCTATGTATAAATTAAGCACGTCTTGTGGCGTGTATTCTTTTGAAAGGGATTCTTTTAGTTCAGAACTATTTATATCAATCGGAAGATAAATTGTATGCCCTATGGTGTCAACATATATGAACTGTAATACGGCTGGGACATCGGCAATTTGTGCAAATAGTTCTTTTGTGTCGGGTGATTCACTACATAATGCTGCTAACAAGAATTTTTTTTGCACGTCTATATCACGATCTTCAAGTGAAAATTTATTGTAATCTATGAAATATAGTGTGTCTTGGCGAATCCCGTATCCAAAATCAACACTATCGGCATTAAGGTCGAAGGTGGCTGCAATAATTTCATTGATATCAGCCATTTGTTTCTCGGTAATCCTGTCAATAATTTTCGCTATTTTTTTCTCCTTTTGGTTGCAGCTCGTAAAGGTCAACAACAACGACAATGTCAATAAAATGTAACTTAAGTTTTTCATATTTTAATCATTTTATGTTATTAAATTTCATATAATCGCACATGGCATTTCCCATTAAAAGATGAACAGCCAAGAGAAAAGTCTCTATAATGAAGTAATCTCAAATTGAACAGTGTAATGGGATTTGGATTGTTCTTGAAAGAATTGTTGGCACTGTTTAAGAATGATTTAGGCGCACTTGCGAAATTTAGATTTATGGGATTGTTAATTCGAGCGTTATAGAAATCGTTTAACTGTTGACCGAAAAACGGATTTTGTTGTCCCTTAGAAATGAAGTAGTTGTGCATTATATCATCCGTAACATATAGAAAAAAATGACGTGTTGCCACTCCTTTTACTGATTGGGGGATTTGTTGTAATCGTTGTATGTCATTGAAAATGTCGCCTGCTGCTGATGTCTCTGCCAAGGTGGTTTGTTTTGGTTCCTTATGGAGCTTTATTTCAAAACAGAAAATTTCAGCAGATGATCCATACAGCAAATCCAATTCTTCGTTTGGCAAAATTTTAACTTGAATTGGGTTATCCGAATACGGTTGTTCTAATGTATAATTATTCAGAATGGGGTCTTGATTCAGCATCGAAACAAACCAATAATAACGGATGTTGTCTTCCGTCATGATTCCTGTGCGATTCTGTAGAAGATTGCAAAACTGATTAAAAACGACACCGATATTCATTACATTTATTATATATATAACTTTCCAGCCGCAAAATAAAAACTTTCCCACCAAACCGCCATAACCCATTTTGACCCATTTTAATGGGCTCTCTGCTTCATGTGATGGCGCTTTCTTCTCCCATTTTTATCAAGGGTCAAAAATATACAATATATAATTATGATTATCAAATGTTTAGCAAAGTGTTGCTTGGCGGATTGCACAGAATTAATGGGCGGAAGCGGCGGGATGTTATGAATTTGCAGTTTGAACTATAAAAATAGTTGAGATTTTTGCAGTTTAAAATATAAAAATCGTATGCTTTTTTGCAGTTTAAAATATAAATTGTATTTTTGCACCGTCGTTCAAATTCAAGGATGTTATGGAAAACTCTGATTTACAACCCCTTTATGACAACTATCACCGCAAGATAGCCAAGATAGACTTGCGGTTCAAACGTTACCTTTATACCCAAATCAACTGGAAGGCCAGGATGATCGGCATCAAAGGTCCCCGCGGTGTCGGCAAAACCACCATGCTCCTACAGCACATCCTCGAAAACTACGAGGACATCGACCAAACCCTCTACGCCTCCCTTGACGACCTCTGGTTCGCCTCCCATACCCTTGTCGAACTCGTGGACTGGGCCTACCGGCATGGCATCATGCGCCTCTATTTGGATGAAGTACACCGCTATGACCAATGGTCCATCAACCTGAAGAACATATACGACAACTATCCCGACATGAGCATCGTCTATACCAGCAGCTCACTCCTCGTTATGGACAACGCCAAGGTGGATCTCTCTCGCCGACAGACCGTTTACACGCTTTACGGCATGTCGTTCCGGGAATTTCTCGTCTTTGAGAATGCCCTGAATATTGAGCCGATTCCCTTAAACGAGCTCATTCGGCACCACGTCCGCCACGCCATGGCTATTACAAGTGCTGTCAAAGTCGCCCCGCTCTTCGAGGCGTACCTGCGCCACGGCTACTACCCCTTTTATCGCGAGTCCATCGAGGATTTTCCATCCCGACTTCGCGAAACGGTGTCTGTTGTGATCGACAGCGACCTGCCCTCTGTGGAGAACGTGTCATTCGAAACCCTCCAGAAAGTCAAACGCCTGCTGATGATCATTTGCGAACAGGTTCCTTTCGAACCGAACATGTCCAAGCTTTGGAAACAGCTTGACACCAATAACGAGTTGGGGCTGCGCATGTTATACGCACTCGACAAAGCGCAAATTCTGGGTCTGCTCACCTCGAAGACCAAGAGTTACAAGCACCTCTACAAGCCCGACAAAATCTACTTGGGCAACCCCAACCTGATGCACGTCCTGTGCCCTCGTATAGACAAAGGAAACGAGCGGGAAACGTTCTTCTACAGCCAACTCCGCGTGGCGAACGAGGTCAAATACCCCATGCATGGCGATTTTCTTGTGAACGACAAATATCTCTTCGAGGTGGGCGGCAGCGGGAAAACGTTCGATCAGATTGCCGATGTGCCGGACAGCTTCTTAGCCACCGATGACACCGAAGTCGGCCACGGCAACCGCATCCCGCTCTGGATGTTCGGACTGCTGTATTAACGGCGGAATGGTAAAATATCGCAGTCTGGATGGTGGGAAAACAGTAAAATATCGCAGTCGGCAAGTATGAAAAATGGTAAAATATCGCACCTTAACTTTCCCCCATCCCGTTTATATATCCCCAAGCTGTCCCTGCAGCTCGTGGTAGGAGCGGCTCAGGTCGGCGAAGAAGTCGTAGTCGAGGATTTGGGCGAGCTTCATCAGCGTGTTCGTGTCAATCCACTGGCGTGAGAAGATGAGATAGACGTTGTTGCGGTGGCAGCCTAACTGCTGCGCCAACCACGGCACCTTTATCCCCTTTCGGGTCACCACCCGACGGATGACTTGCCCTATGTGCAGACCCTCTTCGCTCATCGCTCTACCGTTTGTGACATACAAATGGCGTGGAATTTCGCTTGTCCGACTCTCGGGTTTCCACTCCCACACATCCGACAAGCATTCCACGCCGTTACAAACGGTCTGCGGAATCTGTCCTTGATGTGTTTTGCCTCCGATTCGACGGAGAGCGTGTGGAAAATGAGAGTCAAGGATAGCTGCAAACGCTATTTTATATGTTCGATTGTTTCTTTTCTGTTCTTTTTCTACTATCTATTTTGGTGACACTGAGAAACGGGGATGAAATTCCGCCCCGTCCATTTTGACCCGCAAAACTACAAATTTTTCGGATAGGATGGAATGGGTCAAAATGGGAGAAAAATAGATTTTGATTTTGAGGGTTAAGAAATAAAATGTATTTTTGCAAACTGAAAATACAAATTATTCGTATTATGAGTTCTCAAAATAACGTACTGAAGTTGATACTGGAATCCGAAAGAACAGTGTTCCAGATCCAGTCGATGGTTCTGCTGACAGGCATTTCAGATGGTGTGAGATTGACGAAAATGCTGAACTACTACGTCAAGAAAGGGGAAATCCTTAATCCAAGACGCGGAATTTACACGAAACGCATTTTCAATGCCGAAGAGTTGGCATGTTCGATTTTTCATCCTTCCTACCTCTCTCTGGAATATGTTCTGAAGCAGGCCGGGGTCATTTTCCAATACGACTCTGCCCTGACTTCTGTGAGCTACCTCTCGCGCACTGTGGAGATTTCCGGGCAAGTGTACTCCTATAGACAAATAAAGCCAGAATTGTGGTTGGGTGGAGAAGGGATTGTGCAAAAGGATAATGTTTGTATTGCCTCTGCGGAACGTGCCTTCTTGGATATGGTGTATTTAAGTGCCGGGAACTGTTATTTTGACAACCTTCGGCCTCTTGACAAAAAGATAATCAAAGCTTTAATCCCTTCTTATCGTTCCAAATCACTGGAACAACACACAAAAGGAATCCTAAACATTTGACATTATGGATATTGCAAAACACCGTTATTTCATGATGCAGGTTTTACTTGCCATTTTCCGAGATAAAGAATTGTCGAACCAACTGGCCTTTAAGGGAGGAACCTCGCTTTTGTTGTTTCATCAATTGCCAAGATTCTCCACAGATTTGGATTTCAACTTGTTAGACAGCACAAAAACGGAGAATGCCTTTCATAAATTACATAATCTGCTGTCGAAATTTGGGAAGATTGATGACGAAGCAATGAAGTTTTACGGCCCGCTGCTCGTTCTCAACTATGGTGGCGGTAATCGTATGCTGAAAGTTGAGGTTTCCACACGGCAATATGACAACCATTACGAAATCAAGACTTTGGCAGGTACGGATATACGGGTAATGACACTTCCAGACATGTTTGCCCATAAACTATGCGCATTAGGAGAGCGCGTCACCCCACGAGACATTTTCGATGTTTGGTTTTTCCTTCAGAAAAGCACGGCAATCAATCCAAACATTGTCCGATTGCGAACGGGCAAGAGTGTGGCAGACTATGCCGTGCAATGCGCTGAAAGTGTTCGAAAGACAAGTCCGAAAATGCTAATGCAGGGTATTGGTGAACTTATAGGAGACGAAAAGCAAAAATCTTTCGTGAAAAACCACTTGATTGAAGAAACAGCTTCCAATCTGGAACTGTTTTCCCTATCGCCCATTTTATCTGATCAACCAATGACCGAACGGATGCGTCTGCTTGCGGACAATCCGACAATATCAGACCTGATGTCGCAAAACGATGTTGATCTTAGCATTGTAAGTGAGAGTCAATTGCATCTGCTTATTAAGGAACATGCCACGCTGGTGCTTCCGACGCGAAGTGGCGAAAAGGTAAGTCTTTGTATTTGAAACCATTCAAATGGGTCAAAATGGGCAACACGGACAATTAGCAAAATGTTTACTTTTGCCGCCGAAAATCAGATTATACATGAACGACAACGATAAAATCTATATCGAACACCTGAAAACCCTTCTGTGCGAGGCCTTGGACCGGCAGATGAACCGCTCCTCCGATTTCGTGTTCCTGCAGGCATACATCTTCGAGCGCACCCACGAGAACATCGGCCTCAACACGCTGAAACGGATCTGGAACTATGGCAACACGCCCGTGGCCCCGCGCATCTTCACGCTGGATGTCCTGTCAAAGTCTGTAGGCTACCGCAACTTCGAGGACATGAAACGCTTCTACGGCGATGAAGGCGCAGACTCCTCCGACAAGGTGCTTGGCAAGGTGGTGAGCAGTCAGGATTTGCGCCCCGGCGACCGCGTGACGCTATGCTGGGCCCCCGGCCGCCGCTGCACCGTGGAATACCTCGGCAGCAACGCCTACCGCGTGGTCTGCAGCGAACGCACCAAACTAAAACCCGGCAACACCTTCCAGACCGCCTTCTTCGCCACCGGCTCCCCCCTCATCCTCTCCAACCTCGTGCAGGACGACTCCTTCGCCACCCTCTACGAAATCGGCCGCAAAACCGGCGTGACACAATTGACGGTGGAAACGGAATTATAATTCATAATGCATAATTCATAATGCATAATGCATAATTCACAATTTGATTGGTTCTATCCTCCTAAACTTTCCCCACACATCGTGTTTCCGGTACTTCTCCACCGACTGGGCGGGCACGTATAATATTGCGTTTTCGGGGATTCCGTATAGCGAATTCGGAAGCATGATAGGCGGCTCCACGCTACGCACAGTCATGGTCTCCAACGCCACGTTCCCGTTGAAGGCATAGCTGTCGATGCGTTTCACACCGCTGCCGATGTCCACATCCTGTAAGTAATAACAATAGGAAAAACTGTACGAGCCAATATGTTCGATACGCTCGGGTAATACAACATGTTCAATACGACTCTCGTAAAATGCGCCGTGGGAAATTTTGCGCAAGGAATCGGGAAAATGGAAGTTGCGGAGACTGTATGAATAGGCGGCGAATTCGTGGGGTAATTCCCTTATATGGTTCGGAATCTCTATCTCCTCTAACCAGCTCATATCATTGAATATGCGAGCAGGCAAAACATAGACGGAATCATCCACGATGGCTTTTTTCAAAGAACTGCACCGATAGAAAAACCGGTCACTCAAATTGGGCATAGTGCCAGTGCTGCAATCAAGTGCTTTCCAGACGAGTACAGACAGCGAATGACAATCCGCGAACGCACCGGTTTCCAGTACCTTTATCGATTTGGGGATAACAATCGTGTCTTTAAGCCTATTGGACCCGCAAAAAACGTTTTCACATAATCGTTGGAGTCCTTCTGACAAGGTCAGATGTGTGAGATCTACGCAATCCCGGAACGCACAGGAGTCCAGTTCGATGACGCAATATTGGAGACCCCGGCACTTGATATGTGCGGGAATGACCATATCGCCGGAAGGGGCGTTGGGGATATCTTTCCAAGACCTCGCATCGCTTGGACACACGAAGGCTACGGTGCGGTGCCAATGCGACAGCACCTTGGCATAGACGGTCTGCCCCGAGTCTAAGGTGACAGGGAATTTCTTGCCGTTCGGGTGCATCCACCAGCAGAAGAGACCAGCTATGACAATGGGCAGCAGCCACAACCACCATCGCGGCCGCATCAGCTTTGCCAATGCCACCACCGACTGCGGACGCTTGCCTGGGTCGGGGCGTTGCGCACGGCGGACGGCGCGGCCGTAGCGGTGCGGGAACATCCGTTTCAGGATGCCCCCCAACGCGTAAATGTCGCTGCGGTGGTCGGCATACTGTCCGGCCAGTTGCTCGGGTGCGGCGTACTTGCGCGTGCCGCCCGTCTGCCGGAAGGTGAACCCACTGTTGTCGGAAAGCCCGAAGTCGATGATCTTGGCAGTCAGCCCGTCTTTGGTAATCAGAATGTTGGAAGGTTTCAGGTCGAGATGCCAGATTTGCCGCTCGTGACAATAGTCCATGGCATCCTGAATCTGCCGGAAAATGCGTTTGCGCGCGGCAGCGGACGGTTTTGTAAGCAGCCACTGATCGAGACTTTGTCCATCCACGTACTCCATCACGATGCAGAGCCCCGCTTTGGGGTCCTCTTCCAAGCTGTTCACTCGAACAATATGGGGGTGGTCGAGCTGCACCCCTATTTGGTACTCTTTGGAGAGATACTCGCGCATAGCGGGATCGTCGCGATACTCGGGCGCAAGCCCTTTGAGCACATAGTAACGGCCGTAACGCTGGGCACGATAAAGCACATTGCCCGGTTGCCGACTCCGCACCGGAAACTTCTCGTAGCCGGAAAACTCCGCCGACATAGCATCCAGCGAGCCCGAAATGGCTCCTGAAGCGTAATAGTACTCCTCGCGCACGAATTTATCAGTATCTTTCATAAGGAGGCAAAAGTACACATTTTTCAATAACACGAGACCAATCCCTATTTTTTGTATTTTTGCGGCCTATTTAAGACGTAAGACACTCAGGAATCGTGGGGTAATTAGGTATTAAAATTGCTTCCTTGAGCAGCCCCGAAGGGGCAAGACGCGCGAAGCGCTAATAACCCCACACAAGCGGAGCGCAGTGTGGGGGTGACAACAACGATAACAAATAAAGTAAGATATGACAACCACCGACCAAATCAAAGCGGTTCAAACGAGGCTCAGTGAGCTAAGGAGGTATCTTTGACGTAGATGCCAAAGAACAAGAAATTAAAGACAAAGAACAAATAACCCAACAAGACGGCTTTTGGGACGACCCGAAGGCCGCCGAGAAGTTGCTGAAGGAGATCAGCGGCATCAAGGCGTGGGTGGCCGACTACTACAAGGCCGCCGAGCTGAACGATGAGCTGCTGGTAGTCAGCGAGTTCCAGCAGTCGGGCGACGCCACCGAGGCGGAACTGGACGAGGCCTACGCCAAAACGATGGAGGCCGTGGAGAAGCTGGAGTTCAAGAACATGATGCGCGACGAGGAGGACTCCTTCGACGCGATCCTGAACATCAACTCCGGCGCGGGCGGCACAGAAAGCTGCGACTGGGCCGAGATGCTCCTGCGTATGTACATGCGCTGGGCCGAGCGCCACAACTTCTCCGTGAAACTCATCGACCGGCAGGAAGGTGACGTGGCCGGCATCAAGTCCGCGTCCATCGAAATCGAAGGCTCGTATGCCTACGGCTTCCTCAAGAGCGAGAATGGCGTACACCGGCTGGTGCGCATCTCGCCGTTCGACTCCGCGGCACGACGCCACACCTCGTTCGCCTCCGTCTTCGCCTATCCCATCATCAACGACGACATCGAGATCGAAGTCAGTCCGGCGGACATCTCGTGGGACACCTATCGCAGCAGCGGCCCCGGCGGGCAGAACGTCAACAAGGTGGAGACGGCCGTGCGCCTGCACCACCACCCCACCGGCATCATCATCGAGTGCCAGGTGACCCGCTCGCAGTCGCAGAACCGCGAGAAGGCCATGCAGATGCTGAAGTCGCAACTCTACCAAATCGAGTTGGAGAAGAAGCGCGCGAAGCTCAACGAAATCGAGAGTTCCAAGAAGCGCATTGAATGGGGCAGCCAGATCCGCAGCTACGTGATGCAACCCTACAAGTTGGTGAAGGACCTGCGCACGCAGTACGAGGTCGGCAACGTCAACGCGGTGATGGACGGCGACATCGACGGCTTCATCAAGGCGTACCTGATGCAATTCCATTGATAATTCATAATTCATAATGCATAATTCATAATTTATGAGGCATAATTAACATGAAATCGCATTCCATCTTTTGGACGGTGTTTTGCCTGCTGTGTCCCGCCACGCTGCTTGCTCAAACGGGCAGCCGTTATGCCGATCCTGTGTTTGAAAACACCATGACGACCTCTGAAATCCCTTTCAGCAGTGCCGTGAGGGAAGGTCAAACCTCGCCTATCACTCTTTATCTTGATTTCTACGAGCCTTCGGGCGACACTCTTTCTGCCCGTCCGTTGGTGATTACCGTTTTCGGGGGGGCTTTTGTGGCTGGTAGCCGCGATTGGTGTGACATGGTGGAGTACTGCACCCGTTTTGCCAAACACGGTTATGCGGCGGCCTCCATTGATTACCGCCTGCTGCCGCTGATGTCCATCAGTGCGAGTTCGCTTATCCGGAGCGCCTACATGGCCGCGCAGGATGTGAATTCCGCCATTCGCTTTTTCAAAGCACATTGTCTCGAATATCGTATCGACACGAACAACATATTCCTTCTGGGCAACTCCGCCGGTTCCATTGCCATCCTCAACGAAATCTTTTTGTCAAACGAGGAAAGGCCCTCGGAAACATCCGCTTCACCTGACCTGGGATCGATGAACAGCTCCGGATATGACGAATACTCCGGTCTTTCATCTAAAGTGGCCGGGGCGGTGGCACAATGGGGAGGCGTGCTTGATGTTGAAGTCATAGACCTTGATGAATATGTCCCCCTTTGTATGATTCATGGCACTGAGGACCAGGTGGTGCCTTTTGATTCCGGCTATTGCTACTCCTATTTGCCGTTACCCTTTTTCCCGTATATGTACGGGTCGCACGCAATCACGAACCGTCTTTCCGACCTCGGCATTGACGACTACGAATTTCACCCATTCGACGGGGAGGAACACAGTTTTTATATCTCGATGTACAGCAATCTTTTAGAAGATAAATTTGACACCTGTTTCCATATCGCCCGCGATTTTTTGTATAACCATCTGGATATTCACTCAACGAGTCATGTCTCACAGTATATCGCCGACAATGTCAGAATATACCCTAATCCTGCTTCTGACATTCTGATTGTTGAGCTGAAAGGAGATGAGAAGATAGCGAATATCACGCTGTGTGATATGCAAGGGCGAATCATGGAGGAGAGCAATGCTTCACCCGTTTTTCTCGGTCACTTGCCCTCGGGCGTGTATGTTGTGCATGTAACCGATTCGGAAGGCAGAAAACACATCCAAAAAGTGGTCGTCAAATAGCCATTTTACCCTGCACACACCCACAGAGCACAAAGAATTATGCATTATGCATTATGAATTATGAATCAATATAATTCCGTCAAGTACTTCCGGTACCGCCGCGGCATGTCCTGAAGCTGTTTCCGGGGGTTCAACCGTTCACGGATGCATATCGCCTTGAAGTAGGTGCGCCACAAATCCTGCAGGAATTGGTCGTCGGCACTCAGCACCTCGTCGTTCAGACGGCCGTTGGCGAGGTTGAACGTCACCGACGACTCGTCGGCGAAGGTGATGCGCACCGGTTCCCCTGTTCCGTCGTAGTAGAACCCGTAATGGCGCTTGGCGTCGTAAATGAGCCACGGCTGGTCGTTAAACCGGTCTGCGAAATGGTCGATGACGAGCGGCAAGACGTTATGGTCCGGCGAAATGACGGCGAGGTAGGTGCCGTCTTTGGCCTTCTGGAAACGGATGAACTGCTTCATCCGCAGCTGTTCATGGCTCACCTTGCGGGCGATGTTGGTCACGGCCAGGATGTCGGGGTCGGCGAAATTGCATTCGATTCCCTCAGTGCCTTCCGGCTGCCGGAACACTTTGCAGATGTATTGAAACAGCGGGTTGTTAAGCTCGTGCATCTCCGACAAAAAGCTGACGGCGAGCATTTTGACCACATTTTTCGGGAGCCGTTTCTCCAACCCCTTCCACACACGGCCGGCCTTCTCCGTATCGGTGGGAACGGCATACAACCGATCGCAGAACAACGGCACGGGGTCGCCTTCCGACAACAGCATCTCCGGCTGTTCGTGCAGGGCGAACGCCTCAAAGACGGCGGTGAGGAGGCCATCGAAGGTGTTGTCGAAGGAGTAGCAGGTCATTTTTTAATGGTTATTGGTTATCCTCTAACAGCCACTTCCATGCGGGGATAAACTCTATGGTTCCGTAGTTGTCCTCTGAAGAACCTTCTTCATCGTAAGTGATGATGACACGGCGACGGCACGGATAGACCTGCGGCAGCTTGCTGAGTGCATCGGATTCTCTGCGCAAAGTATCGGGGTCGCTGATGGAGTAGGAGACCTGCACGGCAAGTTCGTCATCGGGCACATAGAAATCCACCGCTATATTGGCATTGTAGAAAAACACCCGCTCATTATCCTCGTCGTGTCCGTATTTTCGGAAAAGGGAAAGGGCCACCATGTTCTCCAACAAGAGGGTTTCACAGTCCATCAGCTGGAGCGACAGCAGGCCATTGTCAATGAAATAGTACTTGCAGACGCTCTCTTTCTCGGCAAAAGCCGATGCGATGTTTCTGACGCGCAATAGCAACCAGGCATCCTCGGAGAAACCCACATAACTCGAAACCGTAGGCACACTGATTTTGCCCGACACACTGGAGAGTAATCTTGAAATTCGATTGTAAGAGATGGGCTGCATCACGCTTTCCGCCATTTTCTTGAGCATCAGCTGTAAAAGCCGAGGATTGGAAATGCCATTCCGCTGAACGATGTCACCAAGGTAAATTTTCTGATAAACACTTGACAGATAGTTTCTTTTGACTGGCAAGTGGATGGATTCGGGCAGACCACCCCAAGTAAAATATTCACGATAGGCGTTCATAAAACGTCCTTTCGATTCTGTGGCTGTGAGCGACAGCTCATCAAACGGGACATTCATATAAGACAGGTATTCCCGAAAACTGAACGGATACACCTCTTTAGGCAGGTAACGTCCACCCAAAGTGGCCATAATTTCCTTTGAAAGCATTTTGGCGTTGCTGCCAGTGATGTAAACGCTGTATTTTTTGTCGGCAAGGTTGCGGGCGAATTTCTGCCATCCGTCTATGTTCTGCATCTCATCAAAGAACAGCGCGGGGCGTTTGCCATACATCTCCTGATGACACTCCAAAATCAGATTGAAATCATCCGAAGCGAAGCCTTCCAAGCGGGTGTCCTCAAAATCCAGATAGAGCATATCAGCCCAAGAATGCCCTTCATTAAGCATCTGATGCATTTTCTGGAATAGGAGAAAAGATTTCCCTGACCGCCGCAATCCCACAAACACCTGCAACGGAAAGCTGTCCAAATCATACTGGCGTGGAAAAACAGTGTATTGCTCCACATCCTTCTGATTATCAAGAAGTATTTGCATCAGTGTGTTCCTTGCAATGGCCATAATTATCTATAAATCGATTTTATTAAATAGCATTTTATAAAACAGCGCAAAAATATAAAATTCTGTTTAACAAAGGTGGGATGATGTCGTTTTTTTTATACTGCGCAAATCTGTGCTGGTAATGTTGCGTGTTTCCGACACGCTGCTGTCGAGGGAAACTACTTATACCCCACACTCGCGGTGTGGGGTGGACGATGCGCTGGAGGGGCGGAGTGTCGGAGACACGCAACAAGTTATTTTACCCACTGCAACCGGTAAAAATACCCGACTTCCGGATTTGTCAAGACATATTCGTAACTCTTGGAATGCGAATTGAAAGAAACTGTCTCAAGTATTTGATAATCCGTCGGGATTCCGCTGTTGATAGGCTTTCGCATGAATTGTGCCCTTTCTGAAAAATGATCGTCTTTATATGCCAATATTACACGGAAATCAACGACACTGATAGGTTCTTCAATCTTGACATCCAGATAGGGTTGTGCAGTATTGTCCACATCATCCATGCTGGCATGGAAATGAACTACTGCGGATTCATTGTAAGAAAGTGCTTTCTTAAATTTCAGAACAACGTGGTCATAGTCATTCGAAGTGTTTTCAATTATTTTACCATCGCAATCCTGTAGGGTTGAGCTAATAATCGGCTGTTTGGAGCCTGACCATTTGAATGCCCATTTAATACTTGGCAAAAAGGCTCGCTTGGATTGAATCAGACGATAACCATCATAAATAATGTGATTTTGGTTAATGTATTCACATTTTGTAAAGAACGAAAGCTTTACGTATTCCCTGTCAAATTCTTTGTGAACAATTTTGTGAATGGCATACCAAACTGAAAGCAGCAATGCAACAAGAAAGACGATGATGGCAATCAACACAATAACAACCTTGCTTCGATCCGAACTCAAAGCGACAAAAAAGCCTGCAATTGAGGATATGCCACTCAAAATCGCAAGCCAAAACAATAATGTTTCTTTTGTGTTGCCTGTCATACTGTACTGATAACTAATCTGTTCCCATATTTGTTTTTTTTTAAATTTTTAGTTTGATAAAACTTTGCAAAGATACACAATTTTTAATCACAAAACACTTCTCTCTGATTTTTTTCTAACAAAACGAGAATATCATAATAAACCATTGCTTATTATGACGTTATCCCTATTAAACATACGAAAAAATGTCGGCACAGCCAACATCCACACCAATTAAGAGGTATTCTCTATTATCCGTATTTAATCCAAAGCCGACTGGGGAGGGGGTGGGGGTGGAATAGTTGCGTGTCTCCGACACGCTTGTACACGCGCATCGTCCGCATACCCCACACGGCACTCACTTCGTTCGTTTCGTGTGGGGTTTCTAAAATATCGTGTCTCCGACACGAGGAGGGGTGTTAGACAGAATATGGGCATGGACATTATCCAGCGCGACGGTTGACCATTGTGGATATCGCCCCGTGCCATAGGCACGAAACCTCAATAACCCCACACTCACAGTGTGGGGGTGGACGATGCGCGGGAGGGGCGGTGTGTCGGAGGCACGCAACTAATGCGAATTGTGAGGTTTAGTTTCCAAAATTCAATTTATAGTCGAAAGATTGACCATTATCTGTAATAATTATCTTATACAAATTGTTTGAGACAGCAAATAAAGCAACATGATCTCCCATGAAGTCAACATGTGCAAGTTCTCCTGTCTTTTGTCCACCAATTACAACGTGATCTCCCCAATAGGTCTGAAAAAATCTTAAAACCAAATCCGGAGTTCCTAAAATCTCGCATTTTTCAATAATGTCACAATTGTTTTTGATAGAAGAAATCGGAACATCAACAGTTGGTTTAAGGTAGTAATGAACTTGAAGATATTGTATGTCATTGCCTATCAGTATGTATGGCCTGTACTCCTCTTGCCAATGCCTCTTAGATAGCCATTTGCAATTTTCATTGTGGTGGCCAACATCTAACACATCTGTCAGAAAAAATTGTAGCAATATGTCAGGAAGTGAGTAATCCAAATTTACAAATGCCGACAAATAATGATGTGGGGCGGCATTATACAAGGCCGACTTCAGTTTCTCGTAGGACACCTCACATCCATCGTATGTCGCATTTTGGGCATTGACAAAAACTACTTGTAAAAAAAACGCAACAAACACAAAAAAACGTTTCATGACAAAAATTTACATTTTTTATTAAAAACATCCATTGTATAGATAATCCTACACAACGTGGATGTTAAGATATTCGCTGCAAAGGTAATATTTTTATGTGAGACTTTCATTTTTCTTACAATAAGAATAGAAACAATGAAATATTCAAAACTTAATTTGGCCACTCAAGTGGTTTGTCAACATGAAAAGAGAATATTGGTCTGCCACCTTGGTATAAAGGTATTTCAATCTTAATATCTTTTGCTTTCTTGCAATTCTCCATAAAATCTTTTGCATTTTTTAAAAACACTGTTTCCGTACTATAATCTGCTGCTTCATTAAAGTAATATTTTTTTGCTTCAGAATTATCAAATCTGGCTGTAATATAATTGCTGTTCTGAAAGTCATTCCCAACAATTTGTCCCTGATCAATGTTAATTAGCACATCATACCCGTATTTTTTCATATATCGCACCGTTATTGTAGAATACGTATCTCCTTGATATGGAAATTCCTGATTCACATAATTGTCACTTTTGATAGAAGCCCAAATGTTTTTTGAATCTGTCATTTCATCTATTTCTGTGCTTATTTTCCATAATACAGAATCTTTTGTGTGATTTGATTCGCGCTCTGACACAAACTGCGAAGCTGTTTCATCTGAAGTGTTATTTGTATTGTCGTTCCCTTTATCAAATAAAGATGCAATCCCTCCTAACACTAAAACTCCAGCAATAATAACAAAGATCCATTTAAAACATCCTTTTTTCTTATCTTCCATAGTGTTTTCGCCGCGTTATATCCCATCCGGCACCATCGGGTTTTGTGATAAACTTCATAGAATGTGCCGGAAGAGTTCAGGAAAGTTACGCACACAAAAAAAGCGTGGCACTTTTTCGCCTTCATTGGTTATTCTGAGGTCTTGGACTACCTTAATCTACCCAATTACAACGAGTAAAGCCCACGCCTTGAGGCGGGAGCGCCGTTGCCTTACTCTGGGTAGATTAACTGAAAGTGTCCAAGTTTCAGAATAACCAGTGCAAGCTACTTTGCTTTTTCCTATTCTATGGTGTGCATAACGGAATTATGCGGTTCTGCTCATAGGCGTTTTGTTTCGTTACTACTTATTTCTTTTTGTCATTTTTCAACCCGCAAAGATACAACTTTTTCTATTGTCGTCTGCTCCGCTCCAAAAACTCCTCAGGGGTCAGTACAGGGATGTCCAAATCGGAGAAGCCCTTCTTGTCGCGGGTCAATATCACATCGGGATGATACGATAAGGCGGAATAATACTGCACCGTATCTTCAAAATCGTATGAATCCTTCTGAACTGCATCCATAATGTTTACTCGATTAATGGAAGACACATTAAATGATTCACAAAGCCATTCTATGACAGCATTGATTTCTGACTTACGGAAAATCTTCCTCATGACGTATGCACTGTTTATGATGGTTAACGCGGATATGACACATTCAATATCACCGCGTTCGTGCATGACAAACACTTCTGAAGCATCTTTATAAAACGGTTCTCTTCTGCATACGAAATCAAGAACCACATTCGTATCTATAAACACCTTCATTTTGCACGCTCCTCCCACATCTGTTCAAGTTCCTTGTCTATATCAAAGCCTTCGGGTACAGGCCCAAGAACCATAGCCATCAATTCAGGCGACGGTTTGAGGTCTTCACTGATGTGCGGGAAAACCAGTTCTTTTTTCCTTTTTTTTCCTTTCTTCTCCGTGTTTTCAATCAATTTGTCTGCAAGCCAATGTCTGTCTTCGTATGACAAAGACAAACCGCGCAAATAGTTCCACAAATTGCTCATCGCTGCGGATGCTTGGTATGTTGATGTTTTACCCATAGTATTGTTCTTTTTTCCAACCTGCAAAGATACAACTTTTTCTATATGCCCGCCACCTTGGTCAAGGTTCAAAGGTCAAGGTTCGGGTTTCACGATAATCGTTTATGGGGAGTTACTCTCCCCCCTTTAGGGGGGCTGGGGGGGCAAACTCCAACGACAGCTGTGCCTCCCTCGCGGCAAGCTTCTGTTCGGCCTTGGAGACGAGCAGCGGGCGGAGGCGTTCGGGGCTGAGCTCGTTGATGCCGAGGAGAGGCTGCAGGTTGGAGGCGCCGAGCTCGTGACAGGTGATGAAATACTTCGCCTTCTTCATGACCACACCCATCTTCTTGAGGTCGAAGGTGGTGAGGCGGTTGAAACGGCGGGAGTTGACGATGAGCCACGCCGACTTAGTGCCGAGTCCGGGGACGCGGAGCAGCATCTCGAAGTCGGCGGTATTGATATCCACGGGGAAGAACTCTGGGTGGCGCAGCGCCCAAGCCAGTTTGGGGTCTATTTCCAAATCGAGGTTCGCGTGGGTGTCATCCACCAGCTCATCCACCTTGAAGTGGTAGAAACGCAGCAGCCAGTCTGCCTGGTAGAGGCGGTTCTCGCGGACGAGCGGCGGCTGTTTGAGTACCGGCAGGCGCGAGTCGAACGTGTTGACGCTCACGTAGCCCGAATAATAGACGCGGCGCATCGAGGGCTGGCCGTAAAGCATCGACGACATGTTAAGGATGTCGCGGTCGGAGTCCTTGGTCGCGCCCACGATCATCTGGGTGGATTGTCCGGCGGGCACGAACCGGGGCACATGACGGTAGTGTTTGCGGTCTTCCTTGTTTTCGAGCACACCCTGCTGGATGAGATTCATCGGCTGGAAAACGCTTCGGTGGTCCTTCTCGGGAGCCAACATCTTCAGTGACTCCTCTTTGGGGATTTCGATGTTCACGCTCATACGGTCGGCGTAACGGCCGGCCTCATTGAGCAGTTCCTGCGACGCGCCGGGAATGGCCTTCAGGTGGATGTAGCCGTTGAAGCGGTGGATGAGCCGCAGGTCGCGGACAATGGCGGTGAGCCGCTCCATCGTGTAGTCGGGATTCCGCACCACCCCACTCGACAGGAACAGTCCCTCAATATAGTTGCGACGGTAAAACTCCATCGTAATGGTCTCAATCTCCGACACGGAGAGCGTGGCGCGCTTGATGTCGTTAGAGCGGCGATTGACGCAGTAGGCGCAGTCGAACATGCAGTGGTTGGTCAGCATCACCTTGAGAAGGGAGATGCAACGGCCGTCGTCGGCGAAAGAATGGCAGATGCCGACACCACCCACGGTGTTGCCCACCATCCCCTTCTTGCCGCCACGCACGGTACCGCTCGACGAGCACGAAACATCGTACTTCGCCGACTCCGCCAGAATGCGCAACTTCTCCAATGTCCTTTCCGTCAACATACGCTGGATGGAATTTTATATTTTACTGTTTTTCAATAATTTGACTATTGGCTTTGGGCTGTTAGCCTTTGTCTGCTAAACCTTGGCAAAGGTATAATATTTTAGGTTGCAAAAAAAATCGTATCTTTGCAAATTTCTGAAAATAGCGATATTAGATATGCAAGAATCTAAATTACAATCAATTGAACAGGCCATTGAGGATTTAAAGGCCGGGAAATTCGTCATTCTGGTGGATGACGAGGAACGTGAGAATGAGGGCGATTTCATCATCGCTGCCCAACATATAGATGCCGACAAGGTGAACTTCATGCTTTCACGCGGCCGTGGCGTGCTCTGCGTGCCCATGACCGCCGAACGCTGCCGCGAACTGGACCTCGAAATGCAGGTCTCCAACAACACCTCCATACACGAGACTCCTTTCACCGTCACCGTTGACCTTTTGGGTCACGGCTGCACGACGGGCGTCTCCATGCACGACCGCGCCGCTTCCATCAACGCATTGGCGGATAAGACGATGAAGGCCACCGACTTCGGTCGCCCGGGACACGTAAACCCGTTGCGCGCCCGTGACGGCGGCGTGCTCGTCCGCGCCGGCCACACCGAAGGCACTGTCGATCTGCTGAAGCTCGCAGGCATGGAACCTGTGGGTGCCCTCATCGAAATCATCAACCCTGACGGCACGATGGCACGTCTGCCCGAATTGCTGAAAGTGGCTGAACAATACGGAATTACGATCACCAGCATCGAAAAGCTGATTGCCTACCGTTTGGAAAAGGAAACCCTCATCCGCCGCGAACAGGAGGTCAACTTGCCCACGCAATGGGGTGATTTCCGTCTGATTGCCTACACGCAGCTCAACAACGGCGCCACCCACCTCGCCCTCAAGAAAGGCGACTGGGAGGACGGCGAGCCGGTGATGGTGCGCGTACACTCTTCTTGCGCCACCGGCGACATCTTCGGATCCTGCAAGTGCGACTGCGGCGAGCAGCTGCACCGCGCCATGGAGATGGTCGATAAGGAGGGCAAAGGCCTGGTGCTCTACATGAGTCAGGAAGGCCGTGGCATCGGACTCATCAACAAGCTGAGGGCCTACCACTTGCAGGAACTCGGCCGCGACACCGTTGAGGCCAACCTCGAACTCGGCTTCAAAGCCGACGAGCGCGACTACGGCGTGGGGGCGCAAATTCTCCGCGACCTCAAAGCCACCAACGTCCGCCTCATCACCAACAACCCCGCCAAACGCGTCGGTCTCTCCGCCCACGGCATCACCATTTCCGAAACCCTCCCCATCATCGTCAAACCCAACAAAATCAACGAGAATTATCTGAAGACCAAACAGGCGAAAATGGGACACACGTTGGGCTTCAATAACCTATAACCCATAACCATTATAGATGAAACACATAAGGAACTTCTGCATCATCGCCCACATCGACCACGGAAAGAGCACATTGGCTGACCGTTTGTTGCAATTCACCAAAACGGTGAATGATCGCGACTTCCAGAACCAGGTGCTTGACGACATGGATCTGGAGCGCGAGCGCGGCATCACTATCAAGAGCCACGCCATCCAGATGGATTACATGTACAAGGGCGAGAAATACATTCTCAACCTGATCGACACTCCAGGCCACGTGGATTTTTCCTACGAGGTTTCCCGTTCCATCGCCGCGTGCGAGGGCGCGTTGCTGCTCGTGGATGCCACGCAAGGCGTTCAGGCCCAGACCATTTCCAATCTCTATCAGGCCATCGACAACGATTTGGAGATCATCCCCGTCATTAACAAGATGGACATGCCCGCCGCCATGCCCGAAGAGGTCAAGGACCAGATTGTGGATTTGATTGGCTGTGATGTTGAGGACATCATCGAGGCAAGCGGTAAGACGGGACAAGGCGTGGAGCAGATTCTGGAGGCCATCATCGAGCGCATCCCCGCGCCCAAGGGTGATCCAGAAGCACCGCTGCAGGCGTTGATCTTCGACTCCATCTTCAACTCCTTCCGTGGCATCATCGCCTATTTCCGCATCTTCAACGGCACTATCCGTACGCACGAGTTGGTGAAGTTCTTCTCCACCAATCACGAATATGATGCCGACGAAATCGGCATTCTCAAGATGGACCGTGTGCCCAAAGATGTGCTTTCCGCCGGCGACGTGGGTTACCTCATCACCGGCATCAAGACCTCCACGGAGGTGAAGGTCGGCGATACCATCACGCACGTCGAAAATCCTTGCGGAACCGCCATCGAGGGCTTCCAGGAGGTGAAACCGATGCTGTTCGCCGGCATCTACCCCACCGAGGCCGACCAATACGAGGAGTTGCGTGCCTCCCTCGAAAAGCTGCAGCTCAACGATGCTTCCCTGACCTTCGTTCCCGAGTCATCTTTGGCCTTGGGCTTCGGCTTCCGTTGCGGCTTCCTCGGACTGCTACACATGGAGATCATCCAAGAGCGTCTGGACCGCGAGTTCGACCAAGATGTCATAGCCACGGTGCCGAACGTTTCGTATAAAGTATTGACTACCAAGAAACAATGGTTGGACGTTTATAATCCGTCGGGGATGCCCGCGCCCAACGAAATCGACCATGTGGAAGAACCTTATATCCGTGCCCAGATCATCACCAAGGACGATTACATCGGGCCGGTCATCAAGCTCTGCATCGACAAGCGCGGCACGTTGATCAATCAAATGTATGTGGCCGCTAACCGTGTGGAGTTGACTTTCGATCTGCCTCTCGGCGAAATCGTTTTCGACTTCTACGACAAGCTGAAGAGCATTTCCAAGGGTTACGCCTCCTTCGACTACCACATCACCGACTACAAGCCCGCGCATCTCGTCAAGTTGGACATTTTGCTCAACGGCGACTCCGTGGATGCCCTTTCCGCGTTGATCCATGTCGATAACGCCTATCCGTTCGGTCGTCGTATCTGCGAGAAGCTCAAGGAGTTGATTCCGCGCCAACAGTTCGACATCGCCATCCAAGCGGCCATCGGTACCAAAATCATCGCCCGTGAAACCGTCAAGCAGGTACGCAAAGATGTGACAGCCAAATGCTACGGCGGTGATATCACCCGTAAGCGCAAGCTGTTGGAGAAACAGAAGAAGGGCAAGAAGCGTATGCGCCAAATCGGCAACGTGGAGGTACCGCAATCGGCCTTCCTCGCCGTGCTGAAATTAGACTAATCGTTACGGTTGCGTCAGATGTTGTAGGGGCGAATAATTATTCGCCCCTACAACTAATTCTTCACACACCTCACGGCACAAAAATGGAGATCCGCCAACGAACTGATTGAAGGGTCAGAATGGATACTCATCTTGAAAATATAGGGTTGAGGATAGATGGAGTCGGGCCAGCCATAATTCCACGCAGGATACGGATCCGGACTAATGTTGGCAGTATCAATGACCGGCGCCGGTTTCGGATAATCGCTGTTGAAGTCGGCACACCAATAGATGGCACTCTCGTGTTCTTTCCAATGTTCCCATAGGCCACCGGCATGTAGTGGATAGTCATGGACAAAGCCCGTAGGCAGGGCGGAGAAACCCGTTTGGTTGAAATGTTCGGGCTCGTTGCCCAAGTTCTCGCCCTCGACACGCCAGCTTTTGTCGGCCAATGCCTTGCTGACTGAACCAGAAGAGTCCCAAAGGGAGGGATGGTTGGCTAGATAGCTGACGAGTGTCTGCCACTCTTTTGAGGTGGGTAGGTGCCAACCGTCGGGGCATATTCCTTGCGTGGTCGTTCCCGTCTCAAAAGTGCCGTTTTGCGCGGCGGCGGCGTTGTAATACACTTTGCCGGAAAAGGTTAAATACGCGGGTTTTTTAAGAAGAATGTCGTATGTACTCAGATCCGAACCGTCAGGGAGGTGCGTGACCTTAAGGTCCTGGCTCATCCAGACTTGGTCGCCGATTTTTACGGTGCTGTATTGGTTGCCATCTACATCCGTGAGGGGACCATCAGTTTTGCGCTCGCACGCGGCGAACAGGGCGAAAGCCGCCAATACCACAATACACAGCATGCCGCAGAAACGTCTGGTGACTTTCATTGTTTGTGTCTTGATCTTTTTCATTGTTGTGAATTTTTGGGTTTTGCATTTATTTGGCAAAAATACATTTTTTGCGGTTTGCGATTTGCAGTTTTCAGTTTTTGCGGGATATGCAGGGGCGAATGATGATTCGCCCCTACACATCCCGCAATCCGTTATTTCCTCACAATTTTCTGGTGGTATTCCTTGCCATCCGCATCTGTCACCCGCAAGACATACACGCCGGCGGGGATGGATTTCACGTTTATGGTGGCGGTGGCGCCATGTTG
>JAFXTE010000101.1 GCA_017525245.1 Bacteroidales bacterium | reverse complement strand
ATCAGCATTGCCGTGAACGACAAGGTCAAAATCGACATGGTTTTGATAACGCCTGACACGTTTGTCAGGAAGAACTATTATGGGGATACCCTATGCGACTATTCGCGTATTTGTCCTGTGATGGGGAAGCGCGCATACAGCGGTTACGACACCATTGTCCTCGCCCCCTATTACATCGCCACAGTCGAGGTGACGCAGCAGCTCTATTCGGCTGTGATGCACCAAAATCCCTCCCATTGGAATGACAACACCAATCATTCTGCCTGTCAAAACACTCCGGAACTTCTCCCTGTGGAAAAGGTTTCCTGGTATGACGCGCAAGCCTTCATCGATTCTTTGAACAAGCTCACAGGCAGGCATTTCCGTCTCCCAACCGAAGCGGAATGGCAGTATGCCGCGTGGGGCGAACGACCGAGACTGAAATACAGCGGCAGCGATACGATAATGCCTGTTGCATGGGATATTCACCAGGGCTTCACTCACTTGGTGGGCAGTAAACGTCCCAACGGCTATGGTCTGTATGATATGAGTGGCAACGTGGCGGAATGGTGCAGCGATTGGTTCTCCCCCGATTATTATGTTCCGGATTCATTATACTACCGACCTAATGGTCCCGAAACTGGCGAGTTTAAATTGTTGAAAGGGGGTTCTTGGGGATCCTCAACACTTCGGTTTTTGGAAGTGGACACAAGAGTCGGGTTCCGCTCGGAATACATTTCCAATGGTATTGGGTTCCGTTTGGCGATGGATGCCGAAGGGGTTGAGCCGTGAGACAGGGACGATGCCGAATAGAAAAAATCACCATTCCACCCAATATTCTCCCCATAAATCACGTTGTTACATATAGAAACCTATTCCAAAACCTTAACCGTTATGAAAAAAACAGCCTTGACCATTCTTTTGCTCGCCGCAATATTTTCTTTTATAGGTTGTTGCAACTCTCAAACGCATGCTGAAGAGATTGATGAGATTCAAATTGTTGAACCTGTGGATACCCTCGCAAATATACCTATGACTATTAAGTTTACATCCGTTTACATCCCTTGTACCGTTAATGGCAAAACCAAATTGTTTATTCTGGATCCTGAATGGAAACACAATTGCATAGAAAAGAGGTTTATATCAGAATTATACGACACTACAGGAACGTTGCGCATTTCATTTAAGGATGGATACTCTATTGTTTTAAGTATTCATACACTACAATACACCATCGGAAATCAAAATTTCATGCTGGATACGTCTCAGGTGATTTCGCACAACGACAGTGACTGGTACGGATATATTGGGAAACCATTATTCAACGAGAAGGTTGTTTGTATAAATTTTGACGAAAAAGAGATGTATATAACGAACAAAGTGCCTGACAGCATCCCTGGTTATATTCAAAAGGATTACATGGTTAATAAGAAAGGACATCGTGTCATTACCGTAAATTTTCCAACATCTGAAGGTGATAAAAAATACAATTTGATTGTTGACTTTGGTGCCCCCACCTCTAATCTCGACAATGATTTAAAAGAAATTATCACCATAAATGATAATAAGCCAAATCCTACTGATATTGCGCAAATGCTAATAACTTTTTGTAATAGTATTCGTAATCGGAACCAAACCCATTGGACAAATTCGCAAACCGGACAACCAGATGACCCCTATAAACGTTGGGGTTGTGATGGTTCAATTGGATTGGACATCATATCCCTCTATAATTGGATAATCGATTATCGTAACGACAAAATCTACTACACACCAAACGAACATTACAAAAAAAAGACGAAGCAATGAAAAAACTCATTATCATCGGAATTTTAGGAAGTCTGCTGTCGTGCACCGGTCAACCGAGTGGCGGTGATGCCGACAGCCGTTCCGTTCAAAAATACCCCTACCGTTTCCATACCTTCACTCCGCACATCTACGTGGATGCCTTCCTGAACGACAGCTTGCCCGTCAAGTTGGTTTACGATTGCGCCGCTCCTTTCGTGTGGTTGGACAGCACGTTTGTAGATAACCACTACGGTTACGAAAGCAAGCAGACAATGGCATTTGAGGGAATCGGTACGGAAGGGCGGCAGGTGGTGAAGGCGTTTCAGGATTGGAACATCACGATTGCAGAAAAGCGGGAAGAGTTTCCGATTATTCCCGCTCCCAACCTGCGAAGCACGTTTAATGACAGCATTGACGGGGTGATAGGGCTTGTCTTTATCAAAAAAAATGTGTGGGCGTTTGATTTCGGCACGCGTTCGTTCGATATTCTGCCTTCTGTCCCTGATTCGGTGCGAAAAAAATGGTGCGCTCTGAAGTTGGTTTTTCGGGACAAAGAGTATTATTTCGAGGCACCTGCCACGCTTTTTGTGACGGACAGCCTGAAAATTTCCGGAAAACTGTTATTCGACTCCGGGATGGGCACGGATCTTTGCCTTTTCGCGGATGTGGTGCGGAAATTGGATATTGGAAGTTTGGATATAGCCAAGGATTCTAGAACCACCCAAGGGGCTTCAGGTAGTAGCGCCAACGAAGTTTTTGACGCGAAACGTCTGGTGATGCCGAACTTTGTGGTGGATTCCGTACGCACGTGGGCAAATACGGACGCGTCCGGTCACGCCAGCAAAACCCCTTTCAAGGATGTAATAGGATATTTTGGCTTTGGTCTGTTGCAACGTATGGGCGAAGTGGTGATAGATTTCCCGAATCAGGTGGTATATTTTAAGCCGAAGGGGGCGGAATGAGAAAATAGCATCCTCCCACCCAAGATTCTCCCCGTAAATCACGTTGTTACATATAGAAACCTTTCATCAAAACCTTATCCATTATGAAAAAAATAACCCTGACCATCCTTTTAATCGCCGCAGTGGCGGCAACTTGGGCGCAGAAGCCTGACAAGAAAACCGTGAAATTGGAGAAACAGCTTGTGGGGACTTTCGTGGAAATTCCCTCGGTGCATTACAGCGAGTACATCCGCGACACGAACATGGAAGTGTACGCGTCT
>JAFXTE010000034.1 GCA_017525245.1 Bacteroidales bacterium | reverse complement strand
CTGCATGAAGGCGAGGTAGTGACCGTTGCCGGTATAGGAAGCCAAACTGACGGTCCTGTCAATCCAAGATGTCAGCGCGTAAGGGTTCGGGAAGACCGTGTCAACAGGCGTGAACGTGGAGAAGTCGTTAGGATCGGTCATCACACCCACTACCAAAATGGAGTTGGGGGCTGTCGTGTTGGCTTTGAACTTGAACGACGCCTGCAAAGTGTTCATCGGGATAGACGAATCAAATTCGGGCGTGATGGCGACGTTGTGGCCGTTGCTGGGTTGGAAATAGAGCGAACCCGGTGAGCTGTAATATCCATTGGGGAAAATAAACGGATAAGGTGCGACGATATAGGAGGAGTAGAGGCGGCTCCAGCATCTCGGGAATGCGGAATAGCCGTCCAAGTTGGAGCCGGTTCCGTAGGTGTCAAAGGATTCCATATAAGGAATATCGGTGATGGTGCCGCAGTCCGTCCTTTGCGAAGTGGAGCACCATGCGCTCTTGCTGTTCCCGCAATTGGTACGCACATAGATGGTGTAAAGCCTGTCTTTGTGCAGATTGTTGAAGGTGTAAGCGATATTTGTCAGCGCGACAATCTGCGTGGTGTCTAAAGTTTGCCCGTCTTCCACAATAACGGCTTCCCAATTCTGGTCACTGGTGTCGGCGGGGGTGAAGCTGATGCTGATGCTGGTCGTGGAGGTTGCCGTTACCGTCAGCGTGTGAGGTGCGGCGCAGGAACCGCCGTAAATCATGATGTTATCGACGGCGCCCGGCGGGTTCGTTCCCTCGTAGTAGCCATTGCTCCAGAGGAAGTAGAGCCGCTGGTGTCCCGCGTGTGTGGAATCGACCGTGAATGAATGGCTGGTCCATGCGGCATCCGTGTACAACCCGTTGCCGAGTTCCTCCAATCCGGAAGGGATAGTGATGGAATAGGTGGCATTGGGCTCCACAGGGACAGGAGATCCGAGGAAGATGCGGGTGCGGTCATCGCCGCTCTGCCCAAGCCCTCGGAAGTCGAAGGCAATCTGGTATTCAGAATATCCTGGGGTGAAATAGATGTCACGATAAGCCCAGGAGTTGCTCATAGAGCCATAGACATTGTAGGCGTTGGTTGCACCGTTGTCGTTGGAGACGTAGAGAGCGTGTTGGCCTGTCTGTTGCGCGGCCTGCCCAATATACCAGCGGTTGTCGCCCACACCCAGCAGACGCCAGTCGCGGTTCTCGTCACTCTCTTCAAAGCCGCAGAAATAGGGCAGCTGCGCTTCGGTGGCTTCAGTGAAGAAGGTGCTCACATCGCTCCACTGGCTGGCGAATGAAGGCACGCAACTCTTGCGCACCCGCCAAGTGTATTGCGTGGAGGACTGCAAATTCTGCAGCAACAGGAACGTGTCGGTGGTGGAAAGCTCGTACCATCCTGTATCGCTGCTCATCCGGTAGCCGACTGTGTAGTCGTTGGTGATGCCGCACGCACCGGGGCTCCAGGAAACCACTGCTGTGACATCGGCAAGGTCGGAAACGGTCAGTTCCGTCGGGATGCTGCATGGCGAACCGACGATGGAGATGTTGTCCACGGCACCCGGAAGGTTGTTGTTCGTCCCGACAATCTGCTGTGTCCAAAGGAAATACAGGCGTTGCATGCCCGCATGGGAACCGTTGATTACGAAACGGAAATGGTTCCAGTTGGCCATCCCATAGAAGTCGCCGATAACTTCTGCATTGGCGGGGGTGTAATTGCCAGAAGGGGTTGTCGGTGGTCCGAGGAACACCCTTACATAGTCCGCTGACGCTCCGGGATAACCGTAAGAGCGGATGTCGAATTCCATCAGATACTCGGAATATTGCGGGTCGAAGTAGATGTCGCGGTAAGCCCAGGTCTGGGCGTTCACGTTGTCGGAGAAGGTGTTGGAAACACCATTGTTGTTGGAAACGTACAATGCGGAATCGCCATCACAGTGCGCCGCATGGCCGATATACCACTTGTGGTTGTTCATACCGTCATCTATTATCCAACATACGTTCTCATCTGCTTCCTCAAAGCCGCAGAAATAGGGCAGTGTGGTCGTG
This sequence comes from Bacteroidales bacterium, assembly GCA_017525245.1. GTDB lineage: Bacteria > Bacteroidota > Bacteroidia > Bacteroidales > WCHB1-69 > F23-D06. The sequence goes on along the minus strand of JAFXTE010000034.1, from coordinate 34,268 downwards.
CTGAACTGGAACTCGTTGCTCCAAACGCCTTGCATAGTGTCGCAGTTGGTCCTGACTTTGACTATATAGTTGGTCTTGGGTTGCAGGTTGGTCAACGTGACTTGATTGCTGTTGGCTGTCACATAACTATAGGTGTTGTCGGATTGTCGGCGGTAAGCCACCGTGTAGGAATCGGCTTGGTAAACCGCACTCCACGACAACACCGCATCGTTCTCCGACACTTGGTTGGCGGTTAGATGGCGTGGAATGCCGCAACCTTCCGGTGTGATGGAGATGTTGTCGAAAGCCGCTGGCGGATTGGTACCCATGCTCACGTCGCTGCGCCACAGAATGTAGATGCGCTGCAGACCGGAGAAGGCGGTGTCTAAATTGATGGTGACATTGTGCCAGGTGGAATCCAAATAGATGACATCGCCCATCTGGGTTGCACCATCGGGGACAATAATATTTGAGCTGACGGGCGTGACAGTTGGCGTCGTGGGAGGTCCTAAGAATACTTTCGCGTAGTCAACAGGATTGTTGTTATACAGCTCGCCGAAAGCTCTGCAGTCGAATGAAATCACATAATCGGTATAGCTGGGATCCAGATAGACATCGCGGTAAGCCCATATCATCGAATAGTTTGTCGTGTAGGTGTTGGTGGCGCCATTGTCATTGGAAACATACAACGATGAGTTACCTCCGTTGTTCACAGCGTTTCCGATATGCCATTTGTTGGCGTAACTCCCGTTCACGAACGTCCATCGGCTGTTCTCATCCGCATCTTCGAAATCACATACGTATGGCAGACGGGCAGTAATCGCCGGGGTCTGGAAGGTGGATTCCGCAGACCATTGGCTGTGGTCGGTGGCGGTGCAGTTGGCCCGCACTTTCCAAACGTAGGTGGTCAGCGGGGTGAGGTTGCCAATGGTGAGATGTTCGTCCTGTACGGTGATGAAGGTGAAGGCGGTGTCATATTGCAGTTTGTAGGCAACAGTGTAGGATTCGGAACTGCCGTTGGGCATAGACCACAATAGATTGGCGAGCGTATCCATCACCTGTGCGGTCAGTTCGGAAGGAACGTTAGTGCAAGGGGTGCCTTCAATGTTGATGTTGTCGATAGCGGCCGGCGGGTTGGCGACATAATAGCCCGTGTTGCTCCAGAAGAAATAGAGACGCTGCAGACCAGAATAGGTGTGGTCCAACGTGTAGGTCTTGGTTGTCCACGCCGACATTCCGCAAAGACCGGTTTCAAGTGCGGTGAGATCGTCGGGTACTGTTGAGCCGTTGGGGATAGTAGGTGTACCTATGTAAACATTCGCATAAGATAAATATCGCCAGTCTGTCCCACCTACCCCACGGAAGTCGAAAGAGAGAGTATATACAGAGTCGGACGGGTCGAAATAAATGTCCCGATATGCCCACACGTATGAGAAGTTGGCAGTAGAGTAACTTTGGGAAAAGGCGTAAGAAACGCCACCGTCATTGGAAATGTATATAGAATAATCCCCCCCATTGTTAACGGCATTGCCAATATACCATTGGTTAATATAATTCCCATTTACAGTTTGCCAAGCATTGCGCTCGTTGGCATTCTCGAAGTCGCAAAGGTACGGAATGGTTGCCGGCATTTGTACGCTGAGGTCGCTGGTCCATCCGCTATGATCGTTGGCGGAGCAGTTGGCGCGCACTTTGCAGAAGTAGGCGGCGGACGGAGTGAGTCCGCTAATGGTCAAGAACGTGTCAGTGGTAGTATATTCGGAGGTTGTGGTGCTCTCCGCCTGTCGCACGCTCACCGTGTAGGAGGCGGCAGTGCCGACCGGATTCGGTGACCAGCTGAGTGTCACGGTGTTGTCCGTCATGTCCGTTACCACTGGCTCAGAAGGGGTGACACAAGTCAGTCCGAGGATGGCGAGATTATCGACTGCGGCGGGCGGCTGCAACCCTATAGAGTTGTTGTTGACCCACAGGAAATAGATGCGCTGCACTCCAGAGTAGGTGGAGTCGAGGGTGAATGCGTAATGTGTCCAGTCGTTAACAGAGGATAGGGTAGTACCCAGTTGCACTGCGCCGGCGGGTGTTGCAGTGCCGGACGGAACAGCGGGACTGCCCACAAACACCTTCATGTAGTCGGTGTTGGAATGGCCCATGCCTTTGAAATCGAACGAGAGCTGGTATTCAGTATGGCCGTTATCGAAGAAGACATCGCGATATGCCCACACAGAAGCGGTTTCCGTGATGGTATAGGCGTTGGTCGTGCCGTTGTCGTTGGAGATGTAGAGGGCGCTGTTGTCGCCGTAGCCGGTAGCATTGCCGATGACCCATTGGTTTTCCGCTTCGCCGTTTACCATCGTCCATTGGCTGTTTTCAGCGGTGTTGTCAAAGGCGCAAACGTAGGGCAAATGATTCAGCATCTGCGTGGTGGTGAAGAACATATCTCCGCTCCATTCACTCTGTTCATTATCTGTGCAGTTGGCGCGGATTTTCCACGTGTAAGTGGTTTCAGGAAGAAGTCCGGTCAGCACACAAGTTGTGTTTTGCACAGACATTTCCACATAGAGACTGTCGTCCAGTTTCTTGTAAGCCAAAGTGTAGGAGAGCGGGGAGCCTGCGCTGGGAGCCCAGGAAAGGGTTGTTGTGGTGTCTTGCGCCTGGGTTGCCAAATTAGCAGGGACACCGCACGTGGAGACGGTGATGGAGATATTGTCGATGGCGGCAGGCGGGTTAGTGCCGGAATTATAGTCGTTATTCCACAAGATGTAGAGCCGTTGCACGCCCGCATGGGTGGAATCCACCGTGAAACTCTTATGTGTCCACTGTTCCGTCAGGTTCAATGTTTCCCCGATTTGTGTAAGGGGAATGGTAGCATCGTAGATATCGAAAATCGGAGATGCAGGTGTATCCAGGAAAAGTTTCACATAATCCTGTCCTTCTTGTCCCACGCCCTTGAAATCCAGAGAGAGCTGATACTGGGAATATCCCGGTTCCAGATAGATGTCGCGGTACGCCCAAACATACGCATTGTGTTGGAAATCGTAGGTGTTGGAAACACCACCATCACTGGAGATATATAGTAGCGTGTTGTCGGAAGCGTCTGCCAGCGTACCGATATACCAGCGGTTCTGGTAATCATAGCTGAAAGATGCCCAATAATCGCCGATTTCACAATCCTCACCGTTTCGGATGGTCCAACAGGCGTTCTCCGCATCGTCTTCAAAATCGCAGAAATAGGGTATCTGTGCCAACGTCTGGAACGCTTTCTCGCTACTCCAATCGCTCCATACATTGCCTGCATATTGGGCTTTCAACTTCCAGGCATACCAGCTGGATGCTGTTAGGTTGGAAAGTTGGAAGGCTGTGTCGGAAGCGGACAGAAGTGTTTCCGTATATGCCGAGTCGGTTTCGGCGCGGTAAGCTAAAATATAGCCTTGCGGTACTTCAACGGTGTCGGGCTGCCAAGTCAGACGCGCTGCGTGCGCGGTGATGTCCGTTGTGGCTAATTGTTCAGGAATGCTGTGGCTGATGCCCTTGATAGAAATATTGTCAATGGCACCGGCAGGATTCAAGGAGGTGTTGAACCGGAAATCGATGCGCAGCTGTTGAAGTCCGGCAAACGTAGAATCCACCATGATACAGTGGTGTGTCCAGAACGGCGCTTCGCTCAGAAATCCGCTCACGGCATCATAATTGAGGAAAACTTGCATAAATCCCTGCATACTACCGCCGCCTTTAACATCAAAATCAATCTGATACTTGGAGAATCCTGGGGTAAAGTAGATTTCCCGGAAGGCATACGGTTCTCCTCCATCCGAGATGTAACTGTTGGTGAGGCCGCCATCATTGCTGATGTATAGGGAATTTTGTCCGCCGTGCGCAACGGCATTACCAATATAAACTTGATTGTTTTCTGATTCCCAGTCAGTTACAATCTGCCAGTTGCTGTTTTCCACAGCATCCTCAAAATCACAGAAATAGGGCAACCCAACATGCAGTTGGTCGGTGAAGAAATCTGATTCATCGCTCCAGAAGCTATATTCCGAAGCACTGCAGTTGGCGCGGACTTTCCACACATATTCGGTGAGTGGTTGCAGGCCGCCTATTATGCAGGATGTGTCCGTGACTACCATCTCTGTGAAGACGGTGTCTGTCTCTTCCCGATAGGCAACAGTATAAGATTCAGCTGTCTGATTGTCGAAAGGCTGCCAAGAGAGTTCGGCTAAAGTGTCCGTAACGGTTACATTTTGTAAAGAGCCAGGTCGTCCGCAGGTAGTGGCCGACACGCAGAAATTGTCCACCGCTGCTGTGGGGTCGCACGTGTAATAGCCATAATCTTCCCAGCTGAAATAGATTCGTTCTGCTCCATAGTATGAGGAATCAACAATGAACTCATAATGTTGCCAAACACTGTCAGGTGCTTGATAGTATTGACTGTTAAAGAAGTGAATAAATGAATTTTCTGATGGAATGCCATTGTTGTAATTGATTGATTCTTGGATGGCTGGCCGACCAATAATGAGCTTTAGGGAAGAATAATCGCAACGGCTCTCCTTGACATCAAACGAAATCAAATATTCAGTGGCACGATGGAAATACAAATCCCGATAGGCTAACGTGTAAACACTGTAATAATCAGGATGATAGCAAGAAGAGGTTGTTCCATCGTCACTAGAAACATATAAGGAAGAGGTGCCGCCGTTATTGATAGCTTGACCAATATACCATTGCGTGTTAGTGTCTGATGCAATGAATTGCCATTGGGCATTATCGGTGGAGTCCTCGAAGCTGCAGCAGTAGGGTAGCGGATAGACAATGGGGGCGGAGAGGAAACTTAATTCAGGACTCCAGTCGCCTACTTCCGATGCACTACAATTGCTGCGCACCTTCCACACATAGTGGGTGGAATATTCCAATTCGGTGAGCATAACGAATGTGTCAGTGACCGTAACACTGGTGAAATCCGTCTCGTTTTTTTGCTTGTATGCTACAGTATAGCTGTTTGGTTGTCCTGTCAGCGGAGTTGACCACGTCAGCAATGCCGTTGTGCTGTCCAAAGAGGCCACGGATCTTTCAATAGGATAGAGACAGTGAGGCTCCACGACTGCAATATTGTCGATAGCGAAAGGTTGGTTCTGGTAATGGTAGGAATCGGAACTTCTGTAGAAGAGGAAATAGAGTCGTTGCAATCCCCGCTGTGTGGAGTCTAACATGTAATAAGCTGATTTCCATTCGTTATATGCAGTGGCTAATGAACTCCCAAGCTGTACGGCATTTTCTGGGACATTATTTCCGGAAGGCAAAGTAGAAGGTGGTCCCATGAACACTCTAGCGGAGTTGGCTGGGACGTGCGCATTCCGGTAATCAAAAGTGAGCAGTACATCGTTGAGGGTGGAGTCGATGTATATGTCGCGATAGGCCCAAACGGAGAAAGAACTGGGCGGTGAGTAGTTGTTGTGCTCTCCATTGTCGTTGGTAATATACATACCCATTTCGCCTGAGGTGTGCGCGGCCGTGCCGATGCACCACTTGTTAACGCCGGTGCCGTTGACAAACTGCCAGTTGTTGTTCTCAACAGCATCCTCAAATCCGCAATGGAAGGGGACATGGGCAATGGATATCTGCGTATGGAACATCGTTTCAGAACTCCATGCACTCTGCTCTGTGGCCGAACAGCGTGTCCTCACCATCCACAGGTATTCGCTGAAAGACTGCAATGCCGGAAGGACACAGAACGTGTCCATAGTCGTTATTGTCAGATAGTTGGTGTCAGACTCCAAGTGGTAGGCCACCTCGTAGCCTGCGGTTGCGCCTGGTACGGCATTCCACGACACGATGGCCGAAGAATCCGTTACAGAGATGGTTGCCATCTCAACAGGAACGCCACAATCCGAAGCCTCCACACGGAGATTGTCGATGGCGGCGGGCGGATTTGTACCGTCGGAAGCGTTGTTTACCCAAAGGAAGTAAAGTCGCTGGTTTCCCGCGAAGGAGGAATCCACCGTGAAACTAAAGTGCCGCCATGCATTAACCATGCTCAAGGCGTCGCCTAACTGTGTTGTCCCTGCTGGTGCTGCGGAACCAGCAGGGGTGGTTTGCGGACCCAAAAACATCTTGACATAATCCTGACCGCTTTGTCCCATTCCTTTGTAATCGAAGGAGATTTGGTATTGCGAGTGTCCGGGGGCGAACTGAATGTCGCGGTAAGCCCAGGCCACAGACGATTGGGTGAGCGTATAGGCGTTGCTTTCACCGCCGTCATTGGAGATGTAAAGAGATGTTTCGCCGTTTCGTGCCACGGCTTCCCCAATATGCCACTGGTTGGTGGAGTTTTGAGCGAAACCCCATTCCAAGTTCTCGGCGTTATCTTCAAAACCGCACTGATATGGCAGAGTAGCAGGATGTTGCAGCGTTGTGAACGTGTTGACCGTACTCCAATTGCTCATTCCGGCAGTGTCGCAGTGGGAGCGCACTTTCCATTCGTAATCGGTGGAAATCTGAAGTCCTGTCAGGGTCAGGAAAGTATCTGTGGCCGTCACCTCCGTGAAGACGGTGTCAGAAGCTTTCTTGTAAGCTACCGTATAGGACGAAGCGGGCAGAATAGGGTCAGCATTCCACGTCAGCAGTACGGTTTCCACGCTTGTGTTACTCGCGTGTGTGTATATGGGCGCGAAACAGCCGCTTTCGTAGGTGAAAGTGGTTTGCGGCAAGAATGCTGCACCGTATGTATATGTCGAAACGGATGTGGTATAAGTAATATAGGAGAGTTGGGCGGTCTGTGTTGCCCCGTAGAAATAGGAGTCTTTCCACGTAGTCCCGACGGGATTCTCGAATTCTATCAGCAAGTTCCCACCGGTATATGGAAACGGCTCATCCAGCGTGATCACCATGGTTGACTCCGAAATGCAACTCGACAACGTGCCGGTCCAAACCGTCGTGACCGATGCATTGTCATAGCCGTTTTGCAGGTCGGAGGCGGTGGTGATGCCCATGCGGACCATCTGAGTGCCTCCCCATGCACCCGAGGGCAGCGAGGAGAAGTAGTAGGTCAGCCCAGTGATGTGCGAGCCCACCATGTCGGTCAGCAAATTGGCAGGATACAGCACGTGTGATTTCTGCGGCACATCCATATAATATCCATATACAGGGATGTATCGGTCGGTAGCCGTGTTGCCACCTGCAACGGTGAGGGTCTGTGCGTTCAGCCCTGCCACCAGCGTCGCTAAAATAACGAATAAGGAAATGAGGTTTTTCATAATAATATGGGTTTTCTAAGTTTCAAGTTTCAAGTTTCAGGATTCAAGGATCAAGGTTCAAAGTTCAAGGTTCAAAGTTTTGGGTGCAAAGATACTATTCTTTGATGAATTTCTTGGTGACCTTTATATCATCGCCCTTGATTTGGATGAAATAAACGCCTGAGGCAAGATGCCCGAGAGGGATTCTCACACTCTTTCCCGCCATAGACATCTCTCTGACCTTTCGGCTTTGGCTGTCGTACAACTCGATCTGGCAAGGCCCTGATTCCTCCTCCAAAATCACGTCGATATATTGTTTGGCAGGATTGGGTCGGATGGTGACGTGCTGGTCAAAACCACCGTATTCGGGCACCCAAGTGTCGTCGAGGGTGGTGAACGCCGTGGTGGTGTAGGCACTGCACATGGTATTGTTGTTCTTCCCATAAACCGATTTTACCCGAACCTCGTATTCCGTGTTGGTTGCCAAACTGTCGAGGAGGACGGGATGCTCAAGAACTTCCATGCTGTCCGTCCATACGGATTTATGGGCCACTCTGTACTGTACCACCCAATGGTCTTCGCCATTTCCGTTGGTCCAATCCAGCACAGCCGAGTGCGTGGTAATATCACTGACATTCAGCTGGGTAGGTGAGGGAAAAGCATTCGGGATAAGCTCCACTTTCACATTTTCGATGGCGGCATTTGTCCATCCCGTAACGGTGTCATACGTTCGGAATGCAATATAGTAGTTGCTGTCAGCAACAAGGCCGAGCGTACTGTAATCAATGGTCAGGGTCGTGAAATTGCTTATGTTGTTCGGTCTCGGGCAGAATTGTACTTCATGATAGGTGTTCCCGTCAGAAGGGTCGGTCATATAGCCCACCGAAAGAGTTGGACGATAGGTTGCATATTTGTAGGAGAACGTCAGCTTTAGGAAACGAAGATGTTCGGCAAATTCAGGAAGAACCGCATACATCGGCGTGACCTTGCTGTCCACGAGGTGCAGACTGTTGCCCCAAACAATCAGGTTGCTACTACTAGACAAAAAAGCGGCGGGAAGTACCCCGGGAGGGCAACCGACAAGAACATGGAGATTGAGAAAAGACCAGCAGTCCGGATAGGAGATATATGGATAATCCATCGGTGGAAAATACGATGTGGAGACCTCGGTTGTGTAGCTGTCGAAAGATTCCTGATAAGGCCCGCTGACAACAGACATTGGGTAACAACGAGTGAAAATGTAGCCGAGCGGACTCCATTCGCTGTGCTCTCCAGGAGAGCATATTGCCCGCACATAGAAACCATAGAAGGTGCCTTCATCCAGTCCTGTCAACTCGAACGGGTTTGTATTTACCACACAGACATTTGTTGTTGAATCCGGGTTGAAGTCTTCTGTGCCGTAGGCTATCTCCCATGCCTGCTCATCATTGGCTGGCATCCACCATAGCGTTGCCGAATGCTGGGATATGTTGGTGACCCGTAAATCGGACGGGGCAAGACATGAGGGGGCCTCTTCCAGCACCAAATCGTCCAAATCAATGAAGAAATCGTATTCTCCCTCATAATCGAAAATAATGGCAATATAAGTGCCTGAGCCCTGATAATGGTCAAAAAAGATATCCATCCGATTGACGGCTTGTGACTCAACGGTTTGGACTGTATCCACCGGAACAAAGGTCGAGATGTCACCGGGATCGGACATCACCCCCACAATCAAACTGGAATAGCCGCTGCTTGTGCGCATCATGAACGATAGCCGCAGATTGTTGACAGAATAATCGGAAGGAACTTCGGGAAGTATGGCCAAAGCATCTGTGGAGTTGACACCCTCAAAACGTAGAACGTAACCTCCGTCATCCCAAGAGCTATTGTTACTCAAAAATGGACTATGTATGCCTGTCTCGGGAGCAGGAAACGACCAACATTCAAACTTGCTGCCACCAGCCACGTCGAATGTCTCCACGTATGGCAGAACAAGAGGGGAGCATTCTGTCCTGAACTTTAATTCAGCCCAAGAAGAGTGATAACCATTGCTGCAGACACCGCGAATATAAAGGGTGTAATAGGTGTTTTCAGATAGTCCGGAGAGCGTGACAGACGTGTTTGAGGTAATGAGAGCGGAAAGGGAATCCTCCGGGAAACTGTCGCCTTCCAAAACAACATACTCCCAAGTGGTTATATCATTCAAGGCAGGGGAAAAGGAGATGATGGCATTGTGATCGTCCACAAAATCCAACGTAAGGTCAGTCGGTCGGACGCAATGGTAAGGGATGATCTCCACGTGGTCGATAACCGCTCCCGGCGGATTCGACGGATACGAGGCATTGCGCCAGAGAAAATAGAGACGCTGCATGGTGTTGTCGTATTCGCTCCCAAATACGTAACGATCTGTTTTCCAGTTGTCCTGAAGCACATACTTTCCTAACAGCTCTGCACCGTCGGGATAAAGAATGTCATTTTGGGAAACAGGTATCGGAGTGGGTTCCCCAACGAGAGCCTGCATATATCCGTAATTGATGTTCCCTTGGCACAGCCACCTGAACTTAACCTCATATTCGGAGGCTCCTGAAAAGAAAAAGTCGCGATATGCCCACACCACAGACCGTGTGCTGCTGTAGGATGCATCAACACCGTAGTTGTTGGTTATAAACAGCAAAGAATCGTTGTAACCGTTTGGTTTTCCGATATACCACCGATTGACAAAATTCCCGTTCTCCACTCGCCAAGCAGCGTTTTCATTTCCATTCTCAAAATCATGGAAATAAGGGACTCCGGCTGGTTCGTGGGAGAAGGTGGTTACGGGAACAGACACCCATTCACTGTAACCCCAGCCGTTGTCACAGCGCGTTCGTGCAAAAAATACATAATTGCTGTCTGTGAGGTTTGTGAAAAGGTGATGTTTCTCATGCACGGTCACAATGCTATTGCCAACTGGATCAGTGAGGTAGTCTGGCACTAACGCCACCTGCCACTCATTCTCACCGTCCTCATCCTCCCAAGTCACGTAAATGGATGAGGGTGAAATGCCTGTCGCCATCAGATTTGTGGGCGTATGGCAGGTGAACGCGGTATCTATCGTCAAGTTGTCCATCTTGAAATAATTTGAGGAAGAATTCTGATATTTCAAAGCGATGTAATGTCCCGTCCCAGTGTAATTTTCGAAAAAAACCTCCCTTTGATGCCAATTCCACCAATTGACATCTGGAGTGTAAACTGTATCCACAGGTGTGAACGAAGAAAGATCTGTGGGGTTGTCCATCACACCTACTATCAAAGAGGATGAATAGGAATTTTGCAGTTTCTTGCAGTAGAAGCTCATCTTGAGGTGGGAAATCAGCAGGTCGTCGGAAAGGCGCGGCAGAATGGCCACCTTGTACTCGTTGCTGGTGCTGTAGAACGTAAGACAACTGTCGCTGGTGCAATAAGGACCTGAATCAAGATAGGGACTCAGCTTTCGCCAGCAGTGTGGCAGCGGTCCCGAATTTTGCGCACCAAGATATATCGTATCTTCAGGGTTGTTGAAATCTTCAGTATAAGGTAAGTGGTCTATTTCATGGCAACTTGTCCAAAATTCAAAGGGTTGGGCTGAACTGAGGTTTCCCGCACCGCAACCTGCTCTAATCCAGAGATGATGACAATGTCCCTCAGCAAGTGAGTCTAACAAAAGAGGGTCTGTCGTGGCAATCCAGCCCTCATTAGCAGGCGGTGGGGCGGGTGTGGTGAAATCCGCAACAGGATAGTATGTCCAAAAACTTTCGTTTCCGCCTGGGACCCAGGTGATTTCGGCGGTATGCTCACTCACGGACGACAAGGTGATGTCGCTTACCGGACGACAAGGGGAATCCGTTGTTGAGAATGGCGATTTCCAAACACTGTACAGACTGTCACCGCATTTCGATTGGAGTTCGATGCCGTATATGCTGTCTGGTGAGGGTGCATAGATCTTGTATGGCGAAGTAGCCGTGGAATCATAAGTCCAACCATTGTCTCCCAACAACCTATAACGCAACACCCAGACAGAATCATTCAACCCTGATGCCCAGTATATTGTTACGCTGTCGTTCGACCATTCGTGATGATAAATATTAGGTGGAGTGCAAGGAACGCTTTCGGAATGCGAACAAACCGTGAAACGCATATTGTTGCGGATGAAACCAGCTGTGGGAAGAAATGGTGCATTAGGATCCAAAGGTGAAGTGGTCACCCAACCCAATGAAACATTGTTGTTGGGTATCTGGTGGCATTTGAACGTGTGGTAGGCTTTGCTGTTGGTTGCTGTATCGACTGTTTTATCTAACACAAAGACAACCAGATTATGAATACCATCAAAATAGAATGGGGTGGAAAACTCAAAATAATTCCATCCTAACTGACAGTAAAAATCCCCCACATAAACTAAAGAAGCTTCAGTAAGAGGGGTAAAGTCAATGCTATTACGATAAACACTGTCTTCACGATGTGTCAAATAGATTTCCACATGATTTTTGGTATCTAAAGGATACGGGGATGCATACTGATAGGAGATGCCCGTGAGCAATACAGGGCTACCGTCAGGACTGAGTTCGCGGGCTCTGATAATCTCTTCACGGTAGGAGTGGAGGGCTCCCGATATCGGATAACTTGTTTCCAATTGGGGAGAGCCTGAAATGACAGTAGGGTTGGGATCTGTTTCCAAGCATTCCAGATAATGAAGCGTCCTAAAACATACCGATGATGACAATGTGGTGTCAAATCCACAGACATAGAACAAGTTGACACAATAGCGAGTAGCTCTCTCTAATCCTGTCAACATCAAAAAGGTGTCAACAGCGACAACTTCCGTCCAGACAGGTTGTGCATCCGCCTTATACCGCACGATGTAGCTGTCGGGCAGATTAGCCGTGGGCGGTGACCAGATGACCATCGCCGATGAACCAGCCACAGAGGACACATGTAACGCGTTCGGGGAATCGCAATCGGAGAGGGAATTCGACAATGCAAATGGCAGACCTGTGCCACTCGTTTCCGCCTCCAACTTCTCTGTCGGCAGAGACAATGTGGCCATTAAAAGCAAACACCATATTATACAAGACTTTTTCATGACGAAATCATTCAATTATATCAGTTTCTGACGGCAAAAATACAATCTTTCGCAACACTTTTATATCCCTCACATAAAAAATATGTTCCCTCATAGTAAAAATGTGACCGATTTGCCAGTTTTGAACCAATATTTCGGGGGGGGGTAAAAATCTGATTTTCAATATGTTAAATAAATGTCCGATTTTTGTGCTGTTGTGAGGGCTTTAGAGGGCTTTTCTGTGAGGGAATGGGGCTGTTTTCCGGGGTTTTGTTTGGATTAATTCACTATCTTTGCAGCGACTTTCAGACCCGAAAACAAGAAGCATAATTATAAACAAATATGGATGTCCGATTATGAAACACCGAAGAACCATCGTTATCGTTTTGCTGAACGTCTTGTTCTGCGCCGTGCTGCTCTACTTCTTTGTCAACAACTCTTATCTTCGTCCATGGGCGGGCAGTGTCACCAATGAAGTGCTTGCGGGGCTGTTGTTGTTGGCCACCATATATGCCAACTATTTCCTGTTTTACCCCCTACTTCATAAAAAGCATCCGGTTGTCTATTGGGTGGTAGTGGTTTTCGTTTCCTTTGTGGCAGGATTGATTGAGATGGTTATCGCCTGGAAATGGATGAAATATTGTAATGCGGAGGTTATAGAGCAACTTGGCGCCTTCAGAATGTTTACCCATCAAGGGAGAGTTGTGGCTGCCCGTACCTTGGCATTCAACTTCTTCCCGTTTATGTTCCGGGAGCGACAGGAACTGCGAAAGGCCTTGGATGCCCAAGTGCAGGTGGTCTATCGCGACACTCAGATGGTGGATGTCATAGACAATGAGAGTAACCTCTTAATGATTCCCAAAGACGACATCTACTATTGTGTTCAGGACGGGAACTTCACCCGCATCTATACGGTGCATGACCGTTGGTTTACACGGCTCGGCTCCATGAAACATCTTGTGCAACTGTTTGGGGAAGAAGACTTTGTCCGCATTTCGCCCACCGTTTTGATTCCGTATCAGTACATCTGGTCGTGCAACGGCAGCGAGGTGCTCCTGAAAAAGATGCCGTGGACGAAGAAGCCGCTCACGTTCACGTTGGATCCCAAAAACAGCGGCCCGATTGCCGACCAGGTCGCCGAGGGTCTTCAGCGATGCAAGGCCGAAACAGCAGGGGAACAAGCTCCGAAGAGAAAGCCCCGGTCGAAGTCCAAACGGAAGCCCGTCGTTCCCCCGCAGCAGAAACTCGACATGGTTCAATCCTGCGTTCAGGCGAATCCGGGCTGCAACACCACGGATATCGTCGCCCAGACCGAGATTTCGCTGAGCACGGTCGAGCGTTGCCTTTCCGAGCTCCGCAAGCGCAAGCTCGTCAAATACGTCGGCAGCAAACGCCACGGCGGTTACCATGCAACCGCTTTGTGTAGCAATTCTAACCAATAATCTGTTTCGCTTGCTTCTTTAATCATCTATCCTTTGATTTTTGCTCCTGTATCTTAATGAAATAGGTGCAACATAGACTTTTTCAATATGCTAATAATACACCCCCAGCTGTTCGGCAGAATCCCAATCGATGGTCGGGTATTCCTTAAATCCGTTGGCATAGTGTGGGTTACGGAGTATCGCGTCTGAGGCATCAATGCCCCAAAGAGTACCGTCGTCCGAATAGGCAACAAGCATATCCTCATCTCCGTTGCGCAAGAAGAGCCATCCGTCGCCTTTTTTCTTGAAGAGACCGGACCGGCACCAACCATAAACGGTTGCCATATCAAGAAAACATAACAGATTGTCCATCAGTTCATAAAAAGGCTTTCGGGAGATACCGCAGGGGAACGTGACGGCATAGCGGTTCTCTCCAACCTTCCACAACAGGGGCAGGTCGTCACATAATGTGTTGCATTCCACCTCCACATAATCGAAAAGGATTGCTTCCAAATCCTCAAGATTTGTAACATTTTCCATGACAATGAGCGTTTCCGTATCAATCGGGCTCTTCAGCCGTTCTTCCCGTAGCGCAGCCTCTTCGTTTGGTTTCTCCGCTTTTGGGTCGTAGGTCATTTTTGCGACGGTTTCCCAGCCTTTTTTCTTGGCAAGGCGGTGCAAATCTGATTTGAAAGCGAAATAAGTCCACCAAATGAGGAACAGGAAAAAGAAAACAGCCCTGCCGATGTTGTGGTCTTTGAACAGTGAAAACGACATAGCAACGACAACCGCGACCGCGATGACGGCGTAAAAAACATAATCGAGACGCCGTTGTGCCTTTTCCTGCGTCTCGAACGGCTGTTTCATCAGTCGCCGGCGTTGGTCGTAATGCTTTTTCCTGTGGAGGGGCATTGGGATTATTTTGGCGGCAAAGGTAAAATTTTTATTGTTTTGTGATGTCCCTAATCGGGACAACAATTTACAATACAACATGCTTCCCTACCGAGCTGTGGCCCCTACCGGGGCCTGGCGACAAACGAACCGTCTCCCTCTACCGAGCTGAGGCCCCTACCGGGGCCATTCATGGCCGGCCAGTTTCCCGTAATCCGTTGCCGACCAACAAATGCCCCGGCAGGGGCAACAGCTCGGTAGGAATCGTCGCCAGGGCACGAAACCGCGCCCCGGTCAGGGGCGACAGAAATACAATAAATCATTCTATTGGCTTAAAAACATTACGTTCATCGTATTCAACACCATGTTCCTCCAAAAGTTCCTTGTATTCCTCCACCACATCTTTCTGTTTATGATGCTCGGCCTGATTCTCGATGTAACGGATGACATTCGGCAAATCATCCTTTGCGTAAGAAAATGCGCCATAACCCTCCTGCCAGGAGAACCAGCCATTTGCCAACCTGTTCTCGTTTATCCATTTCGACGAACACCCTTTGACGTGCTGCATCAAATCGGACAACGATTGTGATGGGCGCATTCCTATCAGAATGTGAACATGATCCGCCGTTCCGCCTATGGCCAGAACCTTATGGCGGTTGTTTTGGATTATGGCAATCATGTATTTGTACAGACGCTCTCTCCAAGAATCGAGGATAAGGGATTCCCTGTTTTGAACTGCAAAAACCAGTTGGATATGGATTTGCGTGTAGGTGTTGTTTCTCATTGATTTCATAATGGTTTGATTTGTTTGTGTGATAATTGTCATTTGTTTCGTCTTATGTTTCGTCCCTAAAGGGACGTTCATGTGAACCGTGATGTTCCTCGTTCTACCGAGCTTTCGTCCCTGTCGGGACGAGGGAAACCGCAACGGCTGTCGTGCTACCGAGCTTTCGTCCTTTCGGGACGATGGGGAGAACGGTGGCACCCATTCTACCGAGCTTTGGCCCCTGACGGGGCTGTTCGTGACCGTTGCGGTTTCCTGCGTTTGACACCGCACAGGAATGTGCCCCGACGGGACAACAGTCCTGTATAGCACATCACCCACAACGATCTTCATGTCCCGATAGGGACGCAAGCTCGGTAGGAACGGCGTTCACAGATGGGTTCCAGAAAGCCCCTTCAGGGGCGAAACCTCACCGCCTCCCCCAATTATCCCGGTCCAGATTCCTGAAATTGATGGCCTCGCTCAAATGCCCGATTTCGATGTTCGGGCTGCCGTCGAGGTCCGCGATGGTGCGGGCCACCTTGAGGATGCGGTCGTACGCGCGGGCGGAAAGACCGAGGCGGTCCATCGCCTGCTTTAGGAGCAGCTGCCCCGCCTCGTCAATACGGCAATATTCCCGCACCATCCTGCTGCTCATCTGCGCGTTCGCGAACACACCCTGACACCCCTCGAACCGCCGCTTTTGAATTTCCCGTGCTGCCACCACCCGCTTGCGAATCTCCGCACTGCGCTCCGACGGCTTGTCGGACGCTAACTCCTCATGGCTGACCGGCACGACCTCGACATGGAGGTCGATGCGATCCATTAAAGGTCCTGAGATCTTACTCAAATAGTTCTGGACCTCAAAGGGTTTGCAGGTGCAGGCAATCGTCGGGTGGTTGTAGTTTCCGCACGGACAAGGGTTCATCGCGGCGATGAACATAAACGAGGCGGGAAATTCCACGGAATACTTCGACCGCGAGATGGTGACCCTCCGTTCCTCCAACGGTTGCCGCATCACCTCCAAAACCTGCCGTTTAAATTCCGGCAATTCGTCCAGAAAGAGCACGCCATTATGCGCGAGCGAGATCTCGCCCGGCTGCGGGTGCGTGCCGCCACCCACGAGCGCGACATCGCTGATGGTGTGGTGCGGTGAACGGAACGGCCGAGTGGCGATGATGGAGGCGTAACGGCTCATCTTGCCCGCCACGGAATGGATTTTGGTGGTCTCTAACGCCTCTTCCAGACACAAGGGTGGCAAAATTGATGGTAACCGCTTGGCTAACATGGTTTTGCCGGAACCCGGCGGACCGATCAAAATCACGTTATGGGAACCCGCCGCCGCAATCTCCATCGCCCGCTTGATGTTCTCCTGCCCCTTCACGTCCGAGAAGTCGTACTCGTAGTGGTTCAGACTGTCGCTGAAGGCGCTGGCCACGTCAATGCGCGTGGGCTCAATGGGCGTGCCCTTGTCGAAAAAGTCAATGACCTGCTTGATGTTGGATGCCCCCAGAACATCGATGCCCTGCACGATGGCGGCTTCCCTGGCGTTCTGGATGGGCAGAATCAGCCCCTTTTTCTTGTGCCGTCGCGCCTCCAAGGCGATGGGCAACGCGCCGCGCACGGGCTGCAGCGAACCGTCCAACGACAGTTCCCCCATTATGTAGTAGTCCTCCAGCTCCGACGCTCCCGCAATCTGTTCGGAAGCAGCCAAGATGCCGATGGCCAGGGTCAAATCGTACGCTGAACCCTCTTTGCGGATGTCCGCCGGTGCCATGTTCACCACGATTTTCCGCCCGGGTATCTTGTAGCCATAGATGTTCAGCGCGGTCTCGATGCGCTGCTGACTCTCCTTCACCGCGCTGTCGGGCAATCCGACCAAGTGGAAACCGATGCCGTTATCAACATTCACCTCCACCATGATGGGTATCGCGGCCACCCCCATCAATGCACAATTGTTCGTTCTTATCAACATAATATAATATTTCGTTTTTATTCACGGCGAATCGGCTCTCACGCGCATTGCAAACCGTTGTATAGCACTGCGCATCGGTCTATGATGGCGTTGGCGTTTTCAAAGCCAATATCGCAGACTTTTTTGTTCTTGGTTCCATCATAACCCATGGTAAGGTGCATGATGTCATAGCCAGACACAATGGCGGCCAGTAATTTGCGGTCACGCTTGCCGGCTTCTTCCATGTATTTCTTAATGGAAGGGCGGCCTTTGCCTTTGCGAATGTTCAGGATTGCATCTAAAGCAATCAGACAACCTTTCCAAAGCGTGTCTCCGGCCATTTTGACATACTTGCTGTCTGAATACAATTTTACCATTGGGTCAAAATTCGCTTTCTGGATGACCTCTTCCGCGTTGGTCACATATCTCCGTGCCTCTTCAATGGGATTTGTTTTTTCCATAAATTAATTTTTAACGCAGCAAAGATACAACAAAAATAATCTTTTGTCAAGACTTTTTTTTGAAAATAAATAATGTTGAGAATCAGCGACTTGCAATTTTTGATAATTAAAATTAATAATTATTAGTTAATTTTAATTTTAGATTTCGCAAGTTTTTGTAATTTTTGATCGCATGCTATCTCCGGCGAATCATATATTATGTATCACCGAGCCCTGCCATCTGTCCCTTCTCTCAAGCTCCTCCTCAATCTTGCGTACAAGTGCGTCGTGGCGGAGTAGATTCCACTGGGAGACAGCGAGATAACGCGGCGGCACTTCGGCAGAGAAACGCTCAATCACGATTTCGGGCGACATTCGTTCAAGATAATCACACAGAAACTGCACATATTCGTCGGCGGAGAGCGGGTTGAAACGCTCGGGATGGTCGTTGTATTCTGTTTCCATAGCGGTGTTTTTGAAAATTTGCAACTGGTGGAATTTTACAAACTGTGGTCGCAACTCGTTGAGTGACTGCACGTCCGTTAACCATTGTTCCGGCTTTTCGTTCGGCAATCCGAAAATCAGGTGCACCCCAACGGGAATATTCCGTGAATGCAGTTTTTCGAAGGCATTAAAGGTGCATTCCACCGTATGTCCCCGATGAATATGTACAAGTGTCTCATTGTGAAAACTTTCCACGCCTAATTCCACGGTAAGATAGGTGCGGCTGTTTAATTCCGAAAGGTAATCTAGCACCTCGTCGGGAAGACAATCAGGACGGGTGGAAACAATAATTCCCTTGATGTCAGTAATTTGTAATGCAGCTTCATATTTCTGACGAAGAACGTCAAGAGGGGCGTTAGTGTTTGTGTATGCCTGGAAATAGGCAAAATAACCGTTATTGGAAGAATAGCGCTTCTCGAAGAATCGTTTTCCGTTTACCAACTGTATTGCAACATCGTTGTTTTCAGCAAGATAGGATGGCGTAAAGGCATTGTTGGCGCAGTAGGTACACCCGCCTTGCGAACGGTTCACGCGGTTCGGGCACGAAAAACCGGCATCCACAGGAAGCCTTTGAATGCGCCCGCCGAAATGGGTTTTACAATAATGGCTGTATGCGTGAAAACGTCGCTCGTTGCCCCAGGGAAACATCACTCCGCATCCTTATATAATAAATTGTCTCCGAAGGGATCCAACGTGTGCAGCGACTTCTTGTCCGGATTCACCAAAAACATAAACTCTTGCTTGTTGCCGTCTTTTTCTAAATTTCCCGTTACCATGAAGAGCGTGACCCCTTCGGTGAGGAGGTCACCGTTGTCAATCAAATCCTCCATGTCTGCTTTGGTCCGTTTTATCTCCTTCAGGTACAGGCCGATAACCTCGCGTCGGGCAGTGTCATCCGAATCATCCCAATACATCTGCTCATACACACCCTCCATGTTTTCAAGCAACTCGGAGGTAAGCTTGGCATAACCGTACTCCGTCAGCGTGTCCACACTGGTAATGGTCAGCTTTTGATAATCGGTTATCTGCTCCTGCTGCAAATATGTTTTCGCCATCTTCTTCATCTGGCGGTTCAGTTTGTTCTGTTCCATCTTCTGGCAGCCTGTGAGACAGACCGTTGCAGAAAGGAGTGCCACGATAAAGTATTTGGGTGTTGTCATTGTTGTCAATTTTTGAGACGTAAGACTTGAGACTTTGGAATTTATCGCCCCTGTTTAGAAGACGAAACCGATACCTTTGATTCCTACCACTTGTTTGGAATAAGGGTGGAAGGTTTGGAGTGAGCCGGCCTGGTGCATGTTGATGACACCGAAATCATGGATTTTGTCGTTGGCGTGCGTAAGCGAAACCTGGACGGGCTTTTTGTCGCGGGTGATATAACTGTACTCCGGATAATTGAATTCGATAATTTCGGTGATATTTTCTTTGTATATCCTGTTGAAGATCAAACTGTAAGCATCAGCGGCAGCTCCTTTCTCCTGGCTAAATCCTTTTGTGGCATTGAAATAGAATGCAGTGGTCGGAGAGAGGTTCTTCGGGTTGACATAGAATACGTAAACCATTGTGTCAGCAATAGATACACCGGAAAAGAGACTCATGTAGTTGTTTTCCCAACTCTTAAGCTCAGCCAACATTGTCTGGATGGCCTCCCCGGAATAAGGGGTTTCCTGTTCTCCAGCAGCCAGATTGTATTGGTCCTTGCGACTTTTCACGATGGCATCGGCGGCCTCGCGGGCTTTGCTCTCGAAACTTTTGGAAACGGTTTTCGTGTGACTGGCAGGCACTTGCGTCACCACACCGTCAATAATTTTGGTATCGACAAAGGTCTCTGACTGCTGCGTGTAGGAGATGTCGGCGTAGTTCTTGAAGAAATCAGGCAGCGTAGCGGTGTGGGTCGTGTAGGTGATGGGTGGTGTCGCAGCAAGTACATCGGTTGCGGTCATGCTTTCCTCCTGCCACAATTTTGCGAGGTCAGTATTTGAGGTGTAAGCCACGAAGACTTTTGACTCATCAGGAGCTGCAATCGGCTCAATGTCAACAGAATTGAGTTTGTAGTAGGTGCGGTTCTGTTGGATGATGTTCGTAAGGCCGAGCAAACTCTCGGCATAGTCGGCGAAATAGCCGCGAATGTCCTGCACTTTAGACACGGAGACTGTCACTTTCAACGTGGTGGTCGGCAGCGCATATTGCACCTTGCCCACATACTTCACCCCTTTCTCCGGGAATTCCTTCAACGGATATACCTGCACCTGCGCAAATGCAGAAATGGATAACACGCAAATTATCAACAATATACTGATTCTTTTCATTGCCAATTATGAATTATGCATTATGAATTATGAATTATGAATTAGTCCCTTCTTCCTCCAAGGAAAATCATCACATAATACAGTAATGTTGCCAGCGAGGAGATGGCGGCGATGAGGTAGGTGCGGGCAGCCCACTTGAGGGCATCCTTGGCCATGGCGGTTTCGTTGCCGGTCGTGATGGCGTTGCTTTCAAGCCATTCCACGGCACGCTCGGAGGCGTTGTATTCCACGGGCAGGGTGATGAGCGAGAAAATCGTGGTGAGGGCGAACAGCACGATGCCCACCAGCAGAACCCAGCGGCCTAAAAACGAGGAGAAACTCAGCAGCACAATGCCGGCCAGCAGGATCCATTGCGAGAACTGGGAGCCGAATTGCACGGCGGGTACCATTTTGGAGCGCATGGTGAGCCAGCGGTAGGCGGTGGCGTGCTGCACGGCGTGACCGCATTCGTGCGCAGCGACGGCGGCGGAAGCGATGTTGCGGCCCTCAAACACGCCCTGACTCAGGTTCACAACCTTCTTCGTCGGGTCGTAGTGGTCGGTGAGGAAACCTCCGGTACAGGTCACCTGCACGTCGTAGATGCCGTTGTCACGCAGCATCTTCTCGGCCACATCTTTGCCGGAGAGCCCGCTGCTGATAGGGGTTTTAGAATATTTTTCAATACGCGAGGTCAGGGTTTTCTGCACTATCCAGCTCGCAACCATCAATACGATAAAAATGATAAAGTATCCCATTTGTTTCTTTGTTTTTTAAGACCGCAAAAATATAAAAATCTTTGATTGTTGTGGTGATATTATAGATTATCCCAAACAAGTTTTTTCGTCTATATCTCAAAGATATTCCATAAAATTGTACCTTTGCATTCTGAAACAAAAAGGAAATGACCTTGACGGAACATTCTGTTTACACGGATTTAACCCAAAAAGAGAACGGCTACGTGATTGTAATTGACACGCAGTCCACGCAGAATGTGTCCGATTATCGGGAAACGGCTATTTCCGCTGGTGATTCAGAGGGGAGGGACGACCCGTCCGTGCCTGCCAAAATCCGCGAAATGCTGTCCTTGTACGAATACGGCGATGGCTCGTTCAAGCAAAAATGCCGGAATTTCTACCGGCAAGGCAAGTTCATGGAGGACTATGAGGATGACTTTCCGTGGAATGGCGAGTTCCGGCGCTATTTCCCCACCTACCACGACCTGAATATCCCTCAGCTGCGGGGCTATTTCACATGGCGGACGCGCCTGCGCAAAGGCGAGCGTCTCCCGATTGCCACCTCCTTGGCATACATCTACCTCTACGAACTGCTCAACGGCATCGGAACCTCATCTGTGGAGGAGAGCCTGTGGCGGATGCAGGAGTTTGAAACAGAGTTCCTCGAGACGGGCATCTGCGACCCGCATATTCAGTACAACCTCCACCGATGGATGACGGAACTCGCCATCATCCACCAACTGCCGAAAAAGATCGTCCTTCAGTACATAGAGCCATACTACATCCGGCTCGCCCGAGATTTGGAAATTCTCCGAACCCCCGACAACAAGACTGATGAGGAAATTTTTCTGGCTCTCCGCCATTTCAAGGAACGGAAGATAGAATCCTCCCCCGTTATCCGTGCGGACGCGGTTGCCGGCAAACATCTCTTCGCCGAAGTTTGGAGACTCGCCTCGGCACAACATCTCCAGGACGGCAAAGATCTTTTTACCACTTGTTTTGGCAACCAAATGGGGTTCAGCTGGTACCCACTTGCCAATGCTGTGTATCTGGAACGGCGCGACCTGACGGAAATCTCCTACGAGCTGAACAGTTGTCTGCGTTATCGCTATCACAACAACTCTTGGAAGGAGGAAACGTATAAAGAACTCTATTTCAAAAGGGATTGGATCAAAGAGTTGGTACACGTCACTGACCTGATGCTCCGCAGATATTTGAAAAAAGCCCCCTATCTCCGCGAAAAACCCGAAGAGGCGTGGGCGATTCCTTACGTGGAGGCGGTCATTGAGGCGGACAGGCAGGCGAAAATCGAGGCGGCGCGGCCGAAAGTCAACATCGACCTCACCCACCTCGTCCAAATCCGTGCCGATGCGGTCGTGACACGCGACAGCCTGCTCACGGAAGAGGACTTGATAGAGGCCGAGGAAGAACCGGTCACAGAAGAAATCCCCGTTTCTGAAACAGTAATAGAAGAAGTAACCACCTTGTCGTTAGACCCGATACACAGGCAGATTGTGGTCGCCCTTTTAGACGGCCAGCCCGTGCAAGAGTTGATGACCGCGAATCGGCTCATGCCCTCCATCGTCACCGACACTATCAACGAAGCCTTCTTCGATGAAATCGGGGACAACATCCTCGAATGCGATGGGGAACGAATAAGTCTAGTGGAAGATTATGTAGAGGAGGTAAGACCTTTAGTTGAACATCAAACTTTTCCAAAAAGGACTGAAAGCCCGACCTATGTTAACCCAGGGTGAACGCATTGAGCCCTGGGATATAAAACTAAAAGTATGAACGAAGAAAACCGAAAAGTACCAAAACGTATTGCCCAAACAGTGCTCAACTCTCTGAAGGGTGGGGTAGTGCCGCGAATTGGGCTGCCCTACATCACCGTCGGACGGAAGAGCGAGATCGAGGCGCTGCTCCACGATGTCGATATCATCAGCGAGGGCGGCGCGTCGTTCCGGTTCATCGTCGGCAGATACGGTTCCGGCAAGAGCTTCCTGCTGCAGACCATCCGCAACTACGTGATGGACAGGGGATTCATCGTGGCCGATGCCGACCTCTCGCCCGAGCGGAGGCTGCAAGGTACGAAAGGGCAGGGGTTGGCGACCTACCGCGAACTGATCGGCAACCTTTCCACGAAGACGAAACCCGAAGGCGGCGCCCTGACGTTGGTGTTGGACCGTTGGATCAGCACCGTGCAGTCAGAGGCGGCGCAGGAAACCGGCCTCGTTCCGGGAGATCCAGCTCTGACGCAAGCTGTGGACCGGAAGATTTACGCGGTCACGTCCTCCGTAAGCGAACTTGTACACGGTTTCGAGTTCGCCAGGCTGCTCTCCGCCTACTACCACGCCTACGTCAACGGCGATGACGAAACGAAAGCCAAGGTGGTGCGCTGGTTCAGAGGTGAATACAATCTCAAGAAAGAAGCCAAAGAGGAACTCGGTGTGAATATGATTATCACGGACGACGACTGGTACGATTACTTGAAGATTTTCGCCACCTTCTTCCGTCTGGCAGGTTATGCGGGCATGATGATTATGATTGACGAATTGGTCAACATCTACAAGATTCCGAACACCATCACCCGCCAATACAACTACGAGAAGATGCTGACTATGTACAACGACACGCTGCAGGGCAAGGCTCGGTATTTCGGCATCATCATGGGGGCAACACCGCAAGCTGTGGAGGACAAGCGGCGCGGTATTTACAGTTACGAGGCGTTGCGTTCGCGGCTTGCGGAGGGCAAGTTCTCGCGTCCGGGCACCCGCGACCTGCTCGCGCCCGTCATCCGGCTGGAGCCCTTGACGGCGGAGGAGATGTTAGTGCTCTGCGAGAAGCTCGCCGACATGCACGCCGGGCTTTACGGCTACCCGCGCAGCCTCACGACCGATGACCTCGTGGCGTTCATCAAGGTGGAGTTCGGCCGTATCGGGGCCGACCAGAACATCACGCCCCGCGAGGTCATCCGCGACTTCATCGAGCTGCTCGACCTGCTGTACCAGCACCCGACGATGACCCTGACCACGTTGCTCGAATCTGACGAGTTCTCATACGCCAAGAGCGAGGCGGTGAGCGACGAGGCGGAAGGGGGATTTGTGGAGTTCACGATATAAGCTGACACGAGCCGACACTTTTTGTCTGTGAAGAACAACCATCATACGATTTGCCATTTTGACATTATAGCAACGTGTATGCCTCGCCGATTACCGTAAACCAGCGCAATCCATCAAAAAATCATCGATTGCGCTGGTTTACGGTAATTTTTTTATCTTTGCAAAGTGTTTTATTGTATCATGAACGTCTTCGCCCGTTATTCCCCCTTCATCCAGGATTTCATCTACCGCTCCGGCTGGCAGACCCTCCGGGGCGTGCAGAACGCTGCCGGAGAGGCCATTTTCGACACCGACGACAACGTCCTGCTCACCGCCTCCACAGCCTCCGGCAAGACCGAGGCCGCCTTCTTCCCGATGCTGACCCTGTTGGACGAGAATCCGTCATCAACCGTCGGAATCCTTTACATCGCGCCGCTGAAAGCGCTCATCAACGACCAGTTCGGGCGGCTGAACGAACTTTGCGAGGAGGTGGGCATCGAGGTTTACCGGTGGCACGGCGACGTGGCGCAGTCGCGCAAACGGAAGTTGCTCCGCAAACCGTCGGGCATCCTCCAAATCACACCCGAATCGTTAGAGTCGCTGCTCATCAACAAACACGGGGAGATTCCTTCGCTGTTCGGCGACCTCCGTTTCATCGTCATTGACGAAATCCACTCGCTGCTGCGCGGCGACCGCGGCTGGCAGACCTTCTGCCTCATTGAGCGGCTCTGCAGGATTGCAGAATGTAAGCCCCGCCGAATCGGTCTCTCCGCCACACTCGGAAACCCCGAAGCAGCCGGGCAGTTCCTGTCGGCAGGCAGCGGCCGCCCGACGATCATCCCCAAATTCGACGGCGGCAAAGAGGTCTGGCGGCTCTCCATGGAGCACTTCTTCAACACTGACCCGCAGGCAGACGAGGACAAGGACATCACGGTGCAAACACCCGAACAGGAACCGTCAAGCGACACCGCCCCGAAAGCGGCGGATCCCGGCATTGGCTATATTTTCGAGCATACGCGGGGCAAAAAATGCCTCGTCTTCACCAACTCGCGGGAGGAGTGCGAAGCCGTCTGCCAACAACTGCGGCAATACTGCGAAGTCAATCACGAGCCTGACCGCTTCCTTATTCACCACGGCAACCTCTCCGCCTCCTACCGGGAGAGTGCCGAGGAGGAGATGAAGGACGACAACTCGCTGATGTCGGTGTGCGCCACCGCTACTTTGGAGTTGGGCATCGACATCGGAAAGTTGGAGCGGGCATTCCAAATTGATGCACCCTATACTGTGTCGGGGTTTCTGCAGCGCATGGGTCGCACAGGCAGGCGTGGCGACCCGTCGGAGATGTGGTTCGTTATGCGGGAGGAACACCCCGAAGCCCGTGCCATGCTTCCCGACATGATTCCGTGGCGACTGATTCAGGGCATCGCCCTCGTGCAACTCTACATCGAAGAGCGGTTTGTGGAGCCGCCGCGCACCAACCGACTCCCTTTCAGCCTCCTCTACCACCAGACAATGAGCACGTTAGCTTCCTGCGGGGAGATGACCCCGGCGGAACTCGCCTCACGGGTGCTCCCGCTGACGGCTTTCCGACGCATCAGCCAGGATGACTTCCGGACGCTGCTCCGTCATCTGCTCAAAATCGACCACATCATGCGGACGGAAAACGGAGGCTTGATTCTCGGACTCACCGGGGAAAGAATCGTCAACAGTTACAAGTTCTACGCCGTATTCCAAGAGAATATCGAATATACGGTGCGCTCCTACTCCGAGGAACTCGGCACTATCGTGAAACCGCCGCCAGTGGGCGACAAAATCGCCATCGTCGGCAGGGTTTGGGCAGTGGACGAGGTGGACCATCAGAAACGGGTGGTCTATTGCACGCTCGTGAAAGGGAACATCCCCGCCTACTTCGGTGACTGCGCCGGCGACATCCACACGCGCATCCTCGAACGCATGTACGGTGTGTTAGCGGAGCAAAAAAGCTATCCCTACCTGATGCGGCACGCGGTCGGACGTTTGCAGGACGCCCGCGAGACTTTCACAAAATCCGGGATGCCAGACCGACCGTTAGTGCATCTCGGCGGCAATATGTGGGCGTTGTTCCCGTGGTTGGGCAGCTACGCCTTCCTCGCATTGGAGCGATTCCTCAAAATCCGTTGCGGGAAACGCCTCGGACTGAAAGGATTGAACGCCTCAAGACCCTATTTCATGCAGTTCACCATGAAAGTCAGCGAGGAGGAATTCTACCGCATTGTCAGCGAAGAAGCGTCCGTCACCTTTGACCCGTTAGAGCTCGTCTATCCCAAAGAAAACCCCGTTTTTGAGAAATACGACGAATATGTTCCGGAAGAGTTGATTCGCAAAGGCTTCGCACACGGTGTGTTAGATGTTGAGGGAATGATACGGCGGGTGTGCGGTCGGTTCTCTTTATGAAAATCAAACTCACTGTGCAAAAGAGAAATAACGGCAAAAAAATTCAATATCAAAAAGTGTCATTGTAAAAATAATCGCTGCAGTACCATGAAAAAAATTGTACTTTTGCATTTTATTTTTAAGCCAATAGCTAACAGCCAACAGCCAAAGATATGAAAAGATTTTTCTTAGTTGTAGTAGCATTTTTATGGATAGTATCCGTTTCGGCGCAGAACGTCGCTGATTTCGAGTCCGACGGCATGGAATGCACCTCCATCACGGTGGGCAAAAAGGCATCGGCGGACGGTTCGGTGATGACCTCGCACACGGACGACAGCCATCGCTCGCGCACGAACATTTACGTGACCCCCGAGCAGGATTACGAGCGTGGCGCGATGCAACCCCTCTATAAGCGTCAATGGGCGAAAAAGCAGCTTCCCGGCCAGATGCAACGCTACGACAACATCCTCATCGGTGAGATTCCGCAGGTGGAGCACACCTACCAGTTCCTCAACACGGCCTATCCTTGCGTGAACGAGGCGCAGTTGGCCATTGGCGAATCGACGTTCGGCGGTCGAAAGGAACTGCAATCCGATAGCGGACTTATTGATTGTCAGAGACTGTGCATGTTGCTTTTGCAACGTTGCTGCACCGCACGCGAAGCTATCGAAACCGCGGGCGTGCTGCTGAAAAAATACGGTTGGATTGATGCCGGCGAGTGCCTGACCATCGCCGACAAGGACGAGGTTTGGCATCTTGAAATCCTTGGTCCCGGTAAAGACAAGGTGGGAGCAGTCTGGGCGGCACAGCGCGTTCCCGACGACCATGTGGCTGTTAATGCTAATGCATCCACTATTCGCGAAATCAACCTTAAAGACAAAGATTATTTCATGGCTTCCGACAACGTCTATTCGTTAGCCAAAGAGAACGGTTGGTGGGATGGTAAAGAGACCTTCCGTTTCGCATACGCATACGCGCCGCAGACCCGCACGATGATGGCTTGCCGCCGTAGGGAATGGCGCGTGTTCGACCTCGTGGCCCCTTCCCTCCACCTCGACCCGAACGCTGAAAACTATCCGTTTTCAGTGAAACCTGATACATTGGTTACCTTGGAGAAGATGATGAGCATTTTCCATGACTATTACGAAGGAACTCCGTATGACATGCGCAAGACGTTGACGGTCACTGACAAAGATGGCAAAAACGTCATTTCCCCGATGGCCAATCCGTTCATGAAGCTCGATGAGTTGAAGCTGCATCGCATCAATGGTGGCTGGAACGAACGCGGTGAGCGCAGTATCGCCGTCCATTTCACGGTCTATGCCACCATCATCCAATGCCGCAACTGGCTGCCCGATGAGGTGGGTGCGTTGTGCTGGTTCGCCTTGGACAATGTCGCTTCTTCCATCTATGTACCTATCTATGCGAATGTTACAGATCTGCCGGAAACGTATAAGACGGACGGTCGCCTGACAGGTTTTAGCAGGGATGCCGCGTGGTGGGCGTTCAACCGCGTGGGTACGTTGGCCGCACAACGATGGGGGGATATGCATGTTGTGGTGGACAATGTGTGGAAACCAATGCAGAAAGAGTTCATCAAAGAGCATTTTGTCATCGAACAGGAAGCGATGGAACTGATCAAGCAGGATCGTTATGATGATGCTATCCAGGTGTTGACTAACTTTACTGATATTTGTGGAAATGAAGCCGTTGAGCGCGCTTGGAAACTGGGTGATGAGATTTGGACAACATTTGATGGAATGTGGTAAAATATACGTGACATGGAACCATTGCCGATTTTAGAGAAAAAACTCATAATCCCGTCCTATTTTGTAGATGACAGGTCCCAGATGACGGTCTGTTCACTGTTTCAGCTGATGCAGGAGATGAGCGACCGCCATGCTACCATTTTAGGGGCTGGCTGGCATAGTCTTCGCGAGCGTGGTTTTTTCTGGGTGATCATCAAAATCCAGATGAAAATCAACCGTTTGCCTAAATGGACAGAAGAGGTTACGGTACGCACGTGGGTGAGAAAATCGGGTGCGGCCACTTCTCCTCGCGACATCGAAATCATAGGTTCCGACGGACAAGTCTTGGTTGCAGCAAGCACCGTATGGGCCATTTTGGACAAAGAGAAAGGGCAACCCCAGCGCATGAACATTTTCGACGGTTGTTTCTGCCCGCTGGACCGCAGCGCATTGGAGCTTAAACCGATGAAAATCGGGCCGATAAGGCTTCCGGATACGCTTCCTGAGCCAATGGATGTGCGGCATTCTGATATCGACATAAACAAACACGTCAACAATGCTCATTATATCCAGTGGGCTTTTGATGCGATGAGCGAGTCTTTCCGACAGACGCACAGAATCACCGGCGTGGCGGTCAAATTCATTGCTCAAGCCAAGCTCGGCGACCGATATATAGTGTGTACGGAACCCGTTTCCGACAGTTGCTTCAATACGGCCATATTTTCCGCAGATGGTAATACAGAGTATTGCCGTCTTCAAACGGAGTGGGAAACAGTGGATTTGTCATGATCTTTTGAAAGGTAGTTGCGTATGTACATGAATGAAGATTTGTTTGTAGATTTCTTGAGTGTCAGGGAGATACTATGGGTCGGGGTGAATTTCTCCAAGGCCAAGTTCACTCGTGCCGGTTTCGATTATTCTCAGGAAATCATGCAGCATTATTTTCAGGAATGGAACAAGTTGATTTTGAACGACCAAAAAAAGTACGACATCCGTATGAGTTTCCGGAAACCCGTGATGCACTACGATTTGTCTGCCGTGACAAAATTAAACAAGTCTGTGAAAATCAGTAATTTGTTTGCCAAATATATCGACATAAAAGACGTTTTCACAGATGACCAGATGGTTCTGTATATGTCTGAACTGACGTTGCCGAAAACATATCCCTATGCCTTGTCGTTTGTGGTGGAGTCGTTCGACACGACTGTGAAAACTGCGGCCATCTGGGTGGTAATCACAAAAACGGAAACGCAAGAGGTGGTTCTGTGCGAAAAATTCCTGAAAACTCCGGCGGGTTTCGGGACTCGAAACTATTGGGCCAGAACGTTTTACAATGTTTTTTATGATGTCCAGACCAATGCTTTCCTGCGTTGGGAAAATATGGTGCAGAACAAACTAAGCGAGGCGGCTACCAACGGTTAGTCGATGTTGACCATAATTCTATATATACAGCAATTTACAAGTACAGATTTGCATCGCCATAGCTTAGAAAACGGTATCCGTTATCTAAGGCGTGTTGGTAAACCTGATGCCAATCTTCGCCTAAAAAATTGGAAATCAATAACAAAAGTGTGCTTTTCGGCTGATGGAAATTGGTGATCAGCCCTTTGACAATGTGGCGCGTATAGGTCGGCAGGATGATGAGACGCGTGCTGGCCCGCAACATATCCGTATCATGCGCTTCAAGGTAGTTGAGAATGGAGGTTAACGACTGTTCCACAGTCACTTGATGGATCGCGGGATTCTCGTATGTCTCCCATTGTTCCACCAAAAGTGGCTGTTCGATTCCGAGATGCAATTTGGCTCCGATAACAAAGAGCGACTCCAACGTGCGCGTGACGGTCGTACCCACGGCGACAAGCTTCTTATTGCTGTTTTTCAGTAATTTACGTATAAAATCTTCGGTTATCAGAATCTTCTCCTCGTGCATGAAATGCCCTCCGATTGTCTCTGACGAGACGGGCTTGAAAGTACCGGCCCCGACATGAAGTGTAACGTATTCTGTTTCAATACTTTTCTTGTTGAGAGTATGCAGTAGTTCATCGGTGAAGTGAAGTCCGGCGGTAGGGGCTGCCACAGAGCCGTCGTAGCGGGCATATACGGTCTGGTAACGTTCTGTGTCACTGTCTTCTGCATCACGATGGATGTATGGCGGCAACGGTACTTTCCCGTATGCCTCAATCCATTCAGCGAAAGAAACATCGGTTTCCGTCCAAGTGAAAGTGACCTCAAACGTGCCTTCGATGGCTTCGCCACGTTCCGCTTTGATGCGTATAACCCGCTCGCTAATAGGGACCTCTATCTCCAACGGATGTTTCCATTTTCTGGCATTTCCAACCATGCACTTCCATGTCACACTGCCACTTAACGTAAATGCGACGGCAGGATCCGAAGTGGGGGCGAGCGGTTCGAGGCAGAAAATTTCGATGGCGGCGCCGGTGGTGTTGTGTACCAACAGCCGCGCATGAATCACTTTGGAATTATTGAACACCAACCAATGATTGTCTGTCAAAAATTCAGGTAACTGGTGGAATTGCGCATCGGTGATTTTCCTTTCTTCCTTGTTGTAAATCAATAGTTTGGATTGGTCCCTTTGGGCAACGGGATACATGGCAATACGTGACTCCGGCAGCGGGTAGTCGTAATCTTCTATGCGGATGTTTTTATTCGGATCAGTCATGGCGGCAAAAATACACAAATTGCGAATACGCAGTAGAGACGTTTCCTGAAACGTCTCTGTAATAATGAAACGTCTCCGTAATAAATTGTAACGGGTCATATCAATGTTATATGTTAAAATATTGCATTGAAATTATTAACAATTTTTAACTTGACAAACGCTTTTCATTGATGTATTTTTGCATTGAAACAAAGTGTTCTGGGTATGAAAACAAGAATAATACAGAAGATACTGTTTGTCAGTGTATTGTGCTGCTTGGCATCGGCAAGTTGCCAGTCGCAGGATTGGATGTTCTGCGTTCATGCGGTAGAGAAATCCGCGAAAATGCCTGCGTTGAGCTGTTTCATTCCAACATTCGCCGGTTTCCACTTCCGGAATGACTTTGGAATGAAGGAGATGATGTTTGCCAATGTGGTAAGCAATATTAACCTGCGGAAGAACATCTTGCTGATTGCCGTAAACCATTATGGTTACGTAAACTACGGCGATTTCAAATTGACAGCTGGTTATGGTCGGAATTTTGGTGACCGCTTCGCCATGACAGCGCGAATCTTTTATCTGATGGCGCATGCCCGAGGGTATCCTCCTCGGCATTCTCTTTGTGCGGATTTTGCTTTCGCCTGTAAAGTGTCGCCAAAATTGCTGCTTGATGCATCAGTGTATAATCCGTTCCTCCTGCATTACGGGGTTACGGGTCAGGAGGTGATGCCCTTGGAATTTGCAGTAGGGTGTACATATATGCCCCTTCGCAAACTGTTGCTCTCACTCACGATGTTGAAGTCGCTGCCGGGCGCATGGGAAGTGACAGGACGGTTCATGACTCATCCTATTACACCCCTTCTGCTCGCTGCCGACTGCTCTAACAACTACTTGGGCGTTTACATCGGATTGATTTACAAAAAGTTCCTTGTTTCAGTGCAAGCCAAATGGTATTATCGGATTTCGGTTTCCCCTGAAATTGGAGGGGGATGGTTTGATGCACCTAAACTATGACTATAACTATAACTATGACTATAACTATGACTATAACTATAACTGTTGTTCACTAAACACTAATCACAAAAAACAAACATGAAGAACAAGATAATATTATGGAGTATCCTGGGGGTAGCTGTACTCATCTCGACAGTTGGGTTCTCCCAACAGGATTCCACTCGGATCTTGGAGAGCTCCGTCGAAAGTTGGATGCTTCAAATGGACGATTTGGAAAACGAAGAGAATGTCAGCGAGGAGACGCTTGAACTGATGGATGAGCTTCAGAAAGACTTGCGACCCAACTTGAACGATTTGAGCTACGAAGTGGCGATAACACGACTACAGTTGTCTGATTACCAATACTATCAATTACAGCTGTATATTGAAAACTATGGCCAGTTGTATAGTATTTACGAACTGGCTGCTATTGATGGCTTCACGGATGATGATATGCGTAGGTTGTTTGATATGGTGGTCATTTTGCCGCCGCCGAAACTGCGTCCGTCTTTCCGACAGCTGATGAAAAGCAGCAAAAGTGTGCTTTGGCTGCGTTTTGGACAGGTAGTTGAGCGGCAGATGGGGTATGACACCTCGAGGGCAAACCATTATGACGGGTCGCCAGCTCACTTGCAATTCCGCTACGATTTCTCAGTGCGGCAGAATTTCGGATTCCGCATTGCTGGAGAGAAAGATGCTGGGGATGCGTTCTTTCGAGGCGACCAAAAGTACGGGTTCGATCACTATTCGGGATCGCTGTATGTGAAGAACATCAAATGGTTGAAGTGTGCCGTGGTTGGGGATTACCGGTTGAATTTCGGGCAAGGGCTGGTGCTGGGCTCCTCCATGATGACCGGAAAGGGTGGGGGAGTGTCGGCGATACGGCGGTTCAGTGAAGGGATTCGTCCTGTAGCAACCACCAACGAAAGCGAGTTTTTCCGAGGGGCAGCGTTCACGCTGGGGAATGCGAATTGGTCGGGGAGTGGCTTTGCTGGAGCGGTGACGGAAACCAATCGTACCGCCATAGGGGGAGCACTCTCTTATCGGCGGGCACGGTTTTCGGTCGGTGGACAATTTGTATGCTTTGGGGAATTTGCTGACTCGGCAACAAACAAAGAGAAATGGCAGTCGCTAATCCAACCTCGTCAATGGAACGCCAGCGTGTCGTATCAGGCATTGGCAGGCAAAGCGCTGTTCTTCGGAGAGGTGGCTCTCAATGAAAAGGGGAAACCTGCCTTGTTGCAGGCCGCACTCTTCCCCGTCACCCCAGTGCTTCAGGTAGCCGCGTTGACGAGGTACTATGCCATGGGCTATCAGTCTCCCATGGGCAGCGGGTTCCGGGCGGCTTCGGGAGATGGTGGCGAGTTCGGCTTCTATCTCACAGGGCATCTCATCCTCTCTCGAAAAGTGGAGGCGGATTTGTTCTGCGACTACTATCGGCTGAAATGGCTGACTTATCGTACGGATGCGCCCGTGCAGGGAACGGACGCCGGACTCCTTCTGACGTGCCGTCTCACCCGAAAAAGTACGCTGTGTCTCCGATACCAATGGCGAACAAAGCCGAAAAACGAGAATGAAGACCTATACATGCATCGCCTCGCGGAGCAGTGCCGACATAGATTACGAGTGCAATGGACGAATGCCCCGTGGCCGTTTCTGAACACTAAAACGGAAATCAGCATGGTGTTCAACAAGGGTTCGGATCAGGAACGCTGGAACAAAGGGATTCTGATGTATCAAGACTTGGCGTTCAACTTTCGGAAACCGCAACTAAGTATCAACCTCCGTGTTGCCTATTTCGACACAGACAGTTACGAAGAACGTCTGTACGCTTACGAAAACGACCTGTATTACGCTTTCACTATCGGCTCTTACTATTATCAGGGAGTGCGGGCGTATCTGATGCTGCGGTATAAGATTCAGAATTTCAGCGTATGGTTCAGAGTGTCGCGAACGCACTATCTGGACAGACACGACATCAGCAGCGGCTTGACCTACATTGACAAGCCACACAAGACGGAAGTGAGGGTGCAGGGAATGTACCGGTTTTAGGGGGAGGATGAGAGGATGAGAGAATCAGAGAATGAGAGAAT
>JAFXTE010000100.1 GCA_017525245.1 Bacteroidales bacterium | reverse complement strand
ATGGCGGTTGTAGCTCAGTTGGTTAGAGTACCGGATTGTGGTTCCGTGGGTCGTCGGTTCGAATCCGACCTGCCGCCCGAAAGTCTCACAAAACAATAAAAATCAGCGGATTACGGACAGTTTCCGCTGATTTTTTGCGTTTGAATCGGGACAGAATCGGGACAAACTGAATTTTTGTGTTTTGCTGAGCAAGACCCAAAAAAAAAATGTCAAATTCATCGAACAGATTAGCCGTATCTTCGGCGTATTCAGCTGTCAATTATCTGCCAGCGACACTCAAAACAAACAAATCGGGATGGCTCATCGAGTACTACGTGGAAAACCCACAGACTCAAGAATTAGCTCGAAAAAGGATTAAGTTACAACGTCTCCTAAATCGTTATTCCACAAAAGGAGAAGCAAAAAAGCACATCAACAACATCATCGTGGCACTGAACATGAAGTTGTCCACAGGATGGAACCCTTACTTCCAGGGCGAGGAAT
The DNA here is from genome assembly GCA_017525245.1 of Bacteroidales bacterium. GTDB lineage: Bacteria > Bacteroidota > Bacteroidia > Bacteroidales > WCHB1-69 > F23-D06. Next base: position 2,534 of record JAFXTE010000100.1, on the reverse strand, counting down.
CCAGATACTACACTCCCCTACTCGAAGTTTTGGAGGAATACAAGGAGGAGGTTGTAAAGGAGCACCGCAAATCCACCGCCAATTCTTACGTTTCCTTTGCCAAAATATTCGGTGAATGGATAGCAAAGGTTTCCCCTAACATCTACTGTTCCTTAGTGTCCCACAGCATGATAGTCCAGTTCATGGATTACATCCAAAGAGAACGGGAAGGGCGTGATGGAGATATTTCGGCACGTACTTATAACAACTATATCAAAAACGGCAGTGCTTTTTTTACATGGATGATGGACAAATGCTACTGCAAGGAAAATCATTTCCAAAAAATCAAGTCCAAAAAAGTGACTGAAAAGAAGCGTGTTCTCATACCCAATGACAAACGTGTTGCAATTCAGAAATACCTTATGGAGAACAATGTCGCTTATCTCGCATTTTTGGAAATGATTTATGGGGCATTGTTGAGGCCTCACGAATTACTCATGCTCAAAGTCGGGTATATATCGTTGTCAGACAAGACAATAACCATTCCCCCTGAAGTCTCCAAAAACGGCAAACGACGCATAATCCCAATGACCAAAGAGATTGAGCAACTTCTTATCAGAATGAATGTTCATAATGCTCCGCCGGAATACTATCTATTCAGCAACAATCAGAAACCTGGCAAAAAACAGGTTTCCGCAAGATACTTCAGAAAATTCTGGGACAAAATACGTAAAAAATTCGACCTGCCAATGGAGATGCAGCAGTATTCGCTGCGCGATACGGGCATCACGGAAATGCTCAAGAACGGACTCGACCCGCTCTCCGTCAAGCAGCTGGCCGACCACTACTCCCTCTCAATGACCACCATCTATTCCAATCATGCCGACCCGCACCTCAAGGAGCTGATTCGGGAGAAGGCACCTGGGTTCACGTCGGACAAGGTGCGGAGCTAAAGCACCACCCTCCGTTTCGCGGCCTCCACTTCGGCGGTAACGGATTCGCCGCCCTCGGTGAACTGGAAGGTGATTTTGACGGGCAGGCTCTTCACTCCGGCGACAAGCAGCCAGCGGGTGTGGCTCTGCGCCCGCCCGTCCTGCGGCTTGAGCAGCCGCCAAAGGTTGAGGAACTCCGACAGCGGCAGCAGGAAGCGGTAGCGCACTTTCTCGTAGTTGGCAAGGAAGTCCAGCCACGGACTCACCCACAGCTGCCCCACGGAGTTGTCCCCTTGGACGGTCAGCGAAACGCCGTCAAGGGGGGCGCCGTAGCGGGAGTGCCGTGTCGGCTGCGCCACCTCTATGAACGGGTTGCCCGCCTGCGGGATTTCAAGCCTCCGGCTTCCAAGATACGTCTCCAGCACCATCGGGAAGTCCGTGTTCCCCGTGTCGAAGACTGGGCTGCAGCCAGCCTGCTCGATGCGCATGACAAACTCGGGGTGTTCGGACTTCGCGTCCGTGATCTCCATCACGGGAACTTTCAGCGTAGGTGTGATGCTCTCCTCGTCTCCCTCCCCCGCTTCAAGGGTCTGGTCGGCACCGCCCAGCGGATTCCACTGGAACACCCAGTTGGCGATGCTGTCGCCCTCCCGCTCCGCCCTGCGGTAGCGGTTCTCGTTCTCCACGAAACATACCTTGCCGAAATTGGCCGAAGCGTCGGGAAGCTGGTCGGCGGTCGGTACTGGCGGCAGCAGCTTGGTGCTGTCGTTCTCGTCTGTGGTCACGCCCTCCAGCTTGAACACGTACTTCCGCTCATCGGTCTTCTCTATGGCGGTCTCGCCGTCCACGGCGTATGCCGTGAGGTCGAGGCACTTGGATTTCTCCAAGATGTCGCGGACGAAGGCGAACTCCGCTCTCCTGGTCGTGGAGTCAAGGAAGAGGGCGAGGCCGAAGGTCTTGCACAGCGTGCCGATGAAGTCGGCGTTGGTCATGTCGGGGACGTGCTCGCCGTAGCGCAGCCTGTCGGCGAAACAGTTATAGACCTTGTTGTAGGCCGTCACGTCCGCTGTTATCGGCACGCGCTCGAAATCTTTGATCACCAGCATTTGCCCGTAGCCGCCGACTTCCTCCATCATCCCCCTGCACTTTGCGAAAGCAAACATATACATCTGGTTGGCTCTCATGTCGTTGACCGTGAAGTCAAACGTTATCTCGTAGAACCCCGCCCCGGCATAGCCGAACGAGGAGAGATGCTGGGACTTGAACGACTTCACATAATATGGCGTGTACCAGTGGCCGAACAGCGAATCCGTGTCGTCCCAATTCCCGTAGAGATTGGAGGCCGTGGCTTTCCACAGGTTGTTGAGCCTGTCGGTCATCATGAACACCAGCGCCTCCTCGTAGTGTTTAGTCACGGTGCCGCCGTTCTCCTCCACCTCCACGGAGCCGTTCTGCACCACGTTGGCGGGCAGGTATGTTCTGACAACCACGTGGAAATGGTGCGTGCCGTCCGACCTTGGATAGAAAAGATACTGCTCGTTGCCGTCCGAATCGGTGAACGGCTGCATCATCGGGGGCATCCCCGAAAACATGATGTGGTAGTAATCCACGGAGGGCGTGATT
>JAFXTE010000033.1 GCA_017525245.1 Bacteroidales bacterium | reverse complement strand
GTATAACCGGCAATTCTGTCATGCTTTTTTTTGCCATAAAATGAAGATTTAAAAACGCATCGGCAAAAATACAATTTTTCAGGCAACAAAAGTTTGAAATAGAACAATTGTGGATACAATCACAACATCTTCCAAACCTTTAAAAATTATACTTTTGCGCGCTTTTCCAAAATTGTTATCTTAAAATGAAAATACTTTTTGTCATAGACACTTACGACACTAACAACAACGGCACCAGCATCTCGGCGCAGCGTTTTGCCGCCGAATTGCGCCGACGCGGGCACGAAGTGAAAATTCTCACTTCCGGAGAGCCGGGCGAAGACCGTTTTGCCTTGCCCACGTACAAGATGCCCATATTCCAGCCGTTGATGGACAAACAAAACTTCAACTTTGCCTATAATGAAAAAAAGACCATTCGGGAAGCTGTTGAATGGGCTGACATCATACATTGCTTCCTTCCGTTCGCTATCGAGGTGGAAGCCAAACGCTATGCCGACAAGATAGGGAAGCCCTCTACCGCCGCTTTTCACATCCAGCCGCAAAACCTTTGGTCGTCGGTGGGATTGGGCAAGGTGGATTGGATTCAGAACGGTACTTACCGGAGTTTCCGTACCTTTCTGTACAACAAGTTCCGCCATGTCCACGCCCCGTCACAATTCATGGCCGATGAGATCAAGAAACGAGGTTACACCGCCAAAATCCACGTCATTTCCAACGGTATCCAAGACGCTTTCTTGGAGACCGGACATCTCGTCCATCAACAGGGCAGGCCGGCCAAATCGCCTGAATTTGAGGGTAAAATACCGATCATCATGATCGGCCGTCTTTCGCAGGAGAAACGGCAGGATGTAATCATCAATTCAGTGCAATATTCGAAATATGCTGACAAAATACAGCTGATTTTTGCTGGAAAAGGTCCCGAGTACGATCGTTATGTGGAACTTGGAAAACAGTTGAAGAATCCGCCCCAATTTGTCTATCTCGAGCAACAGAAACTGATTGACTTACTGCTGCAATGCGACTTGTACGTGCATGCCAGCGATATGGAAAGCGAAGCCATCTCGTGCATCGAGGCCTTTGCCACCGGGCTGGTGCCCGTCATCGCCAATTCGGAGGTCAGCGCCACGCCGCAGTTCGCCCTCGACGGCCGAAGCCTGTTCAAGCCCGGCAGCCCCAAGGACCTCGCCCGCGCCATTGACTATTGGCTTGATCATCCGAATGAGAGGGAATATATGGGAGAACTTTACCGTGTGGCGGCAAAGAAGTACAGTCTGGCCAATTCGGTGCGTATGTTTGAGGAGATGTTGAACGAGGAGATTGAGGACAATGCAAAACAATCCGTTCAAGCTTAAAACGGCTTTGTTCATCGTAGCACTCCTGCTTTCTGTTTCGGTTCATTCACAAACGGAACAAGCTATATCCCCTGTGATCCATACAGATGGCTCTGTCACTTTTTCCTATAGAAACCCTTCCGCTAAGCGAGTCAAATTATTCTGCGACTGTGATTTGCGAAATAACAACTATAACATTGAGAGGGAAAACCTGCAGTCCGTTCGTATGAAACCAGATAGCAACGGCGTGTTCACCTTTACCACAAAACCACTCCCCCCGGAAGTCTATACCTACCAGTTCAAGTCTCATGGACGACGATTTGTGGATCCGGACAATGCGGACTCCGTTCGAGTCTTGAACACCAGACGAAGTGTGTTTGTGTTATCCGGTTCTACCTTGTCTGATTTATGCATTAAGGATTCTTTGCATGGCAGAATTGAATTTTTCGAAATATGGGACACGGCCTGTGAAAAGACAAGACGCATACTGTTGTACCTTCCTCCCGATTATGACCGAAACGAGCAACTTTATCCTGTTCTTTATTTGTTGCACGGCATCAATGGGTACAAAGAGGCCTGGCAAGACAAAGGGCGCGCCGTGCAGCAGGTGGACAAGCTGATACGACAAGAAAAGATTGTGCCTATGGTTGTGGTGATGCCGGATGTGAATCCGCGAAAACTTATCGGACAGAAAGAAACGATAGGGATGATGCGGAACCTGCTTCATTATCCGTCCTGGTTACACCGCGATTTCGAACAGGTGTTCCCACAAATGGACAGTCTGTTGTCTATCCACTATCGTATATCCTCTGACAGGAAGTCGCGGGCTGTCGCCGGATTATCCGCAGGAGCCATGCAAGCTTGCAACCTTGCCAATGTTAATGAAAACCGCTTCCAATATGTGGGCTTATTTTCTCCTGTAGTGCACCGTAAACAACTGTCGACAGATCAGAGTGCTATTTATTGGATCGGCTCCGGGAAAGTGGACGTCTTCCATTCACAAAGCACACGATTCGTCAAAAAATCAAAAGACAAGCAGATTTCTTTCGTCTATTATAACTCAAGCGGAGGGCATACATGGCGAAATTGGAGACTCTATCTTTCTGAATTTCTTCAATTCATATTTAAAAACACGGGCAAATGAGAAAATATTTCTTTCTGTTTTTGACATCCATCCTGAATTTGTCCCTTTATTCCCAAGAGCGAATCGAATATCTTCCTTACGGCAAGATGGACTCCTGGACGGTGCGTTACATCAAGGAGTCGATTTTGTTGGGCGGCAAGACCCGTGCGCTGTATGTCATCGCCAAGACTGACACCCTACGGCAGAACAAGCCCTACCCCTACGGCAGGAATGGCTCTCCGTGGGGCACCAGCAATGCCTACGCCAAAGTGTGCGGAGTGGAGAAAGCCGCCGTGTCGGTCACTCCGGAGCGACGGGGAAAGGGCTACTGTTGTCGGTTGGAGACCACACTGCAGACCGTCAAAGCCGTTGGCATCGACCTCAAGGCATTAGCCACCGGCAGCATTTATACAGGCCGACTGCTCGACCCCGTGACCTTGGAAGGGGTCAAAGTGCCGATGAAAGCCATTGACATGGGCATTCCGTTCACGAAACGACCGACGGCTCTGATGCTTGACTACAAAGCGGTTATACTGCAGGGAAAGTCTATGGTACGGGCCACAGGATCCACCAAAGTGACCACTGTTCAAGGGCAGGATGCGGGCGAGATCATACTGTTTCTGCAGCACCGCTGGGAAGATGCCGACGGCAACATCTTCGCTTATCGTGTGGGAACGGCATCGGAACGCATCTCTCAAAGCATCCCCAATTGGCAGAATAACCATCGCCTGACTGTCCGTTACGGTGACATCACCCGTTCTCCAAATTACAAGTCTTGGGAGAAATTGTCAAAAGACCGGTTTATGGCCCGTAATTCAAAAGGGAAAATGGTACCCATACAAGAAGTTGGTTATAAAGCTGATGCAACACCCACCCATCTGATTCTGCAAATCTCCGCCGGATGTCATGAAGCGTTCACTGGCTGTCCGGGCAATGTGTTGTGGGTTGACAACATACGGTTGGTGTATTGATCCAATAGCCCGCACCGTTTACTGTAGATAACAAACCCCCAACTACACCCATATTCCCTTTTGCAAACTAATGAATATCAAATTTTTACCACATTTAGTATGGGGGCGAGATAGTTGTAGTTTACAACCACATCGGCGTTTTTTGTATCTTTGCCGCTCAAAAATAGAACAGCTCTTATGAAAGTTAAAACCCTCATCATTGCAACTTTCGCCCTGCTTGCGGCGGTGAGTTGCTTCGGACAAAACAAAAAGTACAAAAGCATCTACGACATCACGGTCAAGGATATCAAAGGCAATGACGTGTCGCTAGCCGACTACAAAGGCAAGGTGCTGCTGATCGTCAATGTGGCGAGCAAGTGCGGGCTCACCCCGCAATACCAAGGCCTCGAGGCCCTCTATCTGAAATACAAGGACCAAGGACTGGAAATTCTGGCGTTCCCCTGCAACCAGTTCCTTGAACAGGAACCCGGCACCAACGAGGAGATCCAGAATTTCTGTTCGTTGACCTACAACGTCACGTTCCCGCTGTTCGACAAAGTCGATGTCAACGGGAAGAAGGAGAGTCCGCTCTACACCTTCCTCAAGTCAAAAGCCCCGTTCACCGGTTATCCGGAGGGCTACGAGGCCTTCGCCGCCCAGCTCGACATGATTCACCAAAAAACGGGTTCCGGTTTCGACAAAGGCGATGCCATCAAGTGGAACTTCGGCAAGTTTTTGGTTTCCAAAGACGGCAAGACCATCCTGCGCTTCGAACCGATGGTGTCACCGGAGAGTTTGGAGGAGGATATTCAACGGATGCTGGGAGAGTGAATGCGGACTGCTGCCGCCTTCGTTGCCAACGTGCTAGCGGTGTGATCGTGTTGCAGATGCTGTCAAGCAGGGACACAAACACTTTGGCAGGTGGCGACATAAGGAGAGAATAACTCAAAGCTCGGTAGGGAGCCATTCCGGAGACATGAGACGCACCGACAGACGTAGCGTGTTGTTATTTTCAGTGCGTTCGTGGTGCATCTCCGAAGCTTTGACTCTACGCCCAAACAAAGCTTTTGTTTGCGTAAGACACAAGCATTTCCACTTTCAGACTAAAGATTCGAAGTCCCGAATTCTCTTCTGAAAACGGAACATCCCGCCACTATCTTCATCGGCTGATTCTGGATCGTTTGCGTCGGGGTGATGGTTGTTGAAATATTCCACGATGTGGAAGCCGCACCGGTTGACATATAAGTGGATGTTTCGCTTCTCGAAATAGGGTGTGTGGGTTTCCCAGACCGTCACTTCGGAGTGCAGCTGTTCGATAAGACACCAGGCGGAATAACCGATGCCCTTGCTGTGAACCTCGGGGTTGACAAACAGCAGCTCCAATTCGCCACACTCGCCTTTCACACTGATAACGGCACCGCCAACTTTCTCCCCGTTGAGGAGAATGCGGTAGGCTTCGGCGTTTTCGCCATCAATGGAGGCTTCGATAGTGGCACGGGATATGATTTCGTCGTCCTCTTCAAAATGATTGTCACGGAGACCGAACTCTTCGGCGGCTCCGTACTTGAACGCCCGCTGGTTGTCGAGGATGAACTGCTCGCGGTCGTCGGGTTTTAGCGGCGAGAGGGTTACATTTTTATTGACTCTTGATTGCATAATTTTATGGATTATCGACATAATGCTTTGTATAGATTGATTTTTCCCTGCTGCAACTCCAACCAGTCGGCAGTCTGCTGCAACTGAGCATTGAGCCAGGATGACTGGGCGGTTAGCACTTCCAGATAGGTGACGGATGAGGAATACTGCATCAGTTCGCGGACGTTCTCCACCGCTTTTCGGCTGGCCTCCACTTGCGCCTTGCGGACAAGCAGCTTTTGCTGGGCGGTATGGCATTCCGACAAAGCATTGGCAACCTCGCTGCCCGCCTGCAACAGTGCCTGCTCGAAGGCGATTTGCGCCTGTTCCTGCTGCGACTTGGCTATCTCAAATCCCGCCTTGATTTGTCCCATCTGAAACAACGGCTGTGTGAGTCCGCCAATCAGGTTCAGCAACAGTTTGGCGGGATTGACAATCTCGCCGATGTTGTTGGTCCACGAGCCGCTGGCAGTGAGTTTCAGCGACGGGTAGAACTGCGAGCGCGCTACTTTGGTATTGCTGAACGAGGCCCTAAGCTGATACTCGGCACTGCGCACTTCCGGACGCATCGCCAGCGCCTCCAAACTGACAGGCGAATCCGCATCCATATTGATGTCGTTGACATCCGTGAAAGTGGAATATTGAACATTCTGAGGTGTGCGGCTCAACAACAAATTCAGTGCCCGCTCGGTCTTCTCGCGTTGCAGGCGCAGGTCGCTCACCGAGGCGATAGTGGCCTGCAATTCTGTTTCGGCTTGATTGACAGCCAATTCGTTCATCATCCCCACCTCTTTCATCGCCGTGATGGTCTCCAGCGTTTCCCGTTGCAGTTGCACGCTCTGCTCCGAAAGCCGCAGCTGCTCGTCGAGCATGATGAGCGTGTAGTAAGCGTTGGCTACGGAAGCAATGAGCTGCAACTGCGTATATTTGAGTTGTTCCTGTGCGTTCATCCACTGGTATTTCGTTGCTGCTTTCAGAGCTTCCACCTGTCCACCGAGGTTCAATTCCCAGCTCATCGTGAGCGGCAGTTCGTAGCTTGTGGAAACCGGTGCTCCGTTGGCTTTGGTGACAGTGGCCGATGGCGACAGGGCGAACGATGGCAAATAAGACAATTTGGCCACCCGCATCTGGATGGCGGCCTGTTCCACACTGAGCTGCATAGTGCGCACATCTGCATTGTTCGTCAGCGCTTCGGAAATCAGTGCTTGCAAAGATTCGTCCACGAAAATATCCTGCCACGAACGCGCAGGAACACTGTCAACCAGTATGATGTCCAGTTCAAGAAGATTTGGCCTGACGGCTTCCTCAACTACCGGTTTCTGCACACCGCAACCGACCATCAGCAATGTTGTCAATATAAAAAACCAATTACTCTTCATTCTCACTTTTTACAATTTGCAATTCACAACTCACTATTTACTAATCCCTTTTACTTTCTCCTGTAATTTCTGAAACACGACAAACAACACCGGCACGGTGAGCAGCAAGCCGAGCGTGCCGAACAGCATTCCGCCAACCACACAAACCCCGATAGTGCGACTGCCGTTGGCGCCAACGCCCGAGGCGAACATCAGGGGAAGCATACCGATAATCATCGTCAGCGAGGTCATCAGGATGGGACGCAGTCGCACTTTGGCGCTGCTGAGCGCCGCCTCGGCGAGCGACATCCCCTCGCGGCGCGCCTGCGAGGCGTACTCGGTGAGCAAGATGGCCGTCTTCGACAGCAGACCCACCAGCATCACCATCCCGATCTGCATGTAGATGTTGTTCTCCACGCCGAACAGCTTGGCGAACAGCAAACTGCCCGCCAGACCGAAGGGCACCGACAGCATCACCGCTAACGGGATGAAGAGACTTTCGTAGAGGGCCACCATCACGAGATAGGCGAACACGATGCATATCAGGAAGATGAAGATCACTCTGCCGGATGTCTGGCTTTCCTCGCGGGTGATGCCGCCAAACTCAATGCTGTAGCCCACGGGCAGCTCCTTCGCAGCAGTCTTTTGGATGGCTTTGATGGCACGACCGGAACTGCTGCCCTCAGCCACGCTGCCCGAAACATCAATGCTGGGGAACATGTTGAAACTATTGATGGACTGCGGCATATACTCATTGGTGAGGGTAACGAACTGGTTGATAGGCATCATCTCGCCACTTTCGGAACGCACAAAGAGACTCGCCAACGACTCGGGGCGGTTACGGTCAGAGGGCCGAAGCTGCAAATCCACCTGATACACTTTGTTGTACTTGTTGAAGTTGGAGATGTAGTCGCCGCCTAAATAAGCCCCCATCTCGTTGAGGACGGTGGAGGTTGAGACCCCCATCTTCTTGCACCGCGCCACATCCAAATCCACGCGGTACTGCGGATAGTTGACATCGTAGCTCGAATATACCTCGCCGATTTCCGGGCGCTCGCTGAGCTTTTCCATAAAACGGGTGGTGACCGCGTGCAGCGTTTTGGCATCCTGCCCGTTGCGGCCCTGCACCGAGAACTCGAAGCCGCCGTTGCCGCCATAGCCCTCCACCATACCAGGTTCGGAGACGAAGCTCTGCGCCTCCGTTTCATGGGACAAAATCGCGTCTATCTTCTCCATAATGGCGGAAGAGGAGTGCGCTTTTCCTCGGCGTTCTTTCCATGGTTTCAGCTGAATGAAGATGTTGGCACCGGCTCCAACGCCCACCACGCCGCCGACATCCTGCACCTCGGGCAACTCGCGGATCTTGTCGCAGTTACGGTTCATCAAATCAAAAGTCTTGTTGGCCGTGTAGCCCGACGGGGGCGTGAGGTCCACGAAAAGCGTGCCCATATCTTCGTTGGGGATAAAGCCCGTGGGCACCACTTTGAATAGGATGCCGAACAGCAGCAATGTGACCGCCACGCTGCCGACCACCCATTTTTTGCGGCTGAGCAGCCAGCGGACCATTTTGGCGTAATGTTTTAACAGGGTGTTGAAGGTGATCTCGTATGCGGTACGAATCCTTGTTTGCAGGGACAATGTCCCCGATTTTTGTAGAGACGCGCCATGGCACGTCTCTACAGATAACGGTTTCAAAATCAATGCGCACAATGCCGGTGACAATGTCAGCGCGTTGACCAACGAAATGCCCACCGCGACGGCCATCGTCAGGCCGAACTGTTTGAAGAAGATGCCGGTGGTGCCGCCCACAAAGGCAACGGGGATGAAGATGACCATAAATACCAGCGTGGTGGTGAACAGCGTGACGGACAGACCGTTCATGGCCTCCTCCGTGGCTTTACGGGCCGAGGTTGTAGAGACGCAAAATTTTGCGTCTCTACTTTGCCGTGTTTTCACCGCCTCCACCACCACGATGGAGTCATCGACCACCGTACCAATGACCAGCACCAATGCGAAGAGCGTCAGCAGGTTAACCGAAAAACCCGCCACCTTCATAAAGGCGAAGGTGCCGATGAGCGAGACGATAATGCCGACGGCGGGAATCAGCGTGGCGCGGAAATCCTGCAGGAAGAAAAGCACCACAACCAATACCAGCACAATGGCCATGACGAGTGTCAGAATCACCTCGCGGATGGAGGCGAAGAGGAAGTCGTTGGTGTTGTCGAAGGTGACAATTTTCACATCCTTGGGCAGCGATTTTTCGGTTTCGGCCAGCAGTTTGTCGATTTCGAGGTTGATTTTGGTGGCATTGGAACCGGCCATCTGGCTCACCGAGCCCATCACGCCCGGATGCCCGTTGATGCTGTTGATGTAGTCGTAATCCGACTGCCCCAGTTCCACATCCGCCACATCCTTCAGCAGCAATTCCTCGCCGGTAGGGAGGGAGGCTATCACAAGGTTCTCGAACTCCGGCACCTCGGTTTTGCGGCCCGTATAGCGCAGCACATATTGGAACACATTGTCGGAGTTGCTGCCCAACGAACCGACCGAGGCCTCGATGTTCTGTTCGGCCAAGACGGCGGATATGTCGCTGGGCATCAGCTTGTGACGCGCCATCACGTCAGGTTTGAGCCAGATGCGCAGGGCGTATTGCGCGCCCCACACCTCCACTTTGCCCACGCCTTTGATGCGCAGCAAGGCGGGACGCAGGTTGTTGTAGAAATAGTTGCTGAGGAAGTTCTCGTCGTAGGTGCCGTCAGGACTCTCCAGCGCTATGATACGGAGCTGTCCGGGTTGCCGTTTCTCGGTGGCCACGCCCGTCTGCAGTACCTCGGCGGGCAGCTGCGGCTGCGCCTGGATGACGCGATTCTGCACGTTCACAGCGGCCATATCGGCATTGGCGCCCTGCTCGAAGTAGATGGTGATGCTGGCCGAGCCGTTGCTGGCCGACGAGGTCATGTAGGTCATTCCTTCCACCCCGTTGATGGCCTCCTCCAACGGCATCACCACGCTCTTCTGCACCGTTTCGGCACTCGCGCCCGGATAGCTCGCCCACACGTAGATGGCGGGCGGCGCGATGTCGGGGTAGCGCTCCACCGGCAGCGACAGCAACGAAATCACCCCCAGCAGCACAATGAACACACTGATGACGATAGAGAGTAAGGGTCTGGATATAAAGGTTTTGACGGTCATAATCGCTATTCTTTATGGAGGAGCAAAAATAGCAAGTAAGACCGAGAGTATGGTGTATAAAAATGAACCGATATTGTAGGTTTTCGGAACTAATTGGAGGTTTTGGTATTCGGATTGTGTCAACGGTAATGGATTTATTTCCTTTTGAAGGGCGGGCAAGATGCGTACAATGGCTTTATGGAATGAACAGAAAGACAAACGATTAAATATCTTGATTATCATCGGGTTGCGTCTTTTGTGAAAAATTCACGTGAATTTTTCACGCCATATAAAGAAAAATTTGTATCTTTGCAGCCCTTATGAATTTGTAATACCATTGTTATGTTATTGAGAATCACCTTTCAAAATATATTGTCTTTCTATGAGAAGACCACATTTGACATGTTCCCGAATCCGAAACGTGAGATTTTTGCCAATCATATCAATACAAATGAAAAAATCCCGCTACTCAAGCATGCTTTGATATACGGGGCTAATGGTTCGGGCAAATCTAATTTCGTAAAGGTGTTGCAATTCTTAAAGTCATTTGTGACAATAGACAATTTCTTGAATATCATTGATTTGAATGAATTTGTCTTTCAATTGGTTCGCACCAATAAAGAACCAATGAAAATTGAAATTGAATTTTTCACCAAGGGTAATTATTATATTTACCAATTGGAAATCCAGCGTTCTCAAAAGAACAACATTAAAGAACGGCTGCTATTGTCTGGTCTTGGCGAACAGGATGATTCTTTGGTATTTGAGAGGTTTGGTGACGTCGTGTCCCCAACTACCGACAACAAACTTTCAACAGATTTGTTGAAAAAGAACAATGGTTCTTCTATAATCTGTTTGAACACTAAATATCCTGTGATTAATGAAAAACACATTCAAGTTGTTCATGATTGGTTTCTTAATGATTTTGATATCATCACTATCAACTCTCAAACACCTTTTTTGATTGACATGATGTCGAGTGACAAGCAACTACTTGATTATGCCAACACCCTGCTTTCGAGTTTGCATATCACGGATTCGCTCAAAGTAGGTGAAACACCTGTTAAAAAGTGGATGTCTAATAAGAAAAACGCCTCGGAACTACAACAAATGCTTCTCAAGAACCCTATAAGTGAGCATACTGGATTGACATCCTTTTCCAACAATCGAAACAATTTCAACATCACCATGAAAAATGGAGAACAAATTGTTCAAGAATTTCTATTTGAACAATTAGGCATTGGCGGTTATAAAAAGAAAATGAATATTGCAAGCCAATCCGATGGGACTGTACGTTTACTCACGCTGATACCGGCTTTATATTATGCCAGTAAAGGAAAGGTTGTGGTGATTGACGAGGTTGAAAACAGCATGCATCCAAATCTCATCTACAATCTGCTGAAATACTTTTTCAACAGTGAATCAAAAGGGCAACTCATCTGCACCACTCATTTGACCTTGTTCCAAGACCAACAGGATTTAATTCGTCCTGATGAGTTGTGGAAAGTTGAAAAGGAGAATGGCAATTCTAAAATGCATTCGTTTAATGACTATAAGATACACAACACCATGAATATTGAGAAAGGGTATCTTGAAGGTCGATATGGCGGAGTGCCTCAAATCTCAATCATAGAATAAATGGCAGACGACAGATATTATCAGAAGGGTAATCCCGAGAAAGAGCCATTGGAGGCCGTTGCAGACAAAAATGTTACTTCATCAGCTTTCAATGATGTTGCATTGTCTGTTTCAAATTCTGCATATACAAAACCTGAAGCCACACTTCAGCCTAAGGCATTCCTGATTGTTTTTTCTGGTGGCACAGAAAGGGAGAAGAACTATTTCTACCTAATAAAGCACAATCCATCGTTATACCCAGATATAAAAGTTGATTTTTTTGCTGAACCAAATTTTGAAAAAGGAGGCAAACCATTAATAACAAGTTTTGCGATAGCCAAGGTGGAAGAATATCGGGAATCGGCAAGTGTGGATAATCCTGACAGTTTCTGGTTGCTAACCGATGTTGACCATTTTGAACAATTCCTTGCAGAAATGAGGGCTGAATGCGATGAAAACGGCATACAGCTAATCATAAGCAATTCTTGTTTTGAAGTATGGTTGTATTACGCTGAAAAAGCAGACAAGTGCATAGGTTTTGATATTCCTGACGACAAAAACAAAATAAGTTCTGCATTTAAGTCTTGGGCAAACACACAAATCAAAGGCGGATTAAAACCCCGAAAGGCAATCTTGATGATTGAGCAGAATATCGCGAATGCCAGAGCAAACTATTATGAGGAAAATGGGCTTCCAACTCTGTTCTCTACCCAAATGTTTCATTTGGCAGAAGAAATGTTGCCATACGTTAAAGAGGGAAATCAGAAGATTGTTGAAGGAAAGATTTTTCGACGATAACAAAGTGAAATAGCCATGATCTGAACTTGTAGATGTTGCTAAAACGGCATAATCCATCCTTTACCTCACTTTCGTTCCTTCCTCCACAAACCCCGCACCTTTGGCTATAATCACATCTCCCTCTTGGAGACCGCTAATCACCACATACTCTTTGCCGTTGTTCTGCGGTTCCACCTGGATGATGGTGGAGACCGCCTTGCCGTCCACCACTTTCATCACATACACCTTGTCTTGGATGCTGTAGGTGGCCTCTTGAGGGATGACGATGGCGTTGTGCAGTTCGGTGGTGATAACGATTTTGCCCGTACCGCCACTGAGCAACATACCGTCGGGGTTGTCGAAGCGGACGCAGACCGAGACGGCTCCCGTGCGCTCGTCCACCACACCGCTGATGCTCTCCACACGTCCGTTATGTTCGTAAAGGGTGCCATTGGGCAACCGCAGCCGCAGTTCGGGCATCTGCCGTATAGCCGCTTCCATACTTTTGTGTTCGGAAAGGTACTGCATCACCGTTTCTTCCGTCATCGAGAAATAGACCCGCATCTGACGATTATCGGCCACCACGGTGAGTCCGTCCTGGATGGAAGGCCCCACGAGGTCGCCCTTGCGGTAAAAGATGCGCCCCACCACGCCGTCAGAGGGACTGCGGATCTCAGTGTAGCTCAGGTCGTTGCGGGCGGAGGTGAGGGCTGCCTTCGCTGCAGCGAGGTTCGCTTTCGCCACATTGAGGTCGCTTTCGGCCAGCGAGAGTTCGAATTCGGAGATGACCGATTTCTGCCGCAAGTTCTCCTTGCCGTTGTACTCCAATCGCGCCTTGTCGAAAGCGGCCGTCATCATCTGCACGTTGGCGCTGGCCGACTCCACTGCCGCCCGGCTGGGTGCATCATCGAGACGGAACAGCAGTTGACCTTCGCGAACACGCTCGCCCTCTTTCACATACACGCCCATCAGATGTCCCTCCACGCGAGGAATGATCTTGATGTCTTGGGCGCCATGTATAGAAGCAGGATATTCCTCGTTCAAGGTGTAATCCTGCGCCGTGACCGTGAGCAGCTCATGGATTTCGGGCTCGTTTTGCTCATTTTTCGCCTTATTCCGGCACGAACCCATCAAGAGAAACGCAACTACCAACATCAATAATCCGTTGATTTTCATATAATTGCAATACTTCATTTCAATTCTGTTTAATAATGCAAAAATACCGCGCCGTAAGGGAACAAAGGTGTATGATGGTGAACCAGTATTGTATGTTTTCGGAACTTTTGTATCTTTGCCGCATGAATATCACCATCCAAGAATATCACCACGGGGAAGAACTCGTGAAGTCCAACCTCAACGGGTTATGGCTCTGCCGTGTGCTAAAAGGTAGCATACGGGTGCTTTTCGAGCAGAAATCGTACAAATTATCTGCCGGAACGATATTTGCTGTGCAAGAAGGCGCGACGTTCCGCGTGCAGTCGTCCACTCAAAATATGGTCGTGGAGGTTATGACCTTTGACGAATCGCTGATGAATGTCGTTTATGCTTTGCTCGGAGCGGAGGCCGACATCGGGACGCTGGAAACGGCCTTTTGGAGCGACACAACGCTGGGTGTGCCCTTTGGCCGAATGTTTGCCGCCGATTATGAGCTGCTTCGGATGGCAGTAGGGCAACCCGATCTCATCGCCCGCCACAAAATGATCACCGCCAGTCTCGTCCACCTGCTGCTTTCCATTTTCAATGCGATGGGAGAGGCCACAACTTCGTCGTCAGGTGACAACAGCAAACGTTCGCGTCAGCTGTTGAACCATTTTTTCGAGTTAGTCGGCGAAAACACTCCATCAGGATGCCGCAATATCACCTACTATGCCGACAAACTCTGCGTGTCAGAGCGTTATCTCTTCAAGGTCTGCAAAAAGGAAACCGGCAAAACACCGAAAGAACTCATCCATCAGTTTTTAATCGGCCAAATCAAGAACGCCCTGCTGACCACCGAGATGACCCATCAGCAGGTTGCCGACCATTTCGGCTTCCCGGACCAATCGGCTTTCGGACAGTTCTTCAAGCGTCAGGAGGGAATGTCGCCTTCGGAGTTCCGGAAGAGGTATCGGTGATGCGTGTGTAGATAATAATCTTACCGAAAACTCTTCCTAAACGCCAGCGGGGAGACGCCTTCGTTGCGCTTGAAGAACTGCCCTAACGAGGCCTGGTCAGGGAATCCCATCGCGTCGGCCACCTGCTGTATGCTCCAGTCGGTGCTCAGCAACAACTTCTTGATATTGCCGATTATTTGATAGTCAATCAGCTGTTTCGGCGTGAGTCCTGTGTTGTCCTGACAGATCTTAAACAGGTATCGGGGAGTGATGTGCAGCTGCTCGGCGTAATAATCCACCGAACGGCGCAGCACCTTTTCCTCGCCAAGCATCTTGAAGAAACGGTTGGCGAATTCGAATGAGCGGTTCTTCGGCGGGTTGCTCACCGTGCCACCGTACATCTTCAGCTGGTCAAAGGTCATCAGAAGATAGTTGGTGACGATGTTCAGGGCCACCCGGTCGCGGTAAAACATCTCATTCGCATCCGGCAGCCCCCACAGTTGCTCAAAACAGAGATTCAACATAGGCACATTACAGGACCGGTATGTCTCGGGCGTGGCCATCGACAACACCGTCTTGAAATCGCTTGACATGTACGGATATACGTTCACCATAAAGCTGTCGGGCAGGCGGATGAGCCGGAGACGGAAACTGTCGTCCGTGACCGGTATCTCGAATGTCATAAACTGCGGCACGAAAAAGTTGTCGCCTTCGCGGATCTCCACCTCGTAGCCTTTGAATTTCGCCTTGCAGCTTCCGCACAGGCTCTGCACCAGCAAGCTCTCCCGCTTTCGGTCGCTGACGAACCGCTGCGAGCCCGAATAGAGCTCTGTCGAATAGAATGGTTTTGGCGAGTCATTTTCCATTTCAAAGTAATTTTGACTGCAAAAATACACTTTTATTCCGAAAGCATATAATTCTGTTCAATTTTTAAATAATATGGAATTACCGCAAATTGTACTTTTGCCGCGAAATGATGAATGTAATTGGCCGTCTTCCTTATGGGGTGGGGGAGGACGACCATCACAAGCCACCCTTTACAAACAAAATGAAAAAGTTAAAAATAGTTTTGGCAATCTTCTTTGCAGCGGTGCTGATGAACGCGTGCAATCTCATTAATGTTCTGAACCCCGATGAAACAACGGTTACCAACAAAATTGTGGGCACATGGTACGTTTCCTTGACGAACAGCAACGTATGCCCTTCCAATGAGATGGAGGTTACGGTGTTCAACGCAGACAACACTGGAAAATGGTGCCGCATAGAAAACGGCGTGTGGGTGGAGACCTCTTTCACCTACACAACCACAAACCAGCAGGTGACGCAAACATTCCCTAATGGGGAAACCAGACAGCTCACGATTTCTTCCATCAGCACCAACACGATGCTTTTGAAAGACGAGCAAGCCAACATCACATGGAATCTGCTGAAAGCCAGTCACAACTACAACATGCAACTTGTCGGCAGCTGGAAGCGGACCACGGAACCTTTGAACGAGCCCAACACGCTCAATGATGTTTACACGCTCAATGCGGACGGATCTTACAGTGTGCTGCGTGCTGCCACGGGTCTGACCGAACAGGGCACATGGATTGCCTACGGGTGCGTGCTCTATTTGTCCGGGGAGACGTTCCTGACCCGCACAATGACATCTGCCACCGGCTACCATTTGAATATGTCATGGCAGACGGTCACCGCCGACCACCAGCCGTCCGCTTGCGCCATGCAGCGCATCAACTGAGCCGTTTAATCAGGAATTACTAAGTGTTTTAATCCCGCATGTAAGTAGTACATAGCGGGATTTTTTTTGCGACGCTGGGAAGCGTCACCTCCAGATAGCACTTATCTAGTCACGACAACTTTCCGCGCCGGGCGGTCACCGACTTTGACGATATAAACGCCGGGAGCGAGTCCACGGTCGCCTACCCGGCGGCCTTCCATGTTGAATATGCTCACTGTGCAGTCTTCACAACCCTCGACAATGATATTGCCGTTCAGAATCTTGATGGTGACATCCTCCATGTCAAGTTCGCTGATGCCAGTGTCGTCGCCGCCGTCATCACCACTAACATAACAGTTCCCCTCGAAATGCGGGGTACCACCGCTGATGGTGTTCCCATTGGCAAGCGATGGAGTTAAGGGAGCGGAGATGAAAGTAGAAGAGTTGCCGCCACCAGGACCACCGCCACCGCCAGGGCCGCCGCCGGTGTTAATCGTGGGAGTATAGAAGGCCACGGCATTGTCGCCGTAGGTCACCGTGTACCAACTGTTGCCGCTGACGGACGAGGACTGGATATAGGGTTGATTAATACTACTGCCGTTCTCTATTCCGCGCACCGCGATGATGACACCACCGTTGACATAGACTTTCTTTCCTCCTTCTGAATTAGCATCAACGGCCAATTCAGCCCCTCCCGAGCCAATAGCATAAACCAAACCGCCATTCAAGTAAGCGTTGCCATTGGCATCCATGCCGTCGTTATTGGTAGAACGTGAATAGACATACCCGCCGGTGACAGTCAGATTTTGGGCCGAATTGATGCCGTCATCGTAAGCGTTGACATAGACTTCGCCCCCCGTTATCTCCAATGTGTTCTTGCTCTCGATGCCTTCGCCATTGCGACCCGTGGTGGTCACTTTTATGTTGCCGCCACTGATGACCATGCCACCGCTGTAGGTGTAGCTGTTGCCGACCTGCGTCTTCAAGCCGGCTTTGATGCCCTTGGGCGACGAGTAATAGTCGCTGTTCACATTGTCGGTGTTGCCAGTATAGTTGGTGTTTTCTGTTGTGCCGTTGTTATAGTAGAGGCCGCCGCTGGTGGATATGGTGATGTCACCGCCGCTGATGGTCAGCACGTTGTCGCACTTCAGCCCTTTGCCACCCGAACCGGTGGAGGTCAGGTTGAACGTGCCGCCGTCGATGTTGATGTTCCCGTCGGCGCTTATTCCGCAGGCCGCTTTGGTTTCCAAGTCATCCTCGTCCCAAGTACCTTTGCCACTGGTGGTTACCGTGATGACGGGTTCGTCGGTGATGTATATGTCACCCGCGCATTTGATGCCCTTGGCGGCAATCGCCGTGCAATTGATGGTGATAGTACCGCCGCTGATGTACATGTTGCCCGAGTCTTCGTCCTCGTGGTCGGTGGTGATGCCTGTGGAAGTGTCGCCGTCGAGGTCACACTGGATGCCGTCGTCCGCGGTGCCGCTGATGTTGAGGGTGCCGCTCTCCATCAGGAAATACTGGTTGCACGAGATGCCGTCGCCCACGGCGGAGGTCACATTGATCGTGGCGTTCTTTATGCTGATGTACTCGCCGGCCTTGATGCCGTGTTTCACGTTGCCCACCACGTTGAGCGTGCCCTGTTGTTTGAACTCGGCGTGGCCTTTCACGTAGAGGCATCCCTTCTGCGTGCCACCAGCCGCATCGACGAGCGTGTTGGTGGTGCCAGTGATAAGCTTGACGTTGATACGTTTGCCGTTCTGGACATGCACCGCCGCTCCACTATATACGGGAGTGACGTTGGTCAACGTGAGACCGTTGAGTTCGAGAGTGGCCTTATAAGAGCCCGACATATAGAACTCACCGTCGGTCGATGTGCCGCTCAGTTTGTAGATGATTTCGCTGGCAAGGGAATCACTCTGCACGATGGAGACGTGCGCCCCCTGTTGGGTGACTGTCAGGTATTGCGTCACGTTGTCGGCGACGGCCACCGTTGCCGTCGTGCCGTTATAGACCACCTCGACGGTGTTGTCGCTCGGCGTCTGTGCAAAAGCGCAGGTTGTCAAAAGCAATATGCAGATCAGGAAAGCTGTGTGTTTCATAAGATTGTCTTTTAGAAAATACGTACTATTGAATTTGTCTGCAAAAATAACATTGCTGCGTTCATGCCCGTTAACACATCAACGCAACTATTTGGCAAAAGTGCCGATTCGTGTATTGTATTGAAGATAAATCCGTATTTTTGCATTATGAAAAAAAAACAATATACCCATCCTATGATCCTTTATCCTCAGAGAATCAAGGAGGAAGGCATTGTGGTTTTCAATGATGCGAGGGGATTGCCCTTCGGTGACAGCCATTTGTCTCGTCAGACTACTTTCAAAGGATTTGGTCTGCGATATTATTGGATAAAAAAAAGCCCCGAAAATTTCGGGGCCTGTGGTGCTGACGGGAATTGAACCAGTGACACACGGATTTTCAGTCCGTTGCTCTACCAACTGAGCTACAGCACCATCGTTGGTTTGAGGTTGCAAATATACACTTTTTTTTTACACTCGGATATTTTTTGAAATATTTTTATAAAAAATTGACATACAATTATTTATAAAGATTTTTGCTCTTATTTTTCCCAGAATTTTGACACTGGGAACGCTTCTCTTAGCGCAAAAACGGAATCAAAATCGCAGGAATGGATTAAAATCTCTTCTTTATTTGTTTTAGTTTGGGCTTCAATTTCACCATGCGGATTAATGATTGCACAGCCGCCTGCATAGTCCCGCTGATAACCGTCGCTGCCCACGCGGTTCACTACGATGGCGTACGATTGGTTTTCGATGGCCCGTGCTTTAGCCAAAGCCATCAGTTCGCTTTCGCGGGGCGCAGGGAAGTTGGCCGTATAGACCAAACAATCGTAATCAAAAACCCCGTTGCGTACATGGTTGCGACTCCACTCCGGGAAACGGACATCAAAACAAATAAGTGGTAAAAACTTGTAACCCAAGGTGTTTACAATTGTCTTGTCGTTACCGGAAGAAAACAATTCTTCTTCTCCCATAAACAGGTGGTGCTTGTTGTACTTTCCTAAGATCCGGTCGCGAGAAAACCATACAAGCCGGTTGTACAATCTGCCATTCTGGAGAATGGGGACTGTGGCCACCACGTCGCATTGGAACTTGTTGGCGGTCATATATAGGAAATAAGTACTTTCGCCGTTATCCAACTCGGCTTCATCCATAATGTCAGGCGAAAACCCGCAGTTGAACATTTCCGGAAAAATCAGCAAATGCACCGGCTCCTGAATCGCACTTTCTAACCACGAAGCGTAATGAGCCATATTCCCTTTCTTGTTGAAGGGCTTGATGTCGGCCTGTACTAATCCAATAGTTATCATTTCACTCGTATTTGATGATGATTTTGTCCCCTGGCTCCAAATCTGCCAAAACAGCCACATCTGCTTGGTACGCAGCCACTTCTATTAACCCTAACGAATTGCTACAGAGGAACATCTCTCCTTCCGACACATGGTATCCCTCGTAATATTTTGTCATCGTCCACGTCCCTTTGGATAATATCGTAGCAGTGAAAGGCCGTCCTTGAACCGCCTTTTCAAACATTAAGGTAGGAATATCGGTCATGGCATTATTGAAGGCGTCAATGTAGATGATGTGCCCCTCAATCTGCTTGTTATCCGCTTCATGATCGGGCAGTTCCATAAACATTCGCTTAAATTGGGCGTATTCGGTGGTCAACTTGCTCAACGAGTCTTCCTTAATCGCTTTCGCCAACAACATCATTTGAGATAATGTATCTTCTTTGTTGTCAGAAAGTTGCAATCCTTTTAACAAACCAAATTGGCCAAACATCAAATGAAACACGCCATTATCCTCCCCTATGAAATAATGGCCATCGTGAGAAAGCAACACAGGGGGAAAAGTGGAATTCAGCGACATATTGGTCAAAATCAGATGAATAGAGCCTTCAGGGAACGAGGAATAACTGTTTTTCATCAATAAGGCCGTCTGAAGAGTGTTGAATTTATCCACATAATGGGTGATGTCTATGATTTGTGCGTCAGGCATCGCCTGTAGGATCCTGCCCTTGAGCATGGCCACGTAAGGGTCTCGCAGCCGCCAGTCACTTAAAAGGGTAATTGTTTGGTTCATAGAATTTTGGCAATACGGTTAAGAAAATGCAAAGGTAGTAAAAATTAGGCAATAGGCAACAGGCAATAGCGATTAGTTAAGTAGAGACGTTTCATGAAACGTCTCTACAATTTCAAATATATACACAGCCTCCGCAACAGTCTTCGCGGGCGCCGGTGACACTGCGCAAGCAGTTGTATTCTTCGTTCAATCGCAGCAATCCTAAAAAGGCAAAAATCAAGGCTTCCTTGTAATCGACAATCAATTTATCTGGCACAACAATTTTTAATGATTCTCTTTGTTTCTGAATTTGTTGAATCAAGAAATGATGATGTGCGCCTCCGCCCGTGATGAGCAGAGTCTGCGCCGTTTCAGGAACATTCGCGACAATCTCTTCGGCAATATGCTCCACCACCGTTCGGGCAACATCGGAAATGGCATTATTGGCTAAAAACGGTTCCAAAACAGGGTAAAAAGCATTTTTAAACCACTCTTTTCCCAAAGATTTTGGCGGTTTTTGATGATAATATCCCAAATTGTTCAGTTTTTGCAACAGTTCGGGAAGAATTCGGCCGCTTTTTGAAAGTTGGCCGTCTTTGTCGTAAGGCAACCCCGCGAGGTTGGCCAACTTGTTCAAGGCCATGTTACAGGGTGAGATATCATACGCAGTCCGCTTATTGTCAATACGATACGAAATGTTGGAAAAGCCGCCTAAATTGAGACAGGCATCGTATTCACCGAAGAGCAGTTCATCACCAATTGGTACTAACGGCGCTCCTTGACCGCCCAACGCCACGTCTTTAGTGCGGAAATCACAGACTGTCAGGATTTTAGTTTGCGCAGCCAATATTGCCCCATTGCCGAT
Source organism: Bacteroidales bacterium (assembly GCA_017525245.1). Taxonomy (GTDB): domain Bacteria; phylum Bacteroidota; class Bacteroidia; order Bacteroidales; family WCHB1-69; genus F23-D06. The sequence continues at coordinate 8,781 of JAFXTE010000033.1, read as the reverse complement.
CTGTGTAGTCAGACCGATTTCCGGCTGATGGAAAATGGTGTGCCCGTGCGAGGCAATGAAGTCCGGTCGCGAACCATCGCCCAACCAGTCATTAAGAGCTTTCGCGAAAATCATCGCCACATCATTGTTCAACTTAACGTACTCTAAAGCAGAAAGTTCTTGTGCGTTCGACAACCGCTGACGGAAATCATCGGGGTAGGGGATAGTCACAGCTTTTTCGATACGATAATCCCACCCGCCATTCTCCTTCCGGGAAAAGTGACACCATGCCAAGTCGATGCCGTCCAACGAGGTGCCGGACATGACACCGATACCATCCCATTCGTTCTTCATGCTTCGAGAATTGCGGTTAACTTGTTGAGGTGCATACTGTTGGAACCTTTTATCAAGATCATGGCATTCTCCAACGGGTTTTTCGTAAAATAGTCGTTTGCTTCTTCCACATCGGCGAAGCAGTTTTTCTTCACCATCTTGCCAAATTCTGTTCCCACAAAATATCCTTCAATATGCAGATTTTCAACTAATTGTGAGATTTCCGTATGGGCTTCCACACTTAAATCCCCAAGTTCTCGCATGTCTCCCAACACAGCCACCTTACGGGGATGCTCCAACTGCGCCAGATTCTTCAGCGCTGCCGTCATACTGGTCAGGTTGGCGTTGTAATAGTCGGAAATGATGATGTTGCTGCCGATGCGGTTCACCTGCGAACGGTGGTTAGACGGTACATAATCGCCTAATGCTTTGGCTATTACATCATCTGAAATGTGGAAGTAACGGCCCACTGCCGTCGCCGCCATGAAGTTCCAGATGTTGTAGCTTCCAGTCAAATGCGTGTCCACCTCGACCTTCCCCACGCGAATCCGCAAATAGGGATTCATCGACACTATCTGTTTTTCAGCATCCTTTCCATAAAAAACAATCTTGTCGTGGGTCAGATTTTGCCGCAAAACCTCATCTGTTTCATTGACAAACAATGTCCCTTTGTTAGCTATAACATGCTCATACAACGCTTTTTTCGTTTTGATGATATTCTCCTTGGAGCCGAAACCTTCAATGTGCGCCACCCCGATGTTGGTGATGAGTCCGAAGGTGGGCTCGGCGATCTTGCAAAGGTCGTCAATTTCCCCGACGTGGTTTGCGCCCATCTCCACAATGGCTATTTCGTCCGTAGGCTTGATGGAGAGCAGTGTCAACGGTACCCCGATGTGATTGTTAAGGTTCCCTTTCGTGCAAGTGGTCTTGTAAGTTGTTGACAACACGGCATTTATCAACTCTTTCGTGGTTGTCTTTCCGTTCGTGCCCGTGATACCGATGAAGGGCATTTTCAGTTGCTGACGGTGATAGTGCGCGAGCTGCTGCAATGTTTTCAGCGCATCATCCACCACGATAGCGCGGGGATTGGCCTGCAAATCGCGGTTCTCGGTGATGACATACTTGGCGCCCTGCTCCAATACTTCGGCGGCGAACTTGTTCCCGTCGAAGTTGGCCCCTTTCAGGCACACGAAGAGGCAGTCTGGTGTCAAATTGCGACTATCGGTGCAGACACCTGAGGTTTGTTGGTATTTTTCGTATATTTTTTCCATAGTGGTTTTGGTTTCTTTCTTAAGCTCACTGCGATCGCCTTCTGTATTCCCAGGATTCACAGCGTTCATCTTCTGTATTCCCAGGGTTCACAGCGTTCGCCTTCTGTATTCCCAGGGCTCACAGCGTTCGCATTCTGTATTCCCAGGGCTCACTGTGTTCACCTTCTATATTCCCAGGGTTCACAGCGTTCGCCTTCTGTATTCCCAGGGCTCACTGTGTTCACCTTCTATATTCCCAGGGTTCACAGCGTTCGCCTTCTATATTCCCAGGGCTCACTGCGTTCGCCCTGGGTTAACATGGGTAGGGCTTTCAGCCCTTTTTGGACTTGGGCTTTTTCGATTTGGTAGTTTATGGATAGTATGTTCGTTCTTAGTTTGAATCTTGCCGGTTTTATATATGGTTCTTCGACCGTTATTTATTGCCTGTTGCCTGTTGCCTGTTGCCTATTGCCTATTGCCTGTTGCCTGTTGCCTGTTGCCTATTGCCTATTGCCTATTGCCTATTGCCTATTGCCTATTGCCTACTGTTTGTTCCTATCTCCTTGTACTTGATGTGCAGCAGATCCTGTTCCACGGCAATCTTGTCGATGACCTTTTTGAGGATGACCTCCAGCTCGCTGTTTTCGGTGTAGTCGGCGGGGCCGATGTAGTCTGCGCGTTTCTGTCTGATGAGGTTGATGCATTTTTCTTTCGCGCTCACGGGGCGTTCGGGAGTGGGCACGGAATTGGGATTATAGACGGCGATGGTGGTGCCGCCATAGAGGTTGACCATCTTCATGGCGGGCACGTCGGTTTCCCCGTCGCCGATGTAGATGAAGTTGGAGAATGGAACGGCGCGCTCGTCTTCGGGCATTGATTTGTTAATCAGGGTGTTATCGTAGGAGTTGTAGATGCCCTTGTTAATGCGGAAAAGGAATTGCGTCTTGTTGGTGTAGTTCACGCCGAGGGCGGGCCAGCAGGCGCTTCCGTTCTCATCATATTGGAAGCCAGAGGCATAGATAGTTTTGAAATGCTTGGCGATGCGTGTTCCTTTCACGATTTCGCGCAGCCCGGAGGAAATGATGAAATGTTCCAGATTCAGATTCAAGGAAGCAGCGTATGCGTTGATGCGTTCGAAATAGGTCTCCACGCCTTCGAAAAAAGTGATTTTCTCACCATATTTCATAAACGTGGCTTCGCGAATATCAAGGTTTTGCTCTTTGGCTTTGATCAGCATCAGGTGCATATAGGCAAGCACCTCGTCCATATCATGCCGTTTGGCCATCTCATTGGCCTCTTGCCAGAACTCGCCCTTGTCCATATTGAGGTCGGGGATGAAGTTGTACTCCTGCATGTTCCCCGGTGCTAGCGTCCCATCGAAATCGTAGGCGATAGCTACGTTTCTGTTTTCTGTAATCATTTCTGTATCAGTATGTTATTGTTTAAGTTTTCTTTTTGTTTATTACGGCAAAGATAGTATTTATTGCTTTAAATAGTGATTAGTAATTAGTGAACAGTGAACAGTAATTTGTCATTAATCTAAATTTCATCGTCTCATCGAAAAAAAGGCGCAGCCTCAATGACCACGCCTTTATTCTATAAATGGTGTTTCTAACTTATTTCACCAGTTGTTTGAAGCGGTCGGAGTGGCGGTAGCGTTTGAATTCCGCGTCACGTTTGGCCGTTTTCTTCAAGGAGGGATCCAGATTGATGGCGGTGGTGAGGTTGCTATAGACACCTTCCTCCACTTTCATGCGGGCGGCGAGAACAGCCTTCAGGTAGGCGGTCTTGGCATCCACATCGGTGATGCAGTCGAGGGTAGCCTTCGCAGCGTTATAGTCTTTTTGGAGCAGCTGCACCAATGCGGTATTGTAGTCGCAGCTCTTTCCGCCCATCAGTTGGGCCGCTCTGGAATAATCACCGTTAAGGATGCTGAGTGCGCCCGTATTGTAGTTCTGGTTCACAGGTTGCACAGAGGCGTTGGCAGAAGCTTCGAAATGAGTTTTCGCGGCAGCCAAATCACCGCTCAAGTAATCGGCGATAGCCATATTGTTGAGAATGATACCGTTGTCAGGGGACAAAGCTGCGGCCTTCTGCAAGTAATTCAACGCTTCCTCCAAATTGGCTGCGTTGCCGTTTTGGTAGTATTCGTTGAGATTCATTGCACCGAGGTTGTTGTAGGCACGCCAGTCGTTTTCGGTTTTCTTGTTGTTGGTCAACGCTTTATAGATACTTTCCTTTGTGGCCACATCGGGAGCTACAGAAGCGGCATAGAGACGCTCATTGACGGAGAAGTCATTCGGGTTGGATTGCACCAAGCGGATAAGTTCCGCGTCAGTGTAGGTGTCGTGCTTTTTGCAGACCATTTGGATCTCTGCGCGGCGCAGCGGAGGCAGGATGGCGTCGGCGATTTCAGGATAGATGTCCGTCATTTCACGGATCTTCTGCTCACGCATGTCGTTGTTCGCTTGGGAGCGCACCACGTTGAGAATCTGATTCTTCTGACGAATGTTGGATTTTTCAATAGCGGCTTCAAAACCGTCCCAGTCCTCACCTTTGGCATTGTTCACATATTCAAACACAGGCTTCTGCAAATCTTTCATCTTGATGTTGTTACGCTTCGCATAATCTTTCAGGTAAGCGTTGAACTTGTCGTTGAACCATTTTTTACCCACTTGGAAACGTTTTTCGGAAAGGCCTTGGTTGTTGGTTTCCTCGCCCTCGGGAGAGGCCCATCCGGAAATCACCACGCGGTCGATGATGTAGTCGTTATTCATGAAGTCGGTGAACGCCTTGATGGAATCTTTGGCGGCTTGAGTTTTGTTGTTAGGGTTATTCCAATTCATGTTCGCGCTGTTGAGGTCGAAGTAGAGCGTGGCCGTCCTGCCAATGAACTCCGCCTTGTAATTGTGAGGCGCGAGCAGAAAAGCCGTGCCGCTGTTGGCGTTGTCTGTCAGTCTCGGGGTCAGGTTTGCGCGTGCGCTGGTGTTGCTGATGCCCTCGCCGAGGTTTCGGTCACCGAAATCGTGCGATTTTTTCTTAAGATTAGCCACAGCACCCGTCACAATGTCAGCAGTCTCATACTTTTCATCAAACTTGAAAGTGCCGCTCTGCGTGAACGAGCCACCTGTTTTGTAAGGGATAACAGTGCCGTCGCCATTAGCCTTCTCCCCTTTTACTTTAATGGTAGCAAACGGAGGGTTAACCTTCTGTCCATCAACCGATAATGATGGGGTAAACGTCATTGTGGCTTTTTTCTTCATGTACTTGGGCGGGAAAGTTCCCTTGATGGTGTAGGCCACCTCACCGCCTTTGTTCTCCAAGTCAGGATTGTCCAAAGTAACCGTCACTTCCGGGTACTTTTTCACCATTTTTCCAAGTCCGCAACTGCTCATCACGAGGACAGTCGCCACGACTATACTCAATGCAACTAATTTTCTCATAGGTTATTTTGGTTTTAATTAATTGTTTCAATAACAGGTGCAAAAATACATTTTTTTTTAATGGTTAATTGTTGTTGAAAGTTTAGTAGCTAACAGCCAATAGCTAATAGCCAACAGTTAAAAATCCGTTCCCAAGGAGAACATGAACATCCCCTTCTTGTTCGGGATTTCCCAGTCCTCCACGCCCCAGGCATAGTCAAAACGGAGGAAATAACCCAAGATGGAAATTCTTGCCCCTATGCCGAAACCGCCGACCCAAGGGTCCACTTGTCTTTTAACTTCCGCATGGATCGGGCCGCTGTCAATATAGCGGGTGTAAAGGCAATTGTCTTCCGAATAAGGGGTAAATCCTGTCCACGCTGTTCCAATATCACCGAACAAATTGAGTTGCAACGAATTGAGAAAATCCCATGAAAGTTTGTGTCCGGCAATCAGTTGCACAATGGGAACACGCAACTCGCCGTTGAAAAGCAGGAAAGAAGTGCCGTTGCGGATATTCTGCCGGAAACCGCGCATGTTCGTGGCCAACGTCTGGTAGGCGTAATTTTTGGTCTGGTCCGTCGCGATGTCACTGTTGAATTTCGCAGCTATCCAGTTGTCCACACCGCCCATATAATAGACGAGCCGCGCAGAACCCGCGTTCGTGCTACCGGCCAAACGCAACGCCAAGGTCATGTTCCGGTACAGCCGGAACGAACGGCGCGCATCAAACCCGATTACAAAAAGATTCAAGGTTTCCCGCTCAAGCCGCTGCTCATATTCGGCGAACAGCTTCAGCTTGGTGCCTCGCCACAAATTGGTATATAACTCCTTGGACGAATCGAAAATGTACTCTAACTTCGCACCCGCCCACACATGGTGCGCATCGTCTGCCTGTAGGGTCTGGTCATTCAACGCCGCCACTATGTTCGTCTCATACCGCCCCTTTAAGGTCAATCTCAAACAGTTTGTCTTATTGAACGGAAATTTCAGCGTATAAAACAAGCTGTTGGAATTTTGCCGATAGACATACCCGTTCACCTGTGAAGTGATAGCCTGCCGATGCAGCGTGATCTGGCGGTCTAAACGGCGGGAAAGATTCTCATAGCTGAACAGAAATTCGTAACTGTTTAAATTCCAGCCTATTCTGAATCCGCCCGTAATACGATAATCTTCAAACAAATCATTGATCCCCAACATGAACAGAGCGTTGAACCCAGTGTTCAGATAAATGGGCGACGTACCCCCTTCAAACTGCTGGTAGGAAGTGTTCAGAAAACTGAAATCTGCTTGCGTAATAACCTGGTCGATAGAATATTGTACCCGATATGGCAAACCGACCGGAATGGGAAAGTCACGACCGGAATGACGGGAGGTGTAGGTGGTGTCTCCATCAAGATCGGAATCTTTGCGGGTGTTGGGATTTGTCTCCGCAGACAAGACAAAACCATGTTGCTGCTGGGAATATTTGTCGGTAATGCTATCCTGTCGTTTCTGCACACTGTCCCGCCGAATATTCTCCTCCAGAATCTTCCTGTGAAATGCAGAAGGTTGAATATCAGGATGGTATAAGGTATGCAATTCGGTAAACCAAATATGCTTGTAGTTTTCGGTTAGGGAAATGTCCGCAATCGTGTTGGTAACAGGATTGTAGGCATGTTCCATGATGTTGAAGGACCGGTCTGTTAAAGGTTGCGTATTGGCATAATACATATAATGTATCGCCGTGTCAATACGGCTGATGGAACTGTCGAAAACAGCCTCATAGCGGTTCACAACCCCGCCTTCGTCACTTAAAAACAGTACCCGCTGGTCTCCGGCGGGCAAAATTCCGTATTCATTCGCATACGGAGAATCTGTGATACGGAGCAAAGAGCTGTCTTTGCTGTTGTATTTATACAAAAACAGGTTGTATGTCCGTTGACCTGATTCGTCTAAAAAATTATCTTTCAATAAGATAGAATCAACTGGGCGGTTAGAAGCAAAGACAATCTGTTGGGTGTTCAGAAACACCGGATTGTAGTCGTCATAGAAATCATTGGTGAGGTTCTGGTACGTTTTAGCCGGAAAACTGTACATGAAAATGTCAGACTGTCCGTTCTTGAAGCCAGAGAACAACATCCGCTGCCCGTCCTCAGAATAGCACCAGGAAGTGATTTTCTCCACATCCACCAAGAATTTCTTCCCCCATTTCCGTTTTTCCAAATCAAAGGGAACAAACAGGCAGTCTCCTTTATGTTCAAAGGTTAAACCCAAAATTTCCCCTGAAGGATGCCAGGCAATAAGTGGGAAAGTGAGGTCTGGATTGTCTTCCGTTTTCGCATATTTTCGGAGAATGCATTTCGGTTTTTTGTCTTTTTCCGTTTTCATCCAGATACGGACCTGACCGGCCTCGTTCGTGACGTATGCGTATTTTCCGCCATCGGGAGAGAAACAAAAACGTGCATAATCCCGCTTGGGATTGGGCTTTCGAAGAATTTCCTCACCAGCGGGCATGGACTTGGACATATCCGGGTGATACATCACCATATAGTACTTGTACCAGTAAGTAACTAAAACTTTGTATGGAATCGAGGTGGCGCGGAACAGTCCGTTTTCCATACTTTTCGCCGAACGGGTGTAGTAGAGAACCTTGGGAATTATCGATTCGCCGTAAAGATCCACCAAATATTTCCAGAATGCATGTCCGGCGTATGTTGCCTCCACGGGGGAAAGTTCCTCAAGACGTTTGTATTTCCCACTCAGAATGCCGTTTTTGACATGGGCATCTACATCGTTGTTCCAATTTTCGCCAAAATAGGAGGCCAGCCCGCTGTAATACCAGCTCGGTACATGCATCAGGTAGTCGTATGAGATGTTTGCGCCGACCGTCGCGCCCTGCACCATCCAGTGAGCATAAACGTTCATCAGACCGCCACGGATCATTTTGTCCAGATGGGCGCGGTTCCCATCGAAATAGATGTAGATTTTCGTGCCGTAAATGTTGGTCACGCCGCCCTGGTTGTAGAAATCCTCATAGTCGTAGGCGAAATTGGATTCCCTGAAGTCAGACTGCGTGTTATACACGATGATTTGCAGTTTCTTTCTGGAAGTGTAATTCAGCAGTTTCTCGATTTCGGAGATGTATTCGGGGGTTTTGTAGAAGACGTATTGCGCCAACGCCCTGCCTGTCGGGTAATAATAGACATCGTACTGTTCGGCGCGGAGATACTGCCAGTTGAAATTCTGATGCTGCACACGGCTTTTCCCGAAGGAGAGCTGCGAACCGTTGTAGAACTGGGCGTGAGCGAAGGGCAGAAACAGGCATAAGAACAGGCACACTGTAGCCGTTTTCAGCAACAGCGGACGTAACAATTTATCTGCCTTTTCTACCGTTTTCCCCATTTTTCCCTTCTTCTATTTCCTTATTATTTATTTGATTTACAATATCTTTTGGGATTTTTTCAAGGTCAATGCCTTGTTATTCCTGTCATTTTAGCGAAACGGCAAAAATACAGAAATTTCGGTTACATCACTTTTTTTGCTTTTGGGGTCTGGACTTTCACTTTTGACCTTTCCCGCGTATCTTCCCTTTTTTTGAATGGGTTCCGACCTTTTATTTTCCTGTGGTGTTGACTATCCTGTACCCGCCGGTCTTCTTGCTGCCGGTGTATTCAATGAGACCTTCGTCCTTGAGCTGCTTGAGGATGCGGTTGAGGCTGCCGGTAGGGATTGAGATGCCTGATGAGATTTCGCTTGCTTTGCAATCCGGGTGACGCCGAATGTATGAATAGACGGGGCGAAAGTTCTGATGCTTT
>JAFXTE010000032.1 GCA_017525245.1 Bacteroidales bacterium | reverse complement strand
GAGGTTTTCAGTAATAATGTGAATAATCAGGCTTTTAATCGAACCATAAGGAATTGAAACAAGCGTAAGTGATGTCCACGTCCTTTCTGCGCGTCTTTTAATCGAACCATAAGGAATTGAAACTGTAGGAAAACTTATACTTGTTGAAACCCGTAAATCTTTTAATCGAACCATAAGGAATTGAAACAAAATTTCATGCGGTGAAAGTTGACAGAAACCCGACTTTTAATCGAACCATAAGGAATTGAAACGGCGAAACTGGCCGAGAAAATGGGGGTGACGAAACAACTTTTAATCGAACCATAAGGAATTGAAACACACCACCGCCGACAAAAAGACGCTTACCGCTCGTCAGAACTTTTAATCGAACCATAAGGAATTGAAACATCCGATTCCGACTTCATCAAAGACCAGGAAGAGCTTTTAATCGAACCATAAGGAATTGAAACGAAAGAGATGTCTTTTTTGGTGAGCTGCTCTGCGCTGCTTTTAATCGAACCATAAGGAATTGAAACGAAAAAACGGGAAATCAACACCATGGTGCTGGTGGGCAACTTTTAATCGAACCATAAGGAATTGAAACACCATATCGTTTCGGAGGTGCGGCGGTGGCCACAGCGGCTTTTAATCGAACCATAAGGAATTGAAACAATACGGACTCAAGCACAACTCCCCGGAAGCCACTCACCTTTTAATCGAACCATAAGGAATTGAAACTTATAACAATTGATCTTCAGGACGGTCGCAGGAAGACTTTTAATCGAACCATAAGGAATTGAAACGCGACTGCGGACAATAAAGGTCGCCCGTAGCCGCCACGCCTTTTAATCGAACCATAAGGAATTGAAACATCGTTAATGTTCACCAGAACGTCATCGTCAAGGTCTTTTAATCGAACCATAAGGAATTGAAACAAATCACGGGGCCCGAATACGAGCTGAAACGCTACCTTTTAATCGAACCATAAGGAATTGAAACAACAAAACAGCAATGGAAAAGATACTGGAACTTCTGCTTTTAATCGAACCATAAGGAATTGAAACTAACTCTATTGTTTTGCTAAATACCAGCCGGAATCCCTTTTAATCGAACCATAAGGAATTGAAACAGTGCTTCAATGTGGACGGAAGAATCATCGGTGACACGCCTTTTAATCGAACCATAAGGAATTGAAACTTCGGCGAGAACGAATGGGAGGTCATCGCCAGCGACTTTTAATCGAACCATAAGGAATTGAAACACAACATCCCTATTGTGGCTACTCCTGAGGTGACTGCTTTTAATCGAACCATAAGGAATTGAAACGGTGCGGCGGTACACGAATACCACCGCATACTGGAGTGCTTTTAATCGAACCATAAGGAATTGAAACAAAACAACATCCTATTTGAGGCGATACCTCTTGCAACTTTTAATCGAACCATAAGGAATTGAAACGCTGTATCTTCCGGCTGATGTAGGCGCGTCGATTGTCTTTTAATCGAACCATAAGGAATTGAAACAAATCAACAAAGAGATTTTGCAACGCTCAAAGCCCTTTTAATCGAACCATAAGGAATTGAAACTAATAAGCCAAACAAACAATAATTTTCCCAGACTTTGCCTTTTAATCGAACAACATGACTGAAATACTACATTCAAATATTAAGAGGGAGCTTTTTGAATTCCCCCTCAATTCTAAAATCTCAAAGAAATCGCAAAATATCCTCCCACTCTAACCAAAAATGTCATCAGAACCTCAAAACAGATCGAAATCATCGTCGAAATCATCATCGACCCCCTCTTCCCAGTCATCCATCCACTCTAAAGCCTCCTCTGTGTCCACGTCGGAATAGGGGTCCACAACATGAAACAATGGATGATGGCTCGGCTCGACTTTGGGCATGATTGTGTTGAAGTATAGATCCAGATAGTCGTTTTCGTAATCATAACCTAAATAATCGTCATAATTATCCTCTAAATCATGGACTATCGAAATCATCCGGTTGCATGTGTACGTGTCGTCTTCATTGTATGCAAGAACCGCTTTTTTCTTGTAATGGCTGATGATGCTGTCTAACTGATCTGTGGTCATACTTGTCAAAAATAAAGGCACAAAAATACAAAAAATAGTGTTCACTTTCATGAAACCTTATATATGGCATTCCCATGTCGCGACGCTTGGAAGCATCGCCTCCTATGCGCCGACTCGCCCCATCATCCAAAGTTGTCGTCCTCAGTCTTAAGTCCTCAGTCTTAAGTCCTAAGTCTAAAGTCCCAAGTCTCAAGTCACAGTGGAATTTCGGTGCGGTCGCCGTGAACTGACCACTGTTCACTGATCACCATTCACTAAAAAATCGTACCTTTGCCGCCGCAATGAAAAAGTGGTTCACACGCAAGAAGGAGGAGGAACGCGCCGTCTCGCTGTCGGCGCTCACCTGGCAGCGTTTCAAGAAGGAACGCCAGGCCATCGTGTCGCTGGCCTACATCGGGCTGGTCATCATTGTCGCCATCCTCGGCTATCTCATCACCCCCGACTCCACCCCTTTCTGCAACCACCAACAGCTCGAAATCGCCCTCCAGAAACCCGGATTCACTGTGCAGCTTCTGGAGCTCAAACCCGAACAGGATGTGCCTCACGTCAACTTCGTCAAAAAGATGCTGTTCGGGCAACCCGCTGAGTACAAGACCGTTCCCATAGAGTCTATTCAGGATAACGGCGATTCCGTGACCGTGAAACTGTTCCAGCAGGAGTACTACGAATCCTACGCCAAGGCCGACCTTTCCTCGCGGATGGCGAAGAAGCAGCGGTTTCTGCTCGGCACCGACCGCTACGGCCGCGATGTCCTCAGCCAGCTGATGATCGGCGCGCGCGTGAGTCTCTCCGTGGGATTCCTTTCGATCTTCATCGCCCTGTTCATCGGCACACTAGTTGGCGCCACCGCCGGCTACTACCGCGGCAAGGTCGATGACGTGCTCACCTTCCTCATCAACGTGGTGTGGTCCATCCCTACCCTGCTGCTCGTCATCGCCATCAGCTTCGCCCTCGGCAAAGGGTTCTGGAAAATCTTCATCGCCATCGGTCTGACCATGTGGGTGGATATCGCCCGTGTGGTGCGCGGACAATTCCTGAGTCTGCGCGAACAGGACTTCGTGGAGTCCGCCAGAGCATTGGGATACAGCAATTTCCGGATTATCGTCAAGCACATTCTCCCCAACATCACGGGCACGCTCATCGTGATTGCGGCCTCCAACTTCTCATCGGCCATCCTAATGGAGGCGGGTCTGAGCTTCCTCGGTCTGGGCGTGCAGCCCCCCACCCCCTCCTGGGGCATGATGATGAAGGAGAACTACGCATGCATTGTGCTCAACAACGCCTATCTGGCCATCATCCCCGGCGTGGCCATCATGCTGTTGGTACTGTCATTCATGCTGATAGGCAATGCGTTGAGGGACGCGATGGACGTACGGAGTTAATGCTGAATGCTGAATGTTGAACGCTGAATATTTTTAAAAGAAATTTAATTTTCTTATATGTGGTTTTTAGAAAATTATTATTTTTGCGGCGTAATCTAAAAACAAAAGATCGTTTGACATGTTTATAAAAATAATTGAAGCACAATATATTGACGCATACAAAATATGGGTTTGTTTTAATAATGGGGATTGCCGGTTTTTTGATTTTGCGACCATCATTGATAAATATCCCGTTTTTGAACCTTTAAAAGATATTGAATTGCTGAAAAATTTCCGCTTGGCGGACACACTTGAATGGATGGACGGGAAGATTGATATTGCTCCGGAATATCTATATGAACATGGTGTTGTTGCGTACCCTAACAAGGAAGTCGTACTTGGATGTGTAGCAGAAGACAAAAATACGTTCATTCAAGACCCAGAAATCATGGAAATTGCCCATAGCTATGCCGAGGTCAAACAAGGAAAGGCAAAAACGAACTCTATCTCAAAACTGCTTAGCGAACTATGAGTTATCAAATAACTACCATACCTAAGTTTGACAAACAGGCGAAAGCTCTTGCAAAAAAAGTATCCTTCATTTAAAAGCGATCTTGCAGAATTGGTTGACATATTATCAGAGAACCCATGGGCAGGGAGATTGCTTTTTGATGATGTTTATAAGATACGAATGAGTATTAAGATGCATTGAAGTCTGTATAGGTCATAGAAGTCTTTTCAACCATCTCTCCAACTCTCCTACCCGTGCGCGGTATTTCGCGATCTGTCCTTCGATGAAGTCGTCGCTGAACTTGCGGTCGCAGAAGCCGTTGCCCCGCGCCACGTACTCGTCGTCCTCTAACGAGCTGTATAACTCCAAATAATTGTCTAAATACTCTTGGTTCTCGCGCAGCAGGCGCTTCAGATCCTCAGTATCGGCCTCGAATGTCTCGCCGGTGGAATAACGGTATGTTTTCTTTTGGGACATGACAGTGACAGATGTTTGCTTCTTTTATAACACAACTGATGCAAGAACTCTCTGGATGTAGGAATTCAACGAAACACCAGCCTCTTGTGCTGACATGGCAATCTTGGCGTGTAATTCAGAGGGAATCCTAATGTTGAAGCTACCGCTGTACGATTTGTGAAATGGCAAATTGTTCTCTTTGCAGTGCTGGATATAATCATCTACAGCATTTTCGAAATCCTGCTTAAGTTCGGCAAGCGTTTGTCCCTCGTATGTGATGAGAGTCTGTTTATCCAAACCCAATACTTTGCCATAGAGTGTGTTGTCTTCAACTTCAGCCTCTATACTGCCAATAAAACCTTTATATTTCAAAGTTTCCATTATATCAATTCATTATTATCCAAAAAAATCAAAATATCCTTGAGCGCTTTTTCTTTGATAATACTCGCAGGATGCGGTTTATGAGCCAAGTATTGTAATCTCTTTTTAGAATGATAGAATCTTACTCGGGAACCAGATGTTTTTCCTTTGTTATCTTCTTCAAAACCAAGTTGTTGAAGAAGGGATACTAATTCGGAGTAAGTAAAGTCTTTGGGCAAACTACGTAAGCGTTTTATTAGTTTTTCTTTCTGACTCATTGCAACTAAATTTCAGTTGCAAAAATACACTTTTTTTGAAACGGCAAATATGTTTCTAAAAAAAAAGAAAATATGGAAATCCGGTTTAAGACTATTTTTGTTTTTTTTGAAGACAACTTGGACAACTTGGACAACTTGGACAACTTTTATTAAGGAGATTAGTTGTCATGGTTGTAGATGTTGTCGTCCATTATTCACATTGCTTGCCACCGCTTTTCCCCTCTTCAATCGCGGACTCAAGACGGGCGTCGTTTTCAAACAGTTCTTTCACGAATTTGTCTTTTTTATTGTCGGCGGAGGCGTTGGAAACACTTTGGCGCTGTTTTTGGAGTTTGAAGGCGGCAAACTCCTCATCGCTCACCCCCATCAGCTCCTTGCACTGCTGAAATTCCTCCTTCAGGCTCTCCCCAACAAGGCCGCTCATAAAAATGTAAGTGCTATACGGGAACTCCAGTGCTGTTTGCAGATCCCAACAATGGGACTTCTGCAGAAATTCGTTCTTGCACGAATCGATTATCATAGATTCGTAGGAGTCCCGGTCATGATAAAATGTGGAGATCATCTCCACAAATCGCACATTGTCGAGGGTGTTTAGTGTTTCGAAATTGGACGAGAAGATTTGCGCCGTGGTTTTGTCGAATTGCTCCTGCGGCATACAATGGTTGAAAAAGAATCTCTTTTGCTCGAAAAGCGATGTGTCGCGTGCCACTTCGATTTGCAGTTCAAGCCCTTTTCGAAGCATGGAATCGACATGTTCAACGAGTTCGATGGAACGGTTCATGTCGTAAAGCACGTACATCACCATCTGCCGTTTGTCTTTTGCCTTTTGTCTTCTGTCGATGAAAGCCGCTGTGCCGAAGGTGAGCACAATGGAAAACGTGGTGGCGATGAAGGTCATCAGCAGATCCTTCAGCCACGGCCACCGCACATAGTTCGAAATTTTGGTAGCGTTCGAAGTCAATTTGTTGCTTTTTGTCCAAAATCTCATAATCAAAAATTTAAGTGGCAAAAATACAATTTTATTGTTTCACAAATTTACGTGTCTCGCCGTTCACATGAACAAGATATACGCCCCGAGGCAGGTCGCTGATCATAACTCTGTTTGCCTTGTTGTTGAGATGTACGGTCTTCCATATTCTGCCGTTCATGTCGAGGATTTCCGCCGGTGCGTCTGCCTGTTGGACAAAAATGTCAATGAAGTCGGTGGCGGGGTTGGGACATACCCGGAGCGACGGCTCGGGCAGCTGATGCTGGGACACGGCCGTGACCAGACTGTCGGAATGCGCTGCAATCACGGATTCGATTGTTCGGTTACAGACGGCGCAGAAAGGCGCGTGGTTGCGCATCATGCAGTCGGGCTGCGGACGGTACATGCCGCTCGCTAAATAGCCGGCTCCTTCGTAGGCACCTACCACGTTTCCATACTGATAGTTGTCCGGTGTAGGGATTGGAGTACTGGATGCCACAAGGTCGGCCCATTTCGAATCAAAGTCCACCAACGTGGTCAGATTGGCCTCCCATGGCTCCACATTCAGGTTGTAGAGCTCTCCCAAAGGATTGCTTGTTTCCACATACTCGTCGCCCAACCCCGCGAAAGCATGTCCGAACTCATGCACAATGACGCTGGAGGACGACATATTGCCCGCCGTACTCATTGAATAAAAGTTGTAGAATCCACCACCGCCATATAGGCTGCTGTTCACTAAGATGTAAATCTGGTCGTACGGTGCGTTGGCCGCCACATCTTTCACCGAGAAATAGTCACGTGTGGTGCAGTAGCGGTCAATGTAAAACGTGTAGAAATGCGCATTGAGAATGGTGCGCGCCCAAATGTAATAACCTGGAATGTCAACGCCGCTCTCCTCGGAAGGGGCAAGCACTGCCCGGAAATTGAAATCATTGATATGGCTGGAGAACGGCTCGTGCTGGGAAAAGACATTCACCAAATTCTGACAATCTTGTTGGAACTGAGCCATTTCAGCGGCGGTATATCCTTCGGGCAGAATCACAATATCCACTTTACTGTCCGGCGTGCCGTTAACCAGCACATCCTGTACGGGGAAGATGTAGCGCTGCTCGGTGGTGTTGAACATTTCGCCGGGCTCGTAAAGTTTGGAGAAGACTTCCTCAAACTCGCCATCGAAGTTCCTGATTTCAAGAATGATATATGCTGGATTCAACGGCAGTGGAACACTCACAGACTCCTCATAGCAACGTTCCATGTCAGCGGCCTCGTTGGTGGTCTGCCATTCGCGGAACAGTGTACTGTAACCTCTTGAATATATGAGTGTATTACTTTGTACATCAATCACCTTCACTCGATTTGTTCCGAAATTGAAAGGGTCAATCAAGTTGACCTTGGAGCCCCCGAAATGCGGCTCGAGGATGAAACGCTCGAACACATAGTGAGAACTGTCGGCGTCGCCGCACTGATAGACATCCATGCGCAACGACCCCTCTTCAAAGAAATACTGTGTAAAATTGACATTCTGCGCCCTCGAAAGCATCGAAAACGCGAGCGTAAGCAGGATAAATACGGACTTTTTCATCTCAAATAATTTGTCGCAAAAATACACTTATTTCCGTATAGTTTCAAGTTGCGTGTTTTCCACTTTTGCCTATTGCCTATTGCCTTTTGCCTTTTGCCTATTGCCTATTGCTTGTTGCCTAAAAAATAGTATCTTTGCCGCGAACAAAAACCTCACGATTATGCAATTGGAATTCACATTCGAAGATAAAGAATTTATGGCTCAGCGCGGGAGCGAACCCGCACAGGTGGAACAGCAGTTCGCCAACTTCGAGAAGGGCTTCCCCTTCGCCGACATTGACCGGCCCGCGACCGTCGATGACGGCATCCTGCGCCTCGACGAGGACCAGGTGGCTGAATTGGAGGCCGAATACCCCTACGCCATCGAGGGCAAGAAGATCGAGAAGTTCGTGCCCGCGTCCGGCGCCGCATCCCGCATGTTCAAGGACCTCTACGCCCTGCTGAACGATAATCTGGACGACAAACAGCAAGAGCTGGCGAAGACCTTCCTATCCACCCTGCCCCGCTACCCGTTCTACGAGGCACTCAAGCAGGTGATGGCCGACAAACAACTCGACCTCGATGCTGAAATCCAAAAGGGCAACTTCCGCCTCATCATCCAATACCTTCTTGAGAAAGAGGGCCTTAACTACGGCAACCTGCCCAAAGGTCTGCTGCTCTTCCACCGCTACGACAACGAGATCCGCACCGCCATCGAGGAGCATTTTGTGGAGGCCGCGCTCTACGCCACCTCCGGCACCGACGCCTATCTGCACTTCACCGTTTCCGAGCACCATCTGGAGCTCTTCAAGGCGAAAGTGGCGGAAATACAGCCCGTCTATGAGGAGCGTTTCGGGGTGAAATACCACGTCACATTCTCGATGCAGGCCGCTTCCACCGACACGCTGGCGGCCACGGAGGACAACCAACCCTTCCGCGACGAGAACGGCAAGCTGCTCTTCCGTCCCGGCGGTCACGGCGCACTCATCTATAACGTCAACAACCGCGACGCCGACATCCTCTTCGTGAAGAACATCGACAACGTCACCAAAGACCAGAACATCGCCCCCACCGTCATCTACAAGAAGGTATTGGCGGCGTATCTGTCGCAATTGCAAAGCATTCAGTTCCAGTATCTTAAAATCTTGGAAGCCGGCGAGGTGGATCCGATGACGCTGTGCGAGATCATGGACTTCGCTGAGAGCAAGCTGATGATTTCCCTCGATGAGCAGCCTACGGCCGAGGAGCTTTACGAGCTGATGAACCGTCCGGTGCGTCTCTGCGGCATGGTGAAGAACGAGGGCGAGCCCGGCGGCGGTCCTTTCTGGGTGCGCGACGCCGAGGGCAACTGCTCGCTGCAGATCGTGGAGTCGTCGCAGATCGACAAAAACAACCCCGAGAAGGCGGCCATCATGGCGAAGGCCACCCACTTCAACCCCGTCGATATGGTCTGTGCTATCAAGAACTACAAGGGCGAGAAGTTCGACCTGCTGCAGTACGTTGATCCGAACACAGGATTCATCTCCTCCAAGTCTTACAACGGCAAGACCCTGAAGGCTATGGAACTGCCTGGATTATGGAATGGCGCGATGGCCAACTGGATCACCGTGTTCGTGGAAGTGCCGTTGGCTACGTTCAATCCGGTGAAAACCGTTTTCGATTTGCTGAAACGCAACTAGTCGGCGAATTTTGTCGGCGAATTTTGCGAATTAGGCGAATTTTGTCGGCGAATTTTGCGAATTAGGCGAATTTTGCGAATTAGGCGAATTTAGTAACCTGAAACCTGTTGTCAATTAAATCTCCTTCGCAAGGAACTCGGCCGTGAAGCCAACTCCTTGACGGACAATTTCCTCCGGTGTGCCGCACGCGACAATTTCGCCGCCGCTGCGACCGCCTTCTGGCCCCATGTCGATAATCCAGTCGGCCATCTTGATGACATCCATATTATGCTCAATGACAATCACGGTGTTGCCTTTGTCCACCAGACGATTCAGCACATCCAACAGGATGGCGATGTCCTGAAAATGCAGCCCTGTGGTCGGCTCATCCAGGATATACACGGTTTGGCCAGTGTCCTTTTTCGACAATTCGGCAGCTAACTTGATGCGCTGGGCTTCACCGCCCGAAAGCGTGGTGGAGGGCTGGCCAAGTTTCAGATAACCCAAGCCCACGTCATCCATGGTTTTCAGGTCTCGGACAATGTTCGGGATGTTCTCGAAGAACTCTATCGCCGTGTGGATGTCCATCTCTAAGACATCATTGATGGATTTGCCTTTGTAGCGGATTTCTAACGTCTCGTCATTGTATCGTTTGCCGCCGCATTTGTCGCAGGTGACATACACATCGGGAAGGAAGTTCATCTCGATGGTCTTCACACCCGCGCCTTTGCACTCCTCGCAGCGGCCACCCGACACGTTAAAGGAGAAACGTCCAGGTTTGTATCCTCGGATTTTGGATTCCGGCATCTGGGTGAAAAGTTTCCGAATCTCCTCGAACACACCCACATAGGTGGCCGGATTAGAGCGCGGTGTTCGTCCGATAGGTTGCTGGTTAATGTCAATGATCTTGTTGATATTATCCAATCCGTCCACTTCTTTGTAAGGCAACGGCTTCTTTTCGGAACGATAAATGTAGTGGTTCAGAATCGGATAAAGGGTCTCGTTAATCAGAGTTGATTTCCCGCTTCCGGAGACACCCGTCACGCAGACAAGTACACCCAACGGGAACTCCGCTGTGATATTCTTGAGGTTGTTGCCCGTTGCCCCGATGATGGTCAGCCATTCGCCATTGCCCTTGCGACGCGCCTTCGGTATTTTGATTTTCTTCTTCCCTTTAAGGTAATCGGCTGTCAATGAGTTGCTTTTCAGGATTTCCTTATAAGTTCCGGCCGCCACAATCTCGCCGCCGTACTCACCGGCCGCCGGACCCACATCCACGATGTAGTCGGCAGCCTTCATCATGTCGCGGTCGTGTTCCACCACAATCACCGAATTGCCCATGTCGCGCAGACGGCGCAGCGATTCGATGAGATAGTGGTTGTCGCGTTGGTGCAGCCCGATGCTCGGCTCGTCAAGGATGTACATCACGTTCACGAGCTGCGAGCTGATCTGTGTTGCCAATCGGATACGCTGCGCCTCGCCACCCGACAACGACGCCGAAGAACGGTCCAACGACAGATACTGCACACCTACATCGCACAGGAATTCCAATCGGAAGGTGATCTCGCGCAGGATTTCGGTGGCTATATGTTTCTTGGCCGGATCCAAATGCACGGGCAACTTCCGACACCAATCCAGCAACTCCGACATGTCCAAATGGGCCAGATCGGCAATGCTCTTATCGGCAATGCGGAAATGCAGCGACTCGGTGCGCAGGCGCGCGCCGTGGCAGTGCGGACACGGGATAGTGTTCACGAATTGCGAAATCCACTTCTTGAAAGAGGCAGGCATGTTCTCCTCGTTGAGATTGCCGATGAAATTCACCACACCCTCAAACGTCTTGCGCATCGGCGACAGACCCGCCACTTCGCGCTTCACATGCAGGATTTCCGTGGTGCCGTATAATACCGCATTCAGCTGCTGTTCGTTCAACTTTTTGATGGGATCGGACAGCGAAAAACCGTATTTCTCCGCTAAAGCCTCCAACGTTCTGAACAGCAGTGTGTTCTTGTACTCTCCAAGGATGGCAATACCGCCCGCCTTGATGGATTTGTTCTTGTCGGGAATCACCTTGTCGATGTCAATTTCGGTGATGCTGCCGAGGCCGTTGCAGTATTCGCAGGCACCGTACGGGGAATTGAACGAGAACGTATTAGGTTCCGGCTCCGGATAAGAGATCCCCGTGGTGGGGCACATCAGGAACTTGCTGTAGTTCTTCACCTCTTTGGTATTATTGTCGAGGATCATGATTGCGCCCTTGCCGTATTTCATCGCGATTTGAACACTGTTGGCCAACCGTTTCTGAGAATAATCCGACACGGTAAGGTTATCAACCGAAAGCTCGATGTCGTGGATTTTGTAGCGATCCACCTGCATTCCCATCATCAGCGGCTTCAACACGCCATCAACCCGCACACGGGTGAAACCCTGCTTGCGGATGTTCTCGAACAGTTCGCGATAGTGTCCCTTGCGGCGTTTCACCACAGGGGCGAGAAGTGTGACGGATTTGCCTTTGTAACGGGTAAGAATCAGGTCGATAAGCTCCTTCTCGGAATAGTGGACCATCTTCTCCTCGGTGTTGTAGGAGTAGGCGTCTGCCACACGTGCATAGAGAAGTCGCAGAAAATCATACACTTCCGTGACCGTGCCCACTGTGGAACGCGGGTTTTTGTTCACGGTCTTCTGCTCGATGGAAATCACGGGGTTAAGGCCGGAAATCTTGTCAACATCGGGATGCTCCATGCCACCGATGAACTGGCGGGCATACGCGGAATAGGTCTCCATATAACGTCGCTGTCCCTCGGCATAGATGGTGTCGAAAGCTAACGACGACTTGCCGCTTCCGCTCAAACCGGTGATGACCACCAGTTTCTGCTGCGGAATCGTAAGTGACACATTTTTAAGGTTGTTCTCACGTGCGCCGGTTACCGCCAAAACATCCTCGGCCTCAACGTTTTTGTCCTTTTCCACAATAGGTTACTGATTTTTAAATAAGGCGGCAAAAGTACACAATTTATGAATATACACAAACGCAAGATGACATTTGTAGAGACGTTTCATGAAACGTCTCTACAAATTAAAACAAAACGTCATAGATAAACGATCCTCGTCTATTCCCCAAGTTTCCGGAATCCTTTCGTCACAATGGTCAAATCGTTGCGTACTTGGTAATTTCTGGCGTACAATTCTTCCAATCTTCCAATCATCTCTTCTGAGAAAGAATTTTTCGGATAGGCGTCCGCTGGATGAAGCACGCCGACGATGGTTGGGGGCTCCGGTGAAGAAACATTCGGATGCAATCCCACCCAACTTTTGTTCCCTTTCAGCACTGCAAAAATATTACGCACAAAGCCACCCTTACGATTGACGAACCAAATGTCAATCCACAGGAAAACAAGCAGCATCAGTGCTGTCGCAATGTCAAAAGTGCGTTTGATGTGACGATTTCGCTGCTGATAGACCGTCTGTAACGGGATTGTGTACAAATCTTCTGTGGTGAAAATGGAATTGCTGCCAATCAGCGATGAACTGTCTTCGGGCGCAATCTTGAACTCGACCTGCGTGTCCTGCAGACGATTCATCCAGTCAATTATTTGATCTGCGGGAATATCCCGGGCGCAAAAGATGACCTCGTTGATCCGGTATATGGTGAGCAATTCGGGAAGATCACAGAGATTCCCAATACACATTCGGCTCCCATTGGCAAGATGTTCCGTCAGAATCAGCCCTATAAACTCACGGGGTTCGTTCATGGACTGCACCATGCCCAACACGCGCTCCGTCTCCTGCGGACCGCCCACGATGGCGATGCGCTGGTTCAAACGACGGTTGTCTATCTCAACCAGTTTCATTTTTGCGAGCAGGTAACGCAGTGCGTTCACGACGAAGAGCGCCCATACCGCACCGATGACAACTACGGCACGGGAAAAGCGCATGGTTTCGGGCAACAGAGCGTAAATCAGCAGGATAACAACCGTTCCCGCCACAATTCCTTTATTGAGCTGTGTACGCTTCACGGGCTTCCGGTAACCGCCACTAATCCAAACGGAAATCAGCCACAACAAGGTATATCCGGGAAGCACTGCATAGAAATAAAAATCGGAGAAAAAAGAATTGCGTTGCAGCAATACGGTATGCTCCCAATATTTGGAAATCGCGAACAAACCGGCAAAAATGAAGATGAAATCCAAGAAAGGAAGCAGGATGCGGCTGACAATACGCTTCAGCGCTGCCAATGCCGCACGGAACCATATCGCCGCGTCAATGGCAATGTTGAAGACCTTGGCGTTGTTCGCTGAGAAATGTTTCTTCGCAAAAATCTGCATTGCCTTGTAGAAGACATAAACATAGTTCAGACTTCCCTTTTTGGTACTCTCCCCTTTGTAGTGGATAATGCGGGTCTGCGGGAAATAGTAGTTCTTATAACCGCCCTTTAATATCCTGTACGACAGATCAATATCCTCACCATACATAAAATAGTCCTCATCCAAGAGTCCTACCTTGTCCAGCACCGACTTGCGCATCATCATGAACGCGCCGGAGAGCACTTCCACTTCGTGGGTCTCGTCCTCGCCGATGTAGGTCGCGTGGTAGGCACCGAACTTCTGTGATTTCGGGAAAAGCTTCGACAGGCCAAAGAGCTTGTAGAAGGAGGATTTCGGATAGGGAATCCCGCGTTTCGACTCTGGCAGGAAACGTCCCTGACCGTCCACCATCTTCACGCCGAGACCGCCGCAATCCGGAGTCTCGTCCATAAAACGAATGCATTTCTCGAACGTGTCTTCCTCAACTAATGTGTCGGGATTGAGCAGCAGAACGTATTCACCGGAAGAGATGCGGATGGCTTGGTTGTTGGCCTTCGCGAAACCGACATTCTCCAGGTTCTCAATCAGCTTCACCTGCGGGAATTTCGCCTTCACCATCGCCACGGAGTTATCGACAGAATGGTTGTCCACCACGAATATCTCCCCGTCAATACCGCGCATAGCCTTCACCGCCGACGCGAGCGCCTGCTCTAAAAACGCCGAAACGTTGTAGTTGACGATGATAACGGAGAGTTTCACGGCTTACGTTTTGCGATTTACGATTTGCGGTATTTTACAACCATTATTCTCCTTTGAACATTGAACATTGTACATTGAACATTGTACATTAATAATACGCCAGCACGGTCTTCTTCGAGACCACCTTGTCGCCTTTGCTGACGGCTATGGTGGCATTCTTTGGGAGGAACACATCCACGCGGGAGCCGAACTTGATCATGCCGACCTCCTCGCCTTGCTCCACATGGTCGCCGACTTCGGGGTAGCTGATGATGCGGCGCGCCACAAAACCCGCAATCTGGCGGAAAAGGATTTCCGTCTCCCCGTTGCGCACAACGATCGTATTGTGCTCGTTGTCAACCGATGACTTCGGAAGCTTCGCCAGCGCATATTTCCCGGGATGGTATGCCGTGTAGGAAATCTCGCCGGAGATAGGATAGCTGTTCACATGCACGTTGTTGATGGACATGAAAACAGAGACCTTCAGCCGTTCGTCCTTGAAATACTCATGTTCGAAAGCGGTGCCCACATAGACAATAGTGCCGTCGGCGGGCGACAGCACCCCGTCATCGACTTTGTTGATGACACGGGTCGGCACACGGAAGAAACGTACAATCAGTACGCCCAAAACGAACATGATGGTGAAGAAGATGAAATTGACCCACCACAAATGCGCCAACAACAACACATAAAACAACGATGTCAACGCAATGGTGACAAGACTGACAAAGATTATCAGCTTACCTGCCTGGTGAAATTTCATGCCGATCACCGCAAGCTATTTTTTGTATAAAATATAGGTGTGGACCGGAATATTGTTAATCGAAGAAACGGTCACGAATTGACGCGGATACCCTTTGTCGTTCATATAATGCAAACCGTCGTATTTGTAGATGATATCCTCGACTTTTGACAGGTTGCCTGCAACCTCAGTTTCAATATGTTCGGCTGTTTTGAGATTCAAGTAATAGCCAGCCATATCGGCGTATGCAAACGGAAGGCCATAGAAGGGGTTGTACGAATTGAGGTCATATTGATACGTGTGAGTGACCACTGTTTGTGCAATTGGGAATACTTCCACATACTTGGAAATGTTCTCGTATTTTTCCTTTTTCCCGGGATCGTATGTGAAATACTTCACTGAATACATCACCAAATCCTTGGTATTCGCTTTGGCTGCGATTTCGGAAATTTCCTCATAGTTGCCAAACACTTTGTCATACAGCGGATGGCGTTTGCTCTTCCAAAAATACTCATCGTAGAATACTCTGTCATACGTCTCCTGAATGGAATCTATACGGCCGAAAGCCTTGTCTTTTTTGTTATTATTACGGTGGAACGTGTATTCCAACCGCACGGCACCGTCAATGGTGTAGGTCATTTTGTCCACCAGCTGGTCAGTCCACTGGAAATCAACAGTTTCGGTGTAATCTTTGCCTACGTGTACAATCTTGCTCACTGTTTTGTCTTTGTTGTAAGAGAAATCGAACGAGTAGAGACTGTCCACCACAATCTGTTGGAGTTGTTTGTCCTTGCTGTCATATACAAAGACCTCGTTAGGACTGCCGACATCGCTGCGATACCAGATTTTGCTGATTTTGCAGGTAGGATCATATATTTCTTCATCAGGCTTGCAAGAGGTGAAAGCCGTAACCAGAAAAGCTACTAATAACAGAGGGATTAAATATTTTTTCATAAATGCACGATTTTTCTAAAATACGGCGGCAAAGATAACATTTTTTCAATTCATAATTCACAATGCATGATGCACAATCTGAATAAATGATTGTTAATTTTTTGATTAATACGCTTCTGCATTGAATCCTTCCGCGTGAAGTTTTTCCACAATGCTGTCCAGATAGGGTTTGTCGAATTTGTGGAGCTGCATGGCGGGTGTCTCGCGGTCGAGGGAGTAGATGACGATGCGTTTCGGGCGGATGCGGAGGATGCGCGCCAGCCACTGCGACCATTCAGGGTCCACGGAGTTGTCGAACGCCCTACCCTCCTGTTCGCCGCTGAGGAACATCGTCTGGATGATGAGGTTGCCGTTGAAACTGCACAACTGCTCGGTGATCTGTTCGATATCGACGGGCACGATGGGCGCATTGATGGTGTCCAGCATCGTCTGGGTGCCCGCATCCAACTTCAGCATCGGGTTCTCAATGCGCTGCAAAGCTGTGATGATCTCCGGACGGTAGAGTTGCGTGGCGTTTGACAGACAGGTGATCACCGCGTCGGGATAGTATTTGTCACGAAGCACCAACAACCGGTCAATCACCTGGTCGAACCAGGGATAGAGGGTCGGCTCACCGTTGCCGGAAAAGGTGATGCTGTCAACGGGCGTGCCGTGATCGTGGCAGTCGGACAGTTTATGTTCTATGGCCTCCATGACCATCTCCAAAGGATACGGTTCACGGGCATTAAGGTTCTTTTCCAATGTCCAGCCGCACTCGCAATAGAGGCAGTTGAACGTGCAGATTTTCTCATCGACAGGCATGAGGTTGATGCCTAACGACTGGCCCAGCCGTCTGCTGTGTATCGGGCCGAAAGCGATGGATTCCCAAAGGAAAGTGCTCATTTTTGTAATGGTTATTGGTTATGGGTTATTGGTTATTGAAGCTGTTGGTAGGTAGCAGTTTGCGATTTTCGTAAACCGTAAATTACTGTTTGTCATACTTCACGACTTCATCGGAAAAGAAATCGAGTTGGACGCCGGCCTGGCGGAACATCTCTTCGGATTCGGCGCCGGCGTGGTATTTGTTGGCGCAAACCACGCGGACAATGCCGCAGTTGATGATGAGCATGGCGCAGGTGCGGCAAGGTGTCATCCGGCAGTAGAGCGT
This sequence comes from Bacteroidales bacterium, assembly GCA_017525245.1. Lineage (GTDB taxonomy): Bacteria > Bacteroidota > Bacteroidia > Bacteroidales > WCHB1-69 > F23-D06. Next base: position 23,809 of record JAFXTE010000032.1, on the reverse strand, counting down.
GGCTCCGTTGAGGGAGATCCCCAACTTGGCAGCCTGGCAGATGGCGTTCTGCTCGGCGTGGACGGTGCGCACACAGTGCTGGGTGACGGTGCCGTCCTCATGCACCATCTGCTTGAGCTGGTGACCTACTTCGTCGCAGTGAGGCAAACCTTTCGGAGCGCCCACATATCCGGTGACTAAAATCTGGCGGTCGCGGACCACCACGCAACCGCTGCGCCCGCGATCGCATGTGGCGCGTTTGCTCACCGTGTCGGCGATTTCCATGAAGTATTCGTCCCAAGAGGGACGTATGTGTTTGGTTTCTTGCATATTGGGTATCTTTATAACTCTTTCATTTTGGGGTGCAAAAGTACACAAATTTCAAACATACATGCAACCCATATTAATGATTGAGAATACATAATAACATGGATTTTCTTCCAAACAAAATCACTATGAAAATGCATATAAAAAACGATTTTCTTCCAAAACAATCTTTTATTGGAATGTAAAACCATCGGCAAGAATCTGTTCAAATCATAAGGAGAACAACGATAATTTTTTTATATTCAACCAAATAAGTAACGCAAGACTGTTAATAACTTGTTTATAAAAAAAACTCCCGACTAACTCAAAATTGTTAGTTTTACCGACTTTTACAGAAAAAATATTCAATTATTAAATAACAAACAATTATTATTCATCAAATCAAATTTTATGAAAAAGCTTTTACTATTTTTATTGTTGATGGCGGCGACGCTGTTCACAATGACGGTGCGGGCGCAAAGTCTCTGTCCAGCCCCCACCAATCTGAATGCGACGCTCCATGCGCCAGAATGGGACAACATTCAATTGAATTGGACACCTGCAGAGGACACTAACGTGGTGACGTTGACATACGCGGATGTCTTTGGCGCCAGCATTGGCACTAACAGTGCTGCCGATTTCATCGGTGCCATTCGTTTTGCCCCGGAAGATCTGGCCGATCTCAACGATTTGCCTCTCACATCTGTCTCCTTCTACCCGAATGTGGCGCAATCAAGCTGTACCTACAGCATCCTCATCTGGCAAGGCGGCAACCAAACGGATGACACGACTTTTTATGCCGGCACCCTGTTGGTTGACCAAATTATCACCCAAACGCTGACCATTTCAGCCGTCAACACGGTTTTTCTGACCACTCCCTTACAAGTTGACCCCACCCAAGAACTGTGGATTGGTATCCGTTGCAACACCACAGAAGGTTACCCGCTTGGAGCAAGCGGCAATGGTGGTATTAACAATTACGGCAACCTGCTCACATTCTTCTCTGACCCATTCGAATGGCAAACCCTCACCTATAATTCCGCCTCTTTATCCAACTATAACTGGTTGATATCCGGTATATTCCAAGATCCAAACAATCAATTAACAGGATACAACATATACCGTGACAACGACTTGATTGCCACCACTCTCGGTTCTAGCTACATCGACACTGTAGAAACAGGCTCTTACGCTTACGATGTCACCGCTGGATATGTAAATGGTTGCGAGTCTGACCCTGTTTCTTTATCCGTCACCATGACGGAGAACCCATGTGCCAACTGCCAAGACACAGTTGTCGTGGGCAACGGCACCAACACCACCTATTACATCCCGATTAACACCTATTACAATTACTCTTTCTCTGAACAGATATACACGGCTAACGAACTCAGTGACATCAGTGGAAGAATCAACTGCATCTCATTCCAATACATCTATTCCACCGATCAGGCGAAAGACTTTGTGGTCTATATGGGCAACACCAACAAAAGTTCGTTTGCCAACAGTTCCGACTGGATTCCCGTGAGCCAGATGGTTCCCGTTTTCCAAGGCACCCTCAATTTCACCAGCAGCGGTGAAGGCAACTGGGTGAACATCCCGCTCAGCGTCCCGTTCGAGTATGACGGCAACAGCAACATTGTGGTGGCCGTGCTTAACAACACCGGTTCTTACGTAACCAGCAGCAACTACACCTTCAACTCACATTCTGCCAGCGGCAAGACCCTCTACATGCAGAGAGACAGCGACCCATACGATGTGAACGCACTGACTTCTGGCTCTACCTACTCCTACCGCAACAACATCCGTTTCCTGATTGGCGACCCTGTTGTTTGCCCGATGCCCGGCATGTTGACCATATCCGACATCTCGGCTACCGGTGCCACGGTCTCCTGGCATTCCAATGATGCACACAACGGCTATGAGCTCGTGCTTGTCCCCGAAGGCGAGAACATGGAGGATCAAACTTCCATCACCGTGAACGACACATTCTACGTCTTTGAAAACCTGACGGACAACACCACCTACAGTGTCTATCTCCGCGCTATCTGTTATGATGAAAACAGTTCCTGGATTTTCCCAGTCACCTTTACCACCGAGCCTTTCTGCACCTCCCCTCTCAATCTGACAGTTTCCCAAGTGGCAGGAACATCCGCTTTGGTTTCTTGGGAACCGGCGGAGACAGGTGCCACGGCCTACAATGTCTCTTACACAGAAGCGGGTCAAGAGAACTGGATCACGGAAACCGTCACGGGTTTCCATTACATGCTCTCGGGTCTTGAACCGGTCACCGTTTATGAAGTGTCCGTGACCTCTGTGTGCGAAGAGGGCAGTGCTCCCGCCGCCACCAAGACGTTCACCACCCACTGTCTGGCAGGCGGTGAGATCTCAATTGGAGAAGGCACCGGCACCAGCTCATACGTTCCATCGTACAGCACCTACAACTTCTCTTATTCCCAACAAATCTACATGGCATCGGAGTTCAACGGTCCCACGGACATCACCTCCATTTCCATGAACTTGGTCTCCCTTTCACAGCAGCGTAACTACAAGATTTACTTGGCACACACCACTGCAACCGACCTCGGTTCCGCATGGGCCAGCACCACGGGCGCACAGTTAGTGTTCTCCAGTCCGCAAACGCTGGTCACTGGTTGGAACACGTTTGACTTCACCACCCCGTTCAGCTACAACGGCACCGACAACTTGTTGGTTATCTTCATCGACAGCACCGGATCTTGGGTGAGCGGCAACTCTTGGCAAGTCCACAATACAACTTCTTACTGTGCTCGTTACCTCTATCAAGATTCATCAGTCTATCCGCTTGAGCCATCCTCATCGTCTTCCGGAACTTCTTTAAGTGTTCGTAACAACGTCAAATTCGGTGGTGACTGCGATGAAACCATCACTTGTATCGCCCCGAACGCGTACTTGAGCGACATCACGGCTGAATCCGTAACCTTGAACTGGGTACCCGGTTACACGGAGAACTCTTGGGAGGTGGAATATTGCACCGACACGACCAATTGGATTTCCGAAGGTACTGTCACCACTTCACCTTACACCATAGACAACTTGGATGCCAACACGCTTTACACGGTCCGCATGAGATCTGTCTGTGGAGGCGGAGAGTACAGCTATTGGGCCACAATGCAGACCAGAACCACCTGCGATGACATCGATGTTCTGCCTTACACAGAGAACTTCGACAGCTATGGTACGGGCACTGATGTCTTCCCCACCTGTTGGGAACCAATCAACACCTACTCCGGCAGCTATCCTTACATCACTTCCACCAGCTACGACGGCGCGGGTTCTCTCTACTTCTATGCAGGTACCAACGGCACGCACAACATCGCCATCGCCCCGCCAATTTCATCCGAAATCCCTGTGAACACCCTGCAAGCCAACTTTATGTATCGCGCCACAAACTCCACCGACATGTTGATTGTGGGTGTGATGACCGATCCGGCATACGAGAGCACTTTCGTGCCTGTTGACACGATATATCCCGCCTCTCAAGCCAGCAACTGGATGGAACAAAGAGTGACCTTCGACCAATATACAGGTGAAGGCCGCTTCATCGCGTTCAAGAACCAATATACATCCACCTATTGTTACAGCTATATCGACAATCTGGTGATAAATCTGATTGAAACCTGCCCGCGACCCATGCATGTGGCCGCCATTTCCACTCCATCCGACACCGTGTATCTTTCTTGGGATGCCGGCACAGGGAATCAATGGGATGTGATTTACGGACCTGTCGGCTTCGACCCCAATGACGACGAAGCTGAAAACACGGTACTGATTCAAGGTGTCACGGACAACCCTTACACCATTTCAGAGCTTGCCGGCGGCATGGGCTATGACTTCTATGTGCGCACTGACTGCGACAACGATGATTACAGCGAATGGAGCTCATTCCCTGCTTCCGCATATCCGTTCTCATACGCAATGGGCATTAACGGTTCCGACACAGTGACTGGCTGCGGTTTCAACATCACAGACGACGGCGGTCCTGGCGGCAACTATTCCAACAACTGCGACTACACGTTGGTCATCTATCCTTCTGACCCCGACTCTATCGTGACCATTTCGGGTACCTTTGCTGGAGAAGGCACTATCGACTACTTGAGCGTCTATAACGGTATCAGTGTGGATGAGAGCGAATTGCTTCAGAAAATAACCTCAGGTACCTCCGGCACTGTCATCACATTCGGTCCGCTGGTCTCTGAATCCGGCCCGCTCACCCTGCACTTCCATTCTGACGGTTCTGTTGTATATTCCGGCTTTATTGCCACCGCATCCTGTATGGAGAGACCTTCCTGTCCGCGTCCGACTCACCTTGAGGTGACCGCTACCACTCCCACATCTGTTACACTGGAATGGGTAGCCTCCGGTGAAGAACCCTCTTGGAACATCGAATATGGTCCTGCCGGATTCACCCAGGGCAATGGCACCGTGGATGTTGCCACCACCAACCCCTTCACGGTTGACAACCTGACCACTGGCACCACCTACGACTTTTACGTGCAAGCCGACTGCGGCAGCGGCGACGAGAGCGAATGGACAGGTCCTGTCTCAGCCACTCCCGGTTCCTACAATATGCCCGTCACCGGCCAACACTCCATTACGGCTTGCGACCTGATCATTTTTGACGATGGAGGTCTCAACGGCAACTACAGCGTCTCCTGCGAGTCCTACCTGACCATCTATCCCGAAGTCACTGGCAATCTCATCTCCATCCAGGGAACCGTAAACACGGAAGCCAACTATGACTACCTGTACATCTATGACGGCGCAGACGCCACTGGAACATTATTAGGCACATTCAATGGCCAAGGATTGACCGTTCCCGAGCTGACATCTTCCACGGGGCCTCTCACCCTTCATTTCCATTCTGACGCCTCTGTGACCTACTCCGGCTTCCAGCTGACCGTTTCCTGTATATCCAACACCTGTCCCAAACCGACCGACCTGATTGTATCGAACATCAACATGAACAGCGCCGACCTTGCTTGGACGCCCGGTGGGGACGAGACCTCTTGGAATGTTGAGTACAAAGAATCCTCCGATGCCACCTGGACTATGGTAACGTCCTCCACGGCCAGCTACCAGCTTACCGGCCTGACGGCAGGCACCAACTACAATGTGCGTGTGCAAGCCGACTGCGGCGATGAAACCTCCCAGTATCTTACCGCCTCCTTCAGCACTCCGCTGTGCGATGTCACAGACCAATGTACTTACACCTTCATCCTCACCGACGGCTATGGCGACGGCTGGAACGGTGCTTCACTGACTGTGAAACAAAATAATGAAGTGGTAAGTGTACTTGAAGCCAACAACCATGGTGGCGGTAATGTTGCTTCCGTTGATACAGTGACGGTCAATCTCTGTGACGGAGCCAGCACCAGCCTTGAATGGACTTCCGGCAGTTACGACGATGAGGCCGGTTTCTCACTCATCGGTCCTGACGGCACGCAAATCTATACCATTGACGACATGGAGACCTACACCACCTACACCTTCACCACTGATTGTAGCGGTTCCGGCCCTGTGATTACCGATCCTACCGTAGCCACAGTTGCCGCTTCTGCTATTGAGCAGACGACCGCCACGCTGAACGCCACCATCACGAATCCCGACAACGTGACCATCACGGCCAAGGGCTTTGAGTGGAAGGCCACCACGGGCGGCTCCTACACGCAGATTGCCGGCACCGGCACGGGCAACACCTTCACGGCCAACCTCACCGGTCTGACCCCGAACACGGGTTACACCTACAAGGCGTTCATCACCTTCAACGGCACCACCGTCTATGGCAACGAGATGACCTTCACGACCCTCGAACAGGGTTTTGAGCCTTGCGATGTTCCCACCGGTCTCACCGCAAGCAACATCACCAAAGAGAGTTTCGATGTCACTTGGAACAACAACGCCAACGTGAGCAACTGGAACATCCGCTACCGTCAGCAGAACGGTCAATGGACAAGCGCAACCTCCAGCACGAACCAGTACTCTGTCACAGGTCTCGCTGCTGAAACCATCTACGAAGTCCAGGTGCAGGCCAACTGCGGCGACAACAACCTCAGTGACTGGAGCGACCCGCTGACCGTCACAACCTTGGTTGACGGTATCAACAGCTACCTGCTCAACGGTATCGCCCTCTACCCGAACCCCGCAAACGACGTTGTCAATGTACAATGTACAATGAACAATGTACAATGTTTAGGCATTGAAGTGTTTGATGTCTTTGGCAAGTTAATTAACACGGTGAATGTAACCGAAAATACGACCCGCATCAACGTCAGCGGTCTCGCCAACGGCGTCTATTTCGTGCGCGTGACCACGAACGAGGGCGCGGTGACCAAATCATTTGTCAAGAAATAATCCCGTAGGGGCGTATCGCATACGCCCGTGTGATACGCCCGTATCGCATACGCCCTTTGTAGAGACGTTTCATGAAACGTCTCTACAGAACCGACAAAACAAAGGCTGTTGCCAATTATGGTGACGGCCTTTTTTCTTTCGACCTAAGAGTTTCTGCCATAAATAAAAAAATGTATTTTTGCAGGTTAAATTTACGGCTATGGAAGAGGAAATTGAAAAATGTATTTCCCTCCTGAAAGAAGGGAATGTGATTTTGTATCCTACTGATACTGTGTGGGGTATAGGTTGTGACGCAACCAATGAGGAAGCGTTGACGCGCATCTACCGCATCAAGCAGCGCAATGAGAAAAAGAGCATGATCATCCTGCTGGATTCCATGCAGCGCCTGCCCATGTATGTCAAGAAGATTCCGCTCATCGCCTGGGATTTGCTGGCGCATGTGACGCGTCCGACCACTTTTATTTACCAAACTGCCTACAACCTGCCTGAAAAACTCATCCACGAGGACGGCACCATCGCCATCCGTATCGTGCAGCACGAGTTCTGTCGCCAGGTAATACGCGGATTGGGCCATCCGCTGATTTCCACTTCCGCCAACATCGCCGGAGAACCCACACCTCAGACCTACGAAAAAATCTCCCCCGAAATCTTCAGAATGGTTGACTATACCGTCTCCCAAGACCATGCCACCTCCACGGATTTTAAACCTTCGCGACTTATCAAGTTCCTTGACGATTACAATTTCACCATCATCCGAGACTGACCTATGGATAAAACCGCTGTTTTTGCCGGCTCTTTCTGTCCCTTCACCAAAGGGCACGAGGACATTGTTCGCAAAGCCCTGGCCCTCTTCGACAAAGTCATCATCGCCATAGGACATAACTTCAACAAAAAAGACCTTTTCTCTGTTGAAGACAGGCAAGATTGGATAGAGAAGCTCTATCTCGATGTTCCTGCTGTCAACGTGCTGCCCTACACAGGCTTGACGGTAGATTTCTGCAAGAAAGTGGGTGCGAACTATTTGGTACGCGGCCTCCGTAATCCCCTTGATTTCATGCAAGAGCAAGAGCTGGCGCAGGTTAACTGGCGACTGAACCCCGATGTGGAAACGGTTTTCCTGCTTGCCTCTCCCGGATATGAAATCGTATCGTCATCGCTTGTGCGCGAACTTTGGTCGCACGGTGCCGACTACTCTCCATACGTTTCCTACAAACTTCCCGAATTTCCCGCTAAATGAGGAACTGTCTCGGACATATCATCTTGTTTCTGTGTCTGACAGCAACCGTCACGCTCCCGGCGCAGTCTCCCGTCACAATAACGGGTACGGCTCCCTTTGCCGCCGGCAAGGAAATCCGACTGCTCGTGTTCAACGACCTCCTCAACGGCATCCCGACTGTCGCCACCACCGACATCATCGACAAGCACGGCCGTTTTTCCCTGAAATACGCCACTACGGACATCAAATTAGCGCAATTGGCCATCTGCACGTCCAAGGCCGAATTTTTCATCGTGCCCGCAAACCAATACACCTTCAACATCTCGGTGGACAGCACTCTCTATCAACGGCTTAACCCTGAAAAATACGGCGGATTCCTGCATATTGAGAATCCTAATATGGATACTGCGGATCTGAACTTCAAGATAAACCGCTTCTCCGAATACTTCAAGCGCGTTGCCGATGCCTATTCCTACCCGATGATTTACGGCAATGACCAGACCGTTTATGACACGGTGCGATCCGAAATCGCAAAACGCTATGTGTTCCAATACAATCCGACCAATTTCTACCAATCATACGGTTTCTATACATTGGGAGGAATCGATATGCTGCAGTATCGGAAAAAACCTGCCTACCTGTACGAAAAATACTTTGACAACGACTATATTCTCTACAACAATCCGGCCTATATGTCGCTGTTCAACCAATACTATGACGGATACTTGTACTATTCACCCCATATCAGCAAAGAGCTGCTTTCCCGCACCATCAACGAAACACCCGACTACCCTACCCTCTTCAATGAAACCGGGCGTGACCCGAAGCTGACGAATGCCCGTCTCCGCGAATTGGTTATCATCAAAAACCTGATTGCATTCTTGGATTACAAAGAATTCGACCACGGCAATATCATCAAACTACTGCAATATATCCGAACCACTTCCAGTTTTGAAAAGCACATCGAACTGATTGACTGTAAATTAAATCAGCTGATGGCACTGAAGAAAAATTCGGAGGAATTGTCTTTCACCGATGAGAAGGGGCATAAGACCAGTCTCAAACAATACCAAGGGAAACCAGTCTATCTGCACATCTTCCAGACCGATTGTATCAATTGCATTCGGGAAATGATGATTATCAAGGAATTAAACGCCAAATACAACGAAAAGGTGCAGTTTGTAAGCCTGTGCATTGATCCAGACAAGGCAAATTTCCAAACCTTTGTGAAACAGTACGGCAATCAATTCGACTGGCCGATGCTCTATTTTAACGAGCAGTACGACTGGTTGATGAGCCAGGGGGTAGAAACCTTGCCGGACTATATGCTCTTCAACGCCAATGGCACCATGCAGATGCGCTACGCACCCGCGCCCGAACAGGGATTGTCTGAATATCTGCTGTTGAATTTCCCGGAAGAAAAAGAAGAAGAACAAAATCCGCTTTTTTATAATCGAAACAAACAATAAAAACATCCCAAAATGAAAAAGAACATCCTAATCATCATCTGCATGATGCTCAGCATCAACCTTTTTGCACAAGAAGCGAAAGATAAACACTTGGCAAAACTGCCTGCCGTTGAAATCCAGGATCTGAACGGCAACGCCTTCAACACCAAAGACATCCAAAACGACGGCAAGCCAATTATCATCAGTTTGTGGGCGACCTGGTGCAAGCCCTGCATCGCCGAACTGTTGGCCATCGCCGACGAATACGAAGATTGGGTGGAGGAAACCGGCGTGAAGTTGTACGCCATCTCCATCGACGACGCGAAAACCTCCGCACGCGTAGCCCCCTTCGTGAAAGGCAAAGGTTGGGAATACACGGTGCTGTTGGATGTCAACTCCGACTTCAAGCGCGCCATGAACGTCAACGACGTACCTTTCCTATGCATCCTGAACGGTGACGGCGAAATCGTGTGGCAGCACACCTCCTACGCACCCGGCAGTGAGGAAGAGGTCTTCGAGATTGTCAAGTCGTTAGTTAAAAAGTAATCTCTCACATAATCCAATTTTATGATTTCCAGACATTTAAAGCGAGTTTTGCTCGCTTCTACCCTTTTCCTTTTCGGTTTCCAAGCCATCGCCCAGCACCAGTTCGGCAATAGTCGCGTCAGCGGCGACTTCGGCTTCAACGGCATGTACTATATTCCCGACTCCATCATAGGGGCGGAGCCGGTGGATTCCAAAGTGCGAGGCAATGCGTTCCTCAATATATTATATAGTAACGGTGATTTTTCTGCCGGCATGCGATACGAGTTCTATATGTTCCCGCTCATTGATTTTGAAAAGATAGGGTATCAGGGGCAAGGCATCAAGTATTTCTTCGCCGATTACACCAACAAGTTCATCTCGGTGACCGCTGGTAATTTCTACGAGCAGTTCGGTAACGGATTGACACTCAGAGCCTACGAAGACCGACAATTGGGCATTGACAACAGTCTGCTCGGTGCGCGTGTCAAAGTCACCCCCTACAAAGGCATCACCCTCAAGGGCGTTTGGGGCATTGAGCGCAACAACTTCGAGTCTTACATAGGCCGTGCGGACTACGTTCGCGGCGCGGATCTGGAGCTCTCTTTCGGGGAAATGTTCCCCGTGATCCAGGAGAAAGGCTTTATCGCCCGCGTTGGCGCCAACATTGTGAGCAAGTTCGAGAAATCCGATGAAGACATCTATTTCGGAATAGGCGATGACACCACAGCCGTAATCCAGGACTCCAAAATCCCTCAAAACGTGGCCGCTTGGGCCGCCCGCGCCACCTTCGGCTATGAAGGCTTCCGACTTGACGGGGAGTACGCCCGCAAGATGAACGACCCTAACATCAGCAACAAATTCATTTACAAGCCTGGCGAGGCGCTGTTCCTGTCCGCCACATACGCCATGAAGGGATTTGGCATCGCCGCCTCGTTCATCCGCGCCGACAACATGGAATTCCGTTCGCATCGCTGGGAGAACTCTAATTCCGAGCTGCTCATCAACTGCATCCCGGCCATCAACCGGCAGTACTCCTACCAACTTATCGGCGACTACAGTTACGCCTCACAGCCTAACAGCCAAATCGGAGCGCAACTGCAAATCAACTACCAGATTCCCAAAAAGACCAAACTCGGCGGCAAATACGGCACCGACCTCACTTTCAACTACTCGCGCTTCCACAACACCGACCAGCAACCGGTGCAGGAGGCTATTGTGAATGGAACGCCCATAGGCACGATGGGCTATACCTCCAAGTTCTTCAAGTTCGGACCTGACCTGCTCTACCAAGATATCGGTCTGGAAATCAGTCATCGCTTCAACAACAAGAAATGGAAATGGATTTTAGCTTACAACTACATCACCTACAATTTGGAGATTCTGCAAGGCCACGCCGGTATGATGCGCGGTCATTTGGTGGCATCGGATCTTTCGTATAAGATCACCCCGAAACACGCTCTCCGTCTTGAATTGCAACATCTTTACACGAAAGACGATTGCGGAAGCAGCATATACGGCATGTTGGAGTACTCCTTCAGCCCGAGCTGGTTTGTTTCTATCGGTGATGACTGGAACTACGGCAACCCGCTTGCAGACCATAAGACGCACTATTACAACATCTCGTGCGCTTACGTCTGGAACACCACGCGCATTGCTGTGAACTTCGGCAAGACCAAGGAGGGTATCCTTTGTGTGGGCGGTGTCTGTCGCGCCGTTCCCGCCTCATTCGGGGCTGGCTTGTCTGTGACAACATCGTTCTAATCAAAAACATTAACAAACAGCTGTAACTAAATATCATATAATGTCTTACGAGAAACACCTCGCCCATCCCATTTACGCTTTCGTGCGGCAGGCGGCCGATGAACTCGGCTGCGATGCCTACGTGGTTGGTGGTGTGGTTCGCGACATCGTCATGCACCGCCACAACACGGACATCGACATTGTCACCGTGGGCAGCGGCATCGAACTGGCCACCCGCACGGCCGCCCTCATCTCGCCCGACATCCACGTCAACGTCTATCGCAACTTCGGGACGGCTCAGTTCAACTTCGACGGGAGCATCATTGAGTTTGTAGGCGCACGGCGGGAATCTTACAACCGCGACTCGCGCAAACCCATTGTCGAGGACGGCACTCTCGAAGACGACCAGCTGCGCCGCGACTTCACTATCAACGCGATGGCCATTGCCCTCAACGGTGACCACATATTCGAGCTGATTGATCCGTTCAACGGACTGCAGGACATCGCTGACAAAATCATCCGAACCCCCTGCGACCCCGACCGCACCTTCTCCGACGACCCGCTGCGCATGATGCGCGCCGTCCGTTTCGCCTCCCAACTCAACTTCACCATCTATCCGGAAACTTTCGAGGCTATCCAGCGCAACGCGGAACGTTTGGACATCATCTCCGAGGAGCGCATCATGGAAGAATTCAACAAGATTCTGCACTGCATCCGCCCTTCAAGAGGCATCCAACTATTAGACAAAAGCGGTCTCTTGGAGCGTTTCCTCCCCGAAATCATCGCACTGAAAGGTGTGCAGAATATCAATGGTAAAGGTCATAAGGACAACTACTTACACACACTCGAAGTGGTGGATAACATCGCCATGAGTTCCACGAACGTATGGTTGGTTTGGGCTGCACTGCTTCACGATGTGGCCAAGCCTGTCACCAAGCGGTTTGACCCGGTTCACGGCTGGACATTCCACGGGCACGAAGTGGTGGGTGTGAAAATGGCATCGAAAATCTTTCACAGACTGAAACTCCCTGTCAACGAACGACTTAAATACGTCCAGAAACTCATCAACCTGCACCTGCGTCCCATCGCGTTAGTGGAGGACAACATCACCGACTCCGCAGTGAGACGGCTGCTTTTCGAAGCAGGAGATGACATTGATGATCTGATGATGCTTTGTGAGGCCGACATAACCTCCAAAAACTCCGACAAAATCAAGCGTTTTCATCACAACTTTGAAATTGTACGACAGAAATTGGTGGAAATCGAGGAGAAAGACCGCTTACGCAACTGGCAACCGCCGGTCAGCGGCGAAGACATCATGACGGCGTTCAATTTACAACCAAGCCGCATGGTCGGTGACATCAAAGACACTATTTGCAATGCCATTTTAGACGGCGACATAGAAAACACTCGCGAGGCCGCCTACGCCTTTATGTTGGAAACCGGAGTCAAACTTGGGCTTACCCCTGTAAACAATCAAACTGTATGAAAAAGCTCACGCATATCCTCTTCGCTATCATCTCCGCTGTGCTGTTGACGCTGTCGGGATGCAATGACAAGAAGAAGGTCATGAAGCGGCCTCCACATCTCATCAACCGTATCACATTGGTCAATATTTTAGCGGAAAGTTATCTGATTGAAAGCACGTTACAGATGACCATACCAGACTCCATCAGCAAAGAAGAACTTGCCAGGAGGTACTATAAAGACCTGTTTGACCGCTACCACATCACCAGTGAGCAATTTGAATCGTCGGTGGCCTATTACGTGAGTGAAGAGAAGTCCGCCGAAAAGCTGCTCAATGACGCTTCCGCATTAATCGTCAACAAGAAAAACGAAATGATGATTGACAATCCTAGCCAAATCGTAACCCCTGATAATCAAGTCAATAACCATTAACACAAGTTGTCATCTTCAAAAGTTGGAATTATGCTATTCAAAAACGCTTTCGAACAACAACCGACTTTGCGATTCGTTTACGAAAAGCTCCAGTTCTATTCCGGGTTAGGACGGCAATTTCTGCTGAATCAGCCGTTTATCACAGATATTGACACCCTTTCCGCTGAACATGAGCATTTGTCGGCTGTCATGGCGCTTTGGCAAGACACTACTCTCCGGCCAGTGTTTTCGCATCTGAGCCAACAAATCCACCAGCTCAATAACATCGCCCCTACCCTCTCCGCATTGGAAAACGAGGCGGTTTTGGACGACATCCAACTCTTTGAAATCAAAAAAACGGCCATTCTGACCAATTTCATCGCCCAAGATGTTAATAAACTAGGAATTTCATGGCTTGAATATCATCCCATGGAAGAGGTTATCACCATTTTGGATCCCGAGCACACATTCATCCCTCATTTTTATGTCTATTCCGCTTATGACGAGGAACTTGCATGCCTTCGCGAGAAGATGAAATCGGTGAACAATGCCCAAGAGATTGAGACTTACCGTTTTCAGGCGCAACAGGTGGAAGACCGTCTGCGGGCGGAACTCAGCGACAAACTGCGCCCCTATCAGGAATCGCTGTTGAAGAATCTGCGTAACACGGCGTATTTGGACATGATGATTGCCAAAGTGAAACTTGCCATCGAATGGAAGGCCTGCCGTCCGCAAATCAGTGACAGTCACAACCTTGTGAACTTGGTCAATCCGGAGATTGCGGCATCTTTGGCTCAGAAAGGGCGGAAATTCCAGCCTGTCAGCATCGCTTTCGGACAAGAGACCGTACTGGTCACGGGCGCGAACATGGCCGGAAAATCCGTTCTGTTACAATCAGTTGCCCTTGCGCAACACCTTTTCCAATTCGGATTTTTCCTGCCGGCGGAATCAGCATCACTACCCGTTGTGGATGAGATTATCACGAGCATAGGCGACCGGCAGTCTGCACTCAGCGGCCTCTCCTCGTTCGCCGTGGAGGTGCTCACCATCGACCGCATCATCAAAACCGCACGCGAAGGCAAACGGGTGCTGGCTTTGGTGGACGAATTGGCCCGCACCACAAACCCCGACGAGGGAAAACGGATGGTCTGCGGTTTTGTGCGCATCTGCCGCAAACTCACCCTCACCGCTATCGTCACCACCCACTACAGCGGACTGGATGTTGATTGCAGACGACTGAGAGTCAAAGGGTTGCAAATTCCTAAAGGAGTGGATTCCCTCAGCATCGGCCACATTGCGGACTACATGGACTATTCGCTCATCGAAACGCACAACGACGACGTTCCCAAAGAGGCGTTCACCATAGCGCGCCTGCTGCATGTTGATGACGAATTTCTGACGGAATGTAATTCCATAACGTGAGGGTGTGTCAAAAGTCCCAAAAACGGCATTTTTCAATTTGTAACTCTTTGATAACCAGATAGCGATTTTTGCTAAAACCGACTTCTGACACACCCTCACGCATAGCCTATTGCCTTTTTCCTATTGCCTTTTGCATAAAAAATCGTACCTTTGCCGCCCAAAAAAATTCAAGAAGAATGTCATTCACCTATCCGCTCATGCTGATTGGCCTTGCGGCCATACTGGTTCCGATAATCTTACACCTGTTCAATTTCAGACGTTATAAGACTGTCTATTTTTCCAACGTGAAAATGTTGGAGGACATCCAGAAGAAGACGAAAAGAGCATCACAGATTCAGCAGCTTATCGTATTGTTGCTTAGGATTTTAGGCATCGCCTGTCTGGCTCTGGCCTTTGCGCAGCCGTTTCTGCATGGAAAGACCAAAACCACAAAGAAAGGCAATGTGATTTCCATTTTCGTGGACAACTCCTATTCCATGGAAGCCAACAGCAAGAACGGCTCCCGCCTGTTCGACGCGGTGGATGCCGCCAAAAGCATCGTGCAATCCTTTGATTTTGCCGACGATTTCGTGCTCACCACGCAGGATTTCTCCGGCGAGGAGTCCAACATCCTCAACAAAGACCAAATGCTCGATTTGCTTGACCGTATTGCGGTTTCTCCCAACAGTCATTCTTTCAAAGAGATACACGCTTTTGAAAAGCACACTCTTCAATCTTCCGACAAAGAGAACGTCATCCACTATTATCTCTCTGATTTCCAGAAGAACAACTTCGATATGTCCGTCTTGCGCAACGATTCATCGGCACACGTCGGCCTCATCCCGGTTCCCGCTGAGCAACTCAGCAACGTGTCCATTGACAGCTGCTGGTTCCTGAGCCCTGTCTTCAAATTAGACAACACTGTCACACTGATCGCCCGCATCCACAATTACGGCAGCGAAGAAGTGCAGAAAATCCCCGTGAAACTGCACGTGAACGACAAACAGAAAGCCATTGCCGCCATCGACATCATGCCCGGCGGCTATGTCGATTGCCATCTGACCTACCGTATTGACGAGGCCGGCACCAACTGCGGAAAAGTGAGCATTGAGGACGCGCCCATCACCTTTGACGACGAGCTGTTCTTCACCTACGATGTCACAGACAACAGTTCCGTTTCCGTCATCTTCGACAAAGACCCCAACCGCTTCCTGACCGCCCTTTACGGCAAGGATTCTGTGTTCACCTACCAACAGATGAACTACCAGCAGATCAACTACACGCAACTTCGCGAAAGCAACGTAGTGGTTCTCAGCGAAATACCGACCATTTCATCTGGCCTTTCCGATGAACTGACAAAGTTCGTAAAAGCTGGCGGCACCCTGTTGGTTTTTCCCGCCGCCAAGATGGACAACACCGTCAACAATTTCCTGAAATCCCTGAATGCCGGCTATTTCGGGAACATCGTGAAAGCCACGCTAAAATGCAAGCTGCTGAACACGGAGAGTCTCTATTTCAAGGGTGCCCTTGAATCGAATGACGCCCGCATAGACATGCCCGGAACATCACAGCACTACAGCATCAACGGTGGCGGCAACGGCAGCGAAATCATTATGAGTTTGGAGGACAACTCCCCGCTGTTAGTCTCCTACGCCACTGAAAACGGAAAAGTTATCCTCTCATCGGTGGCCATGAACGATGACTGGGGCAACGCCCACCGTCATGCGTTGTTTTTCGTGCCGTTGCACAATATCGGCATCATGAATGCCGCACAGCAGAAACTTTACAACGTAATCGGTGTGGACCAGACGCAGCGCGTCAGACTGCCCAATGACCGCTCCGACGAGGCTGTAGTGCTGCGCGCCCGCAAAGGCAACGAAGAGTTCATCCCCGAACAACGCCGTTTGGGCAACGAAACCGCCCTGTTCTTCCACAACCAGGCGCACACCAGCGACTGGTACGACCTGATGCGCGGCGGACAAGTCCTGGGAACTTTGGCGTTTAACCTGAACCGCCGAGAGTCTGACCTCGCCTGTTATGACGAAAACGAGCTGAAAAAGATGTCGGCCGAGTTAGGTGACAATGTCTCGGTCATCCCAGCCAACACCAAAAATATAGCCAAAAGTGTCAGCGACAATCTGAAAGGCAAGGCGTTATGGCCTTTGTTCCTGATTCTGTCACTGCTCTGCTTCCTTGCGGAAATTACCTTGCTGCGATTCTGGGGCAAACCCACGCTGAACGAAGAGTAGGTTCTACATTCATCGGCCACACGTCACAAACCGCAGCCATCCGTTCAAATCCTTGAACGACTGAGCATCGGTGTAACCATGTTGTTGGAACAACTCGGTCAATTCATTGTGGAAGTCATGGTAGGTCTCCACATAAATCCTCCCACTGATGTTCAGCACTCGCCGCCCCAATTCGGCAACCGCTTTATAACACCACAACTTATCTTCATCAGGAACAAAGAGTGCCAACGACGGTTCATAGTCCGTCACGTTGCGATGCATCGTGGCGCGGTCGGAGGCAGGGATATATGGCGGGTTGCTGACAACGACGTCAAATCGCGTGCCATCGAAAGGAAAATGATCTGTGTCGCGCATGTCGTGGCGGGCGAAGGTCACCCCTACCCCATTGCGTTGCGCGTTACTGCGAGCCACTGCCAAAGCGTCCTCGGAGACGTCCGTAGCAAAGACCTCCGCATCGGGCAACATTTTCGCTAAAGAAACGGCAATGCAACCGCTGCCCGTACCAACATCCCAGATTCTCACGTTTTGGCCTTTATACCGCTCAATGACCATCTGCACCAGTTCTTCTGTCTCCTGTCTCGGAATCAGCACCGCTGGTGAGACGTTGAACGTCATCCCGTAAAACTCCGTCTCGCCCAGTACATATTGCACAGGGCAACCCTCTTTCAATTTTTCCACATCATGCTCAATCTCGGCCATTATTTGCGCCCCGACACTTTCTTGACCGTGCAGCACCAACTCGTAACGCTGCATCCCCAACTTGGTCTGCAAGTACAGATATGCAACCGCAGCCGCCTCACGTTCATCGTAAAGCGGCTGCAGCTGTTGTGTGATTGTTGTAACTAATTGCTTGATATGCATCATTATGACTTATTCTGGCTCTTAGCTGTTGCTAATCCAATGCCAAGAGCTAAGAGCTAATGGCTAATAGCTGATTCCGGAAAATCGCGCCAAGCCCATTTGTCCACCACAATTCCCTTGTTGATGAGCATGACGCCGGGGTTGGAGCGCATAGCGTCGCGAACCATAAACGGACCATGGACAGGATCTATTGGATTGTAATAAATCGGGAATTCGATGCCGTATTTTTCCACAAACTTTGCAATCTCCTCTTCCGAAGAATTGGTGATGCCGACGAAATCTACGCCTTTTTCCTGACAGGCTTTGGCAAGCGTGAGAGCCTTCTGCATACCCTTGGCATTGGCTTCGTTCAAGTCATGGACATACAATATATATACGTCCCCTTCTCGGTCGGTGGCAAAATAGTCGGGCGCATGGTCGGCCCCATTCTCGTCCAGCATATTGAAGCCGTCAATCTTGGCTTTCACTGCCTCCTTGAGGATCTTATCCTCGCGGGAAACATAGTCGTTCTTTTCGTAGAAGTCATCGGCCTGGTTCATCAGCTCGTCCTGCGTAAGAGTGATTTCCTCGCCGGTTTCGTTATTCTTATAGACGAACACAACCTCCTTTTGCGCAGGCTGCGACACAAAAACGGAAACATCTTTGCCCTTGTTCCAGTCGCTCTTTCCAATAAACGGGAGATGGTGAATGACGTACAACTGGAAAGCAACGGAAATGACCGCGAACAGTACGACACAGAGCCATTGCCCCAATTCAGACAGGCGACAATCACTGATTTTCTTGCGATTGAAGAACACTATGAGTGTGGGGATGATGAAGCCCACATTCTTCAGGAAGGTAGCCTTGTTGGACATCTCAATCACGTCGCCGAAGCAGCCGCAATCCTTGACCACTCCAAAATAGTGGATGCCTTTCACCTCAAGATATTCGGCAATGGCGAGCCACATCGTCAGGAAGAAGAAGAAGGTCATGAAGATGAGATAGCCCCATGCAGCCCACTGCACCTTGACGCGGAACAACAGCATGCAGCCCAACACGAACTCACAAGCAATGGCCACCACTGCTGCAAACAGTGCTAGAGGATGCAGGAAGCCCATGTGGAAGGAGACGAAGTAATCATTCATCGTCACTCCAAAACCAACCGGGTCAATGGCTTTCGTGAAACTGGAGAACAGGAATAGGCACCCTAACAGGATGCGGATTATCTTTAACCAAACGGGTTCTTTTTTTATCATATTGTTGACTTAAACTTAAACTTAGACTTAAACTTAAACTTAGACTTAGACTTAAACTTAAACTTAGACTTAGACTTAAACTTACTATCTACAGAACAGCATTGCCTTGACACTCTTCTTTTTCAATGATGAGTCGGATGAGGCAGAACATCGCGTAGTTGATCATATCATAGTAGTTGGCGTCGAGGCCTTCGGAGACGAGGGTGTTGCCTTGATGGTCTTCGATGGACTTGGTGCGGTAGATTTTCATGAGGATGATATCAGTGATGGAACTGATGCGCATCTGCCGCCAAGCTTCGTCATAGTCGTGGTTCTTGCTCATCATCAAGTCCTTGGCGGCATGGATATATTTGTCATAGAGTTCTGTCACCGTCTTAATATCCATGTCAATCTCTTCTTGAGATTCCGCCACTCCGATCTCCAGCTGGATGAGCGCCATCACTGCATAGTTCACGATGCCCACAAATTCGGGAATAATGCCTTCAGCCACTTTTGCTTCTCCCTTTTCCTGGATACTGCGGATGCGGTTAGCCTTGATATAGATTTGATCAGTAAGCGACGGCAGGCGCAGAATCCTCCACGCCGTGCCGTAATCAATAGCCTTGTTGCAGAAAGTCTCCCGACAATAGGCAATCACTTCTTCATACTGTTCTGCCGTTTTTGCCATTATCTCTTGATAATCTTAAGGTTCTGGGTTCGCTGGTTGTCAAACGTAATCTGAAGCAGGTAGAAACCAGCAGGAACATCATTCATATTCAACTGATAGCGGTTGGTGGCGACAAGATTCACTGCCTTCACCACTCGACCGTTGAAATCATAGAGGACGATCTTCTGTGCAGGGGTTTCGCTTTCAATGTTGACCCATTCGCTGGTCGGATTCGGATAAACCGTAGCGCGAGCCAGTTCATAATCCTCCAGTCCCACTTCGGTGGTGTCTGTGAAGTCCTCTATCACCATAACGCCAATGCAGGGCAGGCTCACATTATCAATCCAAACGCAGTCGCTGCCGGAAGACTGGGAGCCGTCTTTCTCGTAAGAGAATTTCAGCGTATGCGTACCAGCAGGTATCATCGTGGTGAAAATGGTCCACGACACATTGCCGTCAGCTTCATCCACAGGAGAATCATCCAGATATAAGAAAAACTTGTCATAGTTCGCCTCAGAGCTCACCTTCCGATAGTAAGTTAATGGCGCTTCGGAAGGGATGGAAACAGAAATGGACATTTGGGACTTGGCATTGTTCGACAGGTTTTGTGCTGAACGGGCGCAATAATTGCCAGAATAGGCACCGTTAGAAATTATCACCCATGGGTTATTGTTCATTGTCCAGTTGTACTGGGTGAAGCTGTTGCTCTCAAAACCATCAAAATCATCACCGACCATAATCAACAAAGTGTCTATGAAATGAATATTGTCGTAGAAAATGTGGTAATACAACGGGATTAAGGATTTGGCGGGCACGCTATCTGCAATCTGCACATGGAAAGAGACCGCTGAAACTTCGTTGGGGGCAAGTCCGCTAATAGAGGACAGATCAGTCATCACATTCACACCCGAATAGTTGCAGGTCAAGTCAACGGAACCGGACCCGACCGCTACATGCCCTTTATTCTTGTTTTTGAAGCTGAACACCACCGTATCACCAGATGTATAGTTCTGTACCTGAACATGGTTGACAGAAGTGGTGTATTCATCCATCGTAACCTTCGGCAATTTCACACGGACGTTCACACCACGGGTGATAATAGTATCATGCCAGTGAATGGAAAGGGTAAAGGGAAGAATCGCAAAATCCTCGGATGCAGGCATCACGAAAGAGAAGGCATTGTTGCGATTTTCGGTAGCATTGAATGCCATATTTCCCACAAAAACAGAATCTTGCAGCATGGTCACCGCGCTTTCAGGGGTGAGCGTAGCATAGACCTGAGTGGCATCGGAAACACCCACATTGGAGAGTGAGAGATTCATACGAACAGTGGCGCCTTCGTTGAACACAGTATTGTCAGCTACTTCAACGGTAGCGGGAATCACGTATGGACCATTTGGCGCAATCACCATGACATTTTGGAAATAAGGAATATAGTTCTGACCCAAAACCACAAGTTCATACTCACCGGGATCAAGGGAAGACGGGATATTAAAAGTCACCTCACCGGAAGCGTCAGCAAAAGCAGAGAACACCGGATTCGAGTTGTTTGTAAGTGCCACGTATGCGTACGGAGCCGCATGTACTACATAATTAGTGCTGTTGTTAGTAATCACAGAACTGGCTTCCACCACCATAGTGGAGGGCACCCCCAAATAGGCGCGGACAGAGGGATCTCCGAAACAATGGTAAATTTCCCAATAATATTGCTTATCATCGGACGAAGAAGATTGTACGGCCATATTACCACCTGTTATGATACCGCCGATGGTGGACGCCCATACGCTGTGATCCTCATTATGTGTGTGGAACAGTTTATCATACATACCCAGCGAATTCGCCATATAAGTGGGATTTGCCGTGACATTGCTGCGGTAACCGACAGCCCAATAGAAGTCCTCGTACCACAAGGTATTGTTCGTGGCACCTATGTATCCCATGGCACCTTTTTTCTCGGCACGCAACAAAGCTTCGCCAAAACACTCGGAAATTTTAAAATTACCGGACTGGCAGCAGTTGCCAATCATCAGGCCATATTTGTCGGTGTTCTGCAACTGATACACTTGTGACACGGTGAACTCCGGATCGGCCCAACTGGTCTCACTGCCATGAGCCGTATAGTTGGTCCAGCCAGAGCCTGCGCTCACCTCGGAACGAATCTGTGCGGCCTGCGAAGAACAGTTGTACAGATGTTTCATTACATTGGTATAACGAGGGTTGTCTATGTTGATATAGTTGCTGTTAATGTAGTTCACCTGACCATTTGCATAGTTAGGAGACCAATACGAATCCGTACCCGCTATCAACACGGCGTTGCCGAGATATGAAGGATCCGGCATGGAATACTGTTCGTACATCAGGATTTTCTCGATCTGGTTGGAGAGCTGCTGGTTGTTGGTGGCTGACAGACGGCCATAGTAACAATCCGGCAGGAAATCGTTGCCATTAAGCGTGGCGTAGTAAAGGTCTGTAATATGTGAATTATCGGACTGTCCTGTGAAAGCAGGAAGCTGCTCACGGTCACCGAGGAGAAGGATGAACGTGGGGGCGGGATCCTCGGCAGTGGCATTGTCATATTTATTCTGGATGAAACTCTTGATCGACGTAGTAGTCGAACCCACATTGGCATCGCTGGTGAAAACCACCTCCACGAGATAGCCCAGACGGCGCTTCCATGCCACGAATTCTGCTAGATTTTCGTTAGACTCGAACATAGGGTTGCCGATAATCAAATACTTGATCGGGGTGCCTTGAAACTCCGAACGTTCCGGCTGCATCTTGTTGATAACCAAATCCCGGTTCTGCGAGAACATCGGGGAGGCGTATTTCTGTAACGCGGCTGTGGCAGCCATGTCAGCGTTCACGAACGTGAATTCCACGTCAACGCGGCTGTAAATCCTGAACTTGCGGGTCACAGGGTTATATTGCACCGGTGACACATAGATGTTGGCAAGAGCCACATCACGCTTCACACCAGCCTTCTCCACGCGCACCAACGGCAGCGAATAGAATGCATCTGTGCTGTAAACGGTCTGGTCGTAAGCGAACGGGGGGACATCTCCATTTTTCGCAGCGGAGATTTGCGTCGGAAAAACGGGGGTTGAAATGCCTAATTCAGCAGCATCAAAGTCGCGATACTGCGCATTGACCACTGTGGCGACCACGGAATCGCATACAGGAGTCTGAAGGAGCTTGCACAGCTGCGGGAGTTGCGGTGCGCCGGGAACATACGAGGATCCGTAATCCGGCAAGGAAATCATCGTGAAGTCACCTTCAGGCACTGAAATGTTTTCAACGGAAAGTGTTCCTGGGGTAAAGGAAACAGACACTTTCTGATACGAATTCTGTGAAATCTGGAAACTTTGTGCCCAAACAAACGGGCAAATGGTCAAAAAGACCATCCATAACAAAAATTTTTTCATAATGTTTATTAACAGTTTTTACTCAAAATTTTAAGCTGGCAAAGATACACTTTTTCAGGTATGAAAAGATAATTACATCAATGCAACTTTTGAGAAAAATATCCACATTGGAATACTGGACTTATATCAATGTGGAGACATAGGGTTAAAGCCTTATAGCTTTACCTCTCCACCACCTTCCAACTCTCGATCCGGCGCGTCTCGGAGGAGAAGTTCACCCCGATTTTGTAGAGCTTGCGCGGGTTGTGGGCGAAGGGCAAGGCGTACTCCCTCTCCTCAATCTGCTCCAACGCCTCCTCGACGGATTTGTCCAACTTGAACTCGAAGAGGTAGATGTAATCGGCGGTCTGCACCACCATGTCCATGCGGCCGTCGGAAGTGTGTCGCTCGGTCTCCGTGTAGAAGCCCAACATTTGGAAGATGAGGCTCACGGCATTGTGGAAGTAGAGCTCCGCATCTCCGGCGATTTGGTAGTCTTGGTTGGCGAACAGGGACTCCAAACGTGCCATG
>JAFXTE010000031.1 GCA_017525245.1 Bacteroidales bacterium | reverse complement strand
CCGTCGGAAGTGTGTCGCTCGGTCTCCGTGTAGAAGCCCAACATTTGGAAGATGAGGCTCACGGCATTGTGGAAGTAGAGCTCCGCATCTCCGGCGATTTGGTAGTCTTGGTTGGCGAACAGGGACTCCAAACGTGCCATGAACTTCAATGGCTCCCCCGCCTCTATCTCTTGCACGAAGTTCATCACAAACAGACCGGTCTTCTCTTTTCTGAGCGGCACGTAGTATGGGAACAGGAACAGGTTGAACCCGCGTTCCACCTCTTCGTTCGGGAATCCGAGCTGGTAGGTCCGGAAACGTGCGTTGTAACTCTTGATGGTGAGATAGCCGCTTTGGTAGAGCAGCGGTATTGGGTTGGTGTCGATAGCGTCCAAACTCCCGAGCAAATCCGCCGTTACGTTTTCGCGGGTGAGCTGCTCAAGGTCGTAATTATTGCGTTTCAGAACCTCCACCAGTAACGTGGGTGTGCCCGACTGGAACCACTGGTCACCGAACTCCTTGCGTTTCAAGGCAGACAGCAGACTGAAAGGATTGTACATTCCCGCGCTGTTGGGGTGAAAGTGGTAACCGTCGTACTGCTGTTTCAACCTCAAGTAGCATTCATCCTTGGTCAGGCCGTTGGCTGTCGCCAGTTCCCCGACTTGTGCATCGATGTTGTCGCGGATTTCCTGCTCGGTGATGCCGCAGATTTCGGCATACTGCTCTGACAACGAGATGTCTTCCAGATTGTTGAGGTCGCTGAACACGCTCACTTTCGAGAATTTGGTCACACCGGTGAAGAAAGCGAGACGGATGCACGCATCCATGGTCTTGGCCACCCCGTAGAAACCCTTCAGAATCTTGCGGTAATTGTCCTGAAGTTCCTCGTTGCCGATGGCCTGCAGCAGCGGCTTGTCGTATTCATCCACCAGAATCACCACTTGGCGGCCGGTTTGCTCGCAAGCCCGTTGGATGACCCCCTTGAACCGTTCGGAAACCGTGTGCTCATCGGGGTCTTTCCCAAATGTCCTTTCGAATTGGCGCAGGTGTCCGTCGATGATGGAGATGAGGGCTTCCTCGCTTCTGTAGTCGGCGGCGTTGAGGTCGATGTGCAGCACGGGATACTGTTTCCACTCGGTTTCCAGCTTGCTGATGGCCAACCCTTCGAAGAGCTCCTTCCGTCCTTGGAAGTAGGCCTCCAAGGTGGTGACCAGCAAACTTTTACCAAACCTGCGGGGACGATGCAGGGAATAGTAGCATCCGCTGTTGGCCAGTTTATACACCAATGCCGTTTTATCTATATAGACGTATCCTTTGTCGATAATTTCGGCGAATGTCTGTATGCCGATAGGGTATTTCATGACGGTGGATTTTCGCCGCAAAGATACAATTTATTTAGAAAAACAACTTGGACAACTTGGACAACTTGGACAACTTGGACAACTTGGTTGCCATGTAGCGGGACGGGGATGCTGGGGCGGGTATGTGGAGGTGTGGATCATGGCGCGAAGATGGTGGATTATGAGGTCTGTTTCTCCAACAAGGTGTCGATTTCCTCAATAAACCTTTGTGCCTTCGGATATAATTCGTCAACTTCTTCCAATGTGTCATATACGAATTCATCATAGTCCCCTCGTTGTCTGCTGTCGTATAGGTTCGAGAATGCGCGGCCGCTCTCTTTGGAAACCAATCCTTTGGAAACAAAGTGCAGACCCAACAATGTCTTTACTCCAGAGTGGGTCCCTGCTGTGATGTGGTGTTTTGACAGAAGAGCCAGTGCGGCATAGTAGCAGGCATAGTACAACCGATTGGTGGCGGTACCGTAATAGCCTTTCTCTCGCAGGAAAGGGATCTCTTCCAACGTTTCGTGCGCCCGCACTTGTCGGTATTTTGACAAGGCCTCGTATGCCTCGCTTGTCAGTTCGTCTTTCATAGTATTATTCCTTCGTTTGTGACATTTACATAAAAGGGCGTAGGAAAGGGGCGGTTGTCCCACTCTTTCCGAGGCATGATGAGCGTGCTGATGACAACGCCAGTCTCCAGCTCTATGTCGTAATATGGGGCAATGATGCGGTCTTTGTCCTCGTACGACAGTTTGTCCGCCTCCACAAGCATCAGGAGGTCTATGTCGGAATCCTCACGGGCATCTCCGCGGGCTTCCGAGCCATACAGGATGGTTTGTACTGCAGGTTTCATCTTGCTGGCCACCTTTCTGATTTTGTCAACAATTCGGGTTCGCCTCATTTTTGGTCTGTTTTTTTTGCAAAAGTACATTTTTTTTGAAACAATCGAATAATTGGAGCAATCTATTATGATTTCGATTTCTTCAGCTTGATATCCTTCATGTAACCCTCGTTCTCCGCCTCGTATCCGGTGGGCAACGTATCGTGCAAAGCAAATGTGGGTACCACCTCAACCCTCTCAATGTAACCGCTTGGAGGTGAATGTTGTTTGTATCGAATCCTTGCCAGCAAAGAGTCCTCGCTATAACGCAGAATTTCCACTTTATATATCCTTTCCTTCTGGTAGAAGTCCGAATTCTCAATAACAAGACGATATGTGTTCGGGAACAAGGAATCGGGTGTATAGTAATACACTAACATCCGATATGCCTTTTCGAAACTATTACCTCCTCGCCCTTTCTTATAAATCATGTATGGTTGTATGGTGTCACCATCCCAATCATAACAGTATTTCACTTCAACGGCCTTCTGTTTGAACCATTCGTGGTCTATGGCAATATCAATGAGTGGCACAATGATGAACATAAAGGTAAGAGTTGCTATGATACAAAAAACAGGATACTTTTTTATGAGATGCTCTGTGATTTGATCTAATGGATATGGATGATACATTTAGGAGATTTATTTTTTATGTTCTATGCCCTGCTGGTATTGTTCGCTTTCCCAAGACCCTGTTTCTTCATCAACGAGAATCATTTTTATGTTTGTTTTAATCTCTGTCTTCTTAAAAAAATTGAATAGATGCCCCTTGTCAACATAATACAAATAATGGTCATCTTTTCCTACTTTAAGGTCCGGATCAAAATCGTTATATTGGAATCCTTTTGAAGTAACAAGGTTTATTAGATATATGCGTTCGTTGAAAGTAATTGAATATGATTCTGTCACTTTTGTGTCGGTAGTCAGAAGAGCCGCAAACCATCCTGCTCCGAGGCTTGAGCCCACATAAGGAAAGACATCCCTACCTTCAACAGACACCCCTTTAATCATAGGATAGAAATCCAATGATGTGATGGGACCTCGTTTCGATGATTGTCTAAAATAATCAGAAGAAAAATCAGTTCCGAAATGGACTTTTACACTTGCCAGCATAGCACCCGCAACTGATTCCTGATTGGAGATCTTAAATGGAGAATAATACTTAAAATAGGTAATACCAACTTTATCTTCCGCTGCTCCTTTTCCTTTAACATAATTCCATCCACATTGTCCAAGCCCTACAGCACTTCCAAATTCAGTTGTGGCATAAGTGACCTCTAACCCCTCCAGTTCTCTTCCGTCCACAACCCTGTTCTCCGCAAACGCATACGTGCTGTTCCAGGGAAACTTCCCCGCTAAAGGGTCCACGCTCCAAAACCTCCCGATACGCGTGTCGTGCGTACGGTACTCGAAGGCGTGCAACGCCCCTTCCCCAAGCACCTCATTGTCAGCCTCCTGTCCGTTGAAGAAGTACCGGTAACCCCCCGTAGTAAAACCAGGTCTCGGCATGGGGAAACCGAATGGATAGTAATCCGTGAATGTGACGGCATTGGGAACATATATCTGTTCATTGTTGGCATTAGGAGTGAGGCACTTCCGGTCCGGGAGAGTGGTAGTAACATTACCCAAGTGGTCGGTCAATTCATAGAGGCGGTGGCCGATGGTGTTGCGGTCTTGCAAACGCGCCGCACCGCCGGCGGTGATCCAGACCTGCTGTCCTAACATCCCAAAACGCTTGCTGCCGTAAATGTAACGCTCCGAGGCTGTCAATGTGTCGTTCTTCAGCCTATAGACGCACATCACGTTGCCCGTTGCATCATGGATGTAGAACGTCGTGTCGGAACCGGTCGCCTTCACCTGCCGTTGCCCTGTTGGACTGTAGCGGAACGTGGACAATATGTTGCCGTTCCTGCGGATGGTGTCCACCTTGCCTAAGGCATTCCAACCTACAGTCAAACCTTCCGCGTTGTCGCGAACAAGGTTGCCCAGCGCATCGTACTGGTACGTGCCGGAATTGAGGTCTGTGGCAGAGATGTCGCTCAGACGGTTTTTCGTGGTGTCCGTGTAATTATAGCAGATATGGTGCATAAGAGTTCCTGTTTCGTCTTTGCGCTGCAAAAATAGCAAATTTATTTCAGAAAGACAACTTGGACAACTTGGGACAACTTGGTTGCCATGTAGCGGGACGGGGGTGTTTGGGAGGGTATGTGGTGGTGGAGACCATGGTGCGAAAATAGGATTTTTAGAACAAAGGGCAT
The DNA here is from genome assembly GCA_017525245.1 of Bacteroidales bacterium. GTDB lineage: Bacteria > Bacteroidota > Bacteroidia > Bacteroidales > WCHB1-69 > F23-D06. The sequence goes on along the minus strand of JAFXTE010000031.1, from coordinate 21,062 downwards.
GTTTAATTGTATTCTCCTGTTGCATGTTTGATATAGTTTTCTCTAACGGCTCGGTATTGTTTGCGATAAGAACGAGGTAAAAGTTTTTCAACAGCATCTAATAAATCATGTACTGATTTTCCGCTCAAATTATTAATCCACAACCACTTATAGTTTATTCTTACGATTAGATACGAGTCGCCATTTCGTACCGAATCCAGTTTGCATTCAGAAATTATTGCCTTTTCGCACTTTATCAGTCGGTACCAGTTCTTCCATTTATGGCGATTGTTGTTGTCCCGATCATAACGAGAAACAAATACAGGTTCTACAGAGTCAAGATAAAAAAGCTTTGACCAGTCAGAAGAAATGAGTACTTGCTGACCGTCCAACACCAAACTGAAAAAATAGTCGTCAATGCGTTCGTTCCCGTCCTCTATGGGATTATACAGCGGGTTTATTTGCTCTTTCTCACAACCGAAATCGCTTTTAGGAAACATAAGGGTGTCTTGAATATTGTTGGCCCGTAAAATGATATTGATTTGCTTCCGCAGGGAATCCATCACTCTGTCATAACAGTAGTAAAGCCGTATAATATTGGCATTTTGTTGATCGAAATAACTAACGATATCCGGCCACCCATCAATAGTAAATCCAAGTTCATGATAATCTACGGAACCCAATTGAGCCACCTCATGTTTTATGTAATGAATCAGTAAATTGTATATGCTGTCGGTGATTTGTGAACGAGGCACAAAATTGGAAATCTCGAAGTCGTAATAAGACTTGGATTCTTCATTAATGTGTGTCTCGACAATCCCTGCATCGCAAACAAGATAGTCACTCGAAATATTGCTTATTTGTAAGCAATATGGTGGTGTGGTTTGGGCTTTCACCAGAGGAGTGGCTAGCAATATGAATATAATACAATAGTGACGCATATGAACTGTTATGGGGCTGGAATTGGTACTGGACTCACCTTGATTTTAGAATCATGTTTTAGGTCTCCTGTTGTATATAGGTAATCTATGGCTCCTTTCAAATCCAATTCTTGTCTTTCCCAGTAAGGTTTTCCATTATTATACTTCTGAATTGCGGTTTCAATTAATTTATCAACCGCAGGGGCGTCTATAACACCTTGCCAAGTAAATGCCCATAGTTCGTCAAAGGTGTCATAGCCACCTATATTAGACCATTCTTTTCGCATGACTCCCCAAACATGGCGTGTTTCATGCGTAAGACTTCCTCGCATGTTTGGTCGGTAATACACATTCACATTTTTGTCATCAACATAGTGTGTTCTGCCTCCTTGACTTTTCTTGAGAAAAGAAACATCTGTTGAATAGGTCACGCAAAAACTGCGGTCACTCATGATTTCCTGGAAGCCTTGCCTCATCTCCAGAAGAGTATAGTATTCTTTTTCTTCATACAGTTCACCAATCTTCCGATTCAATTTCTCGTCCTTCCAGTTTCTTTGAGCAGCGAGAGTTCTAATATCGGCGGCTTTTCTTTCTACGCCTGAGATACGATCAACAATCTCCTGATAGGTGTCCAAGAAATCTTTCCGTGCCACATCATCATCAAATATGGTGTCTGCTCCAAATCTATCCGCAAACCACACCGGATTCCCCGCAAAACAAGCATACGGACTCTCGTACTCTTTGAAGACGGGGTCCACATTCCATCTCCTCCCCAATCGTGTGTCGTACTGCCAAAACTCCGCGCTCAAACTTTTCCCTTCTCCAAACACCTCATTATATGCCTCCTGCCCGTTGAAGAAGTACCGGTAACCCCCCGTAGTAAAACCAGGTCTCGGCATGGGGAAACCGAATGGATAGTAATCCGTGTATGTGACGGCATCGGGTATATAAATCGGTTCATTGTCGGCATTAGGAATGATATACTTCCGGTCCGGGAGAGTGGTAGTCACATTACCCAAGTGGTCGGTCAATTCATAGAGGCGGTGGCCGATGGTGTTGCGGTCTTGCAAACGCGCCGCACCGCCGGCGGTGATCCAAACCTGCTGTCCCAGCATCCCCAACCGCTTGCTGCCGTAAATGTAACGCTCCGAGGCTGTCAATGTGTCGTTCTTCAGCCTATAGACGCACATCACGTTGCCCGTGGCATCATGGATGTAGAACGTCGTGTCGGAACCGGTCGCCTTCACCTGCCGCTGGCCCGTAGGACTGTAACGGAATGAGGAGATCAGCACATCGTTCCTGCGGATGGTGTCCACCTTGCCTAAGGCATTCCAACCTACAGTCAAACCTTCCGCGTTGTCGCGAACAAGGTTGCCCAGCGCATCGTACTGGTACGTGCCGGAATTGAGGCCTGTGGCAGAGATGTCGCTCAGACGGTTTTTCGTGGTGTCCGTGTAATTATAGCAGATATGGTGCATAAGATCTCCTATTTCGTCTTTGCGCTGCAAAAATAGCAAATTTATTTCAGAAAGACAACTTGGACAACTTGGACAACTTGTTTGCCCTGTAGCGGAACGGGGGTGCTGAGGCGGGTTTGTGGTGGTGGGGACCATGGCGCGGAGATACACTTTTTACAATTGGGATGGCAGTTTGATGTTTTTACGATAACTGGGAAAGATTAGGACAGTATTCTTTGTTTCAATCATCTTTTATTAACTCTGATACTAATGTAAAAAACACACCTCCACAAAACGAGAAACAAACGATTTCAGACATGTGTTCATAAACATATTGCCATGTGTTAGGAGTGGGTTTTGAATAAGAGGCAGTTTTCCACCTACTATCCCCACTGCCACTTTTATAATGCATCACTATGATAACGAATGAAAGTAACAAAAAAAATATGTATTTTTTAACGAGACGACTGATTTTCTTTCTCCGTTGATTGCGTGTGATTGGGTTTCTCATTGTTGTTTGTATTAACAGCTGCATTGTTTTTTGGATTCATATAAAAGAAAGGATTGGCTTTTTCCAATGAATATAGGAAAAACTGAGTAGATTGACTATAGATATTAATCAAAGGATCTGGGAAATTGATGTCAGGAGACCACTTTTGTTCATTAGCAATTATGCCCGCAGTGACTCCAATCGCTCTTTTCCCCCAAGGATTATTGTAGATTTTAAGGCCGAGTGAATATAGCCCTTCGCCTCCTTGCACTGCATATGGTAAAACATCTGATGCAACACACCCTCCAAACAAATAAGATGTAGCAATAAATCCACTCAAAGAAACTGATTGCAAAACACGGTCATTACGGATATAATTCGCAAAAGGCCCCGCAGAAAACTCCCATGCTTTCTCATATTCGGACTTGGCAGGACGTATTTCACCTTGACGGGGAATGTGTTGTTTTGTGACCTGTAGCAACGGTCTTTTCAATTCTGCTTCTGGAAGTGTATTCGGCTTCACATACGTGGACTGGCGTGCATTGAAATAATAAAACGGAACCCCATCCGATGTATATCCAATGGTGTTTTCTATCCCTTCCAATCCCTCCACATCAACGAGCAACACCGGCGAGCAGCTGGCAAACTGGAACGGAGTGAGCATCGGATAGTCTCCCGCTAACGGGTCCACGCTCCAGAACCGCCCTATCCTCGTGTCGTGCATGCGGTACTCAAAGGCGTGCAAAGCACCTTCTCCAAACACCTCATTATCAGCCTCCTGCCCGTTGAAGAAGTACCGGTACCCCCCCGTAGTAAAACCAGGTCTCGGCATGGGGAAACCGAATGGATAGTAATCCGTGTATGTGACGGCATCCGGGATATAAATCAGTTCATTGTCGGCATTAGGAGTGATATACTTCCGGTCCGGGAGAGTGGTAGTCACATTACCCAAGTGGTCGGTCAATTCATAGAGGCGGTGACCGATGGTGTTGCGGTCTTGCAAACGCGCCGCACCGCCAGCGGTGATCCAAACTTGCTGTCCTAACATCCCCAAACGCTTGCTGCCGTAAATGTAACGCTCCGAGGCTGTCAATGTGTCGTTCTTCAGCCTATAGACGCACATTACGTTGCCCGTTGCATCATGGATGTAGAACGTCGTGTCGGAACCGGTCGCCTTCACCTGCCGTTGCCCTGTTGGACTGTAGCGGAACATGGACAATATGTTGCCGTTCCTGCGGATGGTGTCCACCTTGCCTAAGGCATTCCAACCTACAGTCAAACCTTCCGCGTTGTCGCGAACAAGGTTGCCCAGAGCATCGTACTGGTACGTGCCAGAGTTGAGGCCGGTGGCAAAGATGCCGCTCAGACGGTTTTTCGTGGTGTCCGTGTAATTATAGCAGATATGGTGCATAAGGTCTCCTGTTTCGTCTTTGCGCTGCAAAAATAGCAAATTTCCGTTCCAGTCGTATGTGTACTCTGTGGAAAAATTGTCGGATAAGGGATTCCATCCGGTAGCATCGTAACTGTGCGTGGCCGTTCGCATCTGTTTTATCCGGTTCAGCTTGTCGTAGCGGAACCGCTTCAACAGGGAAGGGTCTCCCCACTGGTAGCAACTGGTGGTCAGAGCCGAAATGTTCCCGTTGAAGAGCGAGACGGCATTAGTGGACGGATCATTGAAGTAGTTCGTGCCTGCAACTGGCCGGTAGTCATCCGTGTAGTATTGTAAGGATGAGGAGAAACCGTCTCGGGCAAACAGCTGGTTCAGGTTGTCATCCAAGGTAGCTCCGTCCCCGCCGATGTCGAAATTGGCAACATCAAAATAAACATCACGTAAGGAGCTTCGGTAACCGTTGATGTCTTTCAACCACCCTTGCAGGGTGTAGGCGTAGTCAACACCTTGGATTTGCTTGTGCCCCAACTCCACCCTTGCCAACGCGCCGTGGGGGAGATAGAAGTAGCGGGCCTCCAGACGCTCCTGCGACAACCACGCGGACCCCTTCTTTTTGAAAATGTCGGAAGTATATACATGCGTAATCCTGTTGTCGGCATCGTAGCGGTAGCGGTGGCCGAACTGCTCCGGCTTCCCTTTTTGGAACCATACGCGGTTCACGTTTCCGCTGATTAAGTCGTACTCGTAATCCAATGCCGTAAACTGGCGGCCAAACGTGCCTAACGCCGGAATATCCTGCACGAGCCGTTTCACATTGCCGTGTATGTCGTAGCTGTAGTGCGTGGCCGACTCGGGATGAAGCGTGTCACCGTCAGGGCAAAATGACACGGCGGCGACACGGTTGCGCAAATGGGTCTGGTTCAGGGAAGAAACCATCATCGAGTCATACCGGGTGCGGGTGATCTCACTCTTCACGCCACCGTTCAGGAACAGGGTGATGAAGTTCAGGGTGGCGGCTTCATCGCGGGTGACGGGCGTGCTGTTCTGTATCTGTCCGACCTCCACGATGCGGCCCAAAGCATCGTAAACCGTGTAGCTGTACTTGTGCTGCGGACGTTGCTTCCCATCCTGGCTGAGGACGGGACGCGACAGGAGGTCATAATAGATATAGGAGACACTGTCGTAGTCCGGCTGGTAGCTTTGTATCACCTGGTTCAGGGAGTTGTAGCGGTAGTTGGTAACCATGGTGTGCTTCGGACGGACAAACCCCGGCTGGAGCGTGTCGTAGCGGGCGATGTTTTGTCGGTACGCGGCCACAGCATCCAAGGTGTCGGATTTCTCAATCACATGAACTCCCTTGGGTGGAACCGTTTTGATGAGGTTGTCTGCCTGGTCGTAGAAATACAGGGTGTAGAGGAATTCGTTCGAGGAGTCTGTTATTGACAGAGATTCATGCAGATAATCCATGCAGTGCGATTCGTAAGCCGTTCTGTGGCAAGTCACGAGGCTGTCCCAGGCGTGGTAGAAGGAGATGGTGTCCTGCGCGGCGGCCTCCAAAACTGCCTGGAGATGACAGAGGACACTGTCTGGGAGATCTGGATAGCAGCGGAACTCTTCGGGAAAACCATACGAGTACAATGTGACTGTGTCGTCGATACCGTCCAACATATTGCCGTATCTGTCCCAAATACAGAAACTGTTCCAAGAGAGAATGTCATCTGTAGAGGCGGTTATTCCCTCGTTTGCCAGAGAGTCGGCTATCGCGGCAGCATCGCTCCAGAATGTCAGCCCGTAGGCATGGAGTGCCGTCTGGTAGCGGTCGCAGCCGCAGTCCACATACACGTTTTGGGGATGGGGGTAAACGATGAGGGGATATTTGTCGTAGAGGGGAGAGCATAAATCTTCTAAAAGTTGTGCCAGCGAGTCCGGATGGATTCTCTGGCTGATGCTGAAATCATAATTCGCAAAAGAGGAGGCACAGCTCTCCAGACATAAGTCAACCAAACTCTGCCGGAAGTCAAACCACTTGGCACTGTCACCCGAAAAGAAATCCGGACAGTACGTGATGAAATAGTCATGAAGTTCTTCCATCCAGGAGTTGGCGTATGCCAAGCAATCCTCGCAGCAGTTCTCAAGCATGACCTGCCGTGACGAGTCTGCCGCCATCTGAAGGCTCTCCAATGTCATACCGTAAACAGGGTTGCACAGGAAACGGATTTGGAAACCGCCCATGTCGTTGTCATCGCAACCACCTACAGTCAGCGGCATTGCGGAACAGCCTGTGTCGGCGGCAAGATAGTAGCGGCAGATGGAATCCGAACAGGAACCGAAATACCTGCTCCACCATTCGCCTTGTCCCCACTGGAAATCGGGTTTGTAACAACAACCGACACTTCGATCACCTTGTCCGATAGAACAGCTGAGGAGACAAGCTGGCAGAAAGGTTTGTCGGACTTCATTCTTCAAATAGGTGTATATGCTTTTAAAGAGCATCCATTTGGCGTTTTCTGGGCCTCCGTAATACGCTGCCCACCGGGGCAGTATCGAGTCGTGGACGGCGACCACGACATTCTGTATTGGGAGAAATTCAGCGGGGCAGTACGAAGAGGTGATGCCTTCAGGATTGTCCAACAGCCACCAAAGGCTGAGGTACTTGTTGTTATTGTCCCAGGACAAGTATCCGTTAAGTTTCCTGATGATATGTTGACGGAGTTCATCTATTTCGTCCTGACAGCACGAAGTTTTCTCGTAGAAGAGAGAGTCAATGTTAATCGGATCAAACGGTTGGTATCCTTTATTTCTATCTGTCTGAATCTGTGTTGACAGATCCACAGCCATACCTAAGGGATTGAATAATCCAAGGTTTTCAGCTAATTTGTGGTCGTAAGTGTTCATAAAGATGCTGTCAAAGCGGTGCTGGGCTTCGACAGCTTCGGGTTCCCCGCAGTCGCACATAGCCTGATACAAGTGGTACTCGGGGTGGTACTTGAGCATCACTTCTGCGTATTCCGGTCTCCACTTCTCACGCATAAAGTTCCAAAGTTTATCATCGTAGTTGGAACATCCAGCATCTGTTTTGATCTGCTGCAGTTTAGTGTCTCCAATAAATCTCTGCTCACATATCGTGTTGAGAAATCCGTTCAAACTGGTAGAACGGCAACAGAAGGAGTCGCCGGGACAGCAGGTGCGGATATTGTCAAAATACTGGCCGCCGGGACTCATATCAGCCAACATCGCCGCCCGCTTCGCCTCACACTCCGTGTTGAAACTCTGTGGGGGATTTTCACAGGCAGCCAAAGCTTGCACATACTCCAATTTTGTGGTGTCAGGTACTTCTATCCCTGCTTGTTCCATGGCATATTCCTGACAAGGCGTGTAGCAAGGATGTATTGTAGCGGGCGTATAATACGCACATCGGCGTTGCCTTCCCCTAAATTGGTCAAACGCCGCTGCGGTGGTGTCGTCGTTCACGGGTGTGATACTCTTGTACAGCTGGTAACTGCCGGGATTGAGCATGACCGTGTGTTCTATGTATTCCCCTTCAGAAACGATGAGCGAGTCCTTGAACAGAAAGATCATCGTTTCGGGATTCCAAAGACTGAAAACGACATGGTACCTGCAATCCATACATCCCGTCAGCTCATAGCAGGTGTCGCACAGGGCGGCGGAGGGCGAGACCCTGTATATGAAGGTGTGGTCGGACGGTGCCCCCACCACAATATTCCGGACATATTGGCGGCTACCGATGTCAAAAACAATACTGTCGTACAAAATGTACGCCGGCGGGGTGCTGTCTATTGGACAAAGCACATCGTTGTTTGCACCATTTGGAACAATTGCAGAAGCGATAAGCCGTTCTTTCATGTCATAGTAGGACACGGATATTTCCCCGTTGGCATCCACGGCAATCACTTTCTGATAGTGGGAGGCGTCACCCACCTCGTTACCGAACAGACGGTCCAGTTCAACCTGGGAGGGATTCCCGTAATAGTATTTCGTCTCATGCCCGCCACCCATCTTAAAGGCGCTTCCCACATTGCTTTGCGAATGAACCCTGTCGGTACCATCATTGAGGTATCGGACGTGCGTGTAGGTATATCCGCTGTCCCAGGGGATTTGGCTGGCGTTCGGCCAGTGCGGGTTGCCGGCAAAAGGATTGTTGGAGGAGAAGTACACGGCACTGCCCGCGTCTGACGGAAATTTCGGTGTGTGGGTGAGTGTGGCATCCTCATCGTATTGGGATTTAGGGAAATTGCCGTTAAATTGTCCGTTGGGAGTTCCGCTTGTGCCATAATATCGGATTCCCTTGCTTGCTGTGGGGGTTGGAATTGCCTGCAATGCCTGCCGCCCCACGTGGTCGTAGAACGTTTCACCAACCACGGCAACATTATCGGTGTTCAGGACTGTCACCTCCTGCCGTTTCCGCAAAGTGCCATCATAGAAAGAGATAATCTCCTTGCGCTTGCCCTCCTCCGCATACACGGTGGTGCATTGCCACGTGAGACTGTCTTCAAGCCCCTGATAGTCATATCTGCATATATGATTTGTGTCGGGAATAGTGTTTCCAGAGGAATTTGCAAAACTCCACAGCCCAAAAACCGGGTAATAATTGCCGTGGTCAAGCATTGTTCCCCTGCCTCTAACCCTGCACAGAATGTTTCCTTTGGGATATGCTAGCGGGATTTTGTAGTAGTTGTCGGATGTGGTAATCCTGGTGGCGTTGGCAAAATCGTATGGAACATTGTTGGAAGCCGATGGATTGTCAACAAACAGCCATTCCAAGTCGTATTCGTCCGCTCCGTCAAGATACCCCCAAGTAACCAACAGCTCGTTGGTATTTTCAAGGTATCTCCGCCTCACATCAAATGGGTTTCCGATTGAGGCTGTCCTTGTATTTCGTGGATAACAGAGTTGCAGCTCCAAGACAATGTCATTCGTAATGTTCGTGGATACATTCCTAATCCTCAAGGATGCCTCCTTATAGTTTCGGTATTCGTTCATGTCCAAGTCACGATACGGAGAGTTTTGACGGTAACCTACGTTTAAGGTGTCGGTCAAGGTGATTGATGAACTGTTATTATCTGTCAGAGTAATGTCGTAAATGACCCTGAAGTCCTCGTTGCCGGAGTGTGACATATAACGGTCTTCCGCAAGATACAGTCGGACTCTCACAAAAGGATCGGTCACATTCCAGTTGGTACGGCTAAATTGCCGTGAAGAGATAGCTAATACGGCATTCTGCATGATTTCTACGCCACGCCGATGTTTGCTGTAAATCTCATTCGATGCCTTTGAACTCATCAGCAGCCCAAATAGTATCAGAATATATATTGATAGCTTTTTCATAATCAGTTGTTTTCATTGGTTGTTGGAACTAATCTTGGCGTGGAATGGACACATCGGAAGCGCAGGAAACTTTTCTCCCCTTTGCCGTCCCATACTTCAAGATAGTAGTCATCCGGATAATCATGCATGAATACATCGTAATAAAAACAATTCTGACCTACAAAAATCTTGATCCAGTTCTCTCCCGTATGAATTGTCGGGGAGGTTATCTGCATTAAAGCATATTCCACCACAGCACCAGTATCATTGGTTCGAAGTACAATATTCCGGTGAGAATCATAGACGCAAAACCGCAACATTTGGTCTGTACTTACCTCGTATGGTTCGGTGTAATGGATATACAACACTCTGTCGTATGCTATATGGTAGCTGCCGTCTGGTTTTTCTTTCAAATACATCCATACATTATCAGGTGTCGTAATTTCATATTTTGAGTTGTTCACCGATCCGACGCGGAATTGTGTGGTGAGCAGCACTTTCCCGTTGGCGTTTTTCACCTGCCACGCATACTCGCCAAATTCCAACGGTGGTGCATCCCAAGGATATTGCACGTAATAGGACTGAATACTTTCCTCCTTATAAAGAGGAATGTTTTTTGAGACTGCCTCTTCGGCTGTCTGGTTGTCATCCATTGCCACCAGAACAAAAGACAGGTTAGACTTCTCTGACCATTTCTCCGGCCACAGAAACGTGAAGAACTCTTCTGGGTGATAGACTACACAGACCCCGTCTCCGGGAAAATATGCCGGTGTTTTTGAAGACAAGGATGCAATTGTTCGCAAGTTGACAGGGAATGCGTTGGCTGCTAATCCCAATGCGAGCAGCATGTTTACCAATACAAATGTTCTTTTAAGCATAGCGTTATGATTTTAATGAGTTTGATTCTGTGATGAAGATTTAAAATGCTGGCGTGTGGTCTTCACCGTCATGACACCCTTCTCGGTCTCCTTTTTCACCTGTACCACAACCCCTTCCTCGTCATAATTATAGAACGTCGCGAAATTGTTCTCGTCCAGTTCCGCTATCAGTCTGTAGTTTTGCGGATTATAGACATAGCTCTTGAAAGTTGCGTCTGCGGGCATGATTCGGATGTCATCCACGAAAAACCTACCGTTTGTTGTATGCGAAAGTTCCAGTTCCAGTATGTCATTAGCCAAATTGTCGTATTCAAACTCCATTTCAATCCGCTGCCAACACTCCACTTTCGGCTCCTTGGCGACCGGAACGGATGAATTATTGTATGTGAACGAATAATCGTCCCCCAAGTTTCCCGATGTCAGACAGTTTTCCTTTCGCACCCAACAAGAAAAGATGTATTTTTTCCCATGCTGCAATTGCAAATGGGAGCGAGGTCCAATATCAACGGTAAGTTTTGATGTTTGGAGCGACCTATTCCCTGTGTGGGCATATAATGAAGAAAAGAGGGTGTTATTTGTTGCGTGACAGTGAATGTGTCCCCGTTGTTGTCCGACCACGATATTATTGTCATTTTCGAAACCGTCAAACCCGATTTCATAATATCGTGCGTTGTTAGCCACAGCGGTTGCCAGTGAGTTTTTATATCCGTAAAGGGCGGATGAATAGATGCCGAGTGCGTTCACATTCTCTATCTCGAAGTTGAATGGGCTGTATTTGGTTATCTCAGCCGTCCACGTCCAAGGTTTCTGCATGTTGTTTGCATTGCCGCGACCGTGATAAAACGGCGAAAAAGTCACAAAAGTGCCGTCGTATGCGGTGTTGGTCGCATACTGGTTGTGCGCTCCTGTCTGGTTGCGCTCCGTCACATACAGATTTGCCCGAAGACTTCGGTAAATATTGGGAATGCCTAAATATTGCTGGTTGGAAATCGGAATCATGCCGATGTCGTCATAATCATAAAAAAAGGCCGTATCGTATTCTGTGGCGGATGCCTGAAGCACCCCGTCCATACATTCAGGGAATACACCTTCCGGGTCGTTCCAAACAAAAGAGCCGACAATTTTGTTTTCCTGATCGTAACGTATGGCTATCTCCCGTCCGTTTGGCAGGAAAGAATAATCCGTTATCACTGTGAAATTGGGCAAGCGGATATGTTCATACACAACATGTGGGGTGTTGCCGTCCAGCAAGTTTTCCAATGTTAAAGATGGCTTGCATAGTTTCTCATAAGCGAGTTCAAGAAAAAAGTACAACCGTCCATTTCTTTCATCATAAATTATTCGGGCATATTTCTCTTGACCTAAGCAGTCTTGAAAGGGAAAGCATTCTTCGTGAATGTGATTGTAAGTCTCCAACATGGGCATCCGTCTGTTTCCCGGATTAGCCGGATTCTTTAACGAACTTATGGTTGCAGCACTTGCATTCAATTGATTGGAGTTTCTTGACTGGACAATCTGTTTCCCGGATATGGGGAAATTTGTCTCCGCTGAGTTTGTCCAGCAATAGGCTCTGTTTGAAAAGACGCTGTCAAGACGGTAACAAATTCCACCAAACTTGATCATATCATACTGGGAAAAAACTTTTTGTCCGTTCGGTAATACCGTGTTGCCATAATATGTCGCCCCGTAATTGTCGGCTGCGCTGCCCATGTTGGGGTAATACCAATATGCAGGCATGTTGTAATGATATACAGGCTGTTCGAATTCATTGGTCACGCTGGTCAGCAAAGGCTGCCCCGTGTATGGGTCATATTGCAGGTTGGTGGTGGTAATGACCGAACCATTGTTATAGGCTTTTGTTGTTTCTAAAATTCCTGTCTTGTATACGACTTTCGTTGTCGCAACAGATTTGACATCTTCCTCAAAACAGTCGAAAGAAGGAAGGGCCGAAGCACCCACCAAAGGCGGTATTATATTCCCCAGCATGAACTGGGCATTTGCGCCGCCTCCGACACTCAAGGAATGGTTTCGTCGTTGGTCAATGACAAAATCATACGTTTGTCCCAGTGTCTTTGTCTCCGTTTTGCCATCGATAAGCAACACCTCCACCTGGTTGTCCAGCTTCCGCACCCCATTTTCCGTCTTGGTTCGGTAATAATACTCCACTCGTGAGGTGTAGCCGGCCTGCTCAACATTGGCAATCAAAGAATCGTTGACGGTGCCTTTCACAAAGGGGCAGGTGCTGATGGCCTTCTGTTTCCCGTGCATGTCATTCAGCTCGATTTGATATCCCTGGGAATAGCATGAGGAACTGCTCTGTTTGAATCCTGCTGTGATAAGCTGGAAAACATTGGGAACGGGATCAACCTCACATTGAAGCTTAGTCTGGGAGACGGATAAAGGGAAGTCTTTTGCAGTGTAAAACTCAAAACGCTGGACTCCTGTTGTTGACAGGGTGACGTTATCGGGAGTGTATGTTCTCACGATGACTTGGCTGTACCCCACATTGGCTCCGGGAAAATAGGATTCCCCGTATGGTTCTTCGCTATACATTTCGTCCTCAATGAAAAATAGCCCTTTCACCTCATCGTAAACGGGATAGCGCATGGCGTTCTCCTCGGCACCCACGTTTGGCTCGTATTCTGCGACCCCGCTGCTAATGAGTTTTCCATTCTCGATTTTCCGATAGAAATATTCCTGTTTGTAAAAACTGCTGTCGGATTTTGTCCAATTATCCATTAAAGTGATGGAACGGACTCTACAGCCTCCTCCGTATTTGATTTTATCCGGAACATTCAACCTGACGTATGAAGGCATCCCTTCCTCTCCTATTGCCAAATGATTGTAATCCCCACTGGCCTTGCAGTAGCGGTAAAATTCGGCATTCCCTTTCATTGCGTTCACTTTGTCAACAACCCCGCCCGAGACCAAAGCTCTGAAAAAAGCTGCAGCGTCACTGCTGTTTTCCATAGAGTCTGCCCCGTTGAAAAGCAGGTCGGGGCGGTTGTTCTTCAGATACTGCAGGGCAAAGAGATATACAGGGTGAATGTCATACACCGGGAACGGCTCCACCTCTATCCTGCCAATATCAGGCGAAAAATCCGCAGCGGACTTTACTTTCGCGTACCCCTGTATGTAGTCAGGGTATTTCCCAACCTTATATCTTACGGCAATCTTGAAGAACATCAGGTTGTGTTTGAACCCTGTCACATAATCATTCGCATCGGTGTTCGGCTTTTTCTTGAAATAAATGTAGTATTTCCCGTTTTCTTTTTGGAACGAAGTCTGATTAGCGACTTCGGCCATATACATCGCCTGCCGGTCCTGCACATACGCATAGTCGTCGCTCTCATAATCCACGAGGATTGAGCCTCCCTCCGGCAGATCAATCCGGGTCAGCAGCCAGGCACTCGCCCAACGGTTGGCGGAATCGGGATTCTGGGTTACGTAATGTTCAAAATAGTTGGCGTCGCCTTTGTAGTTGCCCCAACGGTCCATCTTTCCCGGATTATATTTGGGATTTTCGCCATCGTAGTGGAATGTATAAGGTGTTTGTTCCCCCTTGATATTATTGGCATACTTGAAATACAGCCTTTTCAACGTCAGTTTTCCAAGAGTATCGCTGATTGGATTATTGTAAACGCCTTGACAGAGGGAATAATCATACTCGAACACGGCGGTCTTGATGGCCGTAATCGAATCTTCCTTGCTGTAGAGTTTGATACTGTCCAATTTGTAAAGATGCTTCGATTGTTCTGAATAACCTCCCTTTTGCTCATCATCTGGATTGCCCCCACGAGCGTCTTCCCGGGACGAAGTATAGAAAACGGCATAATGGGTTTTAGTTTTGATGGTATCCACGTATGCAATTTCTTTTTTTCCATAATAGTAGCTTCCAATGTCATCGTTTTCGTTTGATCTGTCCCCCATAAAATAGTTCGCACCTTGATAGGGGATCCGCCAGCAATAGGCTGTATCCCCAGAGCATTTCGTGGAATAACTTAGTTTCACCCAATAGCCAAAGTCATCATCGGAGGGTCCGTTTCCGGTGAGGTCAACGTAATCTGGCGATGTGACAGAGGTTAGCAGGTAAGAGTACGGGTAGGCTGGCGTGGTGGTACTTGCGAACAGTTTTTCCTTGCCTACCCTTTGATTTGGAAAAGTGTTCGGCAATGCCAATACTGAAGAATAGCCACGAACCACAGTACTGTCTATCCATTGGCTGTTGGATGGAATGGAAAAGGAGACCTCCTTTTCTATATAATTATGCAAAGTCCGGCCGTATGTGAACCGTTCCCCGTTAGCATTTAAAATGGAGAATTGGGAGATGTGATGGTTTGCAAGTGTTTCGTACTCTATAGAATTGGTTCTGACAGTACGCTCCGACTGTTCGAAGTGAGAAATTGTATTCTCGTTTGAAAGTCGATTGTCCGTATAGTAGTGATACTCCATACCTCCCCAAAATGTGGGTTTGCGATCACGTTGGATGGAGAAACGCACCGCTTTCTCGTAACCAATATCCGACAGCAGGTCGGCTGTGGCGGCGGTCTGTTCCCCGACCATTTTAAAATAGAAGGGTTCATACAAGGACTTGTGAATGCTTTGGGGTGATTGGTTGGAATATTTTGCCTTGTCCTTGAATTTTAGTTTTGTAAGGTAATCCCCCAGCTCCCAGTCACCCGTTGTAGAGGTGCCACTCGTAAAAGAAATGTTCGTTCCTAACTGGACACCGTCTCCGAACGCAAGATCAACACCTATGTCGTTGGCTGCAGTACTGTTCTCAATAAAGTTGTCATAAAAATGCCCATAGTCAGACCTGTAGGCCCGGAATGTTCCACCCTGTAGTTCTCCCGTTATATGGTAGAGGTCGTTGGTCATAACTGGCAGCGGCAGATTTTTGGAATCGTGGTCCACGCAGATTTCCTTCTCCCTGTTAAAATCCTGTAATGTTTTTTCTCCCGCTTTATCTGCGTATAGGATGCCGCAAGCGAGATTTTTGAGAGGCCCGGAAGGTGTTGTTTGGGAAACGATATTGCAGTTGACCGTCCCATATCCCTCCAGATAGGCTCCAGCGCCTCCAATCTGAAATGACACGCCCCAACTGTTGGAAACCATAGGAACATGTATTGGCGGAAGATTGGCAGCCGTGGAGAACGACCGGCCCACACCGCCCCAACTGGTTGTTTTTGTTTTGGTATCCGTTGTTGTTTCCCCATTTACTGTTTTTTCAACGTCCATAGGTTCGGAGAAACTGAGTGAAATCTGGTTTCCATACGTATAGGTGCCGCTTTTGCTGTTGTACCCGTAATTGAACCCCGCTTTGAGATTTTTTCCACCGTTCATGGAAAAAGAGGTGGTGACACCGTTGTCGGAATCTTGGGAAATACTCGCATTGGCAGACAATTGCAATTTGTTTTTATGGTCTTGCACGCTTTTGTTTCTGACATACGAGGCAGAAACACCGAACCTTCTGCAAAGCGATATGCCGTTGTAAGTGTTATATATGAATGAAGCGGACATGGTTGCGCCTAAACCGAAGTCTGCACCATACACCTCTCCACCGCCTCCGGGAGAGAAAAGGAAAGTGTTGTTGTCACGGCGGTGATAGACTTTCTCGATTGTGTCGTTTTGGAAGTCGTCAGGAATGCCGCGCACTTGCCGGTTAATGGCACCCGGATTGAGATTCCAGCCGAGACCTACCCAAGAGGCTTCGTGTTCCATGCCAACGCCCGATGTGTAGTTCAGGTTAATCGGGAACCCGCCATTTGGCCCAGGTACTGTCATAATCGGAATGGTGTAGTGAAAATCCCCGCTGAACAAATCCACCATATTGTCGGTGTCTGATGGGGTGAATCCAGCCATTTCAGGTTGGCTGGGACCGCCAGTGATGGCATAAGTCCGTGACGGGACAGCAATTTCTGAAAACAAGGAAATAACCAAATACATGGCTATCACTTTAGTCCATCTGCTTTTTCTAATGTGTTGTAACATGATGTTTAATTTAATTGTTACTATATGCTGCTGTTGTGCTAAAGAATAGGCCCGTGAAAGTGAACTGCAGGGTGGCGGTGTCCCGATAGACCATCTGTCTGGGAATGTTCAAGAAGATGCGGTGTCCCTTTTCGTCCGTGTAGTTTAACGAACGATCAGGCATGAGGAAGAAGTCCTCTGTGGTCAGATCGAATGTGTCCGTTGTAGTGGCGGAGACGGCAGTGCCAACCTGTTGCAGCTGAACTGCCGAAGCCAGTCTGCAATAGTGTCCATCTCCCATGCAGTCAACATGGATCAAATTCCCATTATTTAATATACAGCCAGGGCAATTTTTCCCATCGTGGCCGATTTGTGACACAAACATAGTAATGGATGCGGTTTTGCTATCCAAAGGGATTACTTCAACCCTGTTAAGTGAAGGCTGGTATAATTCAATCTCCCTGTTCACTTTCTCGCAAGTCGCAAACAGCATCATGGCTGCGAGAATGGTCAATGATAATAATTTTTTCATAGAATCTGTTTTTGGGTACATACATGTGTCATTTTTCGCGACAAAAATACTTCCTTTCGCCAAATATTTTATCCCTCAAAATAAAAAAATATTCCTCCTTGCCCAAAAATATGACATTGCAACAAAAAGACGACAACCATATAGTGTATAGATGCATGATATTCAGCGTTTTGAATACAAATTAGGTTTTATTCCTCCAAAATGGTTTTTTGGGGGAATAAGACGCTATGGGGTGATAAACGATGGATAAAAAGACTATATTTGCCGCCATATTCAAATCACAATGCTATGAAACATCAGAGCACAATTGTCTCCATTTTGCTGAACATCCTGTTCTGCGCCACACTGCTATGGTTCTTTTCCAAGAACGCATACCTTCGACCTTATTTGGGCAGTGTCGCCAAAGAGCTCCTGTCCGGATTGTTGCTGCTTGCAACGTTGTACGCAAACTATTATGTCTTCTATCCTAAATTGCACAGAAGCCACATCTATGTGTATTGGTTTTCAGTTGTTGCTGCCTCTTTGACGGCAGGATGTCTTGAACTGGCTCTCGGCCACAAATTTATCACGAAATGCTATGCATTAATAATAGCTGAAACAGGAACCTTTGGCTATTTCACCAAACACATGGTTTTCGTTTTCAGCCGCAACCTCGCTTTCAATTTCTTTCCCTATATGCTCAGAGAAAGGAAATACTTGCAACAGTCTTTGGAAACGGAGGTCAAAGTGGTCTATCAGTATGCCAGAATGCTTGATGTTTGTGACGACGAGAACAACTGTCAGCACATACCTGTTGACAATATCCTCTATTGCAAAAAATACGGGAACGAGACGGAAGTCTATACATTGGATGACATTAAATTCACACGCTACTGTACCCTAAAGTATATGAGCCAGATGTTCGGGAATGTGGAATTTATCCGAATCTCCACATCCATCATCGTCCCTTTCCAACACATCGCCTCGTGCGACGGAAAATCTGTGGTCATGAAGACCATGCCTTGGATGAAAACGCCGCTCACTTTCAAATTGGACTCCAAAAGATTCCCGCAGATAGCAGCTGCCATTGATGAGTATCTGCTTGCGATTGTAGGGAACATGGATGACGTACAGCCGGATTGTGAAGAAGAGAAGGACAAAAAAAGCCAGTCTGTCCCTCCTGAAGAGAAACTCGACGCTGTGTTCAACTACATCAGGGAGCATCCTGGTTGCCGTTCCACAGAACTCATGTCTCACACGGGCTATTCGCAGACCACAACGGAGCGCTGCCTCTTTGAACTCAAAAAGCGAAGGCTTATCCAATACGCTGGCAGCAAGAAGACTGGCGGCTATCAACTTCTTTGAGTTTTCAAGAGAAATAAAACCCATGGGCACCTTGTTCCATAATATATCGAACACCAAAAACAACTGTCAACATTATGCTTATATGTATTTTTATACGAGCAATTCTTTTACAAGCATATTGTATAAAAGCGTGTTTTTTATCAGTGAAACAATGAACAAGGAAAAATTTGAAAATTACTTACGGAAGAAGAATTTGTCTAAACAAACCGTCAAAATGTATTCCACCTCAGTTAAAAGGTATTTTGATTATTACACTAATATGGATAAGAACAGCTTGTTGAATTACAAAGAGCATTGTGAAACGCATTACAAGCCGTCATCTGCAAACGTTCAGATTAATTCGTTGAACCACTATTTGGAGTTCATCGGGAAAGGGAGCTTAAAGTTAAAGCTGGTGAGGACACAACAAAAGCACTTTTTAGAGAATGTCATCAGCCAGGAAGACTATCAGTATTTCAAAAACAAATTGAGGGCGAATGGGCAGATGAAGTGGTATTTCACTGTATGGTTTCTGGCTGCTACGGGAGCGCGAATCAGCGAGGCGTTGCAGGTTAAAGTCGAGCATTTGAAGGCAGGTCACATTGACTTGCGGTTTAAAGGAGGGAAAATCCGCCGAATCTACATCCCCAGGAAACTGGCAGACTCAGCTTTGGATTGGCTCAAGACACAACAAATCGAAACCGGTTTCGTTTTCCTGAATCGGTCTGGTCACCAAATCACAAGAGAAGGAATATGCAAGGCCTTGCGTAAATATGCTGTTCTCTATGGGATAGCTCCTGAAGTGGTCTATCCCCATTCGTTCAGGCATAGGTTTGCCAAGAATTTTTTGGAGAAATACAAAGACATAGCATTGCTGGCTGATTTGATGGGCCACGAGAGCATTGAAACAACACGTATATATCTGCGAATGACTGCGGGAGAGCAGTATTCAATCGTAAACAAAGTGGTAACATGGTGATTGAAAAAAATGTATTTTTGCGCTGCTGAAGAAAAGCATCGGACACTAATGGCATAGTTTCAGAATAATATACAGTAATAGACAACGATTTATGCAAAATATTGTTTTTCAGCATTTTAGAAAAAGTTCCTATATGGGGGGTTATCGGTACTTTTTCAACGGGCAGGAGGCTGATAATGAGGTGCTTGGGGGAGGGGCTTTGCACGCCTTCGAGTACCGCATGCACGACACGAGGATAGGGCGGTTCTGGAGCGTGGATCCGTTAGCGGGTAAGTTCCCGTGGAACAGTGTGTATGCGTTTGCGGAGAATAGGGTTGTGGACGGAAGGGAGTTAGAGGGGCTGGAGGTTGTCTTTAACACGTCAGAATTTGGAAGTGCCGTAGGAGCGGGGCGGTTTGGTTGGAATTATGTAAAAGGAGAGGGAAACGCAAAAGACAAAGCTGGTATCACCTATTTCAAGTATAAATCATCTTTTAAAATTTCAGAGGAAGAATCAGTAGCGGGTATTATGATTGCAAATAAAAGTTTTCATACTGGAATTGATTATTCTTCTGATTATTTCAGGCAATCAACTAGTAAAGATGGAATTACAAATGTTGAATTATACCCTTTTAGTGGAATATCTGCTGATGGTAGATGGCCCGACACTTACGCAGGAATTAGTTTTGGCATTGGCTTGGGCATAGCTATCTCGACAACTAAAACAGAAATAGATGCCTCTTTCTCCATTACTTATGAAGAACGGATGAAACTTATTGACCTCGTAATAGAAAAAGGATTTACTTACAATGATTCTGACCCTAAATTGGAGGTTATCGACCAATACCTATACTATGTGGACACTGGACATATCTTCAATCTGTTTAAGGAGACAAAAATTAAAACGGACATTAAGATGGTCAATATCGAAGGTGAACAATGGGAAAGTGTTCAATATCAACAAAAGGTAAATGACACACTATCAAAATGACAAGACAAATAATCCCGCCTGATTTTTACGAATGGTTTTTAAAGAAGCACCCTAGAATTTTTATTGGATGTGTTCTTTTTTTCTGTTTCGTAATTGTTCCTGTTGTACATGTTGCTGTTAATAAAGAATTGTTCAAACGTAAGGCCATTGAGATTAAATACTGCTACCATTGGGACGGTGACACCATACGACCATATAAATTATACAGCAAAGGGAAACAAGTCAAGTGTATTGAGAAGTCGTATTGGATGTTAGCTTATTATTATACTCCTGATTCTTTGTTCCATAATAAGAATAAGGAGTATTTCATATCGGATTTTCGTGAGCAAGATTGGGTTTACAAGGTGGAGGTCTTGCATTATAGCGAGGATTCTCTGTTATCAATAATTCGATACAAGTATCCCACATCTGGTATTTATGGAGAAAAGGTCATCGTGGTTCCCACATTTGTTTTGCATGACACACTACCTGCCGGGTACGAGGCGGAGAATGAGGTGTATATGAAAGACATAAAACTTAAGAAACAGAAATAGTATTTGATTGTATGCCTAAATTTTTCAATTGCTTCCAAATATTGTCCTTAGTTGCTCCAGTTGTCGTCAAAACAACAACCTCATCATCATGTGAAATAGAAAAAATCCTATCTTCGCGCCATGATCCGCACCCTCACATCCCCGCCCCAGCCCCCTCGTTCCGCCAAGGGGCAATCAAGTTGTCCAAGTTGTCCAAGTTGTTTTTCTAAATAAATTGTATCTTTGCGGCGAAAATCCACCGTCATGAAATACCCTATCGGCATACAGACATTCGCCGAAATTATCGACAAAGGATACGTCTATATAGATAAAACGG
>JAFXTE010000030.1 GCA_017525245.1 Bacteroidales bacterium | reverse complement strand
CATCTTCCTCGCCACCTCGTAAAGGCGACGCACGTTGTCGGTGATTTGCTCCAAGGTGATGCGCGGCCACCCTTTGCGCATCTCGGTGGTTATCAGTGCGTACGATTGTCCGTGCAGGCCGTCGCCTTTGCCGTACTTGGCGCCGAACTTCTGGAGGGCGACCTTTGCCGAGCCCGCGCCGTGTTTCCCTTCCGGGTTGCTCCCGAACACAAAAATGATGTCCTTGCCCGGGGTGATGTTTCCTGTATAATGATTCATAATGTGAATTTTCGGAATTATCCCTTTTAGTCTTGTAAAACACATCAATCACATTTGGTGTTCAATTCAGCAAGCGCATCATCAAGACTTTTGTCCATAGGAACATTGTCGGCAAGATATATCTTATTTTTGTTTAAGTCTTTAACAAGAACTGTTTCTTGACCAAAAAATTTAGCAACAAGTTCGGCAAGTTTTAATAAAGATTCGCTGGATATACCGTCTATCTCAAATGTGACACTATTTTCATCATACAATTTACCGTCATCACTTTGGTATTTTCCACGAAAAGCGTGTCCGACACTATAGGCATAAAATTGTTCGATATTATTATCGTTGAAGAAATTTCTGATGTGTTCAAGTTTTCTGTATTTCAAAACTCTATTTTTGATAGTTTTCCATAAATTGCTAAATTTCTTCTTGTATTTTTCAAGTCCTTTCTCCTTGTCCAAAACATTTATATCCGTAGAAAATACAATAACACCGCCACGATAATTTTTCAATCCATATTGTTTGTCGTGTACGCCTTCGTCCAACACAAATGCTCGTATGTTTTCCATACATTCATTTATATATCCACCTCGTTGAAATGCCACACCATTAGGCATATTCTTACCTTCTGGGTGAAAATGTTCAATTTCACGAAAATTTCTTGGAGAACAATTTTCAAAAGCATCTATAAGTGCTTGTTCTACTGAAAACTCTTTTACTCTTTTTATTTGCACAACTACTATTTATATTGATTGACTATTTATATCCTATTTATTGTTTCACAAAAATACAAGTTTACAAAACTAAAAGGGATAATTCCGTGAATTTTTAATCTACATAAATCGCTCACTTACTGTATTAGTCAGGAGTTTGCCCCATAAAGCCGTAGCATTTCCTCGTATTTCGCTTTCAGTTTCTCCCGCAACGCTTTCGGCACCGGCTTGGTGGGGCGGAACACCTTCGGCGATTCGGGGTGGAAGTGGGTGTCGCCCTCGCCTAAGGAGTAAACCAAGTAGCAGTCGTCGCTGTAGTCCCAATGGAAAATGCAATTCTCCTCCTTGACTTCAACGCTTTTGTCGCGACATGACTTTTGGCAATCCTTCATGCAATCTTCCCAGCAACGTTTACGAAAACTGACGTAGTCCTCTGTGGTAGGCTGTGCGTGTCCTACCACACAGAGCTCCGCTCCCCATTCGTCAATCACCTCCACGATGTCGCCAGGCTGGAATCGGATCTGCTCGGGTGTGCGGCCCTTGAAATGGCGTTCGCATTGGTAATCCAGCAGCGATTCGTCGTTGGGCTTCCCGTCGGCGGTGTAGGTGCGCACCGACTGGGTGCTGCTACATTTCCACACCTCTGTGTCAAGTTCGTATTCCGTGATTCTGTACGCCAGCACGACGTCGTGCCCGAACCGTTTCTCGTCGTTACGGTATTCTTCCTTCTCCGCAATGTCTTTCAGCCGTTCCTGTTCATTCTCGTGGTATCCTTCTGCATCATGAATCATTTGTGCTTCCGCTTTGGCTAAAGTTGAAAACAGCCCCATACTGTTTGTCTGACTTTTCCGAAGTGGATAGCGCGTTTTGCTGTTGGTGTAAATCCTGATTAATTCAAAAACGGTTTTCATAACAATCTGAGTTTCAGTTTCCACGCCGCCACCTCGTCGCCGGCCGCTGCCGCCTTCTCGTACCAGAGTTTGGCTTTAGCCATGTCTTTTTTGATGTAGCAGATGCCATGCTCGTAAAGGTATCCTTTCAGGTAATAGGCGGCGGGCTGCTTTTGTTCCGAGAAAAACTTTGCCACCGCTTCGATGGATTCCTCCTCTTCCTCAAAAAACATTTCGTCATCGAAATACTGTTCTCCATGCCCCGTCACCTTCCCTTTTACCACGTGCAGCATCTGCCATGCCGCCATCACCATTGCACGCGGGTCGGGAGTCCAACGCCACAAGGATACCGCTTTGGCCAGATTCCCATTCAGCATCTCTTTCTCTCCCTCCCAAAAACGCTCTGACTCCCAACCGGCAAGGTCGGCATATTTTTCCATTGCGTACTTCTTGAGAACGGCTATCTGGTAGCAGGCATCCACGTTGCCGATGCAGAACTCGTGCAGAGCGGCTCGCTTGTACCTTTCAATGGCTTTGTCAAGGTCGTAGGAAACGCCCTGGCCGGTTTCGTAACAGAAAGCCAGTTCTTTCTGCGACCATTCGTCACCGCTTTCAGCCCCCTTACGCCACCATCGGCACGCCTCTGCCATATCTCTCTGGTCTTTCGCCAGATTCCCAAGAAAGTAGCAGGCGTGTGACTCCCCGTGTTCGGCAGCAAGAAGCAGCCATTGCTCGCATTCGGGGTCGGTTTTGTAGGTGTGGCGACCGTAATAGAGCAATTCCCCTAACGCCAGTTCGGCTGGCGCATAGTGCTGTTCCGCCGCTTGCCGAAACCAGTACTCTGCTTGTTCTTTGTGACCCGCTTCTTGGTTGTAATACTCATGGTATTCCCCTACAAAGCATTGTGCTTCAGGAAGACCTTCCTCGGCCAAAGGCAACATCTTGTCGAAAGCTTCGGGGGCGTGACACCCCTCTGATTCATCTATGATCCGCCGATATTCTGCAAGCTGCGATTCTTTTTCTTTTTTGGCAATATCACGCATGATATTCATCAGTTCCTCGTGCTCGGCTTTTGTTGCCTTTCTGGCGTTTGTATTCTTGTTGGTGGGTTCTTTCATTATGGTTGTTATTTACATTGTGATTGTACGGGAAACACTGATGCGGACTGGGCATCGCCAATTTTACAAATCGCAATTCCAGAAAAAATCGCCGTCCAAATTTCCTATCGCATTGTCATCCAATTCTTTCTGATATTCAAGGTATTCCCGTGCCGCTTTCTTGGCACTGTCTTTGTCCAAAAACACCGCCGGCGCTATGCCGGAGTGTGCCGACAGCTCCTCGACTTGCATTTCCACTGGCCGTTCCGCCTTCTCTCCTTCGGCGAATTTGATGGATTTGATGCCCAAACTCACCCGTGGCGTGTCGAAAAGACCGTCCATCACGATTCGGGTTTCAACAGGCAGGCCATAGAACGGACGCATGGATATATTGGCTTCGTAGTGATTTTTGTCGGTATAACTCACAATTTCCGTAATTTTGCCTTTATAGGGTTTTCGGTAATCAGAACTGAAACCAAACACCGCATCGCCGACATGAATCACGGGTTCCTCTTCCTTTGGTTGTACGACAAGCCCTCCTTGTAGAAGCCGTTGCCTCTCTTTTTCCACGAAATAGCGTTTCATGAATTGGAGCGGTTGGTCGCCGCACAGCGTATGTCCGCCATAGTTTTGGCAGAACTGGCAAGTGTCGTAATCTTCGGGACAGAAGCGGGTGCAGTTCTCCAATTGTCCGAGCAGCCCCGCCTCCCGACGGCACCCTTCCAACCGCTTGATGATGGGCAACACCACATTTTTCACCACCTTCTGGTTCATACGGTGCTCGCCGTCGAAGGTCTGCACGTTGGGATAGTAGCGGGCGAACTCGTCGCGGCAGTCCACCGTGGTGTCCCGTGTGCCGAACAACCCTATACAGAGGACGTTCTCGGGGGCATCCGCCTTCCAGCCGTCGAACTGGTGCGCCTCCATCTCGCGATAGTGTTGGATGATCTCCTCCGTGATGGTGTACTGCGTCTGCCCGTCCTTGCGGGGCTGGAAGAAATCGAAGGTGCCCACTTTCATCACATCGGTGATTTCGGAGAGGTGGAGCGCCGGGTTGACGCAGATGCGCACGAAGTCGGCGGGCAGCTGGTGGGCGTACATGCCGCCCATGCTCGTGCCGATGATGACGCTGAAACGCTTCTCCTCGCAAAGATGCTTGAGTAACGGCAGCGCCTCCGCCGGATCGACAGGAATGTCGGGGGCTTCGATGTGATAGTGATCTGGCAGGGACTTTTTCAGGTATTCCACGGTGCTGCTCTGCCCTGACGAGCCGTAACCGTGCAGGTATAGGATGTTCATCGTCGTATTTTTTTTACGCGGCAAAATTACAACGACGATGAACACGGATTAAAATTCTGCTATTAGCAAAAAACAGAAAAGCAGTTTTTGTAAACTAATGGTAGTTCATTCACCAAATAAACCTTCTTGCAAAAGCGGTTTAGTCATTAGGAGAGTAAACGGGACGTACAAGACACCCATTATAACGCTTGTTAAAAGCGCATACTGTCGGTTCTGGTTTTGATGTACCAAAGCTCCATACACGTGCACATGAAGGATTTCCTGCTTGTGAACAAAGCGAATTTGTCAAGTAGCTCATGTGCTCACCTACACCGTAGCGACCACCAGCCCAACGGGTTCCGCCCGCAGGTAAAAAAATACTATTGCCATTAGGCCCCGTAAACAAAAGACCAATTGTTCCGTTCAGCTTCCTCCACCCGCATCTGCAATTGTCTATCAATTCCTGTATTTCCGTTGGAGAGGGAGTTCTCCATCCATCGCCCAAGTTGGCTGTTGCGGCATCATCACAGGCTTCCAAGGTTGTTAAATTATCCGCGAACCCCTTGTCGCCATAACCTGTTTTGTCACAGTATTTTGTTAGTTTGTTCCATGCTTTGTTGCACCACTTATAGGTTCCCCAACTGTAGTATTTTTTTGGCTGAATCTCACCCCACGCAAAATAATCGCCGTAATTTCCGGCACTGAATGCTCCAACATTACAAGTTGCCCACAATGTGCCACTGGGCAACCCCAAGTCAACAAATTTGTTTTTATTATCTACTTCTTTTGCTTCGATCTTTTCCATATCGTATGGCGGACTCCTTTTTTTATTCTTTGCCTTCTTTCCATCTCCCTCTTCCATTGCCGAAGTCCATTAGACAATGGTTGGGAGAAATTCAATTTTAATATTTATGGGAGCATCCCTCTTTGGGGCTTTGAGTTTGGATCTAACTTATACAAAAGAGACTCAGGGAATAATAACGGCATAGCCCGATCTTTTATCTTAAAGTTCCATGTGTCACCTCGACCGCTTGGCCTACAAAGCAAAAGTTCAAGCGTAATAAATTGCTGCATTATCAAATTATCAAACTCGGCAATATTTGGGTTTCTTGTATGTTCGATATAAGAGTATTTGAAAAACTCTTTACCATCAAACAATTGGTTATCTACCGACACCCAGAATGTTTCTTTGTGTTTAGAACTAAGCCTTTCGTGAAGTGTCATTAATTGCCACTCTACAATATGATTAACAACTTTCTCATCTCTGCTTTCCAGCATTTCCAATATTTCACCTTCACCGGGTATGTTTAAAACAAGAGATTGGCTATTAGGTTTGTTTGCCTGCACAGTCACCTGTAATGTTTTCTTCCCATCTCTCAAATATCCGTACTTTTGAACTATTTCAGTGCCAGACTTAAACTTACTGTTTTCCCAATCGGGTACTTGCGAATACAAGCCGTTTTTAGCGCTATTTCTCTGAAGTCTCTTACTCTTCAATTCAATACCTTTATAATCAGCATCCTTGCTCGCATTCATCTTTATTCCCAACAAGGTTTCAACAGCTCTGCCAATTCCTGTATCACTTTGTACCTCAGATTCATACCAATGCCCATTGTCATACAGCTTGATGAATTTACTAAGAAGTTCCTGAGAGACTTCCATCATCTGCTTATTAATAACGGTCAAGATTTCCTTCACAGGATTATTATCTTGTGAATTATATCTTTCGGCAATGTCCGTTTTGGTGACGTTAATAATATAAAGCTTACTACCAATATGGAACATTGCAAAAATATCATCGGCATCTGCATAATTGTTTAATTTGGAGAACCAAAGTCTTGGATCACCTTTTTTAGTCTGGGGTCTATACAAAGAAGCCTTGGCAGGTATCATCAAACAGTCTGTCAGAAGATAGCCGTCTCTATACTCTTTATTGTTTTGACCCTGCCCCTGAGCAGAATAATCATGAATACCTTCTTCAAGGAAGAATGCTCTGATGGGGGCTATCGCATCAAAATAACCTTTGTCAAGAGACGTCCAATAGGTTTGGAAAGTTGTGTACCTAACTCCAAGATTTGCTAGAACTTTGAAATTTTCTATCTCAAACTCATTAAATTGACGCATGTGTATCATAGGGCTACAGTATATTCTTTAGGATTTCGTTACCAATTGCTCTCGCCATCAACGGTGGTACGGCATTGCCTACCAACGTATATTGAGGGATTTCACTCTTGCGCTTGTCGCCACCAGTCTGACGCTTTCCTTGGAATACGAAAGAATCATCAAACGACTGCAAACGGGCCATCTCACGTACTGTCATAGCACGATAGCGTGAGTAGTGGATGAAGTCATCAGGCATCGTCACCACCGTTGGACTCTGACTGTCGGCTTTCAACACAAAGTAATTGCGTTTCTGAGACTCAAGACCTAAATCCTTAAGTTTCTTCTTACATTCATCTGTATAGCCGCCACATTCGCCAATCACCTTCAGGCGTTGTTTCACGGTATCATTCTGAGCACTCGTCTGATGGTTGAATAACTCAGCTGTTTCCATATTCATCCTGCCATTGAGATCGTCAGCATCACGTACATAGAATGGCTGGCACTCAAATTGGAAACGATGATTCAAACGCCCTTCTCTTGACCATTCAGCAAATGTTTTTCCTTCGTCTGCTATTTCTCCATCAACCTTTCTGCGCTTTATCAAGCCATCATATTCAGGATGCAACACTGGTTCTGCATATCGAGTCAGAGTTTCACCGTTGCCAATAAAGTCAAGGTCTGAAATAGCCTCGTACACCGTGACCTTATCGTCTTTATTTACCGTTGCAGGCACTGACTTGATGGGCTTCTGGTCATTGCGGCTTCCAATGAAGACAACCCTCTCACGGTTCTGAGGAACGCCATAGTCAGAAGAAAGCAGTACCATCTGCTCCACGTTATAGAGACGCAACTTAGCCATGATATCATCATACTCTTTGCTGACTTTCATCTCCTTTGACATTTTCTGTAACTCATCGAAGCACTCATCGAGTGAGAATGAATACAGATCAACAGCTTTCAGCAAATCGATAGTGTCCTGTCCAGCATTCTTCAATGCTTCCACCTGCCCAATGGAGAGTTTAATCTTGGAAGAAATCTCTTCGTCGGAAATGGTTGCAAGGAATTCGTTGAACTTCTCCACAAACAGGTCATTGTCGATATTTGATACTGTCTTTTCGTTAATGATGTCAGCAGTTATCTTGTCACGCTGCTCATTGCGGCGCAGCAGATATAGACCGTGACGGATGGTGCTGATATAGCGGTCTGACTTACTTATGCGATAGTCAATCTGACGAGTCATGTTGCGTAACTGGTTGTCAAGCAAGTCAAAGAACTGATCCTTAAAACCTGTAGCCTTTTCTTCCTTGCTTGTGATTTCCATCTGAAGTTTCAAAAGGAAAATGCTGGCGAGGAAAGGTGAGCATGATTCTTTCAACAATTTGTCTGCAAAAGCGAGAAAAGAGCCTACGGCCTTGTCATCAATAATGGAACGCATTTCACGCATAATCTCTACCTTGAACCTTCCATTGTCTTTTGTCAGCAAACCCTTCACATTCTCCATTACGAAGTATTTGGGGCGCAAAGCGCGAATCACTTTCAAGTAATGATTAAATAAGCCATCACGTTTATCGAAACGCTTTCTTCTGCCTGAAAGACTAAAACTCTGACAACTTGGGCCACCTGTTACCACATCTATCTCCTTTTTACCCAAAGCCTTTTTCAGATGGGGCAGGAATGTGGATGACATAATATCCTCTGTAATAAATTTCGTATCAAGTCCCAGCTGCTCATTGTATCTAACCCTGTGTGTCAGCTCGCAATTCTCATTGATGTCGCTTGCCAACACAAAGTCGTAATAGTTATGATCAGTATACGCCTGCATAAACCCTTCGCTGATGCCACCAGCACCAGCAAACAGGTCTATAAACGTTACGGGCTTGCGCCCTTTAGTGAATGCCTTTAGTTGCGCCATTTCTTTTATCAAACTTTATTCTTTCTCTTTCTAATTACCTACAATTGTTATCAATGCATAAAATGTAGTCAATATTGGACTTAGCAGTATAAATGTCAAGAAGAAGTTATTCACGAACGTAGTTGTCCACTACATCGTAAATGCGTTGTTCATGAGCCGGATATCTCGAATAGATGCCATAGTTCTTAATTAGTTACACTTTCAACTCTTTCGTTATTTACATATTTGCATTTGCAATAAATATGCAAAAATAAGAAACTGCAAAGATATAAAATTCCGTGATTCGGTGATTACAGAATATTTATACCTTTCAGCACGCAAACCCAATCGCTTTCCCACCCTTCCGCGTCAGCTTCTCGCCGCGACACCAAGCCTCCAACATCTCCACGTCGGGACGGTTGCCGCTCAGCACCTCCTCCATCATGCTCTTGCGGACGATGTTGTCGATCTCGCCGCCCGAGAGGTCGTATTTCGCCGCCAAGTGGGCACTCTGCTTGTCCGTGAGCCACGGGAGCTTGCTTTTCCAGATGGACTTCTTCGCCTCCGTGTTGGGTTGCCCGAACTTCACCTTGAAGAGGAAACGGCGCTCGAAGGCGCTGTCGAAATTGTCGCACAGGTTGGTGGTGGCGATGAGGATGCCGTCCAGCGTCTCCATCTCCTCCAACAGGATGTTCTGCAGAGCGTTCTCGGTCTGGGCGCAGTTGCCGGAATCCACGTCCTTGCGCTTGCTGAAGAGCGCGTCGGCCTCGTTGAACAGCAGGATGGGTTTGCGCTCCTCGGTCTCGCACATACGGCGGTAGTCGGTGAAGATCCGCTTGAAGAGCTTCTCGCTCTCGCCGAACCAGCAGGTTTTGGAGGCAGCGATATCGACGTGATAGACGCTGCGGCCGGTGGCCTTGGCGATCATATCCACCGCGGCGGTCTTGCCGGTGCCGGGCAGCCCATGGAAGAGCATCGCCACGCCCTTGGGCAGTGAGTTCTCCTCCAACCGCTTCTGCAGCTCCACGAATTTCTCCTCCTGCAGACTCTCCTTCACGAAGTCGAGGTCCGCCGACAGCTCCTCGCTGAAGAAGAGCTCGCGGGCGGGGATTTTGTCGGGAGGCAGCAGCCGTTTGTCGGAGCCGCCCTTGCCGCAGAACAGGTCGTAGTCCTCGTCCAACAGCAGCCGTTTGCCCTTTTCGGTCAGCGTAATCTCCGCCTCGGCGAGAAATTTGGCGGGGAGCAGTTCCGCCAGTTCTGACTGCATGAGCGGATGACTTTGGTCCATGATGGTCTTGGCAATATTGAAACGACAGCGCAGGTTGTCGTAGATGTCGTTCAGAGTGCATTCCACCCCCGTGTTGCGCCGACGGTCGCGGACGAAATCGTCGCAGATTTCATAAAAGAGGGTTCTGTCCTCAATGTCGAGCGAAAGTTTCTTCAACTCTTTCACTAATTTGATGCTGGGGTTGGCCTCCTCCTCACGTTCCACCTGGATGAAGAGCTCACGCGTGTCAAAGTCCTCGTTGCTGCGGCATTCGATAAGTCCGGAGACGAGGTTGCAGAACTTGAACTGGTCCATTTCCTGCGCTTTCATCCGTTTCACCGGTTTGTTCAGGAGGAGCGAGTGCTCCACGGTATCGGCCACGAGATAGTCGTTGGTGCTGCGACGGCGGTTCACCACGCGGATCAGGCGTTTTTTCAGCAGGGAATGCAGCACGGGCTTCAGCGGCAGGAAGTCCAGCCCGTTGATGTCGAGGTAGCGGCTGATGTCGCGGGTATCCACGCTGCTGTTGCTGATCAGCTGGATGGCGAAGACCGCCACGAAGAGCAGAGTTTCCAGCGGGGTGGTCTTCAGGAAGCGGCCGAGCTGGTCCACTTGTTCGCGCAGTTGCGGTTCCATCGCGCTGATGAGCTGGTTGTCCGGTTTCCGTCTGGAGCGCTCGTCGGCATTTCCGGAAGCCGTGAACTCAGGATCATAAAGCCGGATCATCTTGTCGGAGGAGTTCTCCATAAGTTTGGCGACCTCGGTCAAGGTCTTAAGGGCGTTAAAATTCTTGTTATCTCTCATGATAATATTTGTTTGAATTTGACGCCGCAAAGGTCGGAAATCAACGGACAGGGGGTTGATTTCTGCTAGTAGCAGAGAAAGGCCGTCTTACACGATCCTGTCGTAAGGATACCCCAA
The DNA here is from genome assembly GCA_017525245.1 of Bacteroidales bacterium. Classification (GTDB taxonomy): domain Bacteria; phylum Bacteroidota; class Bacteroidia; order Bacteroidales; family WCHB1-69; genus F23-D06. The sequence goes on along the minus strand of JAFXTE010000030.1, from coordinate 14,125 downwards.
CTCAATGTCGTCAGGGTCGAGCTGGATGCCGTAAAGACTCCTGCCCATCTTGTCTTCGTCCACAATCTCTATGGTGTAACACTTGGGCAGCAGACTGTTTACATCAAAGATGTCTTCGAAACAGTTGCGGATGGACCACAAGGCACTCGAAAAAGTGCCAGTGGTTTTGTCCCATACCGACTCGATGCTGTGAATGTCAGCATCCCAGTTGGAACCGATATTCCTGTAAATATGCAACAAATCGTCTTTATAATCCACGAGATTCACTTGCGCGACATTCCTTGGCTGGCGGGCATCCTTTGCCGCACGTTTGATCTGAATCAGGTAGAAGACGTACAGCATCCTGGGGATGGCACCCCGTCCGATTGACAACTTCTTCAACTCGTTTTTGGGAAACACCAGGTAGATGTGCTTGTCCTCGACTTTAATCTTGAACGGTTCCTTCAATTTGCCCTTGTTGCGCAACTGTTTCCGCACCAGGTCCAAAACAGAGATTGCCACGTCGTTATCTTGGATGTTCCTGACAATCCAGTCCGATAATGCCTCGGAGTGACGCAACATATCATCGGTGATTTCCTGCTTGGACTTTTCCCGAGTGATAAACCCCATTCCAAATCCCCCATATCCCGACCGGGATTCCCGAGCACGCGCCGGAGGATTGATATAGTCTTGGTAGGATTCGCCGGTCAGACGATAGAAGTTCCGTTCGGCGGTCTTCTGGGCGAACCACGCAACTTTCCCTGCGGCCTTCTCAGGGGCGATGAGCCGGAATCCGGGGAAGGTGCAGACGGTGTTGTCGTCCTCGAAAAAGTCACCCCTGGAGAATTTCGGCAGACAGCGGGCCACCAGCGTGCCGCCCTGACCGTCCGACAAACAGCGAAGGAAGTTGCCGACGGTTTCCTCTGACAGCGTTTCGCCATATTCGGGTATCAAGGCCGCGCGAAGGGTTTCTTCATCCAGATCGGACTGCGCAACATACTGAAGTCCAAACGGATATGGCTGGATTTTCGCATCATCCAACAGGGTGACATCTTGCTTCGCCAAATCGCGCATGGCTGCATTCAACGGCTCGTTTTCCGGACTTTCCACATAATAGATGACATTGCACGCCAACGGAATCTCGTTGTCATAGCTATTCAAAAACACATCGTTCTCGGGATCAGGAATATAGGGCTCTACTCTCATATTATTCTGTTGTTTAGTTTTAAAAATGCAAAAGTAGCAAAAATCTGCAAAACCTCGCGTTCACGAGCCGATGCCTATATCATGGCATACATCAACTCTTTTATTTGGGCGAATCGGCGCAGCTTTGACCCTCGCGACCGTACCGTCTCTCAAAAAAAAACGTATCTTGCCTCTGAAATTGTAGAGACGTTTCATGAAACGTCTCTACAGCGTCAATTTCATCTGTCTGTGTGTATTCGTATTTTATGTACTTTTGCCGCCCGAAAGTTGAACCCCTGATTTCAAGAAGAAAGGAGCGCAACGATGAGTATAAAGATTGACAACATCCGATAAGAACAATTCTGTATCAAGCTGTTACAGATATTGTGGCGAACATTGAACGTGTCCGCCGTTTTCATGTTTTATTTTTATTAACCGATGCGGAATGGCATTTCCGTGTCAATTTTTAGGCTGGCTTGGTTCAAGGGTCAAGGGTCAAAGGTCAAGAGTCAAGGGTCAATAGTTAGAGTTCAATGCTCAAAAGTCATAGTCATAGTCATAGTTATAGTTATAGTCAAAGTCATTAGTTCCTCGCCAGTGATCAGCCAAAAGCCAACAGCCAATAGCTAAAAGCAAGAAAAATGGGCAATTTAAAGAAAGAACTTACCAAAATGGGGGTCACCGACAATGTGCTCCGCAGCCGGATGTTGGAGTTCGTGAAGCAGGAGGGCAAACACCTCTCCTCCGAACAAATCTTGTCGCTGCTGCAGGACTTCCTCGCGCACCCCGAGCAATACAAACAACACCAAAACCCGCGCTGGCGGGCGTTGGCGGAACTGCTGTCGCCGGAAGAGACGACCGTGCGGCACCACGAACTGCGGGAGAATCCCCTCCCCTACTCCGTGTTCGGACGCGACCTCATCGACCCGCTGGCATTCCGGCAGATGGACACGGCCATGCGGCTGCCCGTCACCGTGGCGGGCGTGCTGATGCCTGACGCGCACGCGGGCTACGGACTTCCCGTGGGCGGCGTGCTGGCCACCCGCAACGCCGTGCTCCCCTACGCTGTGGGGCTCGACATCGGCTGCCGCATGTCGCTCACCCTCCTCAACGCGCCCGGCGACTACATCCGCAACCACCACGGCCGAATCGAGAAGGCACTGTGGGAGAACACCGCCTTCGGGATGGAGGGCGTGCTGCCGTTCAAGCAGCACCACCCGCTCTTCGACCGCGAGGAGTGGCGCACCATCCCTGTTCTCAAGAAGCTGAGGGACAAGGCCATCCGGCAGTTGGGCACCAGCGGCGGCGGCAACCACTTCGTCGATATCTGCGAGGTTCGTTTGGATGCCGACAACCCGCTGACGCTATCAGCGGGAAGCTATACGGCCATCCTGTCGCACTCCGGTAGCCGGGGCCTCGGAGCAGCCATCGCCGAGCACTTCACGGCCATCGCCAAAGCACAGTGCCAGCTGCCCCGCGAGGCCGGACCGTTCGCGTGGCTCGACCTCGACAGCGAGGAGGGCGAGATGTACTGGCGGTGCATGGAGATCGCCGGCGAGTACTCTGCAGTCTGCCACGAACTAATACACCGGAACGTGGCGCAGGGGATGCGGCTGCAGCCGTTGGCCAACGTGAGCAACCACCACAACTTCGCGTGGCGGGAGACGCTGGCCGACGGTTCGGAGGTGATCGTACACCGCAAGGGCGCCACCCCGGCGCACGCAGGCGAGTTAGGCATCATCCCTGCCAATATGACCGACGCAGGGCTGTTAGTGACCGGTATCGGCTGTGAGGAAGCCCTCTGCTCGGCCAGTCACGGGGCGGGAAGGGCGATGTCGCGGCAGGATGCGCGGAACAGCTTCAGCCGCCACGCCCTCAACCGGCAGTTGGCGCAGCGGGGTGTCACGCTGTTGGGCGGCTCCACCGAGGAGGCCCCCGACGCCTACAAATCCATCGACGAGGTGCTGGCCGCCTCAAAACAGTTAATCAAAGTGGTGGGGAGAATCCATCCCCGCATCGTAAGAATGAACCAAGAATAAAAGAAAATGCAAAAGACTTATATTCAGATAACATCGGGTCGCGGCCCCGAGGAATGTTGCCGCGTGGTGGTCTTGGTGATGGAGAAGCTCATCCAGCAGGCCAAAGAACAAAACATTTCGTGTAAACTGATCGACTACGAACCCGGACTGAGCGACGGCTGCATGTTCTCGGCCACACTGTCGGCGGAGGGCGACGAGGCGGCATTGTCCGCGCTCGCCGCCGCATGGGAGGGCTCGGTGCTGTGGGTGGCGCAAAAGAACCCCTTCCGTCCGTGGCACCGCCGCAAGAACTGGTTTGTGGGGGTCCACTTCATCGCCCCGATGGAGGCGCAGCAGGTCGATGAGCGGCAGATCGTCTATGAGACGCACCGCGCTTCCGGTCCGGGCGGGCAGAACGTCAACAAGGTGGAGACGGCGGTGCGGGCCACCTACCTGCCCACGGGGCTCAACGTGACGGCCTCCGACGAACGGTCGCAGCTGCGCAACAAGCAGTTGGCGAAAGAGCGGCTGTTGATGCGCCTCGCCGCCGACCACGAGGCCGCGCGAGCCCAGCGCGAGCGCGACGTCTGGATGAACCACAACACGCTCGAGCGGGGCAATCCGGTGAAGAAGTTCAGGGGGGATTTGTAAGGGGGGGAATGGCTGTTGGCTGTTAGCTATTGGCTGTTGGCTATTAGCTGTTGGCTGTTAGCGGCACTGGCGAGGGACTTGAAGCGCTAATGATGCTTATAATCCCAAGGCAGATAAAAAAATCAGAGGAATAATCTGCAAGATTTCCATAAAAGTCAGAGGAATCGACCGATATTCTATTATTGTGATTTCTTATCACAGCCCGAACAACGTCACGACCAGCCACAACAGACCGACAAACAGCAACGCCTCGATGAGGAATCCGATAAAACCGCCGATAAGGGCAAGCGGTAGCGTCAGAAGGCCCCAGAGCCAAGAAAGCAGGTCAAGCAGTACTGGGCCGAATAATTTGATGACGACCACCACAAGCACTATTGTCAGTATTATGGAAAGTATCATTTGTCCTTTGATTTTATCGGGATTATCTTGTTTGATTTTCCTTCTCACTGCCCTCAATCTCTCCACTATCGCCCAAGTGTCTTGCTGGCAGCTGCGTTCAGGACTTCTCTATTATCGTCATCCTCAGAGAATCCAGATGTCACCATACTCTCCGACGGTTCGCTCTGCATCTCTTCGGCGTTCGCGTTCAACGTCAATATCCTCTTTCCCCGTTGGGTTACGTTTCAATTCCATCGGAAAATATATCAGACACCGTGTCCAGTTGATGAATCTTGATTTTGAGATGTATATATCTTCCCTGATTTGAGGGGTTGATCTTTCTACTATTCGTTGGCAAACATAAAAAACAGACAATAGCCCTTGGATACCTTTTCGGGAACTTTGGCTAAATTGATGAGTTTGGTGTACACGGCGGACATTGTCTTCTCTTCCTTTGCCATTTCTTCAAGTGTGGACAAATGCATCCTGAAAAAGTTGGCGTTTGAAAGATCCAAACGCTCAAAATTCACACACCAATCTTCATCAATCAAGTTTGACAAAGCGATTTCTTTGTTGTCAACCTGAAGACCTGAATTGTATATTCCATAAAACTTATCATCAGGACCATTACGTACCCAAGTCACTTCTTCAGCAGATAGTCTTAAACGATCTCCTTTATATTTTTTTTCTGCGATTGAACATTCCCTCTCAATTGCTTCTTTAATAAGATGGATTTTGTCACATCCGTTTACCGGTTCCGACCAATTGCCGTCGGAAGTCCATACTTTAATACTTGACATAACTTAAAATTTTACATTAATCGTTAAAATTATTTATTCTCATTCTTTTTCCGTTATAGGGACAACCTTATTTCCTTTGATTCTCCAAGGGAAATATTCAGAAGCGATTGTCTTTACTACACTTTCTATGGTCTCACCCTCTTTAATGTAGAAATCGGAATGTCCGTGGTTTTTGTCTGAAAGCACTTTTATGAGATCTTCGTGATTATACAGGCTTTCGCAATCTTTTTCTGGGAAAGCCGCCCAGAAAGTAAGTCCAAATTTGTGAAAATCCCAAAAGCCATAGTTTTCGAACAAGTATTTAAATTGGTATATGAAGTTACAAACGACCATGTGGAAATCATCTTTGAAGTTTATTCCGAGCCATATCATTATGTTTGTAAGTTCTTCGTCCGTGGGTTCCGTTTTCTTTTCCACATATCTGTGCTTAATCTGATGATAAAGCGAGTCCATGATTTTTCCGCCATTGATGTCGAGCCCCATTCCTTTAATCTCATTTTCCACTTTATTAATGGTAACTATAGATAGATATTTGCTGTCATACGATTTATGATACTCTGTCATATCCTTTTCACATATAGGATAAGGCAAAGCGACATGCTTTTCATCAATATCGATATCCAACATCCCAAATTCAGAAATGCCATATTTGTAAGCCTCCAAATAACGGCGGAGAGATTTATTCCAATCGCAATATTGATCAAAAAGAGATACACCATAGCGATAACAAGAAGACTTTTCTTTTACATCATCATAAGCCCATTGTCGCAAGGATTGATAATTACACGCTTCTTGCGCCGTTTCTTTAAAGAATAGTAACATTCCAAATTCCGCCATAGGTTCTTCCACAAAATATGCGTATGGGAACTTTGAGTTGTCTGGTCTGTCAAAATAGGCATGCATAGTCTCGTGAACTAAGGTGGTAAGTATTAAATAATCAATCCTTCCTCTTCTCATCCCTGCCTCTTCCATCATCTCTTCAGGATAAAGTTCTATGACATTCTCTTCTGGCAGATAACGTCCACGAATACGTGCTGAATTTATCCATGCGTTTTCTTTTGTTATCCTTTCCAACATTGAATTAAGCAAATCTGGACGGTCAAAAAATTCTTGTTCCCAATGCTTCTTAGCCTTTTCAACAAACTCATATTTGTCTGACGAGTTATATTCTTTAATTCCTTCACAAATGTGTACTTTTACGTTCAACGAGTTTAACACATCTGCGAGCGACGTGTATCCACCCAAAGTAAAATCTAATGAAACAACCTCTTGGAGAATTCTTCTCAAATACCCAGACATATCTTCAGATAGACATTTATTTAGAAGATCATAGTCATCAATGATATCAATATCTTCTTCTTTTCTTGGCAACAACACCAACCAATCTTCTTTTCTCAATAATTTACCGAAATATTCATCGGTAATTCTTTTTAATGCACCCATATTTGTTGTCGATTCCCTATACATCGCGAGGTTTTTACATTATAGTGGACCTTCATTATCACCACTTATTTTTCCGCTACTCCGCAGACCCTGCGAGGTCCGTTAAACAGAATCTGAAAATATGACGTTGCGAAAATAACAATTTTATTTATATGTCGGAGAGTCCATAACTATTTAATTGACATTAAGTGATTTTACCCGAATATCTTACTCGACATCATCATCTTCATAATAATCCTTATACACAATAGTGTTTTCTATCTTATTTTCGCCTTTGATTGTTGACATCGGTTTTATGCCAAGTTCCTCCAATTGTTTTGCCTGTTGCATCAGCCCGCCATCTTTGTTTCCAAGATCTTTACTGAGTTGCTGGCATTCTTTTTGGGCTGCGGCAATATTTTTATTGATATTATCCACCTTTGTTAGAATCTGGTATATTTTGTCGTATATCAGACTTCCGCGTTTTGCTATTTTCGAGACATTCCGTTCCTGCTGTTCTGTCTTCCAGATGTTGCGCACAACAAACAAGATAGGGATAAGATTCCAAGGAGTTACTATTGAGATATTCCTATCTGCCGCATATTGAAAAAGATCAACATCGGAGTATTGCTGTGCTGCCGTCATCGCCGACTCTACAGGTGAGAACATCAGAACAAAACCGGGATTATTGTACTCTATGTTCTCCTGATATTTTTTAGACGCAAGATTTGTAATTTGGGCTTTTACGGCTTTGGCATGCTCTTTGAGACAATTTTCACGTTCCTCTTCATTGGCTGCATGAAAGCTACGCTCGTAGGCTGTCAGGTTGGTTTTAGCATCAATAATGATGCATTTGTTGCCCGGCAGGTGTACCAAGCAGTCGGGACGATCTTGTCCGGATTTGGAATTTTGTGCAGCGCCTTGCATGGTGTAGCCCATCTCGCCTTCCGGTATGCCAGAAATCTCCAACACTCGTGCCAATTGCGACTCACCCCATTTCCCTTGTACGCCATTGCCCCCTTTGAAGACATTGGCGAGATGGCTGGTCTCATTGCAAAGCTCTCTATTCATGTCTTTCAACGAGGAAATCTGTGTGTTGAGGTCAACATTCACTTGCTCTTTGGTTTTCCTCAACTCTTCTCGCATTTCCTTCAACGACTCCCGTAGAGGTTCCAGCACTTCGGAGTTTCTCTTCTCAAAACCACTTTCTTTCTCGTCCATCAATTTCTTTGCAATCTCGCCAAACTTAACTTGCATGTCATTGTACCACACTTCCATATTCTGCATACGTTCTTTCAGTTCTTCTTCTTTGCCTTTTGCATTGGCCTCTGAATTGCCTAGTTCGCGGGTCAAATCATCCATCTTTTTATGAAGATCCCGATTTTCTTCATAAACACGATCCAACTCCTGCTGTTTAGACTCTAGCTGCGCCTGCGTGCGTGTCAGCGTATCTTTTACTTCCTGCGATTTGCTATCTCCGGAAAATCCACTTTTTTTATAGATAACGATGATCGTTGTGACGACAACTATTGCGACAACGACAATTGCAATGAAAATCACAGTAAGATTCATATTATTAATGTGTTTAAGATTGCTTACGAAATATTATTGTCTTTTTTTAAGGTTTTATCATCCATCAAACAGGACACATTGGCGTAAAGGGCTATCAGATTGGAAGCCTCTTCCCTGTGGTTTTCGTAAAGGCAGGCGCCAAATCCATAGCCGGCGGTATCCATCGTGCGCTGTTGTTTGCTCTTGACAAAGTCCAACGCTTTTTCCAGCGCATTCTCCGCATCTTTGGCGATGAGCAATCCCGATGACGCCACTCTGTCCAACATTACCAGACTGCCGTAATCGGCCATCGATTCTTCAATACATTTCGGTGGATCACCCGCGCCGGTTCCCGCATGAAAATGGAAGGAATGGAAATACTCGTGGAGCAGGACCGCTCCCATCAGGAGCATCGTGTCATACGGGTTGTGCTTGGCACGCTTCTCGATGGCATCCACAAAAAGGACCACCTTGGAATCCCAGCCTCTATTGTAATATACACCCATAGGCATCGAATCCACACTCTTCCCAGGATTGTCCAACAATTCCTTCTGCTTCTCGTTCTGTCTCACCCACTCTTCTTCCCATATCTCGTACAAATCCCAGTTTTCTTCCGGTAATCTATCATCCCACAGCTTTTCCCGAAAATCTTCCAGCATCTTTGCCAGTTCAGTCAACTCCTTTTCGAGCACATCACGTTCGGGGGATTCGGAGCCCTTAAAACGACCACCATTCATACTGAACTCTAATTTGGTATGCCGCTGAAGATCGGCAATCTGGAAAAACAACGACTTGTCCAAACGCATGGTATAGCCTACCAAGGCGTTCAAGAAAGTCTTTTCCTCCGGGGTCAGGTCACGGGGCTTGAACTTTTCGTCAAGACTGTATTTCATCACCACATCTTTTTCCCTTACGCAGTCATCGAAAGACTCTGCTGCCATATTCGTCAAAGTATCTATTATACCCTATACAAGGTTTGGGGTTCAATCCTTATTTGTATCCATCATTTCACTCCATCTCATTCGGGTCAAACACCATCTCGCCCAGGTGGATGGCAAATAATGTCACACCAGCTGAAACTAACTTCGGGAAACTGAAGAAGCGTCCATTTTCATCCACTTTGACGGTATAGTACTTTCCCTCAATCGGCACCATAAACTCGGCACATGTCGGGAATCCTTTCAAAAACTCGCCTACCGTGATGCTGTCCGATTCCTCGTCTTCATCGTAGCACAGACAGAGTTTGCCATAGTTATAACGCAGACAATTCGCACGATACACAGTCAGTTTATTACCGTGCCACAATTGGGGCAGCACCTTGAAATCGAGGAATCCTTCCTTGTCAACCTTTTTCAATTCGGCCTCAATTTGTTGCGTGGTGAGGAGTCGCACATCACGGTCCATCATAAAAAAGCAAAAATCCTCCTCCTCGTCGTACTTGAAGATGGCACCGTTTCCGTATGGCTCAAAGTTCAGCATTTCCCAACCTTCTTGTATCACCACTCCGAGCGATGCGTCCAGCAAGCGGAACATCGCCAGAAGGTCTTCCACCGTGGCCGCGCGCTTCTTCTTTCCGGTGGTTTCCAATATGGCAATGTCCTTGCGCAGTTTGATGCCTTCCACGTACATATCTTCGCCATCGTAACAGTACTCCAGGAAAATGCCCGGATTCTTCTCAACAATCTGTTCCAAATCTTTCACGATCTGTCCTACCGTCGCATTCGGTTTTTGCAAAATAGTCATATTTTCTCTGTCGGGAGCCTCTGTTTTTACTCTTCCTCGTCATATCTTCAGACCCTGCAAGGCTCCATAAGACAGCATCCGAAGATATGACGATGCAAAAATACAGTTAATATGGGGGTTGGCTGTAATTTTGCTAGTAGCAAAGGGGCAAAAACCTAACACCTTGAATATCAATAAAAAAAATAATGCCACAAAAAGTCCCCTTAGGATTCTAACCATGTGGATATGCGATTCGCCATTGCCTCTTGCCATTCTCGGCATTCAGTTTTGTTGGTGCTTTTTGGGCTATAGTTTTCTCCCGGAAGGAAGAGCATATCGCACTGTGTTTTAGTAGTTGGGGCAGAATTAGCTGGCTTAATGACAAATTCGCCTTTTACTTCTGATAACTGTCCAGGATAAAGCAACGCCACTTTTTTCGCTTTTCCATTTTCTTCTCCGGTTGAATTATCACCATATACATCAAGATAGACATACATCTGGTGCAGATCCGCATCTGAGGGAACTATTTTCCCGTCATAACGCGGCATTTTCCATTTGGTGTCCAAGACAAAAACATCACTACTTTTTTCAACAACAATATCGGCTCTGACGGTTTTCTTATTGCTACCGTTTTCCCATAATGGTTTTTGTTTCTGTGCCATTACGGTACAACCCGTCAATTTGCATTTGAGGGTGACATACACAAACTCCTCCCACAGCTTGTTCATATCGAACATCAGAGTCCAGACGTGGTTGTTGCCGTGGTGCAGGTCGGGCGAGTAGTTGAGCAGGATCATCTCCGCCAGCTTGATGACATTACGGTAGTCCTCGCTCTTGCGGTCGAAGATGAGACGGGAGAAGAGTTCGGGCGTTACGGCTATCTCGTCCAGTTCGGGGAAGTTGAACAGGGTCGAGGTTGCACGCCCCTTGATGTCGGAGCTGTTGGTGATGTCGCAAATGGCCAGCAGTGCCTGCCGGATGATGCGGTTGAGAATGTGGTTATAGTCGTAGGTGGTGTAGCGCACATAGAAGCGTTCCTGATGCACGCAGTTGTATGCAATCTGTTTGTTGAACAGCAGTTTGCCTTTCAGGGCGGTACGGTTACCGTCGGTTTTGCGATAGGTCTTGATGAGTCCCCGGTTGAGCAGTACGGCCACCTCATCGAGGAACTTTTTGAGGAAGATGTTTAGCAGCACATTGGGACGCCATTTCAGATTGGCAGGAGCAGTGGTCTGCACTTTGAGCTTATACACCTGCGAAAGCATAAAGGTAAGACGGTCTTGCCAAAGTGTTTTATCACCTTCGGCATCCTCCGCGTCCTTGTCGGCTTTGGGCAGCACATAGATGGTGAGGTCTTTCACGGTAATGACACCCACATACTGACAGAACTTTATGCCTTTCTTGCCTTTCCTGTAGGAAGTCTCAAAAAGGTACGATTTCTTCTGTTTTTCCAAATACTTCTCCAGCAATTGGAAATGAGTATCTGAAAAACCATCTTCTCCAACGTCGAGGAACTCGTGCTCGAATTTGTAAATCTCTTTGCCCATTATGGTTCAGGATTAGGGGTGGTTTCGCCAGAAGTCTTCTCTTCTTCGAATTTTGACTCGTCTTCACCACAAAGCACTCTTTCTACAACCTTATCTGCATCTATTGGTTCGCCTGTTTTTTGCTTCTTCCCATTCTCGTCAATGATTATTTCTATAAATTTTTTCCCCTTAAGCCTGGTTCTCAAATTATCTTCATATCTTTTGCTTTTAATTAATCTGTTAACGGCAGCTTTAATATTAATTTTATCATCTCCTTCTTCAAATGATTTGATTATATATCTCGTCGTACTTCCATCAATGTCAATATCATCATCGGTTTTCACAGGGAAAATGTCTTCCGGTTTGTTTTCGTTTTCGGGAATTTCTTTTACAAATCCAGGTCCCAGCACATAATAAATCTTCTTGTAGTCGCCATAAAAATACTCCTGCAGCAGCGGGATGATTTTGTCTTTGAAGACATTCGTGAGCCATTCTTCTTTGTTCTGATATTTATCACTGCCATCTTCATTTTTATCGTCGTGTCCCATAAAATAGCTATGTCCAATCTGGTGTTCGCGGTCTTTGAGGGCAACGATGCGCTTGTTAATGGTTTCCAAAAGCAGACCAAGATCAACTCCACAGACACCTGTAAGGAGGGACTTGTCTGGCATCATTTCCTCAAAAAAGAAGCGGCGGCGCAAGGCGGTGTCAAGGGCCTCCACGCTGCGGTCGGCGGTGTTCATCGTACCGATGATGTAGAGATTGTTGGGGACACTGAAAGACTCTTGAGAATACGGTAAAGTAGCGGTCATTGCCTCATCATTACCCAAACGTTTATTCGGTTCTATGAGTGTAATTAGTTCGCCAAAAATCTGCGCCACATTACCACGGTTGATTTCGTCGATGATGAGAACTTTCTTTTCTAAGAACTTGTCAATGATGGCTTTAAGATATGGGAAAATGCGTTTGTTTTCACCACCAGGCAGATTATGATTCGGATTCTGGTTTTCATTCAGTTCTTGCTCCGATTCATGTTTCGGTTCTTGCTTAAGTCTCTTTTCTAACTCGGCAATTAAATCATCAATATTAACAGGTTTTTCTTTCTTGGAGTCTTTGCAATAGATCGTTTTCCCATCTATTTTGTCAACAATAAATTCTCCGCCACCATCAAGAACAAATTTGATTTTTTTGTCCTTAGCGTTTTCCAAAAATGCACCAAGGTCACACATTTTCTTGAAAACACCTGCTTTCACCTCATATTTCATTCTCGACAAGCCTGAAATAATAGTAGTTCCATCTCCAAATTGGGGATCTGTTGAACCTGATTGCTTATTTGTATGTATTGCTTCAATTTTGCCAGGTGCAGGTATCGGTTTGATCCCCTCAATGAAATCCTCGTAGCTCATCGACTGGTGGAAGGTGGTGAAATCGATTTGACCTGATTTGACATAGGTATCATATTCTTTTTTCAAATCATCATACTTTAATTTGCCATCTTCTACTTCTTTCTGCAACTTCTTAACATCTGTATTTTTTATAATTGCCAATGCGTGAAACAAGGTATTGTATGTTTTTCCTGTGCCTGGAGGGCCGTAGAGGATGAGGTTGAGGTGATGGGATGGTGCGGGGGCGGGAGTTTTCGGTGCGGGTGTGGGTGTAGGGGTTGGAGAATAAGCAGGAGGTTGGGGCCGAGGAACCAGAGGGGTATTTTGTAAACCATTTAAGTTGATACCTTTTCCATTGATAAGATTATCTATTTTGCCCTTATATGTATTAAAAAGTTTTTTGAGTTTTTTTTCGTCATAATTTTTAATCTGAGGAGCTATAGCATTCATTAGTTGATAAGCAAGATATTCCATATAGGCAGCAAAATAGAGTTGCCTTGGAGAATCTGGAATATTTATACTTTTGTACAAATCACACAACCTATCGTAATCATCATTCCCATTTGTTGACCATTGACAATGTTTATTCAAATTTACCCATTGCTTATATTTTATAGGATATGAATCAGGGTCTTGGCAATGTTTAATAATAGAGAACAAATTCACCAAATGCCCATCTGGTTTTGGTTTTGACATTAACGTTTGTTTAGAAATAAAATCATCGTAACCATTTTTCGCACCCAATATGTCATTAAAGAATTTGTACAGTATTCCACTATTAACAAAATTACTGTTGTTCATACCGCTATCAATATGCAAACCATTAGATTCTGCGAAATTCCTTAAGTCATTCTCGTCGCTAGCGGAAAAAGGAATTCCACTCTGTAATTTCACAACAACATTGTTATAAAGGTTTTGCCTTTTATTTTTTAAAAAGTCTAATGTATTAATGGCTGTATTCTGTTCCTTATTAATGCATGCTTTAAAAACTGAATCCGTTTTCGCCATCAAGTATTGATATTTTGCCAAACTAATTTTTGGAATAGGTATAGCTGTTGAAGTCACTCGTTTTGCCATTGAACTTTTAAATTGGGGCTTCTCTCGTTTTACATTTTCTCCGCCATCCTCCTCCTATTCTTGCCGAAGCCCATTAAACAGAGTCGGGGAAGAATGACGCTGCAAAGTTACGAAAATATCATACGTCCGACACGATATGTCATTTTTTTGCGCTCGGAATCGACAAAAAGGTTGTTTTAGTCAATTACCACTCTCGCGAGCCGGAGATTCCGTTTGGTCCGCAAGCCCCTCCTTTTCCCGTCAGCGCAGTGCTCTCCGTTATTGACGTTCCTTTTCGTCACCGCAGTCTGGCCAAACGGAATGGTGCATTCGCTGTTCGTTATTGTCTGCACCTACGGGTTACTCACTCTATCGTTAATGTTTGGATTTTCGGGTCACCCTGTTAATCGTTGACAACTGCCTTGGTGCATTGTCTGTTTATCGTCAATCAC
>JAFXTE010000029.1 GCA_017525245.1 Bacteroidales bacterium | reverse complement strand
TTTGTCTTTGAACGGAGGAGATTCCGCCAGTTCCTATCGTCACTGGCGGAATGGTGCGCCACATTCAAGGAAAAGGGGGAAGAAGATGGGCGGCGGTCGTGAAACTTCAGGCAACGGCAGCTATTTCCCCGCCGCCCATCTTCTTCCCTTTGGTCTCATACGGAGGTGCGCACCATTCCGCCGCGAACGCAGTGAGCGAGCGGAATCTCCAACGGAAAATCACGAAAACACGCCAACAGCTGCGACAAAAAGAGCTTGCGAAACTTAAATACTATTACTTTTGACTAGACTTATGACTATTCACACGTCTTTTCTTCCCCATTCTCAACCGAACAAAAAAAAACACTATTTTTGCAACGTTTTTCATTGATGTCTGATTAAAACCCCAAAAGAGAATTGAATAGATACTTTTGATTTTTTAACATATTGATATAAAGCGTTTCCGCTTTTCAAGTGTACCTGAAATCGCCAATTTCACAATTTAATGCACAAGAAAGCCGAACGCCTACGGGTATTCCGTGGGCTTTCTTGTTTGCATTAAAGGTTTTGGCGAACCTCAGGTATAGACAGAAAGAACACGGATTTTTTATGCCTGCAAACAATATAGAAGACATACACATCGGTCAGATGATACGCGCAGAGCTGAAGGCGCAGGGTCGCACGATGAAGTGGTTCTCAGAGGCCATCCACCGCGACTACAGCGTTGTTCACAAGATGCTCAAGCGGGAGAGCATCGACCTCGCCATGCTGGTTCGCATCTCCAAACTGCTGAACCACGACTTCTTGCGGGATATTTCTGAAGCGATGGCGATAACTTAAACTTAGACTTAGACTTAAACTTAAACGATGACTACGACTTAGACATAACCTTCTTTTATTCACTAATCACTAAAGTGTGGCAAAAAGTGCCATATTCCTGTGGTATAATTTGCAATACCTCTCATTATCAGTATATTAGGAATATTATCATATTTGCAGTTTAATATATTATGTATATAAAAAATTGCAATATAATGAGTAACAGACTTTTACGATTAATTATTCTGCTGTTTGCACTTGTGGGAACGGCAGAGGCGCAAGTCTCCACCATGTATGCGGTGCCCGTTGGCGCGAGTTCCGGCGGCGGTCTCTATGTGGCGGTAGGCGAACTGTTTACCGGTTCGGTCGCAGGCAGCGGCTATGAACTTTCCGCAGGCATCGCGCAGGCGCAATTGGAGCGCGAGGAATACGAGGAGATAGTCTCCTTCGGTGAAGGTTATGAGGGGCATGGCTTCTCCTATCCCGCCACTACACCGATAGGCACATATAGCGACAAGATTTACACCCCATACGGTGGCAGTTATAAATATGACCTGCTCAAAACGCTTAAACTCAGAGTGTTGGGACCGTTCTCCTGCGGTGATTTGGTGTATGACGGGGACAACAACCCCTATCCGACCATCGAAGTTGCCAGTTATTGCTGGAC
This sequence comes from Bacteroidales bacterium, assembly GCA_017525245.1. Lineage (GTDB taxonomy): Bacteria > Bacteroidota > Bacteroidia > Bacteroidales > WCHB1-69 > F23-D06. The sequence goes on along the minus strand of JAFXTE010000029.1, from coordinate 39,260 downwards.
GCAGACGAACCTCCGTGCGCAACACTATGATGATGCGGCGGGTACGGCAATCGCCAAAGCGTTGGTTTACGAGTCGGATGCATTTCCGGATGTCGCTGAAAACGAGTCCGTTTATGGGCGTTTATACACGTGGTACTCTGCGTTGAACGTGCCGGAGGGCAGCGCCGCCGCGCCCGTGACGGATGCCGATGGCTTCGTGCAGGGAATCTGCCCCTCAGGATGGCATATTCCCACTGTCGTGGAGATGAATGCGTTGGAGGCTCTCGCCGCCGAGGACATCCGTAGCACCGAACACTGGATCACCCCGAACAGCAACACTAACAGTACGGGTTTCAGCGAACTGCCTGCCGGACTATACAATGCCGGTAATGACGGGTTCGAGCGTCTGCTGTTGGACACCCACCTGTGGAGTACGGCTGCCCCCACTCCGAGTGCGGCCACCTCGTTATCAACCGTCTATTACTGCAATACGCCGCTTCCCACCACCCTCAATGCGAATGACGCCGTGAGCGTGCGCTGCGTGAAAAACTATTAGCAGTTAGTAGTTGGGAACTGCCTCGGAGAGGCAAAACGCACGCAGTGCAAGTAACCCCATACAAGCGAAGCGCAGTGTGGGGCTTTCCGGAACCCAGAGTGTAATTGTCGTGAGCCCTGGGATAAAAAAGAAACAAATAAAAAATCAAATAAATATGAAGAAACTGATACTCTTAGCATTAGTGCTATTCAGCGCGGCGACGATGCTCGCGCAAACCAACAGAATGAGCTACCAGGCGGTGGTGCGCAACGCGGCCAACGAGCTGGTGGCGGAAGAGAACCTGACCGTGGCCATCCGCATCTCGGATGCGAACAGCACGTCCGTCTTTAGCGAGACGCACAGCGTGACGAGCAACCGCAACGGTGTTATTTCGCTGATGATTGGCGAGGGCAGCGGCCAGAGCGGCAACATGGCATCTGTGGATTGGCGCACGGCGCAGATCCACACGGAAGTCACCCTGCCGATCGGCACCACCTTGTCGAACACCACACCGGTGAATGCGGTGCCCTACGCATTCTACGCCGACAGCGTGGACATCCACTGGGTGAACGACGCGGTAGATGATTACCTCGAGCATCACAGCATCGGCTCCATTGTTGAGACCGACCCGACGGTTCCCGCATGGGCGAAAGAGGCGACCAAGCCTGTTTACGACTATTCGGAAATCACAAACACTCCTGACATGAGCGGCTATCTGACATCGGAGACCGATCCGACTGTTCCGGATTGGGCGAAAGAGTCTGTGAAGCCTGTTTACGACTACAGTGAAATCACGAACACTCCTGACATGACCCCTTACCTCACCATCGAGAGTGACCCGACCGTGAACGACGGCACTCTGACGATTACGTTGCCGGACGGCACGAGCAGTACGTTCACTGCGAATCAGGGTGGTAACACTAATGTGGCCATTCCCGCGATGAGTGTTGCCGACCTGCTGGCCTTGGTGGGCGGCATGACGGATGCCGAGAAGGAGGCGCTGCGCGACGCACTGGGCGTGACCGGCGGCGGCAGTAGTGACCCCACCACGTTTGTCTGCGGCACGAGCAAGATGGTTGACGCGGACGGCAACGAGTACGAGACGGTGCTGATCGGCACGCAGTGCTGGACGAAGACTAACCTGCGGGTGGCGCCCGCCGGTGCCACGGACGCGACATCCTCCGGCGCATCCAGCAATACGGTGCCTTACTACTACGTTAATTCGGCTGTTAACCCCGCTGTTTACGGTTACTACTACAACTGGGAGGCCGCTAAGCTGGCCTGCCCGACAGGCTGGCACCTGCCGAGCGACGCGGAGTGGAACACGTTGGAAGAGACCGTGAGTGGAACGGACTGGCAGGCGAATTACGCGATAGCCACAGGCTATCGTGGCAGCCATGCGGGCAAGCTGGCCGGTGAGGGTTGGAATTCCTCATCGACAGCGGGTGCATCTGGCGACGCGTCCGACCTTGACCACAACGCTTCGGGCTTCGGGGCCGTTCCAGCCGGTGGCTGGAGCAGCGGGTTTGACGGCGCGGGTAGCTATGCCTACTTCTGGTCCTCCACGGAGTACGGTACGAACTCCGCATGGCACCGCTACCTGAACTACGACTTCGCCCACGTGAGCCGGTTCAACGACAGATCCCGCAACTACGGGTTCTCGGTCCGCTGCCTCCGCGGTGAGACGGGCGGCGGCACGGCATCGACCGAGCCCACGGTGACCACCTCCGGTGCGACCGATGTGACAGAGACCTCCGCCACGCTGAACGGCAGCGTGGCGAACCCCGACGGCGTGACCATCACGGCGCAGGGTTTCGAGTGGAAGGCCACCACGGGCGGCACCTACGCACAGGTGACAGCCACGGGTTCCACGATGAGCTACGCCCTCACGGGCCTCACCGCCGGCACATCCTACACCTACCGTGCGTTCGTGACCACGGCTGCCGGCATAAGCTACAGCGACGAGGTGGTGTTTACCACCACGGCTTCCGGCTCCGCCTCCTTCATCTGCGGCACGTCGAAGATGGTTGACGCGGACGGCAACGAGTACGAGACGGTGCTGATCGGCACGCAGTGTTGGACGAAGACGAACCTGCGGGTGGCGCCCGCCGGTGCCACGGACGCGACATCCTCCGGCGCATCCAGCTATACGGTGCCGTACTACTACGTTAATTCGGCTGTTAACCCCGCTGTTTACGGTTACTACTACAACTGGGAGGCCGCTAAGCTGGCCTGCCCGACAGGCTGGCACCTGCCGAGCGACGCGGAGTGGACAACGCTGACCGACTATGTGAGCAGCCAGAGTGAATTCCAGTGCGGCGGCAACAGCAGTTACATCGCCAAGGCGTTGGCCTCCACAGAGGGGTGGAACCCGAGCACGTACATTTGTGTGGTGGGCAACGACCCGAGCAAGAACAACGCCACGGGCTTTTCCGCCGTTCCGGCAGGCACCTGCAACGGTTCGTCGTTCAACTACGCGGGCGGCAGCGCCAGCTTCTGGAATGCTACGCAGGACTTGAGCTACCCGGGCGTCGCCTACAACCGCATCCTGTACTGCAATTTCGCGTACGTGAGCAGGGGCGTCGGCGACAAGAGCAACGGTCAGTCGGTCCGCTGTCTCCGCGATGAGACGGGCGGCGGCACGGCATCGACCGAGCCCACGGTGACCACCTCCGGTGCGACCGATGTGACAGAGACCTCCGCCACGCTGAACGGCAGCGTCTCGAACCCCGATGAAGTGGCCATCACCGCACAGGGCTTTGAGTGGAAAGCCACTGCGGGCGGAGCTTACGCGGCAGTGAACGCCACGGGCGAGACGATGACCTACGCCCTCACGGGCCTCACCGCCGGCACATCCTACACCTACCGTGCGTTCGTGACCACGGCTGCCGGCACAAGCTACGGCGACGAGGTGGCGTTTACCACCACGGCTTCCGGCTCCGCCTCCTTCACCTGCGGCACCAGCAAGATGGTTGACGCGGACGGCAACGAGTACGAGACGGTGCAGATCGGCACGCAATGCTGGACGAAGACGAACCTGCGTGTGGCGCCCGCCGGTGCCACTAACGGCACGACCACGACTTCCGGCCCATACAGCAGCTACACGGAGCCGTACTACTACGATTACAGCAGCCACAGCCTGCCGTTGGCGACACGGGGCTACCTGTACAACTGGCCTGCGGCCAATTTGGTGTGCCCTGCGGGTTGGCATCTGCCGAGCAACGCGGAGTGGACGGCACTGACTGACTATGTCAGTAGCCAAAGCGAATACACCTGCGGCGGCAACAGCAGTTACATCGCCAAGGCGTTAGCCTCCACAGAGGGGTGGAACAGCAGCACAGGCATTTGTGTGGTGGGCAACGGCCCGAGCACGAACAATGCCACGGGCTTTTCCGCCGTTCCGGCAGGTTACTGCAGAGGTTTGTCGTACTACGACGCGGGCGACCAAGCCTACTTCTGGTGTGCTACGCTGGGCAGCAGCGACCCGAGCCTCGCCTACTACCGCAGCCTGGCCTTCGCCAACGCGCGCATGCTCATGTTCCAGGACTACCACAAGGACAACGGCTATTCTGTCCGCTGCCTCCGCGATTAAAACAGACGTGAGACGTAGGACGTGAGACGTGAGATAAGGGCGTGGCCGGTGGCTGCGCCCTTTGTTTAATGATGAATGCTGAATGCTGAATGATGAAAGAAGGGACGAAAATGAATATTTATGGCAAATTCGTGGTGAATTCGTGAAAATTCGTGTTTAGAAAGGGCGTCCCCTCGCGGGGCGGAGGTTCCGTTTGGCCGGTCAAGCTGTCGCTTTCTCGTTTTGTTGTGGGTTTCGGAAATGCGTGTTGTTTTCGTTAGGGGAGGGAGGCCAAACGGAATGGTGCATTTGCTGGTCGGGTCTGCGTGTTCTTGCGGGTCGCCGGTTTTTCGGTAATCACTGCGCTGGCGGGTTATCCGTATTTCGGCAATCACTGCACTTGCGGGGAACGGGGTATCGTTGATCACCGCCCTTGCGGGCACCCAATGCACCATACCGTTTTGCCAGAAGAGGGAGACGTTGAGCCGCGAGGGCGGTCGTTGTCGTCAAGGCGGGCATTGGCTCGTGAGGACATGGTTGCAAAACGGAATCTCGAACTCGCCAGAGATGGTTCTGACAGGATTGTCAAGCTTCCGTCAATCAGTATGAGAAACCAAAGCGCAGACCTCCTCCTCTGTCAACCCGGTGATTTCCGCCACGAGGTCTGGGGCGAAATCCTTGGCGAGCATCTTGAGGGCGAGCTGGCGTGTCCTTTCCTCACGTCCTTCTTCGCGCCCTTCCTCTCTCCCCACTTCGCGTTCGCACATCATCGACTCCCGTACATCATCGTACTCCAATACACTCGTCACGTATTCTTTCTTTTCCATTTCATTAAGGTTTGATATTCGGCACTCTTCGTAAAACCGTTGGTAAACAGGAGCCATCCCTCGAACTTCATCCTCGCTGATGTCCGCTACATGGGTGAGCATGTAGAGCCAGCGGTTCTTCCCATCGGTCAGATCCAGCGTTTCCAACTGCGCGGCAAATTTACACAATTCTACAAAATACCAAACATTTTCTTTAGAAAATATTTCGTTGTCGTCATCTTTGGGATAAACCTTCCAAAGGAACCTGCTTTTGCCCTTGAATTCGGGCATGTCTTTCTCCATGAAACTTATGGAGAACACTTTCGGCACAGTCGCATACACCGTGTCACCGATTTTCACGCCGCTGACAGTGGAGTAGCTGTGATATGCCCGAAGCCGTCTGACAAAGAACAACTGCCAATGATTCTGTCTTGGACTTTCTTTTTGTTTTCTTTTTTGTCATTGTTTTTTGTTTAGGTTTGTTGTTTTGTTCGTTCTGGTCTGACGGTTGTCCGTAGAGACGTGCCATGGCGCGTCTCTGAAAAGGGAACACAAATGCCCCATTGTTCAACTGCATTTCCGATGGCAAAGATACAACAAGACATCCCGTTTGTCAAGGGTTTTGCGTAATTTTTTTTCTCGCTGGGAGCCAATCTTTTACGAAAATGCAGTTAACTATTCGATTTCTAATTGTAAATTTTAAGGTCGTGATTTGGCAGGAAATTTGGCGATGAAGCGATAATAAAAGGAGCCCTTGCGAGTCCCGGTTTCCGTTTGGCCGGTCAAGGTGTCGCTTTGACGTTATGCAGTGGGTTTCGGCAATGCGGGTTGTTTCCGTTAGGGGAGGGTGGCCAAACGGAATGGTGCATTTGCTGGTCGTTGCTGCGTGTCTTTGCGGGTTGCACTGTTTCCGTTCCCTTGCTCTTGTAGGGCGGAGGTCCCTTTGGCCAGCTAATAGTGAATAGCGAACAGCAAAAAAATGTATCTTCGCACCGATTTGTTTCACATTGAAAAATCAGTATAAAGCTATGAATGTCAGTGTTTTTGAAATATTGATGCTGCTCTGTTTCGCGTGCAGCTGGCCGTTTTCCATCGTAAAAGCCCTGCGAACCAAGGTGGTTCTCGGGAAAAGCCCCGTCTTCATGTCTATCATCATATTAGGCTATGTGTTCGGGATTTTGCACAAAGTGTTCTACAATTATGACTGGGTCGTTTATTTGTATCTGTTTAATTTGCTGATCGTTTCGTTTGATTTGTTCCTGTATTTCAAATACATTGGGCAAAACCGTCGTGACCTGATGTCTGAGAAAAAAGATTCATGATTCGTATGGCTGCGTAAAAAGTTTATCTTTGCATTTTATTTCTACGATTATGAACAAATTGCGTCAGAAAAAACAGCAGATTCTCCGGCTACTTTTGGGGGCGTTTTCTTTCACGGCGGTGATGCTCGTGTTCCAGGCATGTTATGGCCCGCCGTCTGGAGGCTTGCGGGAAGATTTGATAGAGGATGACACCGTGGCTTATATGGATCAGGACACCTTGAAAGCCGAGAATGCGGTTCAGGAGGAGAGTGCCTACATGTTGGAAAACGATGGAGAGGAGTAATCGCTTCTGAACATTATGATGATAGCGGGATTTAACCTTTGTCTATCTCCACGGTCTTTTGAAAACGCTTGTTACCATCATGAAACGTAAAATTCAGATATTCGGGATATTAGCTTTCTTTCTGATCTCTTCTGCGGTTCTTCATGCACAGACATCCGACAGTTCCGTTGTGGCATCCGACACCACCGTCCTTCCCATGGCCACGGGCTACGACTGGATCACCTACCGGGGCAAGGCCGACATCATCGACACGGGCGGCACACGCACCTGCAATTTCTTCATGGTCAACCGTACGGACAGCATCCTCTACCTGAATATCCACGCTTACGGAGTTGAGGTGATGCGTGCCGTTTTCACTCCCGACAGCGTCAAGTATGTCAACAAACTGACACAGCAATATTTTTGCGACACCTACACGCCAATTAACAGGTTTTTGCCGTTTCCATTTGATTTCCAGACGGTTCAGGCACTCTTTAACGGTGAGACGGAAAAGCTGCCACAGGGTAAAAAACTCTCGTACGAGTATTCTGCGTTTGCCCCTGTAGATAGTGCAAGTTCGTTTTTCACTGAATTCGTTTTCAAGGAGTTGAACCGCGTGATTGAGATAAGGGGCAAAATCAAAGTTGTCCGGTTGGACGTGCCGGGTGTCACCAGCATCAGGATTCCTGAAAAATTTGAACGCATCACCTTGTGAATATGATTCCTGAAATACTTAGTTCTCAACGGATTAAGTCATGGGCATCGGAAATTGGCTTCCAGGACTGCGGTATTGCGCGGGCGCGGGTGTTAACGGAGGCGGAAAGGGATTTTCGGCATTCCATCGAAAACGACTACCATGCCGATATGCACTATTTGGAGCGCAACATCGGCAACCGTTTCAATCCGGAATCGTTGCTTCAAGGTTGTAAATCGGTTATTGTGGTGACTTACAATTACTTGACTGACTCCGAACCAAAATCTGACAAGTATCGTACTGCACGTTACACTTGGATCCAGGATTACCACATCTTGGTGAAAAATCTCTTGGAACAGTTGGCGGACAATATTGTAAATAATTGTCCATCAGTAAAATATAGAGTAACAGTGGATAGCTCCGCCATCTCCGAGAAGCGATGGGCGATGGAGGCTGGGGTAGGGTATATGGGCAAGAACGGGCTAATCCATAACCAGCATGGATCGTTTTTCGTCATCGGTGTCCTTTTGGTGGATCGGTTTTGCGACGAATATGACCAATCTTTGCCAAAATCGGACTGCGGGGATTGTGAAATCTGTGTGAAAAGTTGTCCCGTGAATGCTTTGGCAACCCCTTTCCAAATGGATGCGAGACGGTGTGTCTCTTATCATAATACGGAAGACAAGTGTCCGAATTACAGTGAGTTGGCATTGCAAAAATATGCCTTTGGCTGTGATGTTTGCCAGGAGGTTTGTCCCCGTAACAAGAAAAAAAACGCAAACCCGCTGAACATATCGAAAAATTCTTTATTTTTGCTGCTCAAAAATGATGACTTGGAAACGTTAAGTGAAACGGAATTCAAGCGTTATTTTTCGGATACTTCGATTCTGAGAAGGAAGTATGCAAGATTTCGTTCTTTGATAGAAGCGAAAAGGCAACAAGAGCATCTTTGTAGAATGGAACCACAGGAAATTATCCAATATGCCACGAAAGTGCTGAACGAAGAAGCCGAGTCGGTTTCAAAGCTCACCAGCTATCTGGATGAAAATTTCGTGAAGGCCGTTCAGGAGATTATGAATTGCAAGGGTCGCGTCATTGTGACAGGTATTGGCAAGAGCGCCATTATCGGACAGAAGATAGTGGGGACATTCAACTCCACAGGAACACCTGCGGTGTTTATGCATGCTGCTGATGCTGTCCACGGTGACTTGGGCATAGTTCAGAAAGATGACATTGTGGTCTGCCTCTCCAAAAGCGGGAACACGCCGGAGATTTCCGTCCTGATACCGTTTTTGAAGGCTAACGGGAACATCCTCGTAGCCATAGTCGGTACGATGGATTCCATGCTGGCGAAAGAAGCGCATATCGTGCTGAACTGCACGGTGTCGCGGGAGGCAAGCCCCAACAATCTGGCCCCGACAAGCAGTGCAATGGCTCAGTTGGCAATCGGCGATGCTTTGGCGTCAACGCTTATTAAGATGCGCGGTTTTACAACGGAGGATTTCGCAAAAGTTCATCCGGGCGGCATCTTGGGAAGGAGAACCCGCTTGAAGGTCTTGGATCTTTACAAGCAGAACGAGGTTCCTTCTGTGGGGGTTGAAGCCAGTATGCAGGAGATTATTCTGGAAATCTCCGGTAAATGTCTGGGTGTCACGGCAGTTGTCGAAGATGAAAAGGTGGTCGGTGCGATCACAGACGGTGATTTGCGCCGCGCCATCCAACATCATGCGGAAATTATGTCGCTCAAAGCGAAGGACATAATGACCCGGAAACCTAAAACCATCCACGAGAACACCCTCGCGGTGGATGCGTTACAGATGATGAAGCAGCATCATATCACCAACATCTTTGTGGTGGATGATGACGGATCCTACAAGGGCGTGATTCATATTCACGACATCATCAAGGAGGGTATTTATTAAGCCCAGGTGGCGGAATGGTAGACGCGCTACATTCAGGGTGTAGTATCCGAACGGATGTGCAAGTTCGACTCTTGTTCTGGGCACTGAAAGGAAAGACGGTTGAGATGGCCGTCTTTCATTGTTTTAGAACCTCTCATTATGGCCAAATTATTCATCGTACCGACCCCTATCGGAAATCTTGAAGACATTACCCTTCGCGCTCTCAATGTTTTGAAAGAAGCGGATTTGATCCTTTGTGAAGACACCCGGACCACCAAGAACCTGCTTCAGCATTACGAGATTGAGGGGAAACGCTGCATGGCGTACCATATCTTCAACGAACATGAACAGGTCGGCAACTATATCCGTATGATTCAGCAGGTGGAGACCGCAGCGCTCGTGAGCGATGCGGGGACTCCAGGAATCTCAGATCCCGGTTTCCTGCTTGTCCGTGAAGCCTTGAAACAGGATGTTGAGGTGGAATGCCTGCCGGGACCCACCGCTTTTGTGCCCGCTCTCATCCAATCGGGTTTTCCGTGCAGCAGCTTTTATTTTTACGGTTTCCTGCCTCACAAGAAGGGGAAGGAGACGTTGCTGAAACGTTTCGCCGAGATGGAAGAGACGGTCGTGTTCTACGAATCTCCACATCGGTTGCTGAAAACTTTGGAGAAGATGGTGGAGATCATGGGCGGAGAACATCTAGTGGCCGTGGCCAAGGAACTGACCAAAATCCATGCCTTCACCTTCAGAGGCACTCTTGCGGAGGCCGTCCAGTACTTTGAAAACCAACCTGTAAAAGGGGAGTTTGTCCTGATAGTTTGAGGAAAATTTAACCAATAAAACAAAATATAATCGAGAAAACGATGTCAACTACTATGAAAAATGAAATAATTATGTTTTATCATCCGCCCTCCCCGATATACAGGCCGGTTTTTAGATTACCATTTCAAAACATTAAAAAGACACGTACATTATTCTTTTTTTTTCTTATAGAACACCTCCTCTCATACGTTATTTGATGATTAGTTTCTTTGTCACCCGTCTGTTCATTTCGTCTTGTGCTGTGAGCAGGTAGCATCCGGGTGCTATCCCTCCGATGTACAGCTGGTCACCGGGATATACATTCCCCCAAATGCTGATCACATTGCCGTTCATGTCTGAGAGTTTCACCGTTGTCATCACATCGCAAATGTTCCATTGAAAGAATTCGCTTGCCGGATTTGGGTACGGTTCATATCTTGGATTGTCGCCATGGGTGTCAATGCCGGTTTCATCTCCCTGTTGCCGTTTTGTGATAACGATGTTGTTAAGTTGGGTGTTCCCGCTGTTGGCCGCGGCCAATAACCAGCGGATGAATCGTGTGTCTTGGGACAAAGGAAAACTCCCAAGATGCGAATAAGACGATGTGCTGATGTCGTTTTCGTCCAATGTTGTCACAGTGGACCATTCCGTTCCGTTGGCGGACTCGCTGACCACGAACAAGATGCCGTTGTATGCGGAGGGATTGCCTCCTTTGGCACCTTTGAGGTCGAACGAGAGACTGCCGGGAGTACTGTCGAGGTGCGCGATCAGCGTCGCCTGTCCCGCATTCTTCGATTCGAACTTGGCTGCCCCGTCCGCGTATGACGCGCCTAACTTGTTACTGCGAAATCCTGGCATGGTTTTGACCTCCGCCCTTTCCGATTCGCTATTTTGCGAGATGTCAAAGGGTAGCGTCAAAAGGGAATTGGTGTCTAATAAGATGAATTGTGCGGTAAGGATTTCGCTGCTATACATGCCGTCTTTCTCCGCAAACGCTTTCAAGGTGCTGGTGGCATCTATGGTAATAGGTTCGGAGTAGAGGGGCGATTGTCCGTCTGGTGTGGAGCCGTCTAACGTGTATCGGATGGTGGAATTGGGCGTGGAGCATTCGAGTAAGACGGTTTGCGGCTCGTAGTAGGTGCCAGCAGACGGGGAGCAAACCGGCGTTTCCACGGTCTCCAGAACAATTTCGTCGCCGTCGGTGATGCTGATGTCGTCGATGCGAAACTCAACATTAGCGGTGTTGGAAAACCTTATATGCAGGTGCGGGTGTGTTGGCAGATTTGGGAAGCAGACACGATGCCAGCCTGTTGATCCGGTGCCGGTGGGGAGCGTGTCAGACATCGGGAGGCTCGTCCAAACGATGCTGTCCGTGGAAAACTCCACCAGCAGGTGACTCCCGTTTTCCGCTTTAGTCGTTTTGCGAAGGCCACAGTAGAGTTTCACTGTGCTGTTTGTGGCCGCTGATGTATTGATTCCCGAAATCTGGAACCACTTGACCGTATCGTTGATCATGACGTTGCCCCCGCCAGAGGCACCTCCGTAGTTGGTTGAGGCACCTGACGACCGCACATCACACGTGCCATCGCCTATATACACAACCGTGCTGTTTTGCCAACCGGTATAGTCCTGAATCAGAGTGTTGGAAGTAGGTGAACCCATGTTCTCCTCATACAAGATGTTCTGTCCTACGGCTTCTGATAAGATTCCCGACACCAGTAGCATTGTCAGAAGCCCTGTTTTAATACAGATGATTTTTTCTTTCATTTCTTCTTTTTTCAAGTGAATAAATCAATAATCAAAACCACGGCAAATATATGTTTATTTAATGAATAATCAACATATATTTATAAAATCCAAATAATAAATTTTTATTTACTTGAAAAACAGCGATATGGTGTTTTGTGATATACTTAAAATTAACTAAAATTAGTTAATTTTAATTTTGGAATTAAGAAATGACAGTTAAAATTAAATAAAGGAAAGGGGGCAAATGGCAGGATTTTTAAAATTCGGCGCATTTGTCGGCGACTTGCTGCATCAACCACATGGGGGTGGAGGTTGCTCCGCAGATGCCGATGCTGTCCGCCTGCGACAAGTCAAGTTGCTGCAGCTGTTCAACATTGGTCAGGAAAAAGCTGCGCGGGTTGTGTTCCTTACATATATTATATAGGTATAACCCGTTGGAGCTTTTTTCACCGGAGACGAACAGGATGATGTCGAAGCTGGCGGCGAAATCGGCAATTTGTTTGGCACGAGAGGAGACTTTCCCGCAGATGGTGTCTTCGTGCTCGAACCAGTCGGCATGTCCCGCCGATGCGTAACGAGATTGGATGGTGTCAATCAGTTTGCGGTAGTTTTCGAGGCTTTGGGTGGTTTGGGAGTAGAGGATGGCGGGGCGGCTGAAGTCAATGCCGTCGATGTCCTCAGGGGAGGAGATGACGATGCCGGTGTTTTCGGTTTGCCCTAAAAGTCCGACCACTTCGGCGTGCCCTTTTTTTCCGTAAATCAGGATTTGTTTTCCGGATGTGTTGTTCCGATGTTCACCGAGGATGCGTTTTTGCAGCTTGAGGACGACAGGGCAGGTGGCGTCAATCAGCCGGATGTTGTTTTCTTCGGCGATGCGGTATGTCTCCGGTGGTTCCCCGTGGGCGCGGATGAGAACGGTAGTGTCTTTGAGGGATTTGAACCGTTCATAGTCAATGATTTGCAATCCCATATCAGACAGACGCTGCACCTCCTCGTTGTTATGGACGATATCGCCAAGACAATAGAGCGTGTTGTGTTCCTTGAGGTATTTTTCCGCTGTTCGGATGGCGTTGATCACGCCGAAGCAGAATCCGGAGTTTTGGTCAACAACAATGTTTTTGGGCATGGCTACCAGTTGTCGGGGAACAGGGAATCGACAAATTCTACGCGGTTGAAGATTTGGAGCTGGTGGATTTTCTCGCCCACACCGATGTACTTGATGGGGACTTGGAACTGGTCGGAGATGCCGATGACCACACCGCCCTTTGCGGTGCCGTCCAGTTTGGTGATAGCCAGCGCATTGACTTCGGTGGCGGCAGTAAACTGTTTGGCTTGCTCGAAAGCGTTCTGGCCTGTGGAACCATCAAGGACGAGCAGGACTTCGTGTGGACCGTCGGGTACGAGTTTGCGGATGACGTTCTTAATCTTCACCAACTCGTTCATGAGGTTGACCTTGTTGTGGAGTCGGCCGGCTGTGTCGATGATGACGACCTGGCTCTTGTTTGCGATGGCGGATTTCACAGTGTCGTATGCCACGGCTGCAGGGTCGGAGCCCATCTTTTGGGCCACGATAGGCACTTCGCAGCGGTTGGCCCATTCGGTGAGCTGGTCGATGGCGGCGGCGCGGAACGTGTCGGCGGCGCCGAGTGTGACGGAATAACCGCGTTTCTTGAACTGGTAAGCCAGCTTTCCGATGGTGGTGGTCTTGCCCACGCCGTTCACTCCCACAACGAGGATGATGTAGGGCACATCCATTTCGGGAATCACGAAGTCGTTCTCTTTCTCGAGGTCGTTCTCGAGGAGCAGTCCGGCGATTTCCTCCTTCAGAATCATGTTCACCTGATTGGTGCCCAAGTATTTGTCTTTGGAAACCCTCTTTTCGATGCGGTCGATGATCTTGAGGGTGGTCTCGATGCCCACGTCAGAAGTAACCAGCACTTCCTCGAGGTTGTCGAGCACCTCGTCATCGACTTTTGACTTTCCGACGATGGTTTTCGCCAGTTTTTTGAAGAAATTCTCCTTGGATTTCTGCAAACCCTCGTTCAATTCCTTCTTTTGTTCTTCGTTAATCTCGTTTTTTTTATCTTTTTTGAAAAATGAAAAGAATCCCATAATGCTACAATTATTCGGCTGCAAATATACGAAAAAAGGCGGGCAGGCGCCCACCTTTTTTCAACCATGAAAACAAAATATTACTTTTTAGCCAAAAAGTCTTTTACAGCGGAAGACTCTACAATCGCTTCTTTAAACGTGTAGGCTCCGGTTTTCGGTGAACGTTCCATTCTCACAACACGTGTGTAGGTGACGCCACCCTCTTTCTTCAATGTTGCAACAACTTTCTTTGCCATCTCTTCTCAGTTTTTTTATTTAACTTCTTTATGAATAGTCATTTTCTTCAAATACGGATTGTACTTTTTCAGTTCCAATCTGTCGGGAGTGTTCTTTCTGTTCTTTGTCGTAATATATCTGGACATTCCTGGCACTCCACTTGCCTTTTGCTCTGTGCACTCAAGTATAACTTGTTGACGTGCTTCCTTCGTTTTCTTTGCCATTGTTTTATTTCAAAAAATTTACGCGGCAAAAATACACTTTTTTTGAATTAGTCAGTTTGTTTTATGTTTTTTGATGAAAAAAAATATTAACAACTGTTAATTGTTTGGTTTTTAATTTGTTATATTGCTTTTTAGAATTGTAACATATCCCATAATCGGTCTTTTAATTCGGTAAGTCTCCAATTTGTGACGGCGGAAATGCATAAAACGGTGAAATATTTTGCCAATTTCGATTCCAAAGCGGCAGATTCCTTTTCGGAAATGAGGTCGCACTTTGTGATGGCGAGCATCCATTTTTTGTCCAAAAGTTCCGGATTGAATTGCTTGAGTTCGTTTTGGAGAATCTTAAGTTCCTTTTTGATTTGTGTGACCGTTTTCACCTTGCCTTCGTCATCTGCGGCGGGAATCATAAACAGCAGGGCGGCATTTCGTTCTATGTGGCGGAGGAAGCGCAGGCCGATTCCTTTGCCTTCCGAGGCTCCCTCGATGATTCCGGGGATGTCGGCGATGACAAATGATTGGAAATCCCTGTAAGCAACCATGCCGAGGTTCGGCTTGAGTGTGGTGAAGGGGTAGTTCGCGATTTTAGGACGGGCGTTAGACACCTGCGAAATCAACGTGGATTTGCCTGCGTTGGGGAATCCTACTAATCCTATGTCAGCCAACACTTTAAGTTCCAGGGATATCCATCCTTCCGTGCCTTCTTCGCCCGGTTGAGCGAAACGGGGTGTTTGGTGTGTGGCGTTCTTGAAGTGGACGTTGCCGAGTCCGCCGCGCCCGCCTTTCATCACCACAAGCTCCTGTCCGTCTTCTAACACTTCGCCCACATACTCGTCCGTATCGACCAGCCGGATGATGGTCCCGAGTGGCACTTCGATGTAGGCGTTCTCACCGTCCTTGCCGAAACATTGGTTCTTTTGGCCGTTGCCTCCATGTTCAGCGAAGACGTGCTTGGTGTAACGCAAGTGCAAGAGTGTCCATAAATTGCGGTTGCCGCGAGCAATAATGCTGCCGCCCTTGCCGCCGTCGCCGCCGTCGGGACCCGCCTTCGGATTGTGCGCCGTCCGCGCCAAATGCGCCGACCCGGCACCGCCGTTGCCCGATCTGCCGAATATCTTTACATAGTCTATGAATTGTTCTTCCGCCATTCTTTAATGGTTATTGGTTATGGGTTATTGGTTATTGAAGCTGGTGATTGTTGTTGGTGAATAGTGATTAGTGAATAGTGAATAGTGAATAGAGAATAGAGAATAGTGAATAGTGAATAGAGGCTCTTCATCGTCTTTCATCGTCAAATGAGGCTGCAAAAGTACTATTTTTTTGGGATATCACCGTATCAGGGTGACATTCCCTTTCATTTCCAACTCATCTCCGTCCATGCAAATGCCTTTAAAATAGTAGTCATAAACTCCCCGTTGACATTCTTTCTTCTTGAAAGTGCCGTCCCAGCCGACAGTGGGGTCGTGGGTTTCAAAAATTCTCTCGCCCCAACGGTCATAAACCACAAAGTAGCACTCAACCAAAATGTCACTGCGAACATACAGGATGTCGTTCATTCCGTCGCCGTTGGGCGTGAAACTGTTGGGGATGAAAACAAATGGCATTTCACAGGACACGGGGAGAACCTTTATGGTTACTGTGTCCGTGAGGGAACATCCGAACGTGTCGGTTACAATGACGGTGTAGGTGGTGGTCTCTTCGGGAACGACAACAGTGCTTGGCAAGTGAGGCGTTTCCAAATGTTGCGCCGGTGTCCATTGATAGGTGTATTCGTTTCCGTAATCAGTTGAGAACAAAGTTGTTTCGTGATATGCAAGAACCTCATGCAACAAACACCATGCCTGCAAGGAATCTTGGAAAGTTCCTTCCCGCACCTTTATTTGACCGACTGCCGTGGCAGTGCAACCGTTGGCATCCGTAACTGTAACCGTATAGGTAGTGGTGTGTTGTGGCGTGACGACTGGATTCGGATCTATTGATGTTTCGCCGTCGCCCAGCTGCCATTGGTATTGGTAGGGTGGGACACCTCCGATGCACTGCACATGCAAGGTGACTTCATTTTCAAAACATAGTAGATAATCCTGATAATCTGTGATTTCAATATTGAATACGGTGATATGGAAAGGGATGATTCTGACACAATAGTCGGTGGTCACACGTGCGTAATAGGTGCGCGATGTTGCAGGAGTCACAGTCACAGAGGTCGCATCTGTCGAAAAAACACTTTGAAAATCAATATGTTCTGACCATTCTACAATATAATTGTCAGATGTGGTGATGTTGACAGTGAGTGTGCCGCTTTCTCCTATGCAGATGATGGAATCCCCTGAAATGGAGGCGGAGACATCGTGTACATCTACGAGTTGGGAGATGGTGTCCACGCAGGCTGCGGTGGAGGCAATCAGCGTGTAGAGGGTGGACTGGTCGGGGGTGGCGATGGGGTTGGAGATGACCGGATTGCTCAACGTTTCCGCCGGCGACCACAGGTAGTCCACCCCGATGGACGGCGGGACTCCCAATTCGGCATATTCACCAGCGCAGATGTTGACCGTGGGCAAGGTGGATTGGGTGTTGGAGAGCACCAGAATCCGCTTCCGGAGTGTGTCGGCCACATTGCAGCTGCCCAAATCATGAACAATCAAGGTCACTTCATAGTATCCCGTCTGGGTGTAAACATGGTAGGGCTCCCATTGATTCGATGTGTTGCCGTCACCGAAATTCCACAAAATGTCTGTTTGTGAGCTGATGGATTGCGAATAGTTGGTGAAGAAGACGGTGTCGGGCAGACAAACGACGTTAGGCATCAGAAAATCGGCCACCACTACGGGCAAACTGAAGTCGATTTTGATGACCCCGAGATTACAGTTGCTGCTGCCGTTAACATTGGAATAAGTTCCCGGGGTGGTGGGGAAGCTGCTCTGTCCGCCGCATCCCGCACACACGGCTTGGTAAATCTTGCCGTGTTTGTCGAACCGGCTGGTGCCGCCGTCCACATGCTCGCGTGCTGAACCGGCCGCACCACCGAAATAAGTCGCATAAATCAGGTTGCTGGCATCGTCGCTGATGGCCATGAAATAGAAATCGCTGCCGTCGGTGGTGGATTGGAAAGCGTCATCGGTGACGGGAAGTCCGTTGGTGCCTCCGAATCCGTTCAGCTGACGGGAACCCCAGCCCGAAAGGTAGATGTTGTTGCAGTAATCCACCAGCATGGCGGTGGGCGAGATGTCCGGGCCGCCGTTGCCAGACCCGAGGGCCGTGGACCAGACGTCGGAGCCAAGATTTTTCGACAACTTTGTCAAAAACTGGCCGCCTCCGGGAACGTGATAAGCGACATTGTGAACCCATTGGGTACCGTCGGCATCAGTCTGACCTAACACATGCGGAAAGTCTTCGTCGTCACCTTTTATCAAATAGGCTTGGTCGTAACCGGATTTTCCCAAGTAGGTGCTTTGCAGTAACAAACTGCCGTTCGAGGAAAGGTGCGCCACGAATCCGTCAACGGAAGCACCGTTGTCCGCGTGGGCGGTTTGATAGACATTGAGGGTGATGGGTAGATCTACGGATGTGGTGCCGCCACAGAAATAGATGCTTTTGTCAGCCGCCACAAACATGCTGTAACCCGCATCATTACTGGAACCGCCGAAATAGGTACACCAGATTAGCGAGGAAAGGTCTTGGCTGAATTTGAAGACACAAACCTCTTGGCTGCCTGAGCTGTTTGGTTGGTAACAGTTCGCCGTAACGGGGAAATCGGAAGAGCTTGTGGAAGAAACAACATAGACGTTGCTGCTCTCGTCCACGATGATTTCGCCCCGGTTGTCATCGGCGTAGTTCTTGCGCAACCCGGCGGCGGTGTTGACCCCGTCGTTACCACTGCCGCCGATGAAGGTGGAGGCGTGCAGCTGCGTGCCGTCCGCACTTAGCTTGGAAACGAAGATGTCGGATCCGGCGGGAAAGATCATACTGGTGGAGAGGGTGATGTTCGGACCGCTGTTGAAAGAAGTGTCGAACGCATCTGCGGTGACGGGGAAATCAGCAGAGCCCGTGGTGCCGAAGATGTAGAGCTCGTCATTGTCGTTGACGTGGAGACTGTGCGGGATGTCTGTTTCGCTGCCGCCGAGGTAGGTGGAATAGTGCAAGGAATCGCCCGATGCGTCAAATTTGGAAATGGAGACATCCACTTGGCCTGCGAAGTCAATCTGGAAGGCACCGAGGGTGGTGGGGTAGCCGACATCAAACACAATGCCACCGCCGTAGAGGTTGCCGTGCGAGTCGTAAGTGGCGGTATAGCCCCAGTTGTCGGCGGTGGAACCTGAGTAAGAGGAGAAAACCACCGTCGGGTCAATCACTAACGGCAAAGCAGGATCGTATTGGTCAAGGGTGAATGATACAATGTTTTTTGAAAGGGAGTAAGAACACTTGATAGGGATTGTATCTCCTTTATCATCAATTTGATAAGCGAATGGAGCGAGTTCCAATACGCGATCCACAGCAGTGTGCAGCAATAATACTTCATCCATTTTGGAGATACTTTTCAGTCCGTCGTAGCGTAGCTGGATTTGCTTTGGGTCACCTCCCGGAGCAATATGAAATTCGTATTTCAGGTAATCACCATCCCCTAAGAAATATAAATCAATATTGGGGTATAGCTGATTGTATTCCAAATGATGATAGGCGGATACATGGGATGCCCATCCTTTGGCAGAGCGGCCTATATAATAATTGTAATAATGTTCGAAAGGTTGAATGCCGTTCACCTTGATATCATTCAAGGCATTCATGAACGTCACCCGGTAGGCAGCGGCGTCGATAAAAGATGACGGGAAGGGTTTCCCCGAATGTTTGGCCTCGTGGAAAGCCTCTAATTGGTTCGGGGCTAATTGTGCGACAAGGAAAGAGTTATGTTCAAAGAAAAGAGCGCCGCCGTGCATAGTGGCTTTGTACAGCACGGGGGATTCCCATTGACCGAGATTCTGCACAAATTCCCATCGCCCTGCCGACAGGGTGTCGATGGGCTTTCGTGCCCACAAATTCACCATGGACAATAAGGTGAGTGTGAATAAAATCAATCTCTTCATCCCGAAAATTTGCCGCAAACATACATAAAATATGAATATACGCGGAAAATGATCCGATCTTGTAATAAAAACAGAATGGTTAAAAAGTGGTGTACAGGCAAGAGATGTCGCCTTCGGAACGAACCATGAACAGCAATAATACCAGAATGAATATTGCTATGGTAATCAATACTTTAACGATTCTCTTTTTCCAAAACATATTCTCTGATTTTATGATAGATTAAAAATGCGCCATAACTGTTTGGATGCTGCCAGTCATCGAATGTGGCGGGATTTGCAGAGAGCTCGGAGCAGTCTATGTATTGCGCTCCCTCCTTTTCCAATAATCGGATGGTATTGGTTACAACCAGTTGAATATCATTTAGATATTCTGGATGAATTTGTTCGAAGGCGGTTCGGTTGTAGGGGCCGACCACAAACGTGGCATCCACCCCATGTTCGCGGCACAGTCGGACCATCGTGCGCAATTCGTCGTAACGATACTGCTCCTCAGGATATGGTCGCAGCATATAGGAATAGACGTTGAACGTGCTGGAAATATTCAACGAATAGTTGTGCTGGTTGCTGTCCGGAGGAGTACAATTCCGTGCCTTTCGGTTTATCCAAGCTGTGTCAGCCCATGTCAGACGATGATAAAACTTGGTCGGATCCAGCGCAAAGGCAAGATCCTGATGATATTTCCGGCGAACCCGGTCTGCTATACACGAAAGAGGTTCCACAATTCTGTCCGATAATCGCACATTGCGACGATTTACCTTCAAAATATGGTCAACATCTTGATCCTTAGGATGATTAGCCTTTCTATATTCTGTAATCGAGACATATCGGTGGAAATAGTCCGCATTGCTTTTCGCCAGTTTGTTGCACCAATAGGAAGGGTTGACAAAAAAGAGAAGCTTGAGATTCCGCACATTCTCATTGCTCTGAATTAGAGGAAAATAGGTACAAGGAGTTCGTCCGGCACCGCCGATGACGGAGAAGAAGGCATGGATGGTGGTATCGGCATTCAGAAAGTCGAAATAGTTGCCATTCGGTAGCTCGTTGGTCTCCGAAGTTCCCAACACCAAGTACCCGTCATGTTCTTTGATGCCCTTCAGCAGCAGATTTGTGTACAATGGGTTGTTGTCACGCAAATCCTGATGTCGGATGGTGTAGATTTGCGCACTGCTGTCAGGCGTGCTATAGGGTGGGATGCACCACGCCACCGCCATCCAGAACAGGATCGCGACGAGTGCCGCCATCCCAATCCAAGCTAAAACTCTCAGTGTGTATATTTTTTTCATCAGAACAGCAATTCAAACATTACCAATAACTTATCAACAGGATAGTTGAAGAAAACCCAACCGACGGTCACAAAAAGGAATGTGACAACAATGCCGACAACTTTACGTGTTGTGGTGAGGGGCTTTGCCGTTTTTCCATACGTAAACAGCTTATAGACAGAGAGTCCTATGCCGTGCCAGAGGCCCCACAGAACAAAATTGAGCGTGCTGCCATGCCAAAGGCCGCAGACGAGGAAAGTGACGAGATAGGCCGTGACGGAGACCGCCATCCGCCATTTAGCGATGGGCAGACGGTTCAGCAGTCCGATGACTGGCTTGAAGACATAGATTTTCAGGAATGTGGAGAAAGTGATGTGCCAACGTTTCCAGAATTCTGAAATGTTGCTGGAAAGATAGGGATTGTCGAAGTTTTCGGGAGTTCGGACACCCATTGTGTAGGCCATACCAATGGCCATGTCGCAATAGCCGGAGAAATCGATGTAGATGTAAAGCGAATAGAGTAGGGCGGCGGTACAGACCGCTCCCAATGGGCTGAGTTGAGGTATAAAGGCTTGGTAGTCAATGGCGTATGGCTTTATCAGCGGGACGATGAGCAAGGCCTTGACAGCTCCAATAAAGATCCTTCCAATGCCGGCAAGGAACATTCGCCTGTTGAAGCGTACGCGGGTTGTGTTCATCCAGTAGTGGAAGTTGTTGAATGTGTCGATAGGACCGGCCATGAAAGTCGGGAAGAAGAACAGGTAGTTTAAGAAAGACAAGAAGTTGCGACTTCGGAGGGTGTTCTTGTAACTTTCCACCAACCAATGGATGATGCGGAACAGAATGTACGACAGCCCGATTTTCTCCACCGAGAGGAAATGTTTGCCCAGCATGTCGGTCCACCAGGTGCCGAGCCACGACTGCACCAGAGGGTAGTTGCGGACAGAGAAGAGGAGAATCAGTAAGGAAAGTGACAAAGCCAGCACCCAGCCGGACTTGCGCTTTCTTAACAGGAGCCCCGCACCGTATGCCACCAGTGCCAGCAGCGAAAGCAGGAATAGCGATTTCCATGACACTATATGCGTCAGTATCACGATGTTGCCACCGATGAGCAGAAGATTGTTGAGCCAACTCTTTTTGAGCCCCCATTTGACAATGACGAACAGGAGTATGAAAAGCAGAATTTCAAAGAAGAGTTCGTATGAGGTGAACAGCATGTGGTGAATCGGTTAATAAAACAAGTGTTGCTTGGACTTGTTTTTCCATCCGGCCTCGCTCTTGTAGTCGGTGAAATACACTTTGACATCCGCTTCAGAGCTGTATTCTGTAAAATAGATTTTCTTCTTCGCCTCACTCTTGTATTGAGTGAAATACCAGACCCCCTTGTTGTCTGTGGCTTCCGAACTGTATTTGGTCTTATAGACGACAAGATCCGCTTCGGAACGGTATTTGGTCACATACACCTTCACGTCGGCTTCGGACTTGTAGTTTGTGGAATAGATCTTCTGTGCGCGGAGACCGCAGATCCCCAGTAACAGGAAAAGCACTAGGATAAATGTTCTCTTTTTCATATATGTATAGTTTTGCTGAATGACAGATAACAATTTGACGGCAAAAGTACATAAATTACGAATATACACAGACAGATGAAATTGACGCTGTAGAGACGTTTCATGAAACGTCTCTATAATTTCAGAGAAAAGACACGCTTTTTTTAGTTAGCGGTTAGCAAGTTATTGGATAAAAAAACAGCATCCACAGGATTCTGTGGGCGCCGTTTCGATTATATGTACGGATAACGCTTATGCAGCAGTTGCGTCGCGGTGGAACACCAACGGGAAGTTGATGGTGGTGTCTTCGTCCTCGGCGTTGGCGAATTGCAGGTTGATGGTGATGGTATCTTCGTTGTCATCGTAGGTGAAGACAATCTGATAGTTGATGGGGTTGCCGTTCTCGTCGTTGCCGACAGCCGTCAGAGTGCCGGTGTGTGTAGAACCGTCATAAACGTACGCAAGATCCATGTTTTCGATTTCCTCATTAGTATATTCGCCGGCCAGCTCAGCCACGTTGATCACAGTGATGTTGTCGCCAAAGGTGATATGGGCGTACTCAGGAGCAAAAAACTGCTAACTACTAACTATTATTTCCCTCCGAAATCATCGTAATGCACCATCTCCTTCGTGACGCCTAAACTGTCGAGCATCTTCAGAACGGCCTGCAGCATCATGGGCGGACCGCAGATGTAGTACTCGATGTCCTCGGGTGCGGGATGGCTTTTCAGGTACTGCTCGTAAATCACGTCGTGGATGAAGCCTGTGGGACCGGTCCAGTGGTCCTCAGGGAGCGCGTCGGAGAGGGCGACGTGGAACTCGAAGTTGTCGTGTTCCGCCGCAAGCCGCTCGAACTCGTCCATGTAGAAAAGCTCCTTGCGCGAGCGGCCACCGTACCAGAAGGTGGTCTTCCGGTTGGTATGTTTCACTTTGAACTGGTCGAAGATGTGCGAGCGCATGGGGGCCATGCCCGCGCCGCCGCCGATGAACATCATCTCGCGGTCGGTCTCCTCCACGAAGAAATCACCGTAAGGTCCTGACACAAAGACTTTGTCGCCCGGCTTCAGGCTGTAGATGTAGGAGGATGCCACACCTGGGTTCACCTTCTCCATCCGTCCCTTCTTGCGGTTGAAGGGTGGGGTGGCGATGCGCACGTTGAGCATCACGATGCCGTTTTCCGCCGGGTAGTTGGCCATCGAGTAGGCGCGCACCGTCGGGGTTCCATTTTTCATTCGCAGGTCGAAAAGCCCCATCTTCTGCCAGTCGGCGCGGTAGGGTTCTTCCACATCCATGTCGGAGAAATTGACGGTGCCAGCGGGGATGTCGATCTGGATGTAGCCACCGGAGCGGAAGTCCATGACCTCGCCCTCGGGCAGCTGCAGCACCAACTCTTTGATGAAGGTGGCCACGTTGTGGTTGGAGACGACCTTACATTCCCACTTTTTGATGCCGAAGAAGCTCTCGGGAATTTCGATTTCCATGTCTTCGCGCACCTTTACCTGGCAGAAAAGTCGGTAATGGTCGGCGGCCTCTTTGCGGGAGATGTGCGTCAGCTCGGTGGGCAGGATCTCGCCGCCGCCGCTGAGCACCTTGCCCCTGCACGTGCCGCAGGAACCGCCGCCGCCGCACGCCGACGGCACAAAGACTTTCCCGTCGGCCAGCGCCTGCAACAACGTACACCCGCGCTCATGCTCGATCTCCTTCTTTCCGTTGATGTTGATCTTCACCGATCCCTCGGGAATCATCTTCTTGCGGGCGAACAACAAGATTCCGACCAGTAACCAGATGATTACCAGGAAGATGATGGTAGCGGATATGATGGTTAAGATGTTCATAGTCTGATTCGTTTTATATCCCCCTGCCCTGCGGGCATCCTTTTACCCCCCTGCCCTTCGGGCATCTCTTTACCCCCCTGCCCTTCGGGCATCCCTTTACCCCCCTGCCCTTCGGGCATCGCTTTACCCCCCTGCCCTTCGGGCATCCCCCCTAAAGGGGGGAATGGTCCTTCGATCGTATTATTCTTCATTCTTCATTCTACATTGGAATTACATTCCCAGGAACGCCATAAACCCCATGCCTAACAGTCCGGTGATGATGTAGGCGATGCCGTTGCCTTGCAGTTTGGGCGGGATTTTCGCGTATTTGAGTCGCTCGCGGATGGCGGCGAAGGCGGTGATGGCTAACAGCCAGCCGATGCCGGAACCGAGCGCGTAGGCCAGACTGTGCGCCACGGTGGGGAAGTTGCGCTCCTGCATGAAGAGCGAGCCGCCAAGGATGGCACAGTTCACGGCAATCAACGGCAGGAAGATGCCCAACGTCATGTACAGCGCCGGGAGATACCGCTCGAAGACCATCTCCAACAGCTGCACAATGCCCGCAATCACCGCGATGAAGATGATCAGCGAGAGGAACGAGAGATCCGTGCCGGCAAAGCTCGCGCTCAGCCACGTCAACGCCCCTTCGCGGAGCAGGTATTTGTCGATTAGGTAGTTGACCGGCACGGTGATGGTCAGCACGAAGCAGACGGCCAGTCCCAACCCGAAGGCGGTCTTCACGTTCTTGGAGACGGCCAGATAGGAGCACATGCCCAAGAAGTAGGCGAAGACCATGTTGTCGATGAAGACGGAACGTATGAAGATATCGAACATTTTCGTAACTGTTTGGGGATTAGTTTTTTTTATGGGGTTTTCGTTATAGGACTTGAGACTTAAGACTTGAGACTTAAGACTTGTGACTTTGGGGTTTTACGTACTGTAATTACTTAATGAACATGTTTGTTTCTTTTGTTTTTTGTTTCTTATTTCTTGTTTCTTATTATCTTTTTTTACTAAGTATCCATCATCATAGGTGTATAGTCACACGTCTCACGTCACACGTCTCACGTCTCGTGTTCCGTTCCCAAAAGACGCCGTCGGCGTATCCCTGTATTGTGGGATTCGTGTCGGCGAGGAGGAGGCGTTTGGCGGTCCAGAGGCAGTATTCGCGGTTGAGTTCGACGCAGCAGAAGCGACGGTTGAGCTTCTTGGCGACGACGGCGGCGGTGCCGCTGCCGGAGAAGGGGTCGAGGATGCGGTCGTCGGGGTTGGAGGAGGCGAGGATGAGCTTGGCGTAGAGTTTCTCGGGCTTCTGCGTGGGGTGGTCGGTGTTCTCGGGCATCGACCAGAAGGGCACGCTGATGTCGTCCCAGAAGTTGGAAGGGTGGGTGAGCCGGAATTTGCCCTCGGCGGTGTCGTCCCAGTCTTTGGGCTTCCCGTTCACTCGATATGGGGCTATCACCTTGCGTTTCATCATGACGGCATCCAGGTTGAAGGTGTGGTGTTTCGGGTCTTTCACCGCGAACCAGATGTCCTCCATGCTGTTCTTCCAGTTGGATTTCGCCCCGCGGCCCTTCTCGCGTTGCCAGGTGATGCGGTTGAGGATGGTAAGTCGCTCTTCGATAACCCGTTGCATGGAGGAGGAACATTTCCAGTCGCCGCACATGTAGAGCGAGCCCGTTGGTTTGAGTTTGTCGCACACCTTGCCGAACCAGCTGCGCAGGAATTCCTCGTAATCGTCGGATTTCATGGACGAGAACTTCCGTCCGTTGAAGTCTTTGTCGAGATTGTAGGGCGGGTCGAGGAGGATGAGGTCGAAGTGTTCGTCGGGGATGAGGTCGAGGCATTCGAGCAGGTCGCCGTTGACGAGCATGTTGTCGCGGAAGCCCGAGCGCAGGTCGTCCGGCGTGCTGACGAGCGGTTCCAGCGCGGGGACTTCCTCGGCGGTGACCGTCAGCGTCTGATTTCTTGCAGCTCTATGTTTCTCTTTGCCCATCATCACAATGGTTGATGAAGCCGCAAAAGTACAATTTTTTTTAGATGTTCTCCTTGATTCTGTTTTTGTTGATGTTGCGGAAATGGCTGGGGGTGATGCCCATTTCTTTCTTGAAGGCCGCGTGGAAGACTTGGCGGTTGTTGTAGCCGCACATCTCGCCCACGGCTTCCATCTTGTCGTCGAAATGTTGCGGGTCGCTCAATAGATTGACCGCTTCTTTAATCCGATAGCTATTTAACAGAGATGCGAAATTCTGGTTCAGATGCGTGTTGATGATGTGCGACAGACTGGTTCGGTTGGTGCCGAGACGTTTGGCCAAATCCTGAACACTGATGGTCGGATCGAGAAAAACCTTTCCTTGTTCCATCGCTTTCTGCAGGTCTCTCAATATCCGCCGCTCCTGTTCGTCGGGAACAACCTCGATATTGTACGAAGCGGTTTCCACGAGTGCGTTTTTCTTCTCCTCTGTTTCAAGACTCTTCTGCATCAGCTTTCTGTATGACCAGCGGCTGTGGATGAACAGGATCAGGAACAAGATGTTCGACATCGCCAGAACAGATAATATAATGTAAATCGGTTTCATGACGGCAAAAATACCAAAAATATCATTTCTGGACAAGAATTGCGGTATTCTGACACTGTTTTTGCTGTTTTATGACATGTTTTTTTGCAAATTATGACATTCGTTCGCCGATAAGGGAGTATTTTTGCCGCCAGTTTTCATTGATATAAATCTGCGTTGATGAGAAAATTTTTACTTCTTTTTACAGCTTTTCCATTTCTTTTTTTGTATGGATTTGCCTATGGACAGGATACTATCAAGAGCAAGTCGCAAAATGTGCTGGAACAGATTCAGAAATACCTGAAGGTGGGAGGTTGGATTGACGCGCAGTACGCATACGAGTACTATGGTGCTGATAATCAAAGTAGTGTATTCCAAATACGCCGCGCCCGCCTCGACTTCAAAGGCAGTCCCTCAAAATGGGTGGACTATCGGCTACAAGTCGATTTCGCCCCTAATCCGAGGTTGATAGACGCTTTTGTGAAGGTGAATTTCTGCAAGCAGGTGCAGCTACAGATCGGACAGTTCAAGATTCCGTTTTCATTGGAGAACAAATTATCGCCATTGGACTTGGAACTGATGGAAAACGCCCAAGTTGTCAGTGCGTTATCGGGCTATAAGGATGTGACGGGAATCAGTTCGTACTCCAACGGCCGCGAAATCGGCGCAATGCTCACGGGCACGTTGGCATCTGCGGAGGTTCGCGGTGAACGCATCCCCATCCTGCAATACGGGGTCGGCATCTTCGGCGGCAACGGCATCAACGTCAAGACCGACAACTTAGCCAAAGACGTGTCTGCAAGAGTGGAGTTCTCTCCTTTTGTGAAAGGGCTTACGCTCTCAGCTTCAGGATATTGGGGAAAATATGACATGTTGCATGATGGGGTTACGACTCATACCGACGGGGCGCGCACTCGTTATACCGGAGGTCTGCAATACACTGACAGACAATGGGTTCTCCGTGGCGAGTATCTTTGGGGAAAAACTGATTTTGCAGCGGTGGATCCCCTCACGGATGATTACGTTCCTGTGCCTACCCGCACACAAGGGTTCTATGTGACTGCCGGTTACTGGTTCCGTTTCGGCTGGGGCAAAAACAGCAATGTTGAGCAGAAATTGCGTCCCATGCTCCGTTTCGACTATTATGAAAAGAACATGACAGCCCATGCCCCGTCCCTCTATTACTCCACCGGTGTGGAGTGGTGGCCCGAGAAGCACCTCCGCACACAGTTGGCCTACACCCTCAAACAACGAACTCGAGAACACTCTTTTGGACATAATGTAACGGTGATGGTGAGCGCGGTCTTTTAAATGTAGAATGTAGAATGAAGAATGTAGAATATGAAAAGAACAATTACCTTTTTATTAGCAATTAGCATCTTGATGATGTGTGTGTCCTGCGGGAAGAAGCAGAATCCGCAGACCAAAGACGGACTTTCAGGCAGTATTACCATTTCCGGTGCCTTTGCCCTTTATCCCTTAGCGGTGAAGTGGGCCGAGGAGTTCCAGGCAATGCATCCTGGCGTGCGCATTGACCTTTCTGCAGGTGGCGCTGGCAAAGGCATGACCGACGTGCTGGCCGATGTGGTCGATCTCGGAATGGTCTCCCGCGAGGTCTATCCCCCGGAATTGGAGAAGGGTGCCGTTCCGTTCGCTTCGGCCAAGGACGCGGTGGTTATCACCATCAATGCCGACAACCCTTTGGCTGACAAGCTGATGAAGCACGGCATCTCCCAGGAGGCCGCCACCAAAATCTGGATCACGGGCGAATACACCACTTGGGGACAGGTGCTGGGCACTAACGATAATACCCCGATTCACGTCTATACCCGCTCCGATGCTTGCGGTGCGGCCGAGACGTTCGCCCTCTGGATGGGCAAGAAACAAGAGGATTTGCTGGGCACCGCCGTCTTCGGTGACCCGGGGTTAGCTTCCGCCATCCAAGCCGACAAACTCGGCATCGGGCTGAACAACATCGGCTACGCGTACGACGAGAAGTCGCGGAAGCCCAACCAGGGACTGCTCGTCTGCCCGATCGACCGTGACAACGACGGCGTCATCACCTCCGACGAGTACTTCTACGATACCAAGGACGACTTCATCGCGGCGGTGGCCGAGGACAAATACCCGTCGCCGCCCGCCCGCGACCTCTACTTGGTCAGTCACGGCACCCCCAAGAATCCCGCCGTCATCGCCTTCCTCGAATATGTCCTCACTGACGGTCAGAAGCAGAACGTGCCCGTGGGCTACATCAGCTTGAACGAGGAGAAATTACAGAAAGGGTTGGAAAAGTTGGGGGTCAAGAATTAACGCCTGGCTGTTGACTGTTGGCTATTGGCTGTTGGCTAACCATAGGACTCAACTAATTAGGCTTTAACATGCAGAAATCGAGAATCATCAAAGACAAAACCGCGCAGGCTGTCATGTTCGGTCTCACCATCGTCTCCATCCTCATGGTGGTGGTGATGTTCGTGGGGCTGTATCTGAAGTCGGCACCGGTGCTGGAGGACCGTTCGTTGTGGGGGCTGCTGACCTCCTCGGAATGGAAGCCCATGAAAGGCGAGTTCGGTTTCCTGCCCTTCTTGGCGGGCACGTTGTGGGTGACGTTCGTCGCCATCCTCCTTGCGTTGCCCATCTCGCTGCTCACGGCGGTTTTCCTCACCGAATACGCGAAATCCTACGTCAAGAAGTTCGTGTTTCCGGCGTTGGACATTTTGGCGGCGTTACCGTCTGTCATCTACGGCGTGTGGGGCGTGTTGGTCATTGTGCCTTGGATTTCGAAACACGTCGCGCCGCATTTCATGGACTTCTCCACGGGATATACGGTGTTGGCTGCCGGCATCGTGCTGGGTGTCATGGTGATACCGTTGTTGGTAAGTCTGTTCATCGAGGTCTTCTCTTCCGTTCCTTTGGAGTTGCGCGAGAGCTCGTTGGCGCTGGGTGCGAGCCGTTGGCAGACCACCAAGAAGGTGCTGTTCCGGCGCACCTATCCTGGCATTATCGCAGCCACGGTGCTGGCCATTTCCCGAGCCATGGGCGAGACCATCGCGGTGTTGATGGTGTGCGGCTGCGTCATCGGCATCCCCAACGGCTTCCTTGACCCTTGCTACCCGATTCCCGCCCTCATCGCCAACAACTACGGCGAGATGCTCTCCATGCCCATGTACGAGGCCGCCCTCATGTTCGCCGCCCTTATCCTCTTCCTCGTTGTACTCGTCTTCAACCTCATCTCCCGCATCGTACTCTACCGGCTCGAAAAGCGACTCGGTAACAGTTAGATAGACAACTCCCTTGTTCACTATTCACTAATCCCTATTCACAAATCACCAAAATGAAAATATCCTCCAAAAAGAAAGTTCGTGAGATTGTCGCCAAGACCTTCATGTGGATGGCGATGTTTGTGGTGTTCGGACTCGTCATCAGTGTCATCTGGACCATTTTCTCCAAAGGGGTGAAGGCCATGAGCTGGGACATGGTGAGCAAGCTGCCGGGCGGTGGTTTCTACATCGGCAAGGAGGGCGGCTTTTTGAATGCCATCGTCGGATCGCTCTACATCGTGGGCGCCTCTACGGTGTTGGGCTTGATCGTCTCCATCCCGGTGGTCTTTTTCCTCAACGTCTATTTGCAGCGGGATTCCAAATTGGCATACGCCGCGCGGATGGCCTTCGATGTGCTCTTTGGGGTGCCCTCCATCGTTTATGGCGCGTTCGGATTCACCATCATGATCTATTTCGGGCTGCGGACCTCGCTATTGGGCGGTATCATCGTCATCACGCTGCTCATCATCCCCATCTTCATCCGTACGATGGACGAGGCCACCCGTAACTTTCCTCGCGACATTTTGGACGCCAGTTTCGCGTTAGGAGCCACGCGCTGGGAGACCCTGAAGGTGGTGCTGCGGCAGATTGCCCCGGGCATCGCCACAGCCACCCTGCTTTCGGTCGGCCGCGCCATCGGCGACGCCGCCAGCGTAATGTTCACCGCCGGCTACACCGACAGCATCCCTACGTCCCTGTCCCAACCTGCTGCAACGCTGCCCCTCGCCGTCTTCTTCCAACTCCAAAGTCCTATCCCCGAGGTGGTTGACCGCGCCTACGCTGCCGCTCTCGTTCTCACCGTCATTGTTCTCGTCCTCAGCATCGCCAGCCGTTTCATCACCAACCGATTTTCGAAGAATAAAATATAGACATTATTCCTTGAATTGCCCCGATAGGGGTAAAAGCTTGGTAGCGAATTTGTTATAAAACAGAAATAATGATAGAAGTCAAAAATCTAAACGTCCATATCAAGGGCAATCACATTTTGAAGAACGTGAATGTGGAGTTGCCCGAAAAGCAGATTACCTGCATTATCGGACCATCGGGCTGCGGGAAATCCACCCTGCTGCGGACGCTCAACCGTCTGATAGACACCACGGAAGGGGTGAAGTTGGATGGGCAAGTGTTGGTCGATGGACAGGACATCCTCGCCAGCGAGTCCGATGTCACCGAATTGCGTCGCAAGATCGGGTTGGTGAGCCAGCGGCCGTGCCCGTTGCCCATGTCCATTTTCGACAATGTGGCTTACGGATGCCGAATCAACAAGATGTTCCCCAAACGCCGGATGTTGATCTACCAGGTGCAGAAAAACCTTAAGGCAGTGGGTCTTTGGAACGAAATTAAGGAACGTGTCCGCACTCCGGCGAGCCGTCTTTCCATCGGGCAGCAGCAGCGTCTCTGTCTCGCCCGTTCCCTCGCCGTGGAGCCCGACTATATCCTCGCCGACGAGGCCACCAGTGCCCTCGACCCCATTTCCGCCAAGACCGTGGAGGATCTTTTCGTGTCGCTCAAAGAGCAATACTCCATCATCATGGTCACCCACACTCTGCGGCAGGCCCTCCGCATCGCCGACCATGTCGTCTTCATGTACCTCGGCGAAATCATTGAACAGGGTCCCGCCGACCAGGTCTTCCACCATCCCCAGCACGAACTTACGCAAAAATATCTCAACGGAGCCTTCAGTTAGTTAGCAGTTAGCAGTTAGTAGTTAGTAGTTAGTAGTTGTTGGGGTATAGCATACAATGATGCATTAGATAAAAATTGCAATTAAACAAATATTGATAAATGTATAAGTTAACTCATTTGAAAGAATTGGAATCCGAGTCCATCTACGTCTTGCGGGAGGTGGCGGCGCAGTTTGAGAAGCCCGCTATCCTCTTCTCCGGTGGCAAGGACTCCATCGTGGTCACCTATTTGGCCTACAAGGCGTTCTATCCCGCCAAGATCCCGTTCCCGTTGCTGCACATCGACACGGGGCACAACTTCCAGGAAACCCTCGACTACCGCGACGCGCTCGTGGAGCAGTTAGGGGCGCAGCTGGTCGTCGGCTCCGTGCAGGAGAGCATCGACAAGGGACGTGTGAAGGAGGAAAAGGGCTACAACGCCAGCCGTAACCGTCTGCAGACCACAACGTTGTTAGACACCATCGAGGAATACAAGTTCGACGCGTGCATCGGAGGCGCTCGGCGTGATGAGGAGAAAGCCCGCGCCAAAGAGCGTTTTTTCTCGCATCGCGACGAATTCGGGCAGTGGAACCCCAAGAACCAGCGGCCCGAACTGTGGAACATCTTCAACGGGCGCAAGAATATGGGCGAGCATTTCCGCGTGTTCCCCATCAGCAACTGGACTGAGATGGACGTCTGGCAGTACATCTATGCGGAGAAAATCCCGTTGCCGTCGCTCTACTTCACGCACGAGCGTCGCTGTTTCCTCCGCGACGGCCAGTGGTTGGCTGCCGAGCCCTGCATGACGCTGAAGCCCACCGAGGAGGTGGTCACCCGCCGTGTGCGTTGCCGCACCATCGGCGACATCACCTGTACCGGACTCACCATCTCCGAGGCCAACTCCTTGGAGGACATCATTTCCGAGATCGCCGCCACCCGCATCACCGAACGCGGTGGTCGTGCCGATGACAAGCGCAGCGAAACCGCCATGGAGGACCGGAAGAAGGAAGGGTACTTTTAGTTAGTAGTTAGCAGTTAGTAGTTAGCAGTATGAATAACGGATATTTAGACATGGAGCTGTTGCGGTTCACGACCGCGGGCAGCGTGGATGACGGCAAAAGCACGCTCATCGGAAGATTGTTATACGACAGCAAGTCGATTTTCGAGGATCAGTTGGAAGCGGTGGAACAGGCCTCGCGGAGCCGCGGCAACGAGGAGGTGAACCTCGCGCTGCTCACTGACGGACTGCGGGCCGAACGCGAGCAGGGCATCACCATCGATGTGGCCTACCGCTACTTCGCCACGCCCAAGCGCAAGTTCATCATCGCCGACACCCCCGGACATATCCAATACACCCGCAACATGGTGACGGGTGCCTCCACCGCCGACCTCGCCATTATCCTTATCGATGCACGCAACGGCGTGGTGGAGCAGACAGTGCGTCATTCCTACATCGCCTCGTTGCTCGGCATCCCCTTTATCACCGTGTGCATCAACAAGATGGACTTGGTCGATTTCTCCGAGCAGGTCTTCACGGACATCCGGCAGCACTACGAGGAGATGGCCACCAAAATCGGCATCCGCGCCTCGCTGCTCTTCATCCCGATCTCGGCCAAATACGGCGACAACGTGGTGGAAGATTCCCAAAATATGCCGTGGTACACCGGCGGTCCGCTGATGCATTTGCTGGAGACGGTCTCCATCGAACACAAAATGGGCGACGAGGCACAACCGCTGCGATTCCCCGTGCAATACGTCATCCGGCCTATCTCCGACAAGTTCCCCGACTACCGTGCCTATGCGGGACGGCTCTCTGGTGGCGTGCTACGCAAGGGCGACACCGTGCGCGTGCTTCCCTCCGGGCTGACGAGCACTGTGAAGGCCATTATGCAGGCCGACAAGGAGTTGGAAATGGCACACACCCCCGAATCTGTTTCTGTCCTGTTGGAAGATGACATCGATATCAGTCGTGGCGACATGCTCGTGAGCGCGGAAAGACCGCAACCCGAGGTGACCCAGCAACTCAAGATGCACTGCTGCTGGTTCAATGAGACGGAGATGCAGCTGCGCAAACGCTACATCCTCCGCACCGCCGTGTCGGAAACCGTCGCGATGGTGCAATCGGTGGATTACAAGGTGGATGTCAGCACCTTGGAGCACGTCGAAGGGGTGACCTCACTGAAGATGAACGACATCGCCTGCATCACGGTGAAGACCGCCAATCCGATAGTGGTTGACAGCTATGACGAGAACCGTGTCACCGGCTCCGTCATCTTCATCGATCCAGATAGTTTTGAGACTGTAGGGGCGGGAATGGTGGCAATGTACAATTCATAATTCATAATTCACAATATAAAGGTGATGAGATATTACAAAGATGATATTGAAGATTTGAATGTGCGGTTTGCGGAGGCTACTCCGGAGGAACTGCTGCAACATTTTTGGGAAATCTATGGAGACAGGATTGCTTTGTCGTCCAGTTTGAGCATTGAGGACCAGACCCTTACGGACATGCTGATGAAAGTCAACCCGGAGGCGAGGGTTTTCACGCTCGACACGGGCCGGCTTTTCCCAGCGACCTACCAGCTTATCGACAAGACGAACCTGCACTACGGCATCCGCATGGAGGTGTTCTGTCCGCAGACGGAGGCGCTGCAACGGTTCGTGCAGGAGCAGGGCATCAACCCGTTTTACGAAAGCATCGAGAAGCGGCACGCCTGCTGCCACGTGCGCAAGCTCGAGCCCCTGGGCCGCGCGTTCCGAACCCTCGACGCATGGATCTGCGGACTCCGTCGCGAGCAGTCTGTCACCCGCACCAATATGCGGAAAATCGAATGGGATGAAAGCCACAACGTGTTGAAAATCAACCCGCTAATTGACTGGACCGAGGCGCAGGTGTGGAAGTATGTGAAAGCTCACCATGTGCCATACAACAATCTTCACGACAAGGGTTACCCGAGCATCGGGTGCGAGCCGTGTACACGGGCGGTGAAGCCAGGTGAAGACATCCGCGCCGGACGCTGGTGGTGGGAATCGCCCGAACACCGCGAGTGCGGACTGCACCAGCGGTAATTGTTATAGGTTATTGCTTATAGGTTATTGAAGCCCTCACACTTCGGCTCCGTCTTGTGGGGTTATTGGCGCTTCGTGCGTAATCTGAAACAACAATCGCATTTCACCTGCGCACTATCGGATTTTTTTGTACTTTTGCGCCTGTAAAAATGGATAAGAACCAAACTTTATTGAATATTAGAAGAGAGAAATAGACATTTATAATTTTTTGATATAAAGCGTTTTTGCTTTTCAAGTGAATGGAAATCTGGACAATTTCTAATCCCAACGAGAAGGCAGAAATGCTCACGGTGTATCCGTGGGCTTTCTTGTTTTGGGATTTAGGCAGTCCAGAGCCTCCATTCAGACAGAAGTTCACGGATTCTTTTTTGTGACCGCTCGAAAGGCGAAGCGCCCCAAACGCCAAGCCTATGAGCACCAAGTTTTTCAATAATATCGAGACGAGGCTGATGGACAAGTTCCACGGCATCGCCTCCGCCATGGCCAACTTCGACATCTTCCATGCCGTGGTTGGCTATTTTCGTTCCAGCGGCTACTTCAAACTGCGCAAGGAGCTGGAGAAGGTCAGCGAAATCCGCATCCTCGTCGGCATCAATATCGACAATCTCTTCCGACAGTCGCAGGCCGCCGGCAAACTGTTTTTCGGCGACAGGGAGGCGAGTCTCGAACAATATTGCGAGGATTTCCTCCGCGATGTCTATCAGTCGGAATACGCTTCCGATGTGGATGACGGCATCCGCCAATTTTGCGCCGACATCGCCGACGGACGTTTGCAGTTACGCATCCATCCCACCAAAGACCTCCACGCGAAGTTCTATCTCTGTCTGCCGAAGAGCCACAGCGAGCATAGCGACGGCTGGGTCATTATGGGCAGCAGCAACCTCAGTGCGCAAGGGCTCGGCACCACCGAACCGCCTCGCTATGAGCTGAATGTGGCCATGAAGGATTATGACGATGTGCATTACTGCGAGGAGGAATTTCAGCATCTGTGGAACGACGCCATACCCGTGACTATGGATGACGTGAACCGCATCGTGGACGGCACTCATCTCGCGGCGCCTGAACACCAGCCTACGCCATACGAGCTCTATATGCGGATGCTCATCGACCATTTCGGCAATCAGGTCGAAGACCATTTCGTCCCTCATCTTCCCGACAACTACGACGACCTCACCTATCAGCGCGATGCTGTGGTGCAAGGATACGACATTATGATGCGGCACGGTGGATGCTTTATCGCCGATGTGGTGGGTTTGGGCAAAACCGTGGTGGCGGCCATGATTGCACAACGGTTTATCGCCGCCAATGGCGACAACACCCGCATCCTCGTCATCTTCCCGCCTTCGGTGCAAAAAAACTGGGAGGACACTTTCAGGGATTTCGAAATCAAAAACAACTATAGCCAATTCGTCAGCAATGGCAGTTTGGAAAAAATCATTGAGGGCACCAACAACTACAATCAGCCTGGTTGCTACGACCTCATCATCGTCGATGAGGCGCACAATTTCCGGCATGACAGCAACTGCAACTACGACCTGCTGCAGCGCATCTGCAAGTCGGCACGGTCGAACAAAGGCAATGTCAAGGGGGATAAAAGGGTGCTGCTGCTTTCGGCCACGCCGCTCAACAACACGCCCGAGGACATCAAGAACCAGTTGCTGCTGTTTCAGGATGTCGCGCGTTGCACGATTGACGGCGTCAGCAACATTGCCGACACTTTTGCCCCGTGGATCAAGGAATTCAAAAGTCTTATGTCGCAGCGTCGCACGATGAGCGCCGGTTTCCTCACCACCCGTATCGATGCCATCAATCAGGAGCTTCGGCACAAGGTGTTGGAGAAAGTGATGGTGCGCCGTACCCGCAGCAATATCCAGCACGAGCCCCGCTATGCCCACGAAATCCATTTCCCGCAGCTTCTTGACCCCACCGACCGTACCTATCAGATGTCGCCCGAATTGCTGAAACTCTTCATCGACACCTACATAAAATTGGTAGATACACCGTCGGCCAATCTGAAAGAGGTGAACGCGGACATCTTCAACGGAAGCGGTCTGCATTATGCCCGCTATCGTGCGGTGGAGTATTGTCCCTCGTACAAAGTCCCTTCCGGCAAAATGGCCAAACATATAACCGACTCGCTGGCCTCCATCTACCAGACGCATCTGGTCAAACGGTTGGAAAGCAGTTTCGATGCTTTCCGCCGCTCGCTCCACACCCTTTTGGATGCCACGAGGGGGATGATAAAAATGTTCCGGGAAGACAAAGTCATCATCGCCCCCGAGCTGAATGTGAAAAAGTTGCAGTCCGACGGGGTCGAGTTGGACGAAATCATAGAACTGGCCATCGGCAAAGGGTTCGACCAAAAAGAGATACTCTTCCATGCGGCCGACTTCAAGCCCGATTTCCTGCCGATGTTGGAGTATGATGCTGATGTGCTGGACAAGCTGTGCCAACGATGGGACAAAGTGAAATCCGACCCCAAGCTGGAACTTTTCATCAATATGCTGCAAGGGGAATTGTTCGACAAGGAGAAGAATCCCGGCGGCAAATTAGTGGTGTTCAGCGAAAGCGTGGATACCGTCAACTATCTGGAAAAAGAGTTGAAAGAGCGTCTGCACCGTGACGATATTCTGGCCGTGTGCGCCAAAAACCGCAAGCGACTTCAGAAAACGATCCAGGCCAACTTCGATGCCAAGTACAAGGAGGAGTGGCGTAACGACTACAACATCATGATCACCTCCGATGTGCTGGCCGAAGGCGTGAACCTGCACAGGGCGAATGTCATTGTCAATTACGACAGCCCGTGGAATGCCACGCGGTTGATGCAGCGCATCGGTCGTGTGAACCGTATCGGTTCCACCGCCACCGCCATTCACAACTACATGTTCTACCCTTCCGATCCCGGCGACGCCATCATCAGTTTGAAGAAGAATTCCCTCATCAAGCTGCAGAGTTTCCATTCCGCCCTCGGCGAGGACACCAAAATCTACTCGCACGACGAGCTCGTACACGAATTCAAGCTCTTCAACACCGACGTGCGTGACGAAACCGACCGCAGTCTGGAGCTGTTGCGCGAAGTGCGAGCCCTCCACGACAACCATCCTTCGCTCTACCGCCGCATCAAGAAATTGCCGCCGAAAAGTCGTTGTGCCCGTCTCGGAGAGACGCCAAATCAGACCATCGTCTATCTCTCCTCTCCCCTCAAAAAAGCCTTCTACCTCGTCGGCGACATTCCCCGCGAGCTCTCCTTCCTTGAAGCCGCCGACATCTTCCATGCGGAACCCGATGAGAATGCCGTGCCTTTCGGCGACAGCATACAGCGGCATTACGAACAGGTACAGAGTGCCATACGGCAATACACCCTCGACCAGCAGCGCGAATATCAGGAAGACAAGCTCAAAATCGGCAGCAAAGACAACGACGCAAAAAAAGCCGCCGCTTTCCTGCGCGAGGTGCGGCCTATGCTCGACGAAGAAGGTCGCAGCATCCTCGACCGTCTGAAGCAGATGGTGGAACGCGGTGCCTACAACCAGTTAGCCGATGCCCTCAACCGTATTTCGAGGAAGCAGAAGAAAGAGCCAATGCCGCTCATCAAGATACAGGAACAGCTTGAGGAGTTGGACAGACGCTACAGCCAGTCACAGACGCAGACTGAAACCAAGCAGGTGACCTACACCGCCGCCGACATCATTTTAAGTGAAACCTTCAAATAAACCCGACAATGAATACCGAAACCCTCCGTCAGATTTTCAAGTCGCCGTTCGACTACACCACTTACAGCCGCGAAATCGTGCATCGTCTTTTTGGGTGCCACGATGTGGCCTCGCGTCCCGAATGGCTTGACACCAACGCCGAAGGCGACCAGAGTTTTTTCATCGGTCAGATGGATGATGCCGACCATCGTCTGCTCGGCTTCTTCTACACCCGTGTGGCCGAAGGCGGCGATGTGCGTCGCAAGCGCGTGGGCTTGCGCAAGCTGATCAGTCCCTATCTGAAATACGATGTCGACGGGGCCATTGCCGTTTTCGACGACGGCCGGCACTGGCGTTTGTCCTACATCTGCGACCTCAAGGAGGGCAGCACCTCGGCCAAACGGTTCTCCTATATCCTGGGTGACGAAAACGGGCAATACAAAACACCGCTTGAGCGATTGGAGAAGGTGGCCAGACTGAATGGGCGTTTAACGCTGTCCGACCTCAGGGAATCCTTCTCGGTGGATGCGCTCAGCGATGAGTTCTTCGACGAATACCATCTCCATTACGACCGGATAGTGGCGAACCTCACGCAATCCTATCGTAGAGACGTGACATGGCGCGTCTCTACCGACGGAACATCCGATACCCGTCTCCACGACTACGTCAAAAAGATGATGGGCCGCATCGTGTTCCTCCATTTCCTGCAGAAAAAAGGCTGGCTCAACGGCAATCCGACGTTCCTGCGCGACCTGTTTCTCTCCAGTCCTCATCAAGCCGATTTTCTCGAACAAGTCTTGGAACCGCTCTTTTTCGGAATCTTCAACACCGAGCCGGAGCAGCGGGAGGAACTGTTTGCCGACGAACAGTGGGATAAGGGGTTGCTGAAACAGTGGGAGCAATTGCCGTACCTCAACGGCGGTTTGTTCGAGCGTGACGAGGTGGATAAGATGAATATCAAGCTGCCGGCTTCGTTGTTCAACGACCTTTTCACCTTCTTGGCCTCCTACAACTTCACCGTCGATGAAAACGACCCCGACGATGCCGAGATTGGTGTCGATCCCGAAATGCTGGGCAAGAT
>JAFXTE010000028.1 GCA_017525245.1 Bacteroidales bacterium | reverse complement strand
TTGTTATAGTTATTGTTATTGTTATTGTTATTAGGTATCAGTCTCTGCAAGTATAACAGCCAATAGCCAATAGCTAACAGCCAATAGCCAACATCCAGCGTAGCGTATCAATGCCGTCGGGATAGTCGGAGAGGGTGGGGGACTGGGCACTGCCGAAGGGCTCCGCGCGGGTGATGCGTGGGTCACGGCTAACGATGCATTGCAAAAGTTCGGAGTCGGCTTCCAAGCGGTCGTTGACAACTTCAATATCATCGTAGAACTCGTAGTTTATCATCCCAATGGGGGACGCATAATTCTGATTCTCAACGAGCAGGAAAGTTCCTGCATCCATGTAGGGAATCTGGTTCATCAGATGGACGGCCTTTTGGTATTCCAGATTGTTGTTGAACTGGTGATGCAGTGCGATGGGTTGGCTTTCTTGTGTTAAAATCTGCAAAAACGGCACGAAATCGTAGTGTCTCGGCACGAATAGTTTGGAAACGGAGCGGTTGCCGAGTCCGAAATAGAGGTAGATGTCGTTGGCGAGAGCGCGTAGCTCGTCGTCGCTTTCCTTTTCGTTGAGGACAGCCACGCTGTTGCGGTTCTTGCGCAGGATGTGTGGGTATTTGCCGAAGTAGTAATCAAAGTAACGGGAATTGTTGTTGCTTTCCGTGGCGATGATTGCATCGAAATCGGTGACTTTCTCCACGAAATCGATGCGCTCCTCGAATGCAGGCTCAATGCTGACGAGTTCCTTTGCGAGGGCAGGCAGCAGGTATTTCTCGTGTACAGAGAGCTTGCCCAAATAGTCGTTGCCGCTCACGAGGATGCAGAAGAAATCGTGGAAAGCCGCCAGGGGAATATTGTCGGCGGAAATCACCGCGACGCGCTTGCGTGGAGCGGTATCGGGGACAATGTCTTGGTATCGAGCGAGATATGTGTCTAAAGCCTCAGGCGCGAGCATCTGCGCGATGGCAGACAGCGCATATCGGCAGAACTCCGGTGTGAGCCAGCTGTTCTCATGGTACTGCCGCTCGATAGCTTCCCCGAAGGTGGCGTCAACCCATTGCGGGACAGCGAGGTTTTGACCTAACTGTTTGAATGCTTGGATGTTGTTGGTGAACATTAATGGTTATTGGTTATGGGTTATTGGTTATTGAGTTGGTGATTGGTGATTGGTGATTGGTGTCTGTAAAGTCCCTTTCATCGTCTCATCGTCTCATCGTCTCATCGCCTCATCGTCTCATCGTCTCATCGTTTCATCGTCTCATCCTCGTGTCATCGTTGCCACCACCTCGTCGAAAATCCTTTTCACTTCCGTTTCGGGGAATTGTTCAATAATCCCTTGTCCGACAAGCAGATCCATTACGCGGTGGGTCTCATCGATATCGCGTTTGGCTAATTTGTGGATTTCCTCGCGGGTGAGCGGGTTGCGGGCGAGGCCGGCTTTCACGGCGCATTCGCCAACAGCGGCGGCCACCTCGGGGAAGAGGTCGCTGTCCATCATGGTGGGCATGATGCGGTCGGGACTGATGCCCTGCCGCTCGGCGAAGTCAGCGATGGCGTGTGCGGCGCAGACGGCCATCTCGTCGGTGATCTTGCGGGCTGCGACGAGCAGCGTGCCTTTCAGGATGGAGGGGAAGCAGACGGAGTTGTTGACCTGGTTGGGGAAGTCGCCGCGACCGGTGGCCACGATGTAGGCACCGGCGGCCTTGGCGGCATGCGGATAGATTTCTGGCACAGGGTTGGCACAGGCGAACACGATGGCTTTCTCCGCCATCAGCGAGACCCACTCCGGCTTGATGGTGTCAGGGCCCGGTTTGGAGAGTGCCACTAAGACATCCGCACCCTTGAAAGCCTCCTCTTCAGTGTCAATACATTGCGGGTTGGTTGTTTGGCAGAGTTTCCATTGCGGGTAGTAGCGCGGGTCGTTGGCGTAGCGTTCGCGATTTTTGTGCAGAGCCCCTTTGCTGTCGAACAAGATGATGTTCTCGGGCTTCGCGCCGTCCTCCATCATCAGTCGGGCGATGCTGCAGTTGGCCGCGCCCGATCCGTAGAGCACAATCTTCACATCCTCAAGGCGTTTGCCCACAATCTTGAGAGCGTTCAGCACACCTGCAAGGGTGACGCAGGCTGTGCCTTGCGCGTCATCGTGCCAGACGGGAATGTCGCACTCTTCGCGCAGCACGTCCAAGACGCGGAAACAGTTGGGCTGCGAGATGTCTTCGAGGTTGATGGCACCGAAACTGGGCTGTACCATCTTCACAAAGTCGATGATTTTGTCGGGTTGGTGCTCGCCGTTTTCATCGCGGCTGTCGATACAGAGCGCATTGGCATCAATGCCACCTAAGTATTTCATGATGAGTGCCTTGCCTTCCATTACGCCGAGGCCTCCGGGAGGCGTGCAGTCACCGTCGCCGAGCACGCGGGTGCTGTCGCTGACCACCGCCACCGTGTTTGAGCGGTTGCTGAGCTGGAACGAGCGGTCGTTGTCATCGCGAATGGTTGTGGAAATTGCTGAAACGCCCGGCGTGTACCAGGCATTGAACCAGTTCAGACTCTCAATGGGCACCTTGGGAAGTGTACTCATCTTGCCTCGATAATATTCGTGTGCAAACAAAGACAACTGTTTGTAAAATAATGTTTTAGCTTTCGCTTTCTGCGCCTCGTCAAAGGACTTCGGGAAAAGCTCGTCAAGGTGTTCGATACTGTTACTCATACAATATTTATTTTAAGCGGCAAAGATAGTATTTTTTAATGTAGAATGAAGAATGTAGAATGTAGTATGAATGATGGAGAATGCTGAATGTTGAATGCTGAATGCTGAATACTGAATACTGAATAAGGAGATGGCACCTTAGTATGAAGTTTCATGTATCTTAAGTCATAAGTCTCAAGTCTTAGTTATACTAAAAAAATGTATCTTTGCGGCCATTTTAAAAATATTATGAAAAGATATTGTTTTGTGATTATGTTATGGGGTTTGCTGGTGAATGCACTTTTCGCCCAGGCACCCACGAAATTGCAGGTTTCCCTGCTGAACAATCATTTCAGTCACGTGAATCTGACCAATGCGTATGGCAGTTCTCAGACGAATTATGCTTCTGTGGACATTAAGAACGACAAGTTCAATATGACGGTGAATCTTGCAAATGACATCTACAAACTGGATTTCGGCAATGGGTCGTCAATGCTGTTGGTCATCACCCCCGGTGAAACCGTGAACATGACTTTGGATGCCGAAAACCTTCAACAGATTGTTTCTGTGATCGGTTCGGAATCCATGAGCCAGGTGAAGCAGATGTCCTATCTCGCCCTGCATCGGAAAGAGGCTGTGGACAGCATTAATGAGGCACTTCAAAACGACAAAGACAAGTTGTATTGGTCGGATTTCGCCCAGAAAATCAACATGTATCGTCAGTCGAACGATGACGTGGACAACTATCTTCTGTCTGCGTTCGATAATTTGGACACCCTTTACCGTACCTATTCAAGAGAGTTGTCCAACGGGAAACTGAAGGGCAATGCGGTGTTCGAATGCGCGGATGCTGCCAACAGGATGATGAAGAAAACAGAGATAGACTATACGCCGTTCGCCAATTATCAGGAGAATGTCTCCCGTTATTACTCGTTTTCAGGGCAGCGGGTGGCAGATGCACAGGATTATTACCGTGTTTTTGACCAGTATCAGTCGGATTTGCACAGCAGACATCAGATTGCGCAAGAAGCTATAGGCACGTTGATGCCGAAAATCCGTCTGCTGTTGGCGGAGAAGGATTCGTTGGCCTATAATAATCTTTGGGACAAGAAGGGAAATCAGTCCAAATGGGTGAACCGTGTTCTTGAGGAGTTGTATCCTTCTTTGCAGCAGGCTGTTGGCCAGAAGGCGGCGTACGAGGCTTTGATGAAAAATGATAAGCAGAATGCGGACCAGCTCGTCAGAGAGTCGCAAGGCAAGGTGAGCAAGATGGTGCAGAAATACCAAGAAGCATATAATGAGAT
Source organism: Bacteroidales bacterium (assembly GCA_017525245.1). Lineage (GTDB taxonomy): Bacteria > Bacteroidota > Bacteroidia > Bacteroidales > WCHB1-69 > F23-D06. Next base: position 38,036 of record JAFXTE010000028.1, on the reverse strand, counting down.
TGATGCCTACCTGACCTCCCGGCTGAAGGAGACCATCAAGGCGAACAAGCAGGATATTTGCGTGCTGATGTTTTTGGACATCTTCCCGAGGGAGCAAAATGCCGCGTTGCACAATGAGGTTATAACGGCGCTGCATGAAAAATATCCTGAGCATTTGATAGTGAAAGACCGTTGGAACTTTATGAATTCACCGGCCTCCAAAGTGATGGTAGGGGCCATTGCTCCAGATTTGGAGTTCCCAGATCCAGACGGCAAGATGCGCAAGTTGTCCGATCTGCGTGGCAAGGTGGTGTTGCTGGATTTCTGGGCTTCCTGGTGCGGACCCTGCCGTCGTGAGAATCCTAATGTGACGCGCATCTACGGTCAATACCACGACAAGGGCTTTGAGGTGTTCAGCGTTTCGCTGGACAGTGACGCCGCATCGTGGAAACGTGCCATTGAGGCTGACAAGTTGGTGTGGCCCAACCATGTGAGCGACCTCAAGAAATGGCAGTCAAAAGCTGCAGCCATCTATGGCGTGCGTTCCATACCCTCCACGTTCCTTCTTGACAAAGAGGGACGCATTGTGCAGCGTGACTTGCGTGGTGCCGACCTTGAACGGGCTGTCAAGCAGTTGGTTGAGCAGTAGTGCGAGCGTTACGAATGTGTTCAAAGCGTAGGGGTTATCCTTACGCTTTTTTTTGTTCGGCGGAAAACAAAAAAAAAGCAACAAAATCATCTTTTGTTGCTTATCAATGTCATCATCTAAAAAATGTTATGAAAAAACGAAATGGAGCGGAAAACGGGACTCGAACCCGCCACCTACAGCTTGGAAGGCTGTCGCTCTACCGGATGAGCTACTTCCGCATAAAAAAACAAGTGGGAGAGGAAGGATTCGAACCTCCGAAGGCTTAGCCAGCAGATTTACAGTCTGTCCCATTTGACCGCTCTGGAACTCTCCCATCGTTGTTTCACTTATGCCTGGAGCCGATAGTCGGACTTGAACCAACGACCGGCTGATTACAAATCAGCTGCTCTACCAACTGAGCTATATCGGCATATTTTTCAATGAACGTCTCATCGTTTTTGCGGTGGCAAAGATACTATTTTTTTTATACGATGACCTACTTGGGTGAATTTTTTTTTTTCAACTAAACATAAATAGCTGTAAATCAGAATTATAAAATATTATAAAGCACCGCTGAATGATGTCTCGGACAGGAAAAATACTCTTTCGGAAACGGTTTTTTGATGTCGTTTTGGAAGAAAATCGCGCTGATGGTGCAAAAAACGTCAAATCAAACCCGAAGTTTTCAAGCCGGAAAAAGATGTGGATAAGATGTTCATTCTTTAAAAAAGGAATGGGTTTGCTATATCAAAAAAAAATGTATTTTTGCCGCCTGTTTCAAAATCAAATGCTATGTCAGAAATTTTACAAAAAGTACAATCAATCATTGCCGACAAATTAAGTGTCGATGTGGCAGACGTGACACCCGAAAAGAGTTTTACCAATGACTTGGGTGCTGATTCGTTGGACACCGTCGAATTGATCATGGAATTTGAGAATGCATTTGGCATTAAATTTCCTGAGGAAGATGCTGAGAAAATCGCCACGGTGGGTGATGCAGTAGCTTACATCGAAAATCTTCTTGCAAGCAAGTAGAATATTGCAGTTTACATAATACGTTTGTGATGAACCTCAAACGCGTTGTTGTAACAGGCATTGGCACCTTAACGCCAATAGGAAATAATGTGGCTGAGTACTGGGAGAACCTCTTGAAAGGTAAGTCCGGTGCCAGCCACATTACTTATTTTGACACAGCGAAGTTTAAAACGAAATTCGCCTGTCAGTTAAAGAATTACAACCCTTCAGACCATTTCACCCCGAAAGAGCTTTCGAAGCTCGATCGTTGCGCGCAATATGCTATGATAACCACGGACGAGGCCGTCCGCGATGCCGGCATAGATTGGTCACGTGTGGACAAAGAGAGGGTGGGGGTGGTATTTGGAACCGGGATAGGAGGGCTTACATCCTCCGAGCAGGCTGTGCAACAGTTTATGATCCAGGATCGGGAACCTCGCTTCAGTCCGTTCCACCTTCTGAGGGTGCTTGCGAACACCGTTTCCGGAAACATCGCCCTGAAATATGGCTTGGAGGGGCCTTGTTATATCACGACATCCGCATGTGCCTCTTCGGCCAATGCCATTGGCGACGCCTGTTACGCGATTGCGTTGGGCAAGTCGGACATGATTGTCACTGGCGGTACAGAGTCGGCCATCATCGAGTTGGCAGTAGGCGGTTTCAACGCCATGCGGGCACTCTCCACGCGGAATGAAGACCCCGAACATGCCAGCCGTCCCTTCGACAAAGACCGCGACGGATTTGTCATGGGTGAGGGTGCGGCCACGCTGATCCTGGAAAGCGAAGAACACGCCAAAGCGCGCGGCGCACGCATTTACGCCGAAGTGGTCGGAGTGGGCATGACCGCCGACAATTACCACATCACAGCCCCGAACCCATCGGGAAGGGCCGCCATGCTTTCCATGCGTAACGCCTTGAAAAGCGCGGACTTGAAACCCGAGGATGTCGATTATATCAACACGCACGGGACATCCACACCTTTGGGCGATTTGTCCGAATGTCGTGCCATTGAGCAACTGTTCGGCGACTATGCCCCTAAAATCGCAATTAATTCCACAAAATCCATGATCGGCCACCTTTTAGGTGCCGGGCCGGCTGTTGAGAGTGTGGCCATTCTCTGCTCCATGCGCGACAACCTCATTCATCCGACCATCAATCTGCAGCATCTGGACCCGCTGTTGCCCTCGAACTGGAACTTTGTGCCTAACGAGGCTATTTCCAAAGAGGTGAATGTGGCAATGTCAAACTCCTTTGGTTTTGGAGGTCATAATGTCTCTTTGTTGTATGTGAAATACAGGGAGTGAGTTATGAACTTGACGGACAAGCAGATTCGGTCATATTTTAAAAATATTTTCGGATTCAGGGTCCGTCACGTTAATTTATTCCGTAAAGCTTTGCTTCACAAATCCGCCACCGAGGTTTCGCCCATCGGCGGGCGGGAGAACAATGAGCGCCTTGAATTTCTCGGCGATGCGGTGCTGGGCTTGATAATCGCTGATTTCCTGTGCCATAAGTACCCCTCTGAACCCGAAGGTGTGCTTACCCAGATGCGTTCCAAGTTGGTGAACCGGCAGCGGCTGAGCGAGTTGGCCCTCAAGTTGGGTTTGCATGACATCACCACTATGGCTGGCCATATTTCCTCCAAAACGCTCCCTGGCAACACTTTTGAAGCTGTCGTCGGAGCCATTTATCGTGACCAGGGTTATAAAAAAACCGCTCATATCGTATTGGACAATATTTTTTTGGTTCACGTGGATATTGATGCGGTGTATGCGGAGAACACCGATTACAAAAGCAGCCTCCTGATCTGGGCGCAGCGTCACAAACACAAGCTGACGTTCACCCATGTCTCAGAACCGGACAAGGAGCGTGATCTGTTCCGCGCCTATATCGATCTTGACGATCAGCGGATTTCCGAGGCGGTCGGCAGTTCCGTGAAATCAGCGGAGCAGCGTGCTGCGGAACTCGCGTTCGCCGTTCTCAAACAGTAGAGACGTTTCCTGAAACGTCTCTCTGTAACAGTTCAGAGACATTGTTAAGACGTTTCAGAAACATTAAGACGTTTCAGGAAACGTCTCTACAACGGAAAATTCATCCTTCTGTGTGTATTCGTATTTTATGTACCTTTGCCCGTTTTTTTAATTCGTGTTATGAGAAAGATAATTCTGACCATATTATTATATATAGTGTGTCTGCTGGCTCCGGCGCAACAGATTGCCTTGCTGAAATATAACGGTGGCGGCGATTGGTATGCAAACCCGACTTCTCTGCCGAACCTCATCAAGTTCTGCAACCAGCAGTTAGGAATGTCGCTTGAAGCGAAGCCTGCGACCGTGGAGGTGGGCAGCGCGGACCTCTTCCGCTATCCGTTTGTCCACATGACCGGCCACGGCAACGTGGCGTTCTCGGATGCGGAAGCCGATAATCTTCGCAACTACTTGATTGCCGGCGGTTTCCTCCATGCGGATGACAACTACGGAATGTCGCCTTACATCCGTGCGCAGATGAAGAAGGTGTTTCCGGAGCTGGAGCTGGTGGAACTGCCCTACAACCATCCGATTTTCCACCAGAAGTACAACTTCCCGAACGGTCTGCCCAAAATCCACGAGCACGACAACAAACCGCCGCAAGCTTTCGCCCTCTTCTGGGAGGGGCGCATGGTCTTCCTCTTCACCTACGAGTGCGACCTCGGCGACGGCTGGGAGGATTTCGTCGTTCATAAGGACTCCGAAGCTACCCGCACCAAAGCGTTGCAGATGGGCGCGAACATTTTGCAGTATGTCTTTTCCAATTAAGAATGAAGAATGCAAAATGAAGAATATTCCCTGAGCTGTCCCGTCAGGGACAAGAGCTTGGTAGCGCATGGATAACCGATGAGAGAATGATGAATATGAAAAGAATATTTGTTACAATATTTTGTTTTTTAGGATGTTGTGGCATGATAAATGCCCAAAAGGACACCACAACGGTCATCTCCTACAATATCCGTTACAATAACCCTGGCGATGGCGACAATATTTGGGACAACCGAAAGGATTGCTCTGTCACTATGGTGAAAATGGAGCGGCCCGATTTCCTCTGCGTGCAGGAGGCCTATTTCGTGCAGTTGGACTATTTGCTGAAGAATCTTCCTGATTATGAATATATTGGCGTTGGCCGTGACGATGGCAAGAAGGGTGGGGAGCACATGGCCATACTCTATAACAAAGCACGTTACGAGGTGGTGGAACACGGTGACTTTTGGCTGAGCGAGACGCCGGATGTCTGTTCACGGGGCTGGGATGCCGCCTGTCACCGTATCGTGACGTGGGGTTACTTCCGCAACAAGCAGACAGGTAAGCACTTATACTGTTTCAACACGCATCTGGATCACGTAGGCGAGGTTGCCCGTCGTGAGTCGGTGAAGCTCATCACCCAGCGTATCAAAGAGATCGTGAAGGACAAGAAAGCTCCTGTTTTTCTCACTGGTGACTTCAACTCCGACATCAGCAGTGACATTTTTGTCCCGTTGAAGAAGGTGCTGAAGCAGGCCCGCAAGGATGCTCCCGTCACCGACAACAAAGGCACTTACAACGGCTGGGGCTCCGCTGCCAACATCTTCGTCATCGACCATATCTTCTACAAAAACGCCAAACCGATGATTTTCAAGACTTTGGACAGCGGCAAGTACGGACGTTCGCTGATTTCGGACCACTATCCGATCAAAGGAGTCTTTTCTAATTAAGAATGCTGAATGTTGAATGCTGAATGTTGAATGTTGAATGCTGAATGTTGAATGTTGAATGCTGAATGTTGAATGCTGAATGTTGAATGTTGAATGTTGAATGCTGAATGTCGAATGTTGAATTGTAAAATGTAGTTTTTTCAAAATTATAGCGTCTAACTATAAAAACAAACCCTTTGAACCTTTTGAACTTTGAACCTTAAACCTTATACCGATATGGAACGAAACATCAACAATCAGTCGGCCGGAAAGACGGCTCTCAAATGGACCTTGCGGGGCATTGCCATCTTCTTTGCTCTTCTGGTCGTTTTTTCTTCTTTTTATACGGTGAAATCGACCGAGCGGGGCGTCCTCTCCACTTTCGGGCGGATTCAGGACCGCGTGATCGGCGATGGTCTGCATTTCAAGATCCCGTTTGTGCAAACGGTGAAGCACGTGAACATCCAGCAGAAGAAGTTCGACGGCAAGGAGAACAGTTACACCCGCGATGTGCAGACTTCGGAGGTGGACTACACCATCAACTACGACTTGGTGAAGGATAATGTTGCCAAGTTGATGAAGAACGTGGGCGAAGATTACCACAACCGCATAGTGGTGCCTTACGTCCGCAGTGCGCTGAAGGAGAGCTTCGGCAACTTTGCGGCCACGCATATTGTGGAGAACCGCGATAAGGTGCGCCGCCAGATCGAGGACAAACTCCGTACAACGTTAAGCAAGGAGTATTTCACGAACATCCATTTCCAGTTGGTGAACATCGACTTCGACGACCAGTTCGAGACGGCCATCAAAGAGAAGCAGGTGGCTGAACAGAACGCGTTGAAAGCCAAGAATGTAACCGTCCAGATTGAGGAGCAGGCCAAGCAGACCCGCATCAAGGCGGAAGCCGAAGCCGAGGCCATGCGGATTAAGGCCACGGCATTAGAACGCAACCAGAAGCTTGTGGAATACGAGGCCGTGCAGAAATGGAACGGCGAGCTGCCGCAATATGTGGGCAGCGGCTCGATTCCGTTCATCAATATTAAATAAAAAGGATTTTACGATGCTTCGGCGAGGACAACCGTTCCTTTGCCTGCGTCCATCCTGATGCGGTCGCCGTTTTTCAGCAATTTGGTGGCCCCTTTCATGTTGACAATTGCGGGCAGCCCATACTCGCGCGCCACGACCGCCCCGTGAGACAAGGACGATCCGATTTCGGTAATCATCCCGTTTACGATGGAATAGTACGGCGTCCAGCCGATATCCGTGAACCGAGCCACCATAATCTCCCCTTTTTGCAGTTTGTTGGCGTCGTCGATGGAATAAACGACGCGCACAATTCCCTCACATTCCCCGTTGGAGACGGGAACACCCTTCATCACACCGTCATTCTGCCCCACATCGAAGACATCCGCTGTGGGCTTTCCGATATAAATATCGTCAAACGAGAGGTTTTCCTGAATGGCGTATGCTTTTCGTCTTCTCTCGGCAACAGCGAGTAGGGTAGTGTCGCCGTCAATGAGCTTGCCGATTTCGGAGTGCGTCAGAAAGTAGATCAAATCCGTGTCAGTCAAGACATTGGCAGTCATCATCAGCTCGGCCAGTCGTGCGTACTGCTGTTTGAAAAGGTCGATGATTTGGATCAACTGCGATTTTGTGTATTCGCGATCCACCACCGCCTGTCTCGCTCTTTTGGCAAAAACGATGGAAGCCCGTTTTAACAGAGGGTTCCGGATAAAGGCAAATTCTTTACGAAGGTCTATCTTTTCTTCACTTTGAACGAGTTTCATGGGGGAATTGATGATGCTCTGCAGGTAATTCATCAGCGGAAGCTCGTCTTCTCTCCACGGCTTGTTCCTCATCTCCGCCTCCTTGATGCAGCGGTGGCCGTGACGCGCCAGAAAATCCTGGTATTTGGCGTTGGTCTCCGCGTCGTTTTTAATGAATTCCAGCAATTCGCCAGCACTGAAGTCCACGGCTTTGGGCTCGCGCTTTTTGATTAATGCCGCCATCTCCTGCAAGCACGAGAGAATATCGGCACTCTCGATGTTGGGGATGTTGGTCAGCAGATGCGACAGAAAAGACTGATACTTCTTTTTGTCAGGGAAATACTTGTCAAGCATCATGTACAGGGTGCTGGTGGCGCTTCCGGAAGACGAGGACGAAGCATAATGGTAGATGAGGCTCTCGTCCAAGTAGGCGAGATTGTGGTCTATGCTCCGATAAAGTTCTTGATATGAAGTGTTTTCGGCAAAGTGGACTTTGGTCAGCATCGTGTCGAAACGCTTCATCGCGCGCCTGCCGGACATCACGTAGCGCAGGAATTTCACGGAATTGATGCCGCGGACTATCGGATTGGAGAACTTGGCGGTGATGGGAGGGTAGTCGTGGTATTCGCCCATGATGGACAGGTTCATCGACTGCGGGTTGGCGATTCCGACCTTCGTGTACATGTTGTAAAGCAGATTCATGTCGAAGAACAGATGTCCCGATATGGAGGAAATCAGCCGCAACGGTTTTTCTTCGTATGGAGAGCTATATACACCGGCTTTGTAGAGCATATAGCGCATGCCGTAGTCGATGGCTTTCGCGGAGGTGGACAGCGTCAGCGGCGTGACGGCTCCCGGCATCATCTCGCCCACATTTCGTTTGGTGAAGAGATGCCCGCTCAAGTCATCGTCGCGGTCAAATTCTTCAATGTCAATGATTTCTGTCGTGATGGGACGCATTTGCAGCAGGTAGAGCTGTCCGTTGTGGATGGCCCATTCCAGATCTTTTTCTTCCGCAAAAACCGTCCGGATTTTCTTCCCGGTCTCATAGAGCCGTTTGATCTCGTCTTCGTTGAGCAAGTCGTCGCTGCATGGACGGTAATATTTGCGGGATATCTCGTAGCGGTGAGCGGTGACCTGACCGGAAACCAGATTCTCGCCCTGCCCGCTGACCGCTTCAATGAGGATGGCTGACCCATTATTTGGACAGGCGGTGAAAAGCACCCCCGCCTTGTCGCTGTCAATCATCTCTTGGACGACGATGTTCATCGTGCCCTGTTTCAACTCAAAGTGGCGGGCGTAGTCCTCCACGCGGCGGGAATTCAGGGACTCCAAGCATTTCTTGACGCTTTCCATCAGATGGGAACGGTCCACGAACAGGCAAGTTTCATATTGTCCGGCATTGGAGGCCGATGATTGATCCTCGTTGGAGGCGGACGAGCGCACTGACACTTTCTCCGCATTCATGGCATCAAAAGCTTGATAAACAGCCTCTTCGTCAATCTGTTCTGTGTCGGTGATGACGAACCCTTTCGGAACGATGAATCCGTGCCGAACCAACATGTCCAGCCCTTTCGCTTTTCCTCCCACGGACGGATAAATCTCTTCCGGTAATTGTCCTAACTGGTAAATTTTCATCTTCTTATCTTCTTTAGTTCTCTTTGATTGAAATAACGGTTTTTGTCAGCGTTGAAGCCGATTTCCAAAATGCCGCGGCAGGTTTTGCCGTCAATCCTGAATTCCGCGATGTTCTCGTGCAGAATATATTGGCCTTCCTGAAAATGGTACGTGACGCCCGTCAGGAACTTCACCTCAACGGGAATTGTTCTGGAATCGTCCAGTTTCATGCGAAAAGCCAGTTCGTGAGGAATAGTCCCTTGGTTGATTTGCTGAAAATCCAGATCCGCCTGCAACATGAAATGCAGCCCCGTTTCGTCTCGGTAATGCCCCACCTCCAGGACAGTCATCACGGGATAAGATACTAAGGAGTAGTTGAGCTGCTGATTTTGTGAAACGGCCATCATCCAGAGGTGGTTGTTCATATAGTTCCAGTCTCGCTTTCCGAAGGAATGGTCGCGCACGCACGGCAGACGGAAATCTGTGGTTTTGCCGTTCAGCGTCAGTTGGCCTTCGAGTACGCCTTCCTGCTCGTAGTGGCATTGTCCGCTGACATTTTGCAGCTGACCGAAAAACGCTTTGCTCCATTTCTCGTTGGCGATTCCTGCCGCCATCCTCTCCGCCGGCATATCGCTCGTGAAATCAATGGGTTTCTGCTTGCCTACAAAGGTTGCGTGAAGGCAGGCCTCGTCGGTTTCATTCAGTTTGCCTTGATAAGAAACAGTCCAGTTTTCACCGTTTTTTTCCACCTGTATAGGGGATGCACCGACAGGGAAATATTCCTGTTGCAAGGAGTAAACCTTTCCGCCTATATAGATAACAAACCATGTCTCCTCCGAATGAACTCTCTTTCCCAGGCGTGCAAAGACGGACATTTTCTCGTCGTGCGCCGAAAAATAGTAGGAATTGTTCAGCATCGCATCCGTTTCGCCTTCAAGAGAAAAGTTCTCGGCATACTGGTAGTCAAACGGGTTTTGTCTGTTCCGTTTGGCCAGTGTCTGGCACATCATTCGCTTTTTGAAGCCGTAAAACATAATCTAAAATTAAGACGGTGCAAATCTAATAAAAATCCGATTTGAACTTTAAGTTTTTTTAAGAATTGTATTTTGTTCAAAATCAAATTGTTATTTGTCTTAATTTGATTTTGGATGAAAAATATGTGCTCGTTTAGATCTCATTTTTCGCACTTGTTGAAGCGGATGCGGAGAGAATGACCTATGAATTAAAAGATCAAGGAAATCATGAGCCACAACGAATATTTCGGCGATGACAATCCATAATAATATGTATCTTTCCTTTGAAATTGTAGAGACGTTTCATGAAACGTCTCTACAGCGGCAATTTTTTCTGTCTGTGTATATTCGTAATTTATGTACATTTGCCTCGTTATATCTTCAGATTCAGTTTGACGAATTTCGCAGGGACTGGAGGTGTGGCGTAAAAAAATATAAGAATAGTATCATCCAATAATTCAAATAATTATGAAAAAGAGTATTTTAATCATCATGACCCTTGTGGCCCTGGTAATGTGCGGCTGCGAGCAAGATCCAAACAACCCTGGCGGCAATAACAACCCTGGCGGCGGCAACAACACCAACGACCCTGTCATCGACATCACACCCTATTTGGGCAAATACCTGATGTCCCGCCACACAGAGCTATCCATCAATGTTCTCGGCATGTTTTCCTTCCCACTCGACAAAGACCTTGATGTTGAATTGGTCACTGTCAAAAGTGACCCCGCTGTCGCGCACGGCATCATCATCAGCAATAACGATGCTCTGTATCTGCGCGGTATTGTTGACACCGACGGGCTCCATCTTCAAAACGACACTGTCAATCTCGTGATTGACACCACCATCGCAAACACCCCCCTCAACTTCGGTGTCAGTGTCTGCATGACCCATCCCACCATCCAACCACCTGTAAACGGCGTTATGGAATGGACCAGTATTGCAACCGGCAGTGCCTCTACCACCGTCCTGGGCATTCCCATCAACGCAACCCTCACTGGTGACATGCGCTATAGAACCATCTTGAGCAACTGAGCGTCTGGCTCATGGCCAAGAAAGTTCACAGGCACAAAACCTGCATATTTTACCGCATATAAAAATAAAATAAAAACCGCCGTAAGTTTCAGTGTGACTTACGGCGGTTTTTTTTTGCGGAAAGTACAGGATTCGAACCTGTGAGAGCTTTTACACCCTGGCGGTTTTCGAAACCGCTGCCTTCAGCCGCTCGGCCAACTTTCCTTTCTCAAAAGAGCGCGCAAAAATACAATTTTTTTCGGTATCTCTGAGGATACATAGTTCTTTTTTTCTTTTTCGTTTTTAAGGCAAAAGGCAAAAGGCAAAAGGCAACAGGCAACAGGCAACAGGCAATAGTGAACAGTGAATGGAGAATAGTCTAAGTCTAAGTCATTTGTCTATGTTTAAAAGCCAAAAGCCAAAAGCCAACAGCTAACAGCAAAAACGCAGTCCCGGAAAAGTCCGGAACTGCGTTTTTAGTTAATGATTCCGAAAAACGGACTACTTCACGTTCTTCAGCACCTCCACGAGGAAGTCGTAGAATTTGCCGACGCTCTCGATGTTGACGCGCTCGACGGGGGAGTGCGGGTGCTCGATGGTCGGGCCGAAGGAGACCATGTCCCAGTCGGGATAGCAGACGCCGAAGAGGCCGCATTCCAGACCGGCGTGGATGGCCATCACTTTGGGTTCGTTGCCGTATTTCTCCTTATAGACCTTCATGCAGGTGTTCATGATCGGGCTTTGCATGTTGGGGTTCCAGCCGGGATAGGCGCCGGTGAGCTCAATGCCGCATTCTGCGAGTTCGGCGATGGCGACCATCTTCTCGCCCAGAGCCTCTTTCGCGCTGTTCACACTGCTGCGCAACAGGCACTTGGCGCTCATCTCACCGTTCTCGGCGACGAAGTTGGCCAGGTTGTTGGAGGTCTCCACCAAGCCGGGCATGGAATCGCTCATGCGCTGCACGCCGTTCGGGATGGCGAAAATCATGTTCAGGAACTGGCAGAGTGCCTTAGGCTCGATGACTTGTGCGGGAGCATCGACAGCCGTCACGGTAAGACTGAGACCTTCCTCGGTGAGGGCGAACTCTTTTTTCACGACCGTTTCGAATTCTTTGGCAAAGGCCTCGAACTCAGCAGCTTTCGCGGCAGGGACGGTCAGGATGGCCGTGGCCTCGCGCGGGATGGCGTTGCGCAGACCGCCGCCGTTGATGCAGGCGATGCAGCCGCCGAAGTCGCGGACAACCTTCTGCAGGAAGCGCGTGGCGATCTTGTTGGCGTTGGCGCGACCGAGGTTGATGTCCATGCCGGAGTGACCGCCGTGCAGACCCGTGATGAAGAGTTTGTAGCCCTTCATGCCGGCGGGCGTGGCCACGGTGGTGTAGGTGCGGTGGAAGTTGGCGTCCAGACCGCCGGCGCAGCCCACGTAGAGCTCGCCTTCCGTCTCGGAGTCAAGGTTGATGAGGATCTTGCCCTTCACGAAGCCGGGCTTCAGACCGAAGGCGCCGGTCATGCCGGTTTCTTCGTCGATGGTGACGAGCACCTCGATGGGTCCGTGTTGGCAGTTGGGGTCGGTGATGGCGGCCAAAGCGGCGGCGACACCGATGCCGTCGTCAGCACCCAGAGTGGTCTTGTTGGCGCGCACCCAGCCGTTGTCGATGATCGGCTCGATGGGGTCGGTCAGGAAGTCGTGTGCCTTGTCGCTGTCGGCTTGCGGCACCATGTCGCAGTGGGCCTGCAGCACGACGGGCGTGCGGTTTTCGAAGCCAGGGGTGGCGGGGACGGTGAACAGTAGGTTGCCGGTCTCGTCTTGCACCACGGGGATGTTGTTCTCTTTAGCCCATTCCTTGTACCATTTCACCACGGCAGTCTCGTGCTTGGAAGGGTGGGGGGCGTCACAAATGTGTCCGAAGATGTCCCATAATCCTTTGGGATACAGATTCAAAAGTTCTTGATTCATTGTAATATTGTTTAAGTTTACAAATATTGATTGTCCATTCTCAAAAGAACCCGCAAAGGTAATAATTTTTTTGATAAACTTGGTTGCAAATACCTAATGCTTGAACTTGAGCGTAAAGGAAAGTGATTTATACAGTCGCCACTTCAGCTTTCTTTTTTGGAGAAAACCAAGTGGTCATATTTCTTATGGAATTGAACCGGGAGATGACCGTCTCTTTTCTCCTCGCTGTCTGCAGGTTGTATCGTGCCTGCATGTTCAGCCAATGTTCCGCAGGGGTGCCTAACGCGGCCTCTATCAAAATGGCGAAATCTGCAGTTATGGATCTCTTTCCGTTCAAAATCTCGTTCAACATAGTATATGATACCTCAATGGCTTTTGCGAATTCCTTTTGCGTGATTCCTCTTGACTCCAGTTCCTCCTTTAACATCTCTCCAGGATGAATGGCTATGTATGAAAAACCTAAATTACTCATAAATCCCTTCCACTTTTGGTTGAAAACGATGCTTTTTGTCCGAGCACTTTCCGTTGTAATAGAGTTCTGATAGATAATCTTTGTCAAAATGAATTTCCATGACTTCTTCGCGGCAAAAATACAATTTTATTTTGAAATTCACTAAAATAGTGAATTTTTTTGGTTTTACGGGTTAACTGACTGATTGATTGAAATAAAGATTCTCTTCTTCGGGGAACAATTTTGTTTTTCAACTTCTAATATGCATATCATAATTTTTATGTTTTAATGATTTAAATGATATGGCAAATATACAACACAAGAAGGCGTTTGTCAAGGGGTTCGCGAAATAATTTTTGATGTTCAAAACCAGAATGATACAAAATATTTTAACAATTAAAATTTTAATTGTTAAGTTTTTGGCGTGGTTTTTCGCAGGATTACGCAAGTTGCTACCGCAAATCGAGCATGCGCACCACTGTGTTTTTCTTCCCCAACTCGTGTTTCACGAATATTATGTATCTTTGCAGTCTCAAATTTTATCCAATGACTCCAGAAGAACGAAACCGCATAATTGCCTTGGTGAAACGGGAAGTGGTGCCCGCCATTGGCTGTACCGAGCCGATGGCCGTGGCGCTGGCCGTCGCCAAAGCCAAGGAAACCCTGGGCGGGATGCCCAAACAGATTGTCGTGTCACTTAGCGCGAATATGCTGAAAAACGCCATGGGCGTGGGAATCCCCGGCACCGGCATGGTCGGACTGCCCATCGCCATCGCCCTCGGCGCATTGGCTGGCAAATCCGAGTATCAGCTTGAGGTACTGAAAGATATCACTCCCGAAATGGTGGAGAAGGGCAAGGTGTTCATCGCCCAGAACCGCATCAAAATCCTTCAAAAGAAGGAGGTCGAGGAGAAACTCTACATCGAGGTGGAATGCCACAACGGCGATGACAACGTGACCGTGGTCATCAGCGGTATGCACACCCATTTCAGCTACATCGCCAAAAACGGCGAGGTGTTGCTCGATGACCGCGTGAAGACCGAGGCGAAAGACGAACCCGAGGATCCGAAGCTGACCATGCGCATGGTGTATGATTTCGCGACCACCGCCCCGATTTCGGAAATCCATTTCATCCTCGAAACCGCCGAGCTGAACAAGCGCGCGGCGGAGATGTCGCTGAGCAAACACTACGGCCACGGGCTGGGCCGCACCATCTTCATGGAGCCGCGGACCCAGTTCTTCGGCAACGGCATCTACTCCAAAATCCTCTCTTACACGTCCGCGGCGTGCGACGCGCGTATGGCTGGCGTGAAGGTGCCCGTGATGAGCAACTCAGGCAGCGGCAATCAGGGCATCGCGGCCACACTACCCGTCTGGGTTTTCGCCAAAGAACGCCTCAAAAGCGAGGAAGAACTCACCAGAGCGTTGATGCTCAGTCATTTGACAGTGATTTACATCAAGCAAAGTTTCGGACGACTGTCGCCGTTGTGCGGCTGCGTGGTAGCAGCCACGGGCTCCGCGTGCGGCCTCACCTACCTGCTCAACGGCAGCTACGAACAGATTGTCTATGCCGTGAAAAACATGATCGCCAACATCACGGGCATGATCTGCGACGGCGCGAAACCGAGCTGTTCGCTGAAAGTCGCCACGGGTGTCTCCACAGCGGTTCTCTCCTCCATGCTGGCCATTGAGAACGAGGTGGTTACGCCGGAAGAGGGCATCATCGACGCGGATGTCGATAAGTGTGTGCAGAACATGGCCAACATCGGCAACCACGGCATGGCGGCCACCGACAGTCTGGTGCTGGACATCATGACGCAGAAATAAGAACATTAATTAAAATATAAGGATATGAATGTAAAATTTTCATCTCAAGATGCTTTATTTTTTGTAGAAAAATTAATAACGGACCCCCGCAAGGCCGACGCTGAGGCCGCGCTCCAGACCGCGCTCAACCGTACCGGCCGCGGCAACGATTTTCTCGGGTGGATTACCCTTCCGAACGATGTGACGGAGGCCGACATTACCCGCATTGAGGAATGCGCCGCCCGCATGGCCGCCAAATCGCAAGTGGTCGTGGTGGTCGGCATCGGCGGCTCCTACCTCGGGGCACGCGCCGTCATCGAGGCCCTGCAGCACTCTTTCGCTCCCTACGTCGATGGCAAGTTCCCGCACATCCTCTACGCCGGCAACAACATCAACGAGGACTACCTCCACGATCTGCTGGACGTTCTCGACACCCGCGACTACTCCGTGGTGGTGATCTCCAAGTCGGGCACAACTACCGAACCCGCTCTGGCTTTCCGCATCCTGAAACAGCACTGCGAGAAGAAATACGGCGTGGAGGCTGCCAAAGAGCGCATCGTGGCCATCACCGACAAGGCCCGCGGCGCCTTGAAGACCCTCGCCGACAAGGAAGGTTATCCCACCTTCGTGATTCCCGATGATGTGGGCGGTCGCTATTCCGTGCTCACCCCCGTGGGTCTGTTGCCCATCGCGATGGCCGGCTTCAACATCCGCCAGCTGCTGCAGGGCGCGAAAGACATGCAGAAGTTCGTCGCTGAGAATCCGAAATACGAGCAGAACCCGATTCTGCAATACGCCCTCATCCGTAACCTACTCTATGAAAGCGGGTTGAAGGTCGAGTTGCTCGCCTCCTTCGAACCGCAGCTGTTCTACTTCATCGAATGGTTTAAGCAGCTCTTCGGTGAGAGCGAGGGCAAGGAGCACAAGGGCATCTTCCCCGCCGGCGCCATCTTCTCCACCGACCTGCACTCCCTCGGGCAATACATCCAGGAAGGCACGCGCCAGATGTTCGAGACCGTCCTCGCCATCGATGCGGTCCACCACCGCGTCAACATCCCCGAGGATGCCGAAAACCTCGACAACCTGAACTATCTGCAGCACCGCACTATCCACGAAATCAACCAGATCGCCCGCAAAGGCACGTGTCTCGCACACGTGGACGGTCAGGTGCCGAACCTCTGCATCACCGTGCCGGAAATCAACGAGTACCACCTCGGCGAACTCATCTACTTCTTCGAAATGAGCTGTGCGGTAAGCGGTTACATGCTCGGCGTGAACCCGTTCGACCAACCCGGCGTGGAAGCGTACAAGAAGAATATGTTCCGTCTGCTCGGAAAACCCGGCGTGAAATATTTTTTATTTCAGTAGTTAGCAGTTAGCAGTTAGCAGTTAGCCTAACGTCATTGACAATAAAAACTGTAACAAGTGCAGACCTTCATCTTCACATTCTTCGCCCTTTATGTGGTGATGCTGTTCGTGATTACGGGGTTGACTTCCCGCAAAACGGACAAAATGAGTTACTTCACAGGAAACCGTAAGTCACCCTGGTTTGTGGTGGCTTACGGCATGATTGGCAGTTCGTTGTCGGGCGTGACGTTCATGTCGGTGCCCGGCGACGTTTATACCACGCAGTTCACCTACTTGGGAGTGGTCTTCGGCTACATCCTCGGCTACATCGTCATCGGGTTGTTGCTGTTGCCGCTCTATTATCGGCTCAACGTGACCTCCATCTACGAGTACCTCGGCAAGCGCATCGGCAACGAGGCGCACAAGACGGGCGCACTGTTCTTCTTCCTGTCGCGATTGCTGGGTTCGGCGTTGCGTATGTATCTGGTAATCTTTGTGTTGCAGATCTTTGTCTTCGATGGCTGGAACATCCCGATCTGGGCCACGGCCATCGTGATGATTGCCATCATCCTGCTCTACACATTCCGCGGTGGCATCAAGACCGTAGTGTGGACGGACATGCTGCAGACCACCTTTCTGATTGGCGCACTGATTATTACGATTGTGGTGATCATGCGCAACATGGGCGGCTCCTTCAGCGATTTGTGGGCGCAGATGGCCACTGTGGGCAAGGACGGTACCGACTGCCGCACCGTCTTCAACACCGATTGGCGCAACAACAGCTACTTCCTGAAGCAGGTCATCGGCGGCATGTTCATCACCATCTCCATGACGGGCTTGGATCAGGACATGATGCAGAAGAACCTCTCTTGCAAGTCGTTGCGGGAGTCGCAACGCAACATGTTCTCGTTCACCTGCATCTTGGTGGTCGTCAACATCCTGTTCCTGCTGTTGGGCGGCATGTTGCTGGTCTTCGCGCAGCACAACGGCGTGGATGTCAGCCAGTTCCCGACCGACCGCATCTATCCGGAGATCGCGTTCAACTACTTAGGCAAGGTGGGGGCTTTGGTCTTCGTCTTCGGACTCATCTCTGCCGGTTTCTCCAGCGCGGACGGCACCTTCACGGCCCTCACGACCACTGTCTGCTACGACCTGCTCGACATTGAGAAGCGTTTTCCCACGGAGAAGCAGCAGATCAACGTGCGCCGCATCGTCCACCTCGTCATCTCCATGCTCTTCCTGACGGTGATTCTCATCGTCTCGCAGCACCACAACGACGCACTCATCCGCATCATCTTCATGGTGGCCTCCTACACTTATGGTCCGATTTTGGGCTTGTTCACGTTCGGTATGTTCACCAAGCGGGAGATCCCGCAGTCGCGCCGCTGGCTCGTTCCGGTCATCGCCATCGGCATCCCGGTCTTCTGTTACATCCTCGCCACGCACTCCCAGCAGTGGCTCTTCGGCTACAAGTTCGGCTACGAACTGCTGATTGTCAATGGGTTGCTGGTGTTCGGGGCTCTGGTCGCGGCGAGCAAGAAGCAGGTAGCGGTTAGCAGTTAGTAGTTAGTAGTTGAAGGGATGAGCGAAGACACAACGAAAACCGATGAATGGGTGATGAATGAGCGATGAATGGGTGATGAATGTGTGACGAATGAGCGATGAATGGGTGATGAATGGGCGATGACACGATGAAAACCGATGAATGGGCGATGGGATGATGTCCCGATAGGGACAAAAGCTCGGTAGGGAAATGCGCCCCCGTTTTCCAATTCCGCCCCTTCAGGGGCGAAACCCGACATAGGGAAACGTTCCGGCGGCGGGAGCAGGAATGTTTGTACACGTCTGGCACGGCGGGGATTGCGAGAGGGATAGAAGTGGAAATGTTTTTTGCCTGTCTCCGATTGTAAAATATTGTTGGATAATGGGTTGTATGTGCGGATAATCATCCGTACGTACGGAACAGATTGGCAAAAAACATTGTAACGGATAGCCCGACGGCGCGGCGGGGGGGGGCATCGTTTCCCAACGTTGGTCCGTGAATGTGGTTTCTGCGACGCTTGGAAACGTCGCCCCCTACGCGCCGGCTCGCCCAAAAATAAGGTAAATTCATCGGCAATCATGTTGATTTGTGCTGGTCATCATTGTGCTGATGTGTCACATTGGTTCTGTTCATAATTCTGTTGATAATTTTTCTTGAGCCACATACAACATCGTAGTGTTTTTACTATTTTTGCAATGCTGAAAATAAAATGTTTTTGAACCGTGAAAGTAGTAAAAACAAGTAGAATACTGAAAATGCTGGCGGATGATGGATGGTATATAGTGCATCAGCGTGGGAGTCATCGTCAATTCCGGCATCCGGAGAAAAAGGGCAAGGTGACGGTGAATGGAAAACCGAGTGATGACACTTGGGGCGCAGAGCTGAGAAGCATTGAGAAACAATCAGGGTTGATTTTTTAATTCCGAAGAAGCAGATATTATGGAAGAAGTAGTCATTTCAACATCAAGAACGGAGAAAGGATACAGCGGCAGTTGCGACCTTCTGCCAGGGTGGGTCGTTGCCTTTTCTGGTGATTTTTCGGGTTTTATTGATTATGTGCGTGAAAGCATTGACTTTTTTGTGGATTGCGCGAAAGAAGATAAGGAAGAATATCCTGCCGTGTTCGACCAATCGTATAATTTGGTCTTCAAGATGGATATCCAGAGCATACTGTACTGCTACGATAAGATACTGACTCGCGCGGCATTGTCGCGTCTAACGGGCATCAACGAACGGCAGTTGGGTCATTACATCTGCGGCAGGAGCAAGCCGCGTCCGGCGCAGAGCGGCAAGATTGTCAATGCGTTGCATGCTTTGGGACGTGAGTTGCAGGCGGTTTGCGTGTGACGACGCGAAAGGTGCATAGGAGCCAACGTTTCCCAACGTTGGTTCGTGAATGTGGTTTCTGCGACGCTTGGAAACGTCGCCCCCTACGCGCCGGCTCACACAAAAATAAGACTTGTGATGTATGACGTAAGATGTCCGATGAAAAAATGCCATTTTTGCTGACGGAAAATTTTGGGCAGTAAAGAATAATCCAATACCTAAAACCACAGTTATGAAAAGAATAGCATTTGTTGTCTTTGCTCTGCTGTTGCTGCGAGGTGTGAGTGCGCAGCAGACCCCTGATTGTTCCAAGGTGTCGAGGTATTTGGCGACGATGGTGGCCAACTGTTCCGACGGGACGGCGACGGTGGCCAAATCTCCTCGTTCCGTCAATGCGCTCGTTTCGCTGACGGTCTCTTGCGATGCTCCCGCTTTCTTTGAGCGGCACGGTTGCCGACTCATCGACAGGGTGGGGCGCATCTATATCGTGGATGTGCCGTTGGCCAGGGTCAGGGAGTTGTCCCAAAACGACACGATAGAGCGTGTCGAGGCCGAGCGGATGCCGCGCCCCGCGATGGAGGTGACCCCGCAGCAGGTCAATGCCACGGGTATCTATGCGGGCGACAACCTGCCGCAAGCTTTCACGGGCGAAGGCGTGGTGGCGGGTGTCTTCGACTGTTACTACGACTTCACGCACCCGGCGTTTCAGGACGCTGACGGCGACCTGCGGGTGCAATATTACTACGATTTCCACTGGCCGAATGCCGATGGCACGTTGGGTCACGCCTTGGAAACGGCTGCCGAGATAGCGGCGCTGGAACACTCGCAGAACACCCGCAATGGCATCCACGGCACCCATGTGATGGGCATCATGGCGGGCTCGGCGGTGAACGGCCAGCTTCAGGGTATGGCTCCCGAGGCGGATATCTATGCCGTCGATTTCAACTCCGACCGCGAGGAGTTCGAGGGCGAATCCGGTCCCACCTCCGCGACCGCCGTGTTGGGGTTCAAGTACATTTTCGACAAGGCGGCGGAAGCCAACAAACCTTGCGTCATCAATTTCAGCAGTTGCGAAACCGTCACGCTCACCTCGCAGCGCATTCTGGAGGGCGAGGCCTTGCAGGCGTTGGTCGGACCGGGGCGCATCATCGTGTCGGCTTGCGGCAATGACGGCACCCGTGCGTGCTACTTGGAAAAGGGACAGTCTGACTACCAGGCTGGTACGGGCATCAAAAACGGTATCGCCGGCGGGCATCTCATCGATATGGATCTGGTGACTCCTGTCAACCAATTGGTGCGTTTCGACTTCCTTGGGATGCAGCTGGTAGGCGGCGGCATTGAGGGAACCATCATGTTCAACACCGACAGCATCAGCCAGGTGAACAGTGCCACGTTCACGACCATGGTGAGCATGGGGCAAGTGCAGCTTACGGTGGAAGTCAGTCCCTATCAGGACCCGCGTGGCACGGTTTATCACATCCACGGCACGCTGCCGCATATCACCTATTTGGTACTTTGTGGCGCGACGGTGCTGCTCACGGGCAATGGCCCCGCCTGGATGTACAGTGACATCGGTTTCAACTCCCTCACGAACGTTACAGGCGTTCCGCAATATTGCTTCGCGCAGCCGGGACACTCCGTCTCCTGGCCGGCTAACCTTCCCGACATCATCGCAGTCGGGGCTAACGGTTACAAAAACACCTTCACGAACATCGCAGGGCAGACCAACACCGACATGCTGGATTTCGCGCCCGATCAGCCGGGCCACATAGCCAAATTTTCCTCATGCGGCCCCACCTTCGACGAACGCATAAAGCCCGACGTGGTGGCGCCGGGCCTCAATATCAATGCCGCTTACAACAGCTTTTACGCAGATTATGACTATATTGCGAAAAATCTGACCAGTACGGTGCAAT
Source organism: Bacteroidales bacterium (assembly GCA_017525245.1). Lineage (GTDB taxonomy): Bacteria > Bacteroidota > Bacteroidia > Bacteroidales > WCHB1-69 > F23-D06. The sequence goes on along the minus strand of JAFXTE010000028.1, from coordinate 16,957 downwards.
ACAACGGCAAAACCTACCACTATTTGGCGGAATCAGGAACTTCCATGGCGTCTCCGGTGGTGGCGGGCATTATCGCGTTGTGGCTACAGGCCAAGCCAGACCTGACTCCCGCCGAGGCACTGGAAGCTATTCGTGAAACTGCCACCCATCAGGACAACACGTTGGCGTATCCGAACAACACCTACGGCTACGGACAGATTGACGCTTACCAAGGTTTGCTGTACGTGCTGGATCTGCCATCCCGCATCCCGGATTTGAGTCAGGAACAGCCGCAGGGCGTGCAGTTCCGGGTGGAGAACCGCATGTTGTATGTCGATTTCGGCGATGAACGTCCTAAGCGGATAACCCTTAACGTTTATGCGTTGGATGGTCGTTTGTTGCTCACCCGCACCGGTCGGAACCACATCAACCTTTCCTCGCTAAAGGATGGCGTTTATGCCGTGCAGGTCGTCACCGACCAGCGGAAAACCACGGGTTCCACTCTGATCAGGTTGTAACGTGTAACGTTCGTCAGAACGATTCGAGCAGTTTCACAGAGTTGAAGATGGTCTTCTCGCGCGCCTCGTTGCCGTATTTATCGACATCCACGATGTTGCGCGGGCTGTGGGTGATGCAGACGGGGCCGTTGAGGCATCCGCCGTTGCAGGCCATCCCTTCGAAGAAGTTTTCGGTGGCCTTGTTGAACTTCAGCCGGGTCAGCGCGGCCTTGCATTCCGCGATGCCGTTCATGGCAATCGGTTTCACGCCTTGCACGCCCATCGCCTCCGCCACATCGGCGACGCCGTGGGCGATACCGCCCGACTTGGCGAAGATACGGCCGTAGTAGGAGGCGTTGTTCAGCTCTGAATCCTCCATCTGGGTGGTGTCGATGCCGCGTGCGTCCAAAAAGGCCTGCAACTCCTCGAACGACATCACACTGTCGATGGCTCCACCGGTCTTTTCCAGCCGGTACTCCAACTTCTTGGAGGTACACGGTCCGATGAAGACGATCTTCGCCGTGGGGTCGGAACGTTTGATCAGACGTGCCGTTTCCACCATGGGCGACACCGAACTGGAGATGTACTGCGTCAGTTCCGGGAAATTCTTCTCCACGAAGGAAACGAACGACGGACAACACGACGTGGTGAGCAGTTTCTTCTCCTCCCACTCCTTGGCCTCGCGGTAAAGCGTGATGTCCGCGCCGAGGGCGGCCTCCACCACATGATGGAATCCTAATTTGCGGATGGCCGTGACCACCTGCGTGACCCGTCCGAAACGACACTGGCTCACGATGGCGGGCGCGATGACCGCATAAACCTTGTATTTCGTATTGTTCTCCGATTTTTTTAAGATGTCGATGATATCCAACACCAGCGACTTGTCGGAAATGGCACCGAACGGGCATTTATAGACGCAGGCCCCGCAGGAGATGCATTTGTTGTTGTCGATGGCGGCCTTCCGGTTCTCGTCTATCGAAATCGCCTTCACCGGGCAACTCACCATGCAGGGACGGTGCTGGAGGATGATGGCCGAATAGGGACATGCCTGCGTGCATTTGCCACATTCGATACATTTGTCCTTATCTACCGTTGCCTTGTGGTTCACGATGGTGATGGCATCCTTCGGGCAAACCTCCTTGCAGCTGTGCACCATGCATCCGCGACAGGCGGGGGTCACATAGATTCCGTCGATGGGGCATTCGTCGCAGGCGCTGTCGATGACCTCGATCACGTTGGGGTTCTCTTTGTCGCCGCCCATCGCCATCTTGATCCGGTCCTGCAAAATGGCGCGTTCCTTGTAGATGCAGCAGCGGGTCTCCGCTTTCGGGCCGGGACTGAGAAGCTTGGGGACTTCCATGTAAGCGTCCTCCAAGCCACCCTCGTAGGCACGGCGGATAACCTCCTTCAGGACTTTATACTTAACCAGCTGTACATCAGTGTCAAATATCCGATTTGAATTCATATTGATTGTTGTTTTGTTGAGGATTAATAATAATTCAGTTCAACGATTTTACCCATCTTGCGCAAATTTTCGGTAATCTTCTCCACCAGTTTCAGTTTCATCGTGGTGTCGATGGGCAAACCCTGGTGCGCCACGTTGACGCTTTGTCCGACGAAGAAGGTGATATGTGTGGCCTTCTCAAAGAGGAAGTCCGCCAAAAGCGAGGCACCGTCCTGCTTGGTGAAGGTCTTCGGGGTAAGGTCATCGATGGAAACGTATTTTTCCGAGAGTTGCAGCAGTTTGCGCAGGGTGAGCACGCCCTCGGTGGTAAGGTCGATTCCCTTGATGTATCCGATTGGCGGAACCTCCTTGTCGGGGAAGTCGAAGCTGGTTTTGAGCTCCGTTTTCAGGTACCTTGCCACAATCGTGGAGCTGGTGCCGCCGCAGACAATCTTCTTGGAATGTCCCTCCAAAAAGTTCTTGATGTAGTAGTCGTCTTTCTCCTTATCCACAGGCGGTCCCACCATGATGTTGACATCCAGCCGCTGACGAATCCTGACGGCAGCCACGGTGGTGTCATCGCCCGGCTTGTCGGCATAGAGGTCGTTGCAGGCGGCGGCGAGCATGCAGGCCACCGCGCGTGCGGACATCTCGGGCTTGATGTTGTTGTCGAGATGCTCCATGATCTGGGGCCGCTCCCAGCCGAAGTTGAGGATCATACCGATGCCAGCGTGGATGGTACCGTCGGACATAACAAGGATGATGTCGTTCTCCTCAAGATTGAGCTCGGAACGATAAACCCGTTTGCCGCAGACATCCAGCTCTTCACGCTCAAAGTTCTGGCATTTTCCGTTATGGTAATAGATAGCTTCCGGATTGTCAAATTCGAACAGTTCCCCCTTGCCCTCCTTGTTGACGTGGATAATGGAGAACGTGGAATACGCCACCCCACGCTCCGCACACACGGGCAACGTTTGGATGATGGTCTCCACGCATTCGTAAATGTCGATTTCGTTGGCGGCCATGGTACACAAAATCTTGGAGGTGAGCGTGGAAAGAATGTTCGCCTTCACGCCGCTCCCCAGACCGTCGGCCAGCACCAACGTAGTATAGTCGCCGTTTACCGTGCAGGCCACGTTGTCGCCGCACAGTTCTTCGCCGTAATGGTTCAGCGAAGTGCATCCTGTTTCTAAGCAAAGTTCCATCACTCAGAGACTTTTTCTTCGGTTAACGTTTTCTTCAGCTTCAACAGGGCCACCTTGGTCTCGGCTGTAGTTTCGCCCAACAGCGACGCAATCTCCTGAGCCACACGCATTTGCTTCTTAATCACATCGTCGGTCGTGGTCAGCGTCTCCATCTTCACCTTCATGATCCGCTTCTCATAGTCAACGGTGTCTGTGACATCCTTCATAATGCCGAAGATGAGATTCTGGTTGGCTAAATAGTTGATGGACAAGTCCACATACTTGCCTGTGCTCGTGACAAGTTCCTTCTTCAGCTCGATGTTCTTCTTCTGGGCGTATGCGTTGCAGAAGTCGATAGGGTTGAAGTAGTCGATAGCAGGATGGCCTTTGGCGTTGGGATCCTCAATGCCTAACAGTTCGCGTCCGCGGCGGTTGATTTCCAAAATGTTCATGTCCGGGTCGAGCACCACGATGCCTTCCGGGCTGTTTTGGATCACCTCCACGGAGAAAGACTCGGCACGCTGACGCATGTAGGGCAAGCAAATGTCGATGTCGGCATAGCCATTATAGACCGCCCATGCTTTCTCGCGGCAAGTGGCGTAGCCGCAGGAACCGCAATCGAGTTCGTCCTCCGGTTTGAACTTGCCGGTCTTGTGCAGGATGGCTTCGATTTCGCGCTCGGGAGCAGGCATGCTGTGGCTGCGGATTCTCGGATGGGCCGTGGCGAGCGGGACTTCCACTTGCACCGGCGTCTGCGTAGCCGTGAGTTGGCGTTTCTCGGCAGAGACATACTTGCGGATGTCCGACATGGCCTTGACGGAACCGCCATTCTTCTCCAATGAACAGGGTCCGTTCACGCAGGCATCCTCGCAAAGGTTCATCTCCAACACCACATGGTCCATGTGTTCAATGTTTTGCAACGCTTTGACACACTTCATCGGACCGTCGATGGCGATATAGTCATAGCCCTCCGGAAGTTCCGGAAAAGAGTGGATGATGCCCTGAGGAATGGGGTATTCCTTCGCCAGGTTCGGCATTCCGTTCCGTTTCTGCAACATGACGTTGGTGATTTCGTCAATCTGCACCCCTTTTTCCTTGAAAAGCTCCACCACATCCTCGAAAGTCAGGACATTGTCAATGAGGTGGCATTCCTCCGCTTCGCGCTTTTTGGCGATGCAGGGGCCTACGAAGACGATCTTGGCCTCGGGATGCTGTTTCTTGAGGATTTTGGCGTGGGCCACCATCGGGGAATCGACAGGCGCCAAATACTTGAGCGCCATCGGATAATACTCTTGAATCATACGACATACGGCCGGACAAGCGGACGTTATGAAGTTTTTGAACTGTCCGGATTTCAGCAGGTTGGCGTACTCTTGGGTTACCGCCTGTGCGCCGACAGCCGTCTCTTCCGCATCAAAAAAGCCCAGTTTGGCAAGCGCCAATTTCATCACTCCGAAATCGGAAAGTCCAAAACTGGAAATGAACGAGGGGGCGACACTGGCAATCACTTTGTCGGGACCCGCCAGCAGGGCGCGCACCTCGTTGATCTCACTGTGCACCACCTTCGCGTTCTGCGGGCACACAAGCGTGCAGTGGCCGCACAAGATGCATCTGTCTTCGATAATCTCCGCCTGATGTCCCTTGATGTCAATGGCTTTCACCGGACATTCGCGCAGGCATTTGTAGCAATCTTTACATTTCGCATTGCGAAACTCTAAATATAATGACATCTCCCCGGCTTATAATTCGATTAAAGGATAGACTTCTTTTACAAATATCTCTTCCACATTCTCTTTGGTGACGTTGTGGAGAATGATGCTGCCGTCTTCTTCGAGCGTGGTGGCTTTCTGCTTCATGCTGTCGGAAAGGCCGTCTGTTCTGACATTCACGCCTTTGGCGCAATGTCCCAGGCAGAAACTGGCCTGCAATTCCACCAGATCTTCCACATCGTATTTTTTCAGGATGTCTTTTAAGGATTGGATGACATCGTAAGAACCTTTCAAGTGGCAGGAGCTGCCAACACAAACTTTAATATTCATCATTGTTTTTGTTTTAATATTTTTCTAAAATTGATTGTTGTCCTGTTTGTCGGCTTTGTACGCAGGCGCCCCGTTTACACGAGGCCACCTGCTTCAAAACACGATTCACTCAAAACTAACCTTTTGAAACGAGTGAAACCCCATTTTATTATTCACCATAATAGGCTTGTTTGTATATTTCGATAATTTCACTGACGAGGGGATATTTCGGGTTGGCACCGGTACACTGGTCATCGTGTGCCTTCTCGGACAGCGCAGCGACGTTCTCCATGAACAGTTTCTCATCCACACCCTCTTCCTTGATACTCATCGGCATGTGCATGTCTTTCATTAACTGGCGGATAGCCTTGATGAGGTTATCTATACTCTCTTCGTTGTCCTTGCCGCCAAACCCGAGGAAACGGGCGGCTTTGGCCAATTTTTCGTCCGCGATGAAATGATCATATTTCGGGAATGGAACGAATTTATTCGGTTTCAGTGAGTTATACTTGACCACGTAGGGCAACAGGATGGCGTTGGCGCGGCCATGCGGGATATGGTAGTCGCCGCCTAACTTGTGGGCCATGCTGTGGTTGAGACCGAGGAAGGCGTTGGTGAAGGCCATGCCGGCGATACAGGAGGCGTTGTGCATCTTTTCACGCGCCTTCAGATCGAACTGACCGTTTTCATAAGCACGTTTCAAATAGCTGAAAACGAGATCCATTGCCTGCAGAGCCAGACCGTCGGTGTAGTCGTTGGCCATGTTGGAGATGTAGGCCTCGATGGCGTGGGTCAGCACGTCCATGCCGGTGTCCGCAGTGGCACGCTTCGGCAACGAAACCACGAACTGCGGGTCGATGATGGCCACGTTTGGCGTCACGGCGTAGTCGGCTAACGGATACTTGATACCGAGCTTCTTGTCGGTGATGACTGTGAAGGCCGTCACCTCGCTGCCGGTGCCGGATGTGGTCGGGATGGCGACCATCTTGCACTGGTTGCCTAAGTGCGGGAATTTCACCACACGCTTGCGGATGTCCATGAACTTCTGGCGCAAGCCGTCGAAAGAGGTCTCGGGATGCTCGTAGAAGAGCCACATTCCCTTGGCCGCGTCCATGGCGCTACCGCCGCCCAACGCGATGATCACGTCTGGCTGGAACGAACGCATCTCAGCCACGCCGCGCATGATGGTCTCCACATCCGGATCCGGCTCCACATCGGAGAAAATCCGGTAATGACAAGGCTCGCTGCGCTTGTTGAGATAATAGGTGACTTTATCGACATAGCCGAGCTGCACCATCATCGGGTCGCTCACGATGAACGCCTTGCTGAAGCCTTCCATGTGCTCCAGATATTGCACTGAACCGTACTCGAAATAAACTTTCGGCGGAATCTTGAACCATTGCATATTGACTCTTCTTTTTGCGATTTTCTTTTTGTTGATAAGGTTTACGGTGGAGACGTTGGCTGTCGTGCTGTTATGGCCGTATGAGCCGCAGCCGAGGGTCAACGACGGGGTGTTGGTGTTGTAGATGTCTCCGATAGCACCCTGCGATGACGGGGAGTTGACGATGATACGACCCACCTTCATCGCTTTGCCGAACTTCTCGATCAGGTCGCTGTTGGTGCTGTGGATGATGGCCGTGTGGCCAAGGCCGCCCATATCGAGCATCTTGCGGCACATCTCGAATCCTTCCACATGGTTGTTCACTACGTAGTAGGCCAGCACCGGCGACAGTTTCTCGCGGGAAAGCGGGTATTCCGGACCCACATCTTTCAGTCGTGCGATGAGGATTTTGGTTCTCTCGGGAACCGTCACACCCGATTGTTGCGCGATCCAGTAGGGCGATTTGCCCACCACGTCGGGATTGACCGCACCTTTCTCTGAGTTGATGACGAAATCGGACACCTTCTTGATTTCCTCCTCGTTCAGGAAATAGCAGCCGTTCTCTTTCATGAACGACTCGAACAGGTTGGAAATCACCTTGTCCACGATGACCGCTTGCTCGGAAGCGCAAATCATGCCGTTGTCGAAGGTCTTTGACATCATGAGGTCGGTGCAGGCGCGTTTCACATTGGCGGAAGTCTCGATGTAGCAGGGAGCGTTGCCGGGTCCGACGCCGAGGGCGGGTTTGCCGCAACTGTAGGCCGAACGTACCATGCCGGCACCGCCAGTAGCCAAAATCAACGACACTTTCGGGTGGTTCATCAAAGCCATGGTAGCCTCCACAGAAGGATGTTCGATCCATTGGATACATGCCGCAGGAGCTCCTGCCGCCACGGCCGCGTCACGCAGAATCTTGGCAGCCGCCACCGACGATTGCTGTGCGGACGGATGGAATCCGAAGATGATCGGATTGCGGGCTTTCGCGCAAATCAACGACTTGAACATAGTGGTGGATGTCGGGTTCGTCACCGGCGTCACGCCAGCCACAATACCGACAGGTTCAGCAACCTCAACATAACCCTCCATCTCGTTGTCCTCCACAACGCCAACCGTTTTCTCGTTCTTGATGGAATTCCAAATATACTCTGTAGCGAAAATATTCTTGATGATCTTGTCCTCGTAAACCCCACGGTGTGTCTCATCAACAGCCAGGCGCGCGAGCTCACGATGGTGCTCCAAACCGGCTAATGCCATCGCATAGACAATCTTGTCCACCTGCTCCTGATTGAAGTCAACGTATGTTTTCAACGCTTCTTCCGCATTCCGGACTAACACATCGATCTCACTTTCAACCGATAAATTTTTATCGGTTTTTTCCTCTGATTTTACACTTTCTTTCTTCATATTGTAAAAAAATATAGGTTTTTAATTTTCTATTATCGGATTTAACTCTTTGGGCAGAGGTGATCTCTTGGCCAACTTGTGTGCGAGAACGGCTAATGAAGAGGGCAGATTCTCGTTTTTCACAAGCACGTCTTCGGGAACTTTCAGCGGCACAAAGGCGAAATTCCAGATGGCCTTGATGCCAGCCTTCACCATTTGGTCGCACACACTCTGTGCCTGATCGTCAGGTACAGTGATAATGCCTATACGGATGCCCATGCGTTGTACGAGGCTTGGCATCTTTTCCATGGGAAGGATGTGCTTGCCATCAAGCTGGAGTCCGCATAAATAGGGGTCTTTGTCGAAGCCCACCACAATGTTCAACCCGAATTTGGCGAATTTGGTATTGGTGAGGAGGATGCGGCCCATGCTGCCGACCCCAACCAAAATGGCTTCGTCCATTTTGTTGTAACCCAAATATTCACTCATGTCCTCAAGCAGTTGCTTCACTTCAAAACCGGTTCGGGGATGACCAGCCACACTGCTCACCTGCGCAAGATCTTTGCGAACCAATACGGGGTTGAGGTTCAGATGCCCAGCAAGCAATGCAGAAGAGACAGATTCCACCCCATCAGCCTGCAGTCTGCTGATGTAGCTGTAGTACAGCGGCAGCCGGCTCAAGGTCGATTTCATGACCACCAAAGAGGGTGTATTCTGTTTGGACATATCGATACTTTTTTATCTATTGAAATCCGCGGCAAAAATACACTTTATTTTTAAAGTACCGCAAAGAAAATGGCTATCATGGCGTTTTTTTTAGCTAAAAACATCTGTGTTTTGATTATCAAATAATTATGTTCAGTTTTAATTGTCTCTTGGCCGTGATATGGAGGCGTATTGGGTATGATAAATCCCCTAAAGATAGTGCGGGAATCTCTTGTTTTTGTCGTATTTTATGCAAAAAAACGAATCAGTCATTAAACCACGCCCATTCATAAAGGACAAAAGAATTGACATTATTTATAATGCCGGACAAAAAAATAAAGTGACAACCAAACAAAAAAAATTCTACTTTTGCCAATTCAAACTCTAATTATCAAACTCTCTATGAACTTCCAGCTTCTATAACCAAAAACCAATAACCGATAACCTTTAATTTTTCACCAAAATAAAAGCATTATGACAAAAAAATTATTCGCTGAACTGATTGGAACGTTTGTTCTCACCCTGCTGGGCTGCGGAACGGCTATGTTCTTGGGTTGTGCCACTCCTGCTGGCGTGGTGGGCACGGCTATCGCTTTCGGTCTCACCGTGGTTGCCATGGCATACACCATCGGCGGCATCACCGGTTGCCACATCAACCCGGCCATCACCTTCGCGGTGGCACTTTCCGGTCGTATGACTTGGAAAGAGGCCTGCATTTACTGGATCGGCCAGTTCATCGGCGGTATCCTCGCTGGTGCTGTTTTGTTGGCACTTGTCAACATTGTGACCCCCAGTGCTGAAGGTATCGCTGAAGGCATGATGGGTCTCGGCTGCAACGGCGTGGCTAACGCTGGCGGTGCAATGGGCGCTTGCCTCGTGGAGATCATTGCCACCTTCATTTTCGTGCTCGTGGTTCTCGGCACCACCGACAGCAAGCTTGGCGCAGGCAACCTCGCCGGTTTGGCCATCGGTCTGACCCTGATCCTCGTCCACCTCGTCTGCATTAACCTCACCGGCACCTCCGTCAACCCGGCCCGTTCCTTCGGACCCGCGATCTTCGCTGGCGGTCAGGCTCTTGCCGATGTGTGGGTGTTCATCGTGGCCCCGATGATCGGTGCTGCCCTCTCCGCACTCGTGTGGAAAGGCCTCGCCTGCAACAAGGAGTAGTTTCCAATTAGTAATTAGTAATTGCTTGAAAGAAAGACGGACGACCTCCAACGAGATCGTCCGTCGGTGTTTTTGTCAGAATCGGTGTTCGTAGCCGAGTTTGAGGACAGCGCCGAAACGCGGTGGATCCGTTGAAAAACCAGGGTGGGCAACGCCATCAAAATAGACCTTTGTGAAGCCAACCGAGATGTTGGTGTTGATTCCGATTGTGAGGATGTCACTGGTGGTCAACGGAATACGGCCTCCGAGTTCGAGCACCGTCTCGCCTATGTTGAAGCACTCTTTAGCATTTGCTGCCGTCCAAGCATTTAACCCGATGCCGAAGGAGAGGCCGCCGCGGGCGTAAAAGTGCCGTGTGTGGAATTCCATTTCAATCGGGATTCTCAGGTAATGGTAATCCTCGTAGTTTGCCGGTTTGAAAACGCTTTCATAATCCAGACTGGTGTATATTCCCCAAAATCGACTGAAGTCGTACCGGAAGCCCACTCCGCCGCCAGCTTGTATGAAAGTGTCGGACCAAAACAGGTAACTGCATATCCCGCCAGAGGCGTTGGCGGTGATACTGAAGCCTTTGTAAGTGCTTTCAGATGTTGTCGTTTGTGCATTCGACTGTATGGAAAGTGCGAGCATTGCGACGAGTATGATGTAATTCAGTCTCTTTATCATAACCATAATAACTTGATGAATAACGATGATGCAAAGATAGAAAATCCATCTACATAAATATGATGCAGAATTTTCAAAAGGTTACAATGATTATCGTAGATTTCATTCAGTCAAATTGTTATGTGATGAATGAAAGGATATTTTTGTAAAATATCGCAGTCTGATTCCGGTACTTGAATTTGTGTATTTTTGCGGATTGATTTCGAATACCACCAAATATCACCACAATGATCAAATACAGCCAAGACATCCGCGTTGAAACCGTGGAAAACAGCGGCAACATTGAAGGCCGTATCAGCAAGAACATCGTCCTCACGCCGGCGGAGATGCTGGAACGGGCGTCGATGTTCAACATCATCACCCTGCCATCGGGCAGCCGGATCAAGGAGCATCCGCACATTGAGGATGCCGAAATCTACTACATCTTGGAGGGCGAAGCCGAGGTCACAGACAATGACAAGACCGCCGTCATGCGCACCGGCGACGTGATGTTCACCGGCAACGGCGGCCGCCACAGTATCGCCAACCACAGCGGGAAAGACGTGAAGTTTCTGGCGTGCATTTTGAGAATGTAGAATGAAGAATATAGAATGAAGAATGATGGAGCGGAAGACCCCAATTCCCCTTCTATTTTAGAAGGGGTGGCCGAAGGCCGGGGTAGTAATATAAAACAACTTCCTTAAGCAGCCCCGAAGGGGCAAGACGCGCGATAGCACTAATAACCCCGCACAAGGCGAAGCTGCAGTGTGGGGACATCAAAAAACATACTGATATGAAGAAAAACCTCCTCACAACCCTCCTCCTCGCCGTAGCCCTCCTCCCCGCTACGGCCTGCACCAACCTGATCGTCGGCAAGAAAGCTTCTGCTGACGGCAGCGTGATGTGTACCTACAACTGCGACGGCTTCGGATTCTCCGGATCGCTGTTCCACAGTCCGGCCGGACGCCACGCCCCGGGCGAGCAAATCGCCATCCACGGGTGGGGACCCGCGCACGAAGGGCAGTTCGTGAAGCAAGTCGAGTACACTTACAACGTCGTCGGCTTGATGAACGAGAAGCAGCTGACCATCGTGGAGACCACCTTCGACGGACGGCTGGAACTCCAGAACCGCGAGGGACTGCTCGACTATTTCTCGCTGATGCGGCTCACCCTGCAGCGCGCCGCCAACGCCCGCGAGGCCATCAAGTGCATGGCCGAGTTGGTGGAGGAGTACGGCTACAACAGCAGTGGCGAAAGCATCACCATCTGCGACCCCAACGAGGCGTGGATTATGGAGATCATCGGCAAGGGGAAGGATAGGAAAGGCGCCGTCTGGGTCGCCCTGCGCATCCCTGACGATTGCATCTGCGCCCATGCCAATTTGAGCCGTATCAGGCAATTCCCGCAGGAACCCGTAGGGACGAAAAATTTTTCGCCCAAAATATCCCACAAATCTCTTAGCAGCAAACACCTCCAATACATCACCCGTCCCGAGGTCGAGTGCGTCTATGCCGCCGATGTCATCGAGTTTGCCCGCGAGAAGGGCTACTTCAGTGGCAAGGATGCGGACTTCTCCTTCCGCGACGCTTACTGTCCCATCGATTTCGAGAACGTGCGCTACGCCGACGCCCGTGTGTGGAGCTTCTTCCGCCACCACTACGCCGAAGCCGAAATGGACAAGTACCTGCCGTATCTCAACGGCGAGTTCGACAAGTGCGACCATCTGCCGCTGTGGATCAAACCCGACGCGCCGCTGTCGCTCAGAGACTTGCAGGAGGACATGCGCGACCACTTTGAGAACACCCCGTTGGACATGACCGCCGACATGACCGCCGGTCCGTGGGGGATGCCGATCCGTCCGCTGCCGATGCACTTCCGTGATACCGCCGGCGTGAGCTACTTCCGAGAGAGGCCCATCGCCACGCAGCAGAGCGGTTTCACGATGACCTGCCAGATGCGTTCGTGGCTCCCCGACGACGTTGGTGGCGTCACCTGGTTCAACTGCGACGACGCAGACATGGTGGCCTACGTGCCGCTCTACTGCTGCATCACGCAGGTGCCCGACTGTTTCCGTCCCGAGAACAACCCCCGCACGGAATTCAGCTTCGGGTCGGCCTTCTGGATGAACAACTGGGTCGCCAACATGGTCTATCCGCGCTACTCGATGATGATTGATGATCTCCGCGAGGCCCAGCGCGAGTTGGAGGACTACTACTTCGACGATCAGGACAGCGTGCTGAAAGCCATAGAGCCGATGACCCCCGCCGATCGTCGCGACTATCTCAATAAAAGGAGCATCGCCTATGCCGACAAGATGATGAAGCGCTGGGACGAGCTGGCCAAATACCTGATTGTCAGATATAACGACCAAGTGGTGAAGAAAGTTGACAAAGACGGAAACTTCCAGCGTTGGGGTTATGATACCCCGGGTTACGACCTCCAGTTTATCAATTCCATCGGCGCCGCCACGGGCGACCGCTATCGGCTTAAAGAGGTGATTGAGCGTAGGGAGCGATGATTTCGCGCCTGAAGAGCCGTTTCAGAGGATGGACTCTATAACATTCCCTCTTCCACAAAGCTGAAATATCGTTCCCGATGGATGATGATGTGATCCACCAGCATGACATCAAGCAAATTTGCAGCTTTACGGGTCTTTTCTGTGAGCTGTATGTCGGCTTTGCTCGGACGAATTGATCCGGAAGGATGGTTATGGCATAGAATGATTTGGGTGGACTTTTTCACCACTGCTTGTTGTAATACGATGCGGACATCTACCTCTGTGCTGGCGATTCCGCCCTTGTTTATCTGTGCAACTCCCAAGATTCGGCTGGATTGGTTCAAGTAGATCACCCAAAGTTCCTCGTGGTCCAGATAGGCGATTTTGTTTTGCATAAGGTTTACGACATCCAAGCTGCTTTTAATTATCGGCTTCTCTTCCACTTTTTCGGCGCGGATCCGTCTCCCGATTTCAAATGCGGTGAGCAGAGCCATTGCTTTTGCTTGTCCGATACCCTTGGTTTCGGATAACTCAAGCAATGTCTTTTCAGATAATTCATTGAGGCTGTTGTTTGACGATGAGAGCAGGCGCTTGGCCAATTCCACGGCAGATTCTGAAGCATTTCCTGTCCGGAACAGAATGGCGATTAGTTCCGCGTCAGAAAGCGAAGCTGCGCCGTTTCGGGCATATTTTTCCCGAGGCCGGTCTTGCACACTCCATTCTTTGATGGTTAATCTCTTGTTTTCGTAGTTTGATGTTTTGTTCATTTGGTTTAAGGTTAGTACATTTGCGATCGTTTAAGCAGGTAGGGGAGTAGTATTTGTTCAAATCCTTGGGTTATATCTGCAGGAATCACGTCAATCTGGTATTGTCCGCATTTGACTTTGATTTCCTGGAAATAATCGCGGACGGTCTGTTGGTAGAATTCGCGGATGTTGTTGGCGTGTACTTTCACTTCGTTGCCTGTTTCCATATCGACGAACTTGTAGAGTCGGTTTTCGAATGCGAAATCGTATTCCAATTGCTTGTCGAAGGTATGGAAAAGGACCACCTCATGTTTGTTGTGCCGGAGGTGTCCCAATGCCAGCAATAATTCGTCGAGGTTGCTGCTCGTTTCCAACATGTCGCTGAAAATGATGACCAGGGAGCGGCGGTGAATCTGCTCGGCGATTTGGTGCAAGGTGTCGGTGACCATAGATTGTCGCTGAACGTCATCGCCGATGGGTTGCAGCACCTTCTCGAGTTCGCGGTAAATCATCTTGTGGTGTGCGTCCCCACCGCGTGCTCGGGTTTGCAATTCCAGTTTGTCGGAGAAGAGGCTTAAACCAACTGCATCGCGCTGGCTTTTGAAAACCTGCATCAGGACTGCGGCGGCATATACGGCGAAGAAGATTTTGTTCGGCTGCGCAAGTGTGTATTTCTGCCGTTTTGGAAAATACATAGATGATGAGTTGTCGATGACCAACTGGCATCGCAGGTTTGTCTCCTCCTCGTATTGTTTGACGAACAGTTTGTCGGTCCGGGCGTAGAGTTTCCAGTCTATGTGGCGGATTGGCTCGCCGGTGTTGTAAGGCCGATGCTCGGCAAACTCCACGGAAAAGCCGTGCATGGGGCTTTTGTGGATGCCTGTGATAAACCCTTCCACAACCTGTTTGGCCACGAATTCCACATGGTCGAACTTGGTGATTTTCGTCAAATCGATTGTATATGCCATATCCAGATTTTTAGGGCGCAAAGTTACAATTTTTTCAGACTGTCAAAGAACATTATGGCTTAGAATTGAAAGATTGCCATTCGTTGAGGAATTCTGTGCTGAATGTTGTCACATTTAGGTTTGTAGTGAATAATTCCGATGCGGTGAATAGTTTCCGGATGCCTTTTTTATCGCAAAACATAATGCAGGGATAATCTTTTTCCGGAATTTTTAGAGGCGAAGTGATTTCTGAGAAACCAGAAGGGCCACACGAATACAGGGTGAAGGCTTTGGTGAGATGTTGTTTTATCCTGCTATTGATATCGTATGCTGACAATCCGTTTAATGGGTGCGCGTAAACATGTCCGATGTGAAGGTTTTCAGCATCAGTTTGGTTTAGAAGTTCATAAAGGGCATTCACGCAACCGGAACATTCCAGATCTTGATGTAGAACCAAAACGCTCTTTTCGGAAGGAAGGTCCTTCAGGCAAATCCTTTCTTGGCTTGTGGTGAAGAGCTCAAACTTTTTTTGCTCAATTCTCGGTGAATACAGCATGATTTTGTAGGCGAGTACTGGTTCGTGGGATAGAAAGTACTGGTGTTCATCATTAAGGTATTCTTTTTCTTTTTTCCCTTGCCAGGACACGTCTGATTTCAATGTCAATTGGACAATTACATTTTCCCCGGGCGCATTTGTTTTTTCTAAGCCGTTTTTGAACAGTGTAAATGGGAACTGTGCCGCAACATAGACGCTGTCTTCATGATTGGAGGTTGAATAACGGATGGTTTTTCCGTCTTTTTCTCGTATTGCGTATTGCAGCACTGAGTTCCCCGTTATGGTATCGTAATAGGTGAAGAATAGCAAGAGATCCCCGTTTAGCGGCATTATCACTTTGGGATAGGAGTATTTGTACAAATCATCCTTGATTGCGAAAATGCGTTCTACCCCGTATGGTATTGATAATGTCTTTTGGATATAATCGTCTTCAAAGGCTTTCCAGGAAGGAAGGTCAAAGTGAATCGTGTCCTGAAGTTGCCCGTCCAGCGAATACACCTCCAAACGGGGGAATCTCGTGCTTAGGAAGAATACAGATTGTTGATTGTGGGAAATGTAGCGATTGGGTTGGATCTGGACAATGTGGGGTGCCTCGTAATGCAACTCACGGACCAGTGTCGCCGTATCGCTGTCAAGATTCTGTTGAAACCACTTGAACCCCTTGTCGTGGTCTTCTTCGAAGAAGTTGAGCTTCCCTTGATGAAGGTATCCCACGAACAAGTTGTGATGACGGTATGTGGTAACCACCCGGTAGTTTTGATTATTGATTTGTTTATAAAGGATTAGTGCTTCCTGTGTGGTGACCAACAGATATTCTCCGTCAAAACAGAAATCATAAATCCAAAGATTGCGGATGTTGTGCTCCGGCTTCTTCAGGTTTTCCGGGACGGGAAGTGTGATCTCGGTTTGCTCATAATTGTCTAACGACAGCTTGTAGATAACTGCTTGATAGTCGTTTTCCTTGTATTGATAACCCTGTTGTTCAACAAAATAGAATGCATTGTCTTGTATCCTGCTTTTGAGCAGGTTGATGTTCTTGGGCTGGTGTGTGTACTGCATATTGACCATAGTGTCCAGTGTGAACCGTTTGCCAATCCATTCCTGTCCTGTCGCACCCAGCGATGCCAATACCAAGCTGGCGATGACAATAATGCGTGTTCTCATAGAATCTTTCGTTTTTTAGGAGTGAGAATTAGTTGCCTGCGTAAAGGAGATTTGTCTTTTCGATGTAGATGGTCATAGTTGACGTGTTGTCTGTTTGTTTATTTACAACCCCTCTGACAACGTAAGTTTCACCCTTCTGTTTGCCGAGTTTACCGCTGCTTTTTGAAGTTGTCGCAATGGTCTTGGTGTAAATCTTGGGAACGGCTTTTGTGTGAGTTCCTGCTGCAACAGCGGCTGCGTGGTTTTCAAGCGCAACTTCGTATTGCTGGATGACATCGTTGATGGCCTGCTTGAAGGAATTCAACTTGCCCGATTCAGTTTCAACAACAACGCTGTTGCCGTTGTTTGTGTTCAGTGCATTGCAGTTTGGAACTCTGCATGCTGAAAAACCGTTTCCAGAACAATCCAGATGACCTATACCATCCGAGTTCACCTCTGCAGGTGTATAACTCACATAGTTGTAAAGGTTAAAGATTGCTGAGAATCCGCCTTTTGATTTGTTGACAATCACTGAAGGGACTTTTTCGGCAAAAGCGCCAAAAGTTAAAATACTCAATCCGATTAAAAATAAAATCTTTTTCATAGTCTTTTTGTTTTTGTTTTTGTTTTATTATCTATTGATTCTATTGGAGTAGATGAAT
>JAFXTE010000027.1 GCA_017525245.1 Bacteroidales bacterium | reverse complement strand
CAAGAACGTGAACTACTTTGAGTGCAACTTCGCAAGCGTCAAGGATCTCGTTGGCGAAGGCCGTTACATCGTCTTCAAGAACGTGGGCGGCAGCGAGGGTGACTTGTACAGCAACAACTACTTGGATGACATCACGCTGACCTACGTTAACGTGGAGGATCTGGAATGCGAAATCTATTCGGATTATGAAGAAACTTTCGAGTCCTACATGGTGGGTGCAGAGCCCGACTGCTGGGAGGTGATCGCGGAGGATGTTGCTCTTGATTCAGAAACGAGACCTCAGGTGTATGGTAACTTCAATACCACTGCTGGCGGCAGCAATTCTTTGCGTCTGAAGAACCGCTGCGTGTATGCGATGCCTGAATGTTCAGACCCGTACCCGATTGGCGTCATGTCAATGACGTTCAACTTGCGTCAGCCCAAGTCAATCTACCGTCTGCAGGTGGGTCTTGTGGATGAGCAGGGTAACTTCACCGCTCTGAAGACGTTCAAGTGCTCTAACACCACGGATATGCAGGAGATGACGTTGAACTTTGTCGATTACGATTGTTCTGTCGGCAGCCGTGTCGCCTTCCGTAACACGCTGGTACCGGGCACTGGCCGCAGAACTGACTATTTGGACTACAGTATCAACTACATTGACGACATCAATCTCGTTGTCAGCGATGGGAACAAGTTTGTCACGAATGGCGAGAATGCCATGGATGCGAATGCTTCATTGGATGACATTGATGTGTATCCGAACCCGACGACGGGCAACCTGTACATCGATGCCATGGGCATCCAGAAGGTTGAATGCTACAACCAGATGGGTCAGCTTGTGCGCGTGTATGACAATGTTCTCAACAGCATTGACCTCAACAACCTCTCAGAAGGTGTCTATACGCTTCGTATCACCGTTCCGCAGGGCGTGACCGTGCGCAAGGTGGTGAAGAAGTAATGGTTATTGGTTATTGGTTATTGGTTATTGAGGCCAATAGCTAATAGCTAATAGCTTACAGCCAAGAAAGGGCGGGGAGGAATCCTCGCCCTTTTTGGTTTCAGTTTCAAGTTTCATGTTTCATGGTTCAGGTTTCAAGTTTCAAGTTTCAAGGTTCAAAAGGATCAAAGTTCAAAGTTCAAGGGGGATATGATGAGGGGGTGAAAGAAACAGATTTGGAAGGGAGTGAAAACAAAAAAAGAGGAGGAAAACAGGATTGTTTTCCTCCTCTTCGGGGTTTTGTCAGAAGACTGTTTTATTTGATGATATTGTAAACTTCCTCACCACCGTCTTTTGTGAACTTGTATTCGTGGATCTTGGTGTTGTCATCTTTTCTCGTAAGAGTGTAGATGAAGTAGTCACCTTCTTCGAAGTATTCAGCCAGCTTGCTGTTGAAGTTGAGGGTGATGGCACCGACGGATTCAATTGTGAAGCGAGTGTCGGCTTGAGCATCGGCCCACTCAAGGTTGTTGCCTTTCCAAGTGTAGTCGCCTTCCCAGAAACTGGACAAGCTGTTGAGGATAGCCTTCACAGACACCTCATTGTCGTGATTGGCGAAATGATACTCTGTCACCGCAGCATTATAAGTGTGCTGATCTCTATGACAGCTGGAAAAAACTAATGCCATGCACACGCAGGCA
Source organism: Bacteroidales bacterium (assembly GCA_017525245.1). GTDB lineage: Bacteria > Bacteroidota > Bacteroidia > Bacteroidales > WCHB1-69 > F23-D06. The sequence continues at coordinate 16,422 of JAFXTE010000027.1, read as the reverse complement.
AGAAACGCTAATTTTTTCATTGATGTTTGGTTTTGATAAATAATAAATGAGTTTTTTCGGTGGCAAAAATACAAAAAATATGATATGGTTAGTTATCTTTTATCTTTGTTTGATGTTTCATTGATTATTATGCAGTGATAGTGCCGATTTTTTGTGTATTTTTGCGCCCTTGTTTCAAGATTATGCATTGCATGATGATTATGCATTGCATGATGATTATGCATTGCATGATGATTATGCATTATGCATTATGAATTATGAATTGAATATGGATCATAGAGTAGTAATCACAGGGCTGGGAATATGGTCGTGTATCGGCACGACGAAAGAAGAAGTGGCTGAATCATTGCGCGCAGGACGTGTGGGCATCGGCAACGATCCCGACAGATTAGCCTACGGTTATCAGTCTGATCTCACGGGTATTGTGCCTGAACCTGAGCTGAAGCCATTGTTGCACAGACGATTGCGGGCTGGGTTGTCGCAGGAAGCAGCTTACGCCTTCATGGCCTCCAAAGAGGCTTTTGAGCAGGCGGGCATGGATGAGGAATACCTTCTTCGCAACGAGGTGGGTGTCATCTTCGGCAACGATTCGTCGTCGAAGCCGGTGATTGAGACGGACCGGATGCTGGTGCAGCGTCCTGACACGGCGCTGTTAGGCTCTGGACTCATCTTCCAGTCAATGAATTCCACAGTGAACATGAACCTGAGCAGCATTTTCCACTTGCGTGGTGTCAACTTCACGGTGAGTGCAGCGTGCGCCAGTGGCAGTCACTCAGTGGGTCTTGGCTATCTGCTCATCAAACAGGGATTACAGGATACGGTGCTGTGTGGCGGCGCCCAGGAGGTCAATCAATTCGCGATGGCCTCTTTCGATGCTTTGGGGGCTTTCTCCAAGAGGGTTGGGGAACCGTTGCGTGCAGCACGACCTTTTGACCGCGACCGTGACGGACTTGTACCCAGCGGCGGCGCGGCTGCTTTAGTGCTGGAAGACTATGACCACGCGGTGCAGCGTGGCGCGGCCATCCTCGCGGAGGTCGCCGGCTACGGATTCTCCTCCAACGGCGGAGGCATCTCGCAACCTTCCGATGACGGCAGTTACACTGCCATGATGCGGGCCATGGAGATGGCGGGTGTCACCTCGTCTGACATTGACTACGTGAACGCCCACGCCACGGGCACACCCCAGGGCGACACTTTCGAAGCCCTCGCATTAGACCGCATCTTCCACGGACAACGCGCCCTCATCAGCTCCACCAAAGGTATGACGGGGCATGAGTGTTGGATGGCCGGCGCCAGCGAGCTCGTTTATTGCACCCTCATGATGCAGCACGGTTTTGTGGCCCCGAATGTCAACTTCGAGAATCCCGACGAGGCTTCCGCCCCGCTGAACATCGCCACGAAAACCGTGGAGATGCCGCTGAACATCGTCCTCAGCAATAGCTTCGGCTTCGGAGGAACGAACTCGGCGGTGGTGCTTCGTAGGGGCGAATTCCTTCGTAAGGGCGAATAATAATTATTCGCCCCTACCTCCTAACCCTTTAACCTTCAAATCCCTTAAACCAACAATGAATTTAAACGACAACTTAAAAAAACAATACACAAACGACAAGATGAGTGCAGTTGAGGCGCAGCGGCTCGCTCAGATTTACGCTTTCGGGCCGATGACGTTCCAGACAGCCAGACTGATGGTGAAATGGGGCATTTTCGAGATGCTGGAGACGCCCATGACCCCAGAAGAAGTCGCCGAGAAGGCAGGTATCTCCCTCTATGCCGCGAAGTGTCTCTTGGAATCGTCATTGACGATGAACACTGTGATTGTCGATCCCGAGACAGGCCGTTATTCGCTGGCCAAGACCGGTTGGTTCCTGCTCCACGATGAATCTACCCGCGTGAACCTGGACTTCAACCACGATGTCAACTATCAGGGGATGTTCTATCTGGAAGAGGCTCTTCGTGAGGGAAAACCTGCAGGCCTGAAGTGCTTGGGTGATTGGCCGACGGTGTACGAGGGCCTTTCTTCGCTTCCCGAGCAGGCGCAGAAGAGCTGGTTCGCTTTCGACCATTTTTACAGCGATGGCTCTTTCGAACAGGCGTTGCAACTGGTGTTTTCCCGTCCGACAAAGCATCTGATGGATGTGGGTGGCAACACTGGTCGTTGGGCGATGCAGTGTGTGCGCTACAATCCTGATGTGGAGGTCACCATCGTGGATCTGCCGCAGCAGATAGAGATGATGCGTGAGCAGACAGCCGGACAATCTGGTGCCGACCGGATTTTTGCGTATGCCGCTAATATGCTGGACGACAACTGCAAACTTCCATCTGAACCCGCTTTCGACGCCATTTGGATGAGCCAGTTCCTCGACTGTTTCAGCGAACCGCAGATCTTGAGCATTTTGCGTCGAGCCGCTTCCGTGATGACTGCTGGCACGCGTCTATACATTATGGAGACCTTATGGGATCGTCAGCGTTTCGACACTGCTGCCTTGTGTCTCGCCCAAACCAGCCTCTACTTTACGGCTATCGCTAATGGTAACAGCAAGATGTATCATTCCGACGATCTTGTCCGCCTTGTCCGCGAGGCCGGTTTGGAGGTGGAAGCTATTCACGATTTCCTCGGATTGGGCCATTCTGTTTTGGAATGCATCATTCGATAGAAAAGGAATTTTTTGTATCTTTGCCAACTTGTTATAACCTCTTAAGTCTAATATCTTCTGACCTCATATCTCACTAACCCATAACCCATAACCCATAACCTATAACCATTATAATGGAAAAACGTTTTTGGAACGAATATCAGAAAGAAATTGCCGACGATCACTTCTTCTATGAAAGAAGTTGCATCCGGCAGACCTTCTTCCCTGGCTCGGAGGCGACCTTCCTGAACATCATGCGCAATGATTTGGGGAAGGACATTTATGACTCCTCCCACCAGCATACTTGTACGGGAATTGGTTACCACTCCGATGTAGTGCCGTTTGAAACGACCATGACCATCGTGGCGCGGCTTTTCTCGTTGATGACCGAACGTGGATACAAGAACTATGTTCCCTCGTGTGTCACCTCTTTCGGTGTGATGACCGAATTGATGGAGAAATGGAAGGAGCAACCCGAAATCTTGGAGAAAGCCCGCGAGTATCTCAAAAAAGCTACTGGTCGGACGTTCGAGCTTCCCGAGAACATTGTGCATCCGTCGGATTTGATCTTCAAGTTCCGTTTCGAGTTGAAGGAGAAGATGAAGTACCAGTTGATTAACCGTTTTACGGGCAAGCCGTTGCGCGGGGTGGAACACATCGGTTGCCACTACGCCAAGATATTCCCGAAACATGGCATCGGCAATGCGGAATTCCCCTACGTGCTGGCTGGTATGATCGAGGCTTGGGGCGGCGAGGTGGTAGATTACCCTGAACGCCGTCACTGCTGCGGTTTCGGTTTCCGCCAGTATCTTGTGCAGGAGAACCGCGGCTACTCCATTGCCAACTCCAAGAAGAAATTCGAGTCGATGGAGCCCTACGAGCCTGATTTCATCGTGGCCAACTGTCCCGGTTGCGCCATGTTCCTTGACAAATGGCAATACACCATTGCCGAGATGGAGCATAAGACTTACGACAAAGAGGGCTATGGCATCCCGGTGCTCACCTACGAGGAATTGGCCGGACTGCTTTTGGGCTACGATCCATGGGTGATGGGCATGCAGCTCCATCAGGTGCAGTGTGAACGCCTCCTCGACAAAATCGGTGTCGCCTATAACCCTGACGATAAATACCGCGGCGCCTCCGGCAAGGTGTTGCGGGCACCGGAGAAACCCGAGGTTCTGAAAGTTTAGAATTAAGAGTTAAAAGTTAAGAGTTAAGTTCGCGTTAGAGATATAACTATTAACTAGTATCTATTAACTCATAACTGATTGATATACTGAAAAATGAATCATACTATGAATATAGCTGTAATAGGCGCCGGCCCTGCCGGCATAGAAGCCGCCTCCGTGCTGGCGAATAATCATCAAGTGACCCTCTTCGAGAAAGAGGAAAAACCGTTGTGCAACATCCGTGACAAGGCCTTCCTGTTCCCGGATTTCAGCTCCGCGGACGAGCTGGCCGACAAATTGGAAGCCAAGCTCTCGCACGAGAACATTACTCTCAAGGCAAACTGCGCTGTGACTGCCATGAACCGCACTGGCGAACAGTGGACGCTGACCACCGCCGACGGAGAGACAGCGACTTTCGACAAAGTGCTGTTAGCCACGGGTTACAGAGTATTCGATGCGCACCAGAAGGAGGAACTTGGCTACGGTATTTACAGAGGTGTGATCACTTCCATTGAGATGGAGAAGATGATCAAGGAAAACCAGATCCGCAACAATATGGACGAGGTGCCGAAGCAGATTGTCTTCCTGCAGTGCGTGGGCTCCCGCGATGAAAAGTCGGGCAACAATTACTGCTCGAAAGTCTGTTGCGTGACTGCTGTGAAGCAGGCTATCGAGATCAAGAAACAGCATCCCGAGACGGATGTCTATATCTTTTACATGGACTTGCGCATGTGGGGACAGGGCTTTGAAGAGATGTACCGCGAGGCACAGGAGAAATACGGTGTGAACTTCGTGCGCGGCCGAATCTCCGAGGCAGCCTCCACTTTCGACAACCGCGTGCAGATCAAGGCCGAGGACACTCTCATGGGCAACCCGATGACGATGAATGCCGATCTTCTGGTACTGATGGTGGGCATGTGCGCTTCCGAAGGTACCGCCACGCTGTCCAAATGCGCCGGTATCGACGGCCTCTACCATTTCGCACAGAGCCGTTCGCCGCACATTGAAGACAACCTCACCTCCCAACCAGGATTGTATGTCGCCGGTTCCTGCAAACGCCCGATGTGCATTGAGGACACGATTCAAGACGCGAGAGCGGCAGCCTTGGCGATTCTTGACGATGATACGATGATGCGATGAAACGATGAAGGGCGATGAAAAAGCCAACAGCTAAAAGCTAATAGCTAATAGCCAAAATGAAAATGAATATGAGAAGATTATTAGTAATACTTACGTTTATATGTTTATGTGTCGTTAGCAAAGCACAGACAAACTACACCTTTATCTCGCACCATAATGTGGTGAAGGACGCTTACAATTTTTGGGTTTCGGTGCCGGACACTTACGAAGAACAGAAGGGAGAGATTCCGGTGGTGTTGTTTCTGCATGGTGCAAGTCTCTGTGGCAATGACCTGAACCGTGTGCGCAAATACGGTTGTTTGGATGCCATCAGCATGGGTCGTGACATCAACGCCATCATCATTGCCCCGCAGAATCCCGGCGGTGCGTGGAATTCCATGAAAGTGCTGAACATTCTGAACTGGGTGACGAATCAATATGCGGTGGATACAAACCGTATCTACTTGATAGGCATGAGCTTGGGAGGCTTTGGGACGATTGAGTTCCTGGCAAACCACGGTGAGAAGATAGCCGCTTCAATGGAACTATGCGGCGGCACTATTCGTAAAGACCTTTGTAAGCTGAATCAGGTGCCGTTATGGATCATCCATGGTACTGCCGACAAGGCCGTGCCCGTTTCCCGCGCAACGGAAATCCAAGAGGCCATGAGAAAGTGCGGCAGCACCGACCTTTTGCGGCTTGACAAGTGGGCGGGAGTCAACCACGGGGCATTGGCTCGCTTGTTCTATTTGAAAGCAACCTACGACTGGCTGTTTTCACACTCCAAGGCCGATAATCCGCGCCAAGTCAACAAGGACATAAAGCTGAAGAGCAGCGACATGGCGGATGCGTACAAAGACATCAATCGAGGTTCCAATGTTATTACGGTGCAAAAATACAGCCGTAAGCAGCAGGACACCAACGATATGCGCCGAACTGACGATGGTGATGACGACGAGGTGGTCTCCAACAAGGATACAGGGCAATCTGACGTGAAATCGGAGGCACCGGCCAATAACAAAGCAGTCGAGAAACCAACCCATCAGTCCCAGCCCGCCACAAAACCCGCCTCCTCGGCTAAATATCACACAGTCAAACAGGGCGACACGCTCTACGCTATCGCCAAGAAATACCACACCACGGTCGATAAGATCTGTAAGTTGAACAAGATCAAGGAGACGACGATATTGCAAATCGGCCGTAAACTCCGTGTGAAGTAACCTTCTAACCTCCTAACCATTTAACCTTTATACATGAACGAAAACATAAACAATGTCAAGCGCCGTTTCGGCATCATTGGGTTCGACCCCGCGTTGGACCATGTCATCGATGTGGCCATGCAGGTGGCGGTGACTGATTTGTCGGTGTTGGTGACCGGCGAGAGTGGCTCCGGCAAGGAGTCGGTGCCTAAGATCATCCACGCCTATTCGCCGCGTAAGACGAAAACGTACATTGCGGTGAACTGCGGTGCAATTCCTGAAGGCACTATCGATTCGGAACTTTTCGGACACGAGAAAGGCGCTTTCACGGGAGCCGTGGATTCCCGCAAGGGCTACTTCGAAGAAGCCAATGGCGGCACCTTGTTCCTGGATGAGGTCGCTGACCTGCCGCTCTCCACGCAGGTGCGACTGTTGCGTGTGTTGGAGACGGGCGAGTACATTCGTGTGGGCTCCTCCAAGGTGATGAAGACCGATGTCCGCGTGGTGGCCGCCACCAACGTCAACATCGCCGACCGCATCGCCAAGGGCAAGTTCCGTGAAGACCTATACTATCGTCTCAACTCGGTGCCGATCCGCGTGCCCGCATTGCGCGAGCGCCCTGGCGACATCTATCCGCTGTTTGTCAAGTTCGCCGCCGATTTCTCCGACAAGTATCACGTCCCGACCATCTCGCTCACAGAAGATGCTCAATCAATGTTGCGTGCTTACCGTTGGCCGGGTAATGTCCGCCAGCTCAAGAACGTAACGGAACAGGTGTCCCTCATCGAGAAAGAGCGGCTTATCACGCCCGAAATGTTGAAACCTTACCTGACGGGTCCTGTCGGCTCGAATCTGCCGGCTGTGATGCCCACAGATAGCGAGCGTCAGGATAATATGCAGCGTGAAATTGTCTTCAAGTTCATCGCCGAGTTGCAGCGTGAGGTGCAAGAGCTGAAATCTACCGTGATGCGGCTGACCCAGAACCCGCAGATGTACGTACATGGTTCGCATCCTCACCAAGCCCTGTCCGACAACGCCATGCCGGGCGATGGTCAGTATCCATTGGTGACCGCTCACGAGCACCATGGCGCTGAACCAGAACAGTATGATGACTCTGAAGTCATCGAGGAAACTTCGGACTACTCCATGGAAGGCCTTGAAAAACAGGCGATTGTCGCCGCCCTCAAGCGCAACCACGACAACCGTAAGCTTGCCGCTAAAGAGTTGGGTATCTCGGAACGGACGCTGTATCGGAAAATCAAGGAATACGGAATCTGAATAATGGTTATAGGTTATTGGTTATAGGTTATTGAAGCTGATGAATCGGAAAGGCGATGAGACGATGAATAAACGAATTATATATTGTATTGTGATTGCATTTGCGGTGATTTTATCCGGTTGCCGCATGTCTGTCTCGTTGACCGGTGGCACGGTTGATCCGCGGGCCAAGACCGTGGCAATCACGACATTCCCGAACAATGCGTCGTTGGTGAATCCGACGTTGAGCCAGGATTTCACGACGGCGTTGAAGGACAAAATCCAGGCGCAGACCCCGTTGACGATTGTTAACGAGAACGGGGATTATACCATTGAGGGCGAGATTGTTAACTATGCTGTGAATCCGGTGGCAATACAGGGCAACGATACACCGGCCATGAACCGCCTTACCATCACGGTGCGGGTGCGGTTCTACAATAAGTTTGATGAGGAGCAGAATTTCGAGCAGAGTTTTTCCCGATACGCCGACTACTACAGTTCGCAAAACTTGAGCAGTGTGGAATCCGGCTTGGTGGCGGATATTTCCGATGCGCTCACGGATGACATTTTCAACAAGGCGTTTGTGAACTGGTGAGATATTGATTCTCAATATGTTATTTTTCTGATTGTAATGAATTAATAGTTGTAACATTACAGCTAATTCCAACGTATTATATATTCAAGAAATTGATTGGATATTAAATATTGATTGGATAAAATAGCTGTAATGATATGATGGCGTACTCTGGTTTAAAAACCAATCATAGTCGGCATATAGGTCGATTATTGTTATTTGCTTTATGGGTATTAGTTTTCAATATGTCAAACGCCCAAGTTCCCACGGAGGGACTTGTTGGGTACTGGCCGTTCAACGGCAATGCCAACGACATGAGTGGCAATGGCAATCATGGAATACTGGGAGGTGCGAATGGAGGACCAATGCTGACGACTGACCGTTTCGGCAATGCGAATAGTTGCTACGAATTCGGTGGATTCTATAACAGGAACTGGATTGATGTGCCGAACAGCACCAGTCTGCAATTTGACACTACTTTTTCAATTTCGTTCTGGGTACAGGAGTGTTTTCGCGGAGGTACAAACGGTTGGGGCAGTTTCTCCACAATGGAATACAACTATGGAGTCATAGCAAAGGGGGGAGACGGTTGGAGTTGTGTTCCTGGAATATGGATTTATACAAACCACAGTAGTAGTAATTCTGGTGGTTTTACGGGTACTATTTTGAATAATTCTGTTTCCCAAGCGAATTATGCTATCCATGATATTGGTCCGCGAGACAATTGTATAAGTGTGAACGACTGCGATTGGTTGCATTGTGTTGTTGTCCTAGATGGTCGTCATATTACATTCTATTGGAATAGTGTGATTGTTATGGACACGATACTGCCCAATAGTGTAAACTTTATTGTTGCCAATACTTATGATATGCACATTGGCATTGAGGGAGGCTATTCATGGAATCCGCGTGACGGCAAACTTGATGACATAGCTATCTACAACCGAGCTATCACAGCGGACGAAGTTGCCCAATTGTTCGGGAATTTCTATGATGTATCGACATACGTTCAGCAGGTCACGATTGACAGCATGGTCGTGGTTAATGCCTGTGATGGTGTCAGTGGTTCGGTTCAGTTGTTTCCCGGCACCGCGAACGGTCCATATCAATATGCATTGGACTATCCGAGTAATTTTCAATCCTCCAATGTGTTACAGAACATATCTTCTGGAATTCATCGTGTCTATATCAAAAGTCCTTGTGGATTGAAGGACACATTGGTTGATTTCACTTGTTTGTCTCCCGCTTTCCCAGACAACATCGATTCCGCCGACTGCACCTTCCTCCCTGAAGGGACGGGGTGGAGTATCGGGGAGCCGATTGTTTCGGGAATGGTAGCCTCCATGTGTGCAGCAGTTCCTTTAGTTGGTGATGTGGATGATGACGGTCAGCAGGAAATTGTGATGCATACGGATTCTAAAATATTGATTTTCAATTCAAATGCTGAGTTGAAAAATCAGTTTAATATGTGTAACACTCGTCAAGAGAGTCAACTTGCTCTGGCGAAAGTGTTATATGCCCAAGACGAGTACAAGACCATTATAGTTGCCTATTCGTCCAACAACTATTTTTATGCGTATGATGCGAGTGGACAAATGTTATGGCAATCCAATCAGCCTTTTAGTAGCTATAATTCAGAGAGTTATAAGATGCCTGCCATCTCTTTCGCTGATTTCAATCATGATGGATGGACGGAAATGTTTGCAGGTAGTGAGGTATATGATGCCGCAACGGGTGTGTTTCTTTGCAAGACGAATGGCAACAAAGGTCACGCTGGAAGAACGTGGGAATCATACGGTACATATCAATCGTCAGCAGCGGATTTGCTCGGTGATGCTTCTTTGGAATTAGCTGTTGGTAATACGGTTTACGCAGTTGATTTACAGAGTCGTTCGGACGCTTCCTTAAACCAGATATCGCCTTTGAAAACTATATCATCGGCGAATATGGTGATGGAAGAAGGCTCAGTCATTCCATTTACGGATGGTAACACTTTTGTGTTGGATATCAATTTGGATGGACAGTTGGATGTTTTGGTGATGAACGAGGAACAGAGCGGACGCGTCATCTATCTTTATGTGTGGGATGTAGTTTCGCAATCCATACTTTGCTCAAAGCGGATTCCTAATGCACGTAAGTTCGGCATGCCGCAAATTGGGGATATTGATAGTGATGGATTTCCTGAAATATGCTTTGTTGTAGGTACTTATCCTAACCATCAACATGGCAATAATGAGACTGTTTTTGCCTTGAAATATAATGAACAAAGTCCTACTGGCGAGATGGATGTCTTTTGGACGACTCCACATTCTGACTATTCAGGTGCCACGAGTTTGACGTTGTTCGATTTTAACCAAGATGGTTATTCGGAACTGGTTTACAGAGACGAAAACCATTTGCGCATCATTAATGGTAGTATGGTGCATCATCAAACGGGCGAAGCTGTGACAGAGCCATACGATATGGCTTCGTATGCTTGCGGTAGTGGTACGGCCTTGGAGTATCCCATTGTGTGTGACGTGGATCAGGATGGTGCTGCCGAAATAATTATTGCCAGCAGTTGTAATTCCAACTCGCATGTTGGGCATCTTTATATCTTCAAGTCCGCTGGAGTCCCTTGGGCGCCTGCCCGCAAGGTATGGAACCAGTATATGTACAATGTTACTAACGTGAACGAGGACTTGACCATACCGCAGTACCTTTTCAACAATGCAACGGTGTTCACTGACCCCGAGGGCGTGGTGCGGAGGCCATTCAACAACTTCCTGCAGCAAGCCACCACCATCGACCGGTACGGGCGGCCGTTCTACGCCGTGCCCGATGTCGCTGTGGAGCCATCTGCGTCCTCGCAGACGGTAGGCGATACCCTTACGCTCACCTTCTCTTACTGCAACACAGGTGACAACATCCTCAACGCACCGTACCCCATCACCGTCTTCGCCAACGCCTACGGCGGCGACACCGTCTGCACAATTACGGTAGATGAGAGCTTGCCGGTCGATAGCTGCGCGCAAGGCGAAATCCGGCTGCCGGTGAGCACCCTCTGCGGAACCCACGGCCTTGACTCGCTTGTGATCGCGGTGAACGGCAACAACGTCGGCATTGCCCAGAACGGCAGTCTGCAGCCCGAATGCGACACCACGAACAACACCGTTTCGGTGGGTGTCATTTTGCAACCCGACACGGTTCATTTGACTGCTACTGCCTGCGACAGCTACATTTGGTACGGCGACACGCTCACGCAGTCGGGCGAATACACGCATACGATCACGAACGCGACGGGCTGCGACAGCGTGGAAGTGCTGCAGCTGACGGTGATTCCCTTGCCGACGCTGAACCACACGCCCGATACGGTCATCATCAATGGCACTTCCGCAACCCTGTGGGCTGCGGGGGCTGACATCCTGTACTGGACTGACGGCAACGACAGCATCCTTTCCAGTGGTGATTCTTTGGTGGTTAGTCCGGAAACTTCTACTACCTATTATCTTGGCGGACAGAATTATGCTGCTATGGGAGATAATTTGGTGGTGAATGGCGACTTTGAGGCTGGCAACACAGGATTTAGCAGTGACTATACATACGTCACTCCTCAAAGTCAGTATCACAACTATGGAAGATACTACATTATTCAAGATGGCCATTTGGTATGGGGATCATCGAACTTACATGGACATGGAGGAAGCGGTTTGTTTATGCTTGTGGACGGCGCCACGACCCCTAACTCTGTGATTTGGCAGCAGACGGTTGAGGTTGTTCCGAACACCTATTATGCGTTTTCTGCGCAGATTGCCTCAACGGGTTATTCCAATATGTATGGTTCATACGCTTGGCTGCAATTCAGTGTCAATGGAACCCAACTTGGTCCGATTTTCCATTCTCCCAGTATAGCTGATTCATGGCAACCGTATTACGAAGTGTGGTATAGTGGAGATAATACGTCCGCGACACTAACCTTGCTTAATCAGAATAATACAGCCGATGGCAACGATTTCGGTTTGGATGACATATCCTTCTTCCCTCTTACAGGTTGTTCCATCACCGATTCGATTCATGTGTATGTGACAGAATTTCCCGACAATGTGGACTCCGCCGACTGCGTGTTCTTCCCAGAGGGGACAGAGTGGGGGATAGGCCAGCCTTTGATTTCATCGGCAGCCGCCATAACGGTTTCCACCCCGATGGTGGGAGACATTGATGATGATGGCCAGCAGGAAATCGTTTTCCCGGCAGGAAATTCGTCCGTTGTTTCTACAATCAATATTTTTAATGCAGATGCCACATTGAAGTCGCAAATCAATACGGTAGGTTTCTATATTTGGAATTCTGTCGGTTTGGCAAAAGTCAAATGGCAGGAGAATGAGTCAAAGAGCATCATTGTGGTACTTGGTACCAACAAACGGTTATATGCTTACGATGCGCAAGGGACGCAATTGTGGGAATCGAATATGGTTTTCGGAAGTCAATTCAATGAAAGTGTGCCTCTTCCCGCTATCTCCTTTACCGACTTCAACCATGACGGATGGACAGAAATCTATCTCGGGGGCGATGTTTACGATGCAGCTACTGGTGTGCTGCTAAGTAGAGCCTCTGGAAATAAGGGATATTCAGGACGAACATGGAACACTCAAAACAACACTTATCATACTATTGCCGCTAATATCTGCGGGGACTACAATTTGGAATTAGTGGCAGGTAATATGGTTTATGCTGTTGATATTCAAAGCCGTACGGATTTTAACGCCAATCAGATGTCCGTTGTAAAAGAAGTTCCCTCTTCTGCTATGATGATGGAGGACAATTCTTCAATTCCTTTTACGGATGGCAACACCTATTTGGCTGACATGAATCTGGATGGTCGGTTGGATGTTTTGGTGATGAATGTGGATCAGTCAAACAGGGTCGTGTATTTATATGTTTGGGATGTAGAGAGTCAATCTGTTGTATGCTCCAAGAAAATCACCAATGCCCGGAAATTCGGTACGCCGCAGATTGGCGACATCAATCAGGACGGGTATGATGAAATCTGTTTCATTACAGGAACATATTCCGACCATAGTACGGGTAACAATGATCTGATTTATGCGTTGCAATATAATCCACAAAACAGCAATGGTGAGTTGGATGTCTTGTGGACCAAGTCGCATTCCGACAATTCAGCTTGCACGGGATTGACACTGTTTGATTTCAACCAAGATGGGATTGCGGAGCTGATATACCGAGACCGCTTTAATTTACGCATCATCAACGGCAGTTTGACACATCATCAGACAGGTGCAACAGTGACTCAGCCGTATGACATGGCTGTATATCCATGTTGCAGTGCCACAGGTTTGGAATATCCTTTGGTGGTTGATGTTGATTTGGACGGGGAAGCGGAGATTGTGGTTGGCGGTTCGACAGTAGAGTCCGATTACGGCCACCTCTACATCTTCAAGTCCGCTGGAGTCCCCTGGGCGCCTGCCCGCAAGGTATGGAACCAGTACATGTACAATGTTACTAACGTGAACGAGGACTTGACCATCCCGCAGTACCTCTTCAACAACGCCACGGTGTTCACTGACCCCGAGGGCGTGGTGCGGCGGCCGTTCAACAACTTCCTGCAGCAAGCCACTACTATCGACCAGTACGGACGGCCGTTCTATGCCGTGCCCGATGTGGCTGTGGAGCCGTCCGCGTCCTCGCAAATGGCAGGCGATACCCTTACGCTCACCTTCTCTTACTGCAACGCAGGTGACAACACCCTCAACGCGCCGTACCCGATCACGGTCTTTGCCAACACTTACGGCGGCGACACGGTCTGCACGGTGATAGTAGATGAGAGCTTGCCGGTCGATAGCTGCATGCAGAGCGAAATCCGGCTGCCGGTGAGCGCACTGTGCGGGTTCCCGAACCTCGACAGCCTTGTGGTCGCGGTGAACGGCAACGCCGGCGGCATCGCCCAGAACGGCAGTTTGCAACCCGAGTGCGACACCACCAACAACACCGTTTCGGTGCCTGTCGCGATGCACGCCGACACGGTCCACCTCACTGCAACAGCTTGCGACAGCTACCTTTGGTACGGCGACACACTCACGCTGTCGGGCGAATACACGCACACGATCACGAACGCGGCAGGCTGCGACAGCGTGGAGGTGTTGCAACTGACGGTGACCCCGACTCCCGTCAGGTGGGACACGCTGCGTGTTATGCGCACGTGGTTGCCATACGACTTCACAGGAGCGGATATCGTTTTGGCAGCGGACATCCCTGACAGCTCTTCCTTCGTCTGGTGGGCACCTGCAATGGATGGTTGCGATACCATGGTGATGCAGACGGTGCTGGTCTATCCGGACATGTCCATCGCGGCCTCGGGTACCGTCAACACGGACTGCGAGGGCAGGAACTGTTTCTACAACGGCCCGACCATCATGATCAACGAAGTGATGCTTGCACCGTCGCAATATGATGGGTCAATGGTGGGCAGTCTGTATCACACGACTGGCGGTGGTGAGTGGATTGAGCTTTACAATCCTCATAAATGTGATTCGGTGGATATTTCTTGTTATTTTTTAGGAAATAATGCGTGGGATGCGACCAACCAGTCAGGAGATTGGCCCGGTGGTTTTGTGATTCCTTCGGGAAGCGTGGTTCCACCGCAGGGATTTGCTCTGGTGCGTGGAGCACAGGCCGCACCGGTTCCATCGGAATTGTTGGTTCAGAATGGTGGAAATGTAGTGGAAATTGTGATTGACAGTCGTTATTGTTTTGGAAATGGCGGCGGGCGGCTATGGTTTCCCAACACTGGTGGCTGGTTCGCCTTTTACGATGCCAACGGTGTGCCGCAAGATGCCATTAGTTGGGCGAGTCAAACCAACTCTTGTATGAGTTGCCCTCCATGTAACCCCGGAATGAACGATTGTGGCTATACAGGCGAACTCCTTTCTTACAATGACATTTCCGATGACCGAAAGAATTATATATCATCGTATGATGCTAATTACTATATGGGGGTTTCTTTCCGCCGCATTCCAGACGGAGGAGTTTGGCAAAACACGCCTGCGGCACCCACCTACGGCCTGTGCAACGCCGAATGCGTGCCTCCTGCGGAGAATACAGGCAATGCCATAGCGGTGGTTGAGGTTACCGGCGGTGTGCCTCCTTATACTTACCAATGGGACGATTATGCAGCGCAGACGACCGACACGGCCGTCAGTCTTAGCGCCGGCACCTACACTGTGACAGTGACGGATGCTTTGGGTAACGTTGATACCGCTGTGGTCGTGGTCACTAATTTCGTGCCTGAAGTGTCGCAGCCCGATGGCTTCTTCTGTCTCTCCGATACCATGAGCATTCTGCAGGGCTTTCCGGCAGGCGGTATCTACAGCGGCGCTGACATGTCCGGTGACACCCTCTTCTTTGAGGCGGGTGTAAGTCTGTACCAGATGACCTACACTATCGCGGACAGCAACGGCTGCACCGCCACTGATACCTTCCAGGTGACCATAGCTCAGAATGTGTTTGATTTTTCCGATACTGTATGCTCTAATGAGTTGCCTCTTATGTGGAATGGTATGGAATTGGAGAGCGCGGGCGACTTCACGGTAGAACTTCCAAATGTCAATGGTTGTGACTCCGTTGTGACAATCCACTTGACGATAAACCAGACCACGGACAGCACATTACAAAATACTGTGTTGGAGAATAACATGCCATATACCCTAAATGACAGCACTTACTTCCTGCCAGGCACCTACACGCAGACGTTGACCAATACGGTGGGTTGCGACAGTGTCGTGACATTGGTGCTGTCGGTGCTGTACAATGTGACAGTCAGTCTGGATACGGCGGTTTGTGAGAGTGCCCTCCCTTATGTGTGGAACGACAGTCTGTATATGGCAGCGGGCGTTTATACGCAGACCTTCATTGCTGCGAACGGAGTTGACAGTATTGTCACGCTGAATCTGAACATCCTTCTCCCGACGGATTCCACGCTGGTGGTGACCGTCGTGGAGAACAACCTTCCATACCAATTGAACGGCAGTCCTTATACCACTTCGGGCATCTATACCCAGCATCTGGACAACGTGGCGGGCTGCGACAGCCTTTTGACCCTGGATTTGACGGTGTTGTACAATGTGACGAACTCGGTGGACACAACGGTGTGTGCAGACATCCTTCCTTTCACATGGTATGGTCATGCGTACACGGCGGCGGGCACGCACACGAATGTGCTGACAGCGGCAAACGGGGTTGACAGTACGGTCACCTACACGCTGAATGTGGACGAACTGTCCGCGTCAGTCGGGAATGTCACCCATGTGGTGTGCTACGGCGAAAGCACGGGTGCCGCGACAGTTGCGGTGACGGGCGGTCAGGCACCGCTGAGCTACCAATGGACAACGGCCGCCGGTGCGGGAATCTCCACCACGACATCCGTCAGCGGGTGTGCGGCGGGAAGCTACACGTTCACCGTGACGGACCAGCTTGGT
>JAFXTE010000099.1 GCA_017525245.1 Bacteroidales bacterium | reverse complement strand
GTGTGGAAGTCGGAGACGATGACCCCGGCGTTGGCCGACATCGCCGTGCGCACCGACGGCACGCACCCGGCCTTCGGGGCCGCGTACTGGCAGTATTTGGAGGTCCCCGACAAGGTGGAGGCCACGGGCAGCGGACTGTCGGTGCGGCGCACGCTCTACCACCAGCCGGCTGTCGGCGACGGGAAGACCGCCGCGCCGGTGACCGCCGACAACCCTGTCCGTCTGGGCGAGCGCATCACCGTGAAGATTGTCATCACCAGCGACCGCGACTTAGAGTACGTGCAGGTCAAGGATCCGCGGGCGGCGGCCTTCGAGCCGGTGAACATCCACGAGCGCGAGGGCAATCAGGGCGGTGTATGGTGGGTGGAGAGTCCCCGCGATGCCGCCAACTGCTTCTTCTTCAGCCGCTTCCCGCAAGGCACCATCTTGCTGGAATACGATGTCTTTGCCACTCAGACCGGCGACTTCTCCGCCGGTGCCACCACCGTGGAGTGTATGTATGCCCCGGAGTACAGGGCGCAGGGCAGCGGAGTGAGGGTGACGGTGCGGTAGGTGTACCTGTGCCACCACACTGTGCATGGTAGGCACTACACTGTGCTTCGCCACCACACTGCGCACGGTAGTGCCTACACTGCACACGGTGGGCACCACACTGCGCTTCGCTTGTGTGGTGTTATTTGCACTGCGTGCGTGTCGCCTCTCCGAGGCGAGAAGAGCCGTCTTAACATGACGGATCTAATAAGCTGAAAATAATGTACTTTGACCCTACTTTAACCCATAGCATAACCATCAACTTTCTAACCCTAAAAAGTGTATCTTTGCAGCCTCATCTTAAAACCAACCATTATGATTTTAACCACCACACCAACCATTGAAGGAAAACAGATTGTAAATTATCACGGCATTGTCTTTGGCGAGGTCATTGCCGGTGTCAATTTCGTGAGGGACTTCTTCGCAGGTGTCCGCAACATCGTGGGCGGCCGCTCGAGCTCCTACGAGGACGAGCTGACGCAGGCCCGTGACGCCGCCATGCGGGAAATGGAACAGCGCGCCATGGAGAAAGGCGCCAACGCTGTGGTCGGCATTGACCTCGACTATGAGGTGCTGGGCGAGAACAACGGCATGTTGATGGTCACCGCGTCAGGAACCGCCGTGACCGTGGCGTAATGTCGGCGAATTAAGCGAATTTTGCGAAGGATTTTATACCTTGTTCGTGACTTTGAAAAAAAGTTCACGTTCATATTGATTTGTACCCACATTTTTTGTATTTTCGCGGCCGTTTTTAGAGAAATATTTTTTATTCAAAACTGTTTGAAAATGACGAATAACAATGTGAAGTATGTCTATACTTTTGGCGGAAAAAAGGCCGAAGGTAAAGCGGACATGAAGAATCTTTTGGGCGGTAAAGGCGCCAACTTGGCTGAAATGTGTTTGCTGGGCTTGCCCGTTCCGGCTGGTCTGACCATCACTACGGAATGCTGCACGGCTTATTATGCCAACAACTGCCAACTCCCTGCAGGCCTCATGGATGAGGTTTGGGCTGGCATGAAGAACGTGGAGAATATTATGGGCCTCAAATACGACGACGCCGAGAACCCGCTTCTCGTTTCCTGTCGTTCCGGCGCCCGCAGCTCCATGCCCGGCATGATGGACACCGTCCTCAACATCGGTCTGAGTTCCAAAACCATCCCCGGACTCATCAAGAAGACTAACAACCCCCGTTTCGTGTATGACTCCTATCGTCGTCTCATTATGATGTACGCTGACGTCGTGATGGAGAAATCCGAAGGCATTGAGCCCGCTGACGGCAAGGGTATCCGCAAACAACTGGATGACATGCTTGACGCATTCAAGGCCGCCAAGGGTTACAAGAGCGACACCGAGATCACTGCCGATGAGCTCAAGGTTTTGGCCGAGAATTTCAAGGCAAAGGTGAAAGAGGTGCTCGGTACTGAATTCCCTGATGACGCGAGAGCTCAGATGGAAGGCGGCATCAAGGCCGTGTTCAAGAGCTGGAACGGCAAGAAAGCCATCGCTTACCGTCGTATCGAGGGTATTCCCGATGATTGGGGTACTGCCGTCAACGTGCAAGCCATGGTGTTCGGAAACATGGGCGACAATTCCGCTACTGGTGTGGCTTTCACCCGTAACCCTGCCACTGGCGACAACCAGTTCTACGGTGAATGGTTGATCAACGCCCAAGGTGAAGACGTGGTGGCCGGTATCCGCACCCCGAACCCGCTGAACGATGACACCAAGAACGAGCAGAACAAGCATCTCGCCTCTATGCAGGAACTGATGCCTGCCACCTATAAAGAGCTCTGTGACATCCGCAACATCCTGGAAAAGAACTACAAGGATATGCTGGATATCGAGTTCACTATCCAAGAGGGTAAACTCTACATGCTGCAATGTCGTGTCGGTAAACGTACCGGTGTGGCTGCCATGACCATGGCCCTCGACATGTTGCACGAAGGTCTCATCGACGAGAAGGAAGTGGTGCTTCGCGTGGCTCCTGCCCAACTCGATGAACTGCTGCACCCGATTCTGGATGCCGCTGACGAGAAGAAACACACCGTTATCGCGAAGGGTCTGCCTGCAGGTCCTGGCGGCGCCGTCGGTAAAATCGCCTTCGACAGCGAAACTTCTATGGCTTACACGGCCAAGAAGATCAAGAACATCCTCGTTCGTGAGGAAACCAACCCTGAAGATGTGGAGGGTATGCGTGCCGCTACCGGCATCCTGACCGCCCGTGGCGGTATGACCTCCCACGCTGCTCTCGTGGCTCGTGGCTGGGGTAAGTGCTGTATCGTCGGTTGCGACGCTATCAAGATCGACATGAACGCCCGCACCGTCTCCATCGACGGCAAGACCTTCAAAGAAGGCGACATCCTTAGCTTGAACGGCTCCAAGGGTTGGGTCTATGGCGAGGAAGTCAAGATGATTGACGCCACTGAGAATCCTCTGTTCCAAGAGTTTATGGCTCTCGTTGACAAATACCGCACCATGGGTGTCCGCACCAACGCCGACACGCCGGAAGATGCTCAGAACGCCGTCAACTTCGGCGCCGAGGGTATTGGTCTGTTCCGTATTGAGCACATGTTCTACGGCAAGAACAGCGAGAAACCTCTCGAGAAACTGCGCAACATGATCCTTTCTGACACGAAGGAAGAGCGCGTGGCTGCTCTCGACGAGCTGGAACCCTACATCAAGGAAGCCGCTAAGGGCACGTTGAAGGTTTTGGACGGCAAACCGCTGACCTTCCGCTTGATGGATCCCCCGTTGCATGAGTTCGTCCCGCAAACCGAGGACAAACAACGTGAAGTCGCCAATGAGCGCGGTCTCACTTACGAAGAAATCAAGAAACGCATCGACGCTCTGCACGAAGTGAACCCGATGATGGGTCTCCGTGGTGTGCGTCTCGGCATCGTATATCAGGAAATCACCGAAACGCAGTTCCGCGCCTTGTTCCAGGCCACTGCTGAACTGATGAACGAAGGTCACGACCCGCACCTCGAGATCATGGTGCCCCTGACCATCAACGTCAACGAGCTGAAACACCAGAAAGCCATCGCCGACCGCGTGAAAGCTGAGGTCGAGGCTAAGTTCAACGTGAAGATCGAATACCTCTTCGGCACAATGATCGAGATCCCGCGCGCAACGCTCGTGGCTGACAAGATCGCTGAAGTGGCACAGTTCTTCAGCTTCGGCACCAACGACCTGACGCAAATGACGTTCGGCTTCTCCCGCGACGACGTGAACGCTATCGTCCACGAGTACGTTGATCAGAAGATCATCCCCGCTGACCCGTTCAACACCCTCGATCAAGAAGGTGTCGGTCAACTGGTGAAGCTCGGTGTGGAGCGTGGTCGCAGCACCCGCAACAACCTCAAGTGCGGTGTTTGCGGTGAGCACGGTGGCGATCCCGCATCTGTGGAGTTCTTCTTCAAGACGGGTCTGAACTACGTCTCCTGCTCCCCGTTCCGCGTGCCCGTGGCCCGTTTGGCTGCCGCGCAGGCAGCGATCAAGGCCGGAAAATAATCGTTGGATTTGATAATCCCATAATATGTCGTAGAGACGCAGTGCGCTGCGTCTCTACGTCGTTTTAAAGGGTTCGTTATGTGTAGGGCGAATTCGATTCGAAAAAAGGGCGAATTCGGTTTGAAAAAAGGGCGAATTCGATTCGGAAAAAGGGCAAATTCAATTCGCCCCTACGTTATTTATTGATTTTCAAAGGTAAATATATCGTGAACGTGCTGCCCTTGCTCTCCTCACTCTGCACCTCAATGCGGCCGTGATGCAGTTGAACGATTTTCTTCACATAGCCTAATCCAAGTCCATAACCTTTGACATTGTGGATGTTGCCATGGGGAACACGATAGAAGTTGTCGAAAATCTTGGTGATGGATTTTTGAGGAATGCCAATGCCTTTGTCTGAGACAGAAATGATAAAATTTTTCTCGTCAGACAGCGTGTTTACCAGAATTTCAGGACTATTGGTTGAGTATTTGATGCCATTTTCAATCAGATTGGTGATACTGTTGGTGAGATGGGTGCGGTCGCCGAAAAGCAGGTGGGTGTCCGCATTAAGGGCCACGTTCAGAGTGCCGTTGGAGGAGTTTACCATCAAGGCGAAACTGTCCGTGATTTTCTGTATGAGTTCGTGCATGTCAAGTAGTTCGAAGTTCATCTTGATCTGCCCTTTGCGCAGCTGTGCTGTCTCCAACACGGTGGTAACCATGTCTTTAAGTCGGTTGTTTTCATCGTTGATGATTTCCACGTAGGAAGCTCTGATGTCCTGGTCCCCGAGCATGGAGGGGTCTGCGAGAACCTCGCAGGCTAACGAAATGGTCGCGATAGGGGTCTTGAATTCATGGGTGACGTTGTTGATGAATTCATCGGTTACTTCTGCCGTTTTTTTCTGGCGGTAAAGGGAGTAGAGCGCCACAAATGCAACTGTGAATGTGATGATGAAAAACACCAGGATCAGGATGATGATATTGCTCATTCGTTTGAGGACAATGCCGCGCACGGTAGGAAAATAGATAATCAGGTAGTGCGGTGAGCTTACTTTCTCGTTGTATTTCAGCAGGAAGACGAATTCGCTGTTGAGCACTTTGTCGGGTTGGGTGTATTGCGGTTCCACAACGAATTGCGAGGTGAAAGCGTTGAAGAGGGCGAAGTCGAAGCGCGAATCGACGTTTTCATTTTTTAACGCTTCTGTGATCATCAGCCGCAGTCGACCCGCACTCAACAAATCGGTGGTCGCGCTGTCAAGTTCTATCAGGTTTTTGTCCTTGATGTTGAATGCGCTGGAGATGCCGTTTTGCGGTTTTTTCGGATCCCAAGGCTCGTTGTAGAGCGGGAACAACCGCCGGAATGCCGCAGTGAAATACTCCGTGTCGTTTGCGATGATTCGGGAGTCATTCTCCTGAAAATAGATGGTCGATTTGATTACCCCGATGGGTTGATTGTTGACACTGTCAATCAAGAATCTGCGGATTTGTTGAATGGAGATCACGTTCGTGGTGTCAATCTCATTCTGGTCAAGGCTGGCCGCCTCAATGCCGATAAGGGCAGTGGTGTCGTTCTTGATGGTGGCGTCGATACGGTTCACCACCTCGTTGCCCGCCGTCAGCACTTCGTTCACAAAGATACTACGCTGCACTTTCTCGGCCTCTGTATAAAGATAAAAGATGCCGATAATCAACGGAATGGCGGACAAACCGACCAAAATGAACAAAGTGACGATAATGCGTTTTTTCATTTTTCTTGTGATTAGTGAAGAGTGATTAGTTTGTAGTTAGCAGTTAATAAGGGGTAATAGTGATGAGCCTTTCACTTTGGCGATTAATTCGAAAGCGATTCTGAACAGTGAGAATAAGTATCAGACGTATGAATTCAGAAAT
>JAFXTE010000026.1 GCA_017525245.1 Bacteroidales bacterium | reverse complement strand
GAAGCGCCGCCCGGAACTTACAGCCTTAAAGTGCAGTTCGGCGGTCCGCTGCGTTTGGGGAAAAGCGGCAAGAGCATCGACATGTCGCTGTCATCCACCGCGCAGGTGGAGATACCGCAAAACGGGGAGCTCCTCTGCACGTTCCACGACCGCGAACGCCTCTGGAACGTCCTGTTCGACATCGACCTCATCCTGTGGATCGTCTCCTGGTTCGTCACCATGCCCCCGCTCTACAAGATTCTTTCCAATGTCTTCTTCGCGATTTGGCTGGTGCGGTTAGTGGTGATACGGAAGCGGTATTATAAAATATGTTGTACGAATCCAAAATAAATATGAACGCAACAGAATACATACAGAAACTTGGCCTTGAGCCACATCCCGAGGGAGGTTATTACCGCCAGCTGTTCGGCAATGATGAAACAGGCGACAAGGCGGTCTCCACCATCTACTACATGCTGACCGCCGACGACATATCGGCGTTCCATCGTCTGCACGACATGGTGGAAATCTGGTATTTCCACGCGGGCGAACCGCTCAATATCTATGTTATCGACCCAGACGGGACGCTGAACGTCCATCAGCTTTCCGAACAGGACGAAATGCAGGTGATTATTCAGCCGGAACAGTGGTTTGCCGCCGAGATTCCCTCCAAGCGAGGTTTCTGCCTCGTCGGCTGTGCCGTCGGTCCGGCCTTCCGATTCAAAAATTTCGAGTTAGCCAAAAGGGACGAGTTATTGGGGCTGTATCCCCAGCACGGGGAACTGATCGAGAGAATGTGCAAGGTGTAACCGCAAAATCATCCTTTACGGACATTCCACCGCCCGTATCCTCACTGTGTCGCGCACATCGCGGTCGAGGTAGTAAATCTCCACCGCCTGGCCATTGTCAATGGATTCCTTGGAAAAGAGATAGGGCTCCAGCTGCAAATTAAAACTGTCTGTGACAAAACGCTGGCCGGAGGGAGTCATCAGCATCGCTACCATACAATCCTCTTTTTCGCAAATGAAGCGGTATATTCGCCGGCCATCGAACTCCACCAAAGCCACCTCTTTGAAACAGGCGGCGGTGTCGGGCACCACGAATTTTACGCAAACTCATACTGCAAGATGGCAATATTCAGAGCGTCTTCTAACTTGCAGATAGTTTCCAGGGAGAGATTTTCCTCTCCTTTCAACAACTTGGAAATGTACTGAGGCGAGCATCCCATTCTGTCGGCAACGTCTTGTCGGGAAAGTCCTTGCCGCTTCATTGACATAGCCATCTTAATGGCTATCTTGCGAGAATATTGCAACCAGCCTTTGCTTTTGGCGTAGCGGATTTTCTCTTCTTCCACCTGCCACTCTGACGGTTTCTCGGTCTGGTAACGGCTTAGCCGTGCGATAGCTTGTTCTTGTGTCATAATTCCACCTCCTGTTGATAATCTGTGAAACTGTCCTCGTCAAATACATGTTCCCGAATCAGAAAGTTCCTCACTTTCTCCATCTTTTCCAATTCTTGCAAAGTGTGTTCCCTCTCTTGCATTGTTCTTGTCAATTTGATGGCACCACCTGTGATGATATAAATGCCCACGCTCAATTTGATGGCATACAAACGCAACCAACTTCTGCGATGAGGGCGTCCTTTTTCTTTCCCAAGTATCATTTCACTTGACCGATTGTTTTCAAGTGGACGGAAAAAACGGTCAAGATTGGCATCCGGGGAAATATCCATAATGATGCAAGCCAACTCATCCCTGTCTTCCATAGTCTGATAAATGGCATCCTCAATGTTTGTAATCCTGAAATAAGAAATCAGGTCATCAAGGTTTTGAGTGAAAAAATCAGCTAACCATTCAGCATCACTCCATTGATTCAACACTTTCTGCAAGGCATTCTGATTGTCTTTGTCAAAGCGGACGGCCCATAATCGTCCGTCATCAATGATTTTGTCAAACGTCATCTTCTTCAATTTTTGAATAGTGCTGCAAAGATACAATTTTTTTGTATTTGCAACTTATAGGTTTCAGTTTTCGTTTGTTTTTTTCTATTTTTGCGGAGAAGTTGAAGAACGACAAATTATGATCGACCAAATTATCGAATATAACAAAACTTTGTGGTGGAGGAAGCCCTCTGCTTCGGCTGAATCGACAGCACCTGCAAGCGCCTGCCCGACGGCCGCTTGGCGCAACGTCTCTCGCCGCGCCGCAAGAACAGCCACTGGACGGACTTGGACAAGCCGCGCTGCGCCGACCTCGAACGCCGTGACCTGATGACGGAGGCGGGGAAGATGTGTTTTCGCGAATTCAGCGAGTTTTTATAAAAGCCCTACTGCAACCCGCGATAGAGTCCACGATAAAACTGTTGCGCGCAAGCAACATTTTTTAAAAAAAAGTGTTGCCTGTGCGCAACAATTTTTCTTATTTTTGCACCGTGATAATTAAAGTATATGGACACACTATTCAGAAAGAGCGACAGGCTGTTAGCCAATACCTGCACGGATATCGTCCGCGAAAAAATGGGCGAAATCCATTGGAACTCTCAGCTTGTCACTATTATAGGAGCAAAAGGGGTGGGAAAATCCACGCTTATAAAACAATACCTGAAACTGAACTACCCACTCGGTGACCGCAGGGTGCTGTACTGTTCGGCCGACACCGTGGACTTTTCAACTCGCAAATTGGTGGAGCTGGCTGAGGAATTCGTAATCCAAGGCGGAGAACTATTAGCGATAGACGAGATTCACAAATATAAGCCGGGCACTACGGATTGGAGTCGCGAAATCAAGGAAATCTACGAGTTGTTTCCTGATTTGAAGATGATTGTGAGCGGGTCGTCCCTCCTTCGCCTGAAGGAAGGGGACGCTGACCTGTCTCGTAGGGCTGTCAAATATACAATGCCTGGTCTTTCATTCCGCGAAGCCCTCCGTTTCTACCATGATTTGTCGTTTCCCGTCTGGACGCTGGAGGACATTTTGGCGCATCCCTACGACTTGTGGCAAATGGTTTCTTCAAAGTGCAAGCCCGTGGCGCTTTTCAAGGAATATTTGGAGAAGGGGTACTATCCTTTCCTGTTGGAGGGCACAGGCGAATATTACACGAAAATTGAGCAAGTGGTGAACTACATCATAGAAACCGAACTGCCCCAAATCTGCAAGGTGGATGTCGCCAATGTCAGGAAATTGCAGGCTCTCATCGCCATGATTTGCAGTGAAACGCCCTTCGAGCTAAATGCCAACAAGATAGCTGCTGCCCTCGAAATAGGTCGCGACACTGTGGTGGAATACCTTAAATACCTTGGGGATGCCAAAGTGCTGAACCTGCTATACTCTGACAAAAAAAGGATTGGAAAACTATCAAAACCCGACAAGGTGTATTTGGAGAACCCCAATATACTATATGCCCTTGCCCCGGCCAAAGTGGAAATCGGTACCCTTCGCGAGACCTTTGCCGTGGATTGTCTTTCTGAGTCCCATGTCGTGGAATACGGCAAAACGCAAGGGGATTTCAAAGTGGATTCAAAATACACCTTCGAAATCGGTGGTCGCAGCAAGGACTTTTCACAGATTGCCGGCATGAAGGATTCCTATATTTTTGCAGATGACTGGGATATGCCCGATGGGGCTAAACTTCCGCTTTGGATGTTGGGATTCCTATATTAAGCACTTTAACCTTCCAAATCAAAGCGACAATGATCGACCAAATTATCGAATACAACAAAACCTTCGTGGCGCAGAAAGGCTACGAGACCCACCCGCTCGTGCCGAAGGACATCGTGGTGCGAGGGTTCATCATCGATTCGGAAACGGGGGCGTTGGAGGAAATTGAGGGATAATGCTGACCGTCCGCCATATCCGCCACTGGTACGAGCCGAAGTTGCCCCACGCCGTCTTCATCAACGGGTTTTTCGCCGGGATGATGAGGGACCACGACCTGCGTATTGAAGCGCCGCCCGGAACTTACAGCCTTAAAGTGCAGTTCGGCGGTCCGCTGCGTTTGGGCAAAAGTGGCAAGAGCATTGACCTGTCACTGTCATCCACCGCACAGGTAGAGATACCGCAAAACGGCGAGGTTCTCTGCACGTTCCACGACCGCGAGCGACTCTGGAACATCCTGTTTGACATCGACCTCATCCTCTGGATCGTCTCCTGGTTCGTCACGATGCCCCCGCTCTACAAGATTCTTTCCAATGTCTTCTTCGCGATTTGGCTGGTGCGACTGGTGGTGATAAGAAAGCGGTATTATAAGATATGTTGTACGAATCCCTAATGAATAGGAACGCTTAAGCCGGTTTATTTCACTATGAATTTCGACGTTTCTTGAAAATCCTTACCCTTGAGAATCAAAAAATAGAACCCGTTTTCCAAATCAGAGACAGAAATCATCCCATAAGTGGAACCTGCCGCAACTTCTTGTCCTAAAGCATTGTAAATAACAAAGTTCACCTGTTCGCAAGGAAGGTTTTTCACATAGAGAATGTCTGAAACGGGATGTGGAACAGCCGCAGTTTTAAGGGGCATGTTTTGAGCCATTCCAATTGATGCACTGATAAAAAGCAGCAAAAAAAGTGCTGTTGCCATTCCTGTCGCAGCATCGTAAACTAATACGAAACCGCAAAACCTGAAACTTGAAACCTGAAACTTGAAACTGGTAATTATGAAACGCTACATATTCGTAACAGGAGGCGTGGTCTCCTCCTTAGGAAAAGGCATCATCTCGGCCAGCATCGGAAAACTGCTGCAGGCGCGGGGATATACCATCACCATCCAGAAATTCGATCCCTACATCAACATCGACCCCGGCACGCTGAACCCCTACGAACACGGCGAATGCTACGTGACTGTCGATGGGATGGAAACCGACTTGGACTTGGGTCATTACGAACGGTTCACGGGCATCCGCACCACCCGTGCCAACTCCGTGACCACCGGTAGAATCTACAAGACCGTCATCGACAAAGAGCGCCGCGGAGACTATTTGGGCAAGACCATCCAAGTGGTGCCGCACATCACCGACGAAATCAAGCGCCGGATGCTGCGTGACGACGACGTTGACTTTGTGATTACGGAGATCGGGGGCACCATCGGCGACATCGAGTCGGCGCCGTTTTTGGAAGCCATCCGCCAGCTGAAATGGGAGCTGGGCAATCGTGCCGTGAGCGTGCATCTCACCTACGTGCCCTATCTGCGGGCTGCTGACGAACTCAAGACCAAACCCACCCAGCACTCCGTGAAGGAGATGCAGGGAGCTGGCATCCAACCCGACGTGCTCGTATTGCGCACCGAAAAGCACCTTTCTGACGGTATCCGCCAGAAGGTGGCCTCCTTCTGCAATGTCGATTTGGAGTGCGTGGTGCAGAGCGAGGACCTGCCGAGTATCTACGAAGTGCCTGTCAACATGCAGAAACAGGGATTGGACGCGGCGTTGCTGCGGAAGTTCGGCGTGCCCGTGGGCGAGACCCCCAAGATGGAGGGTTGGCACCGTTTCCTAGACTTGCAGCGCACCGCCGAAAAGGAAGTCCGCGTGGGCTTGGTGGGCAAATACGACCTGCAGGATGCTTACAAGAGCATTCGCGAAAGTCTCTCGTTGGCAGGAATTTACAATCATGTAAAGGTAAAAATCGAGTTTATCAACAGTGAGAATATCACTGAAGAAAATGTCGCGGAGAAACTTAAAGACGTGGCAGGAATCTTAGTGTGTCCCGGCTTCGGAAAACGCGGCATCGAAGGGAAAATCATCGCCGTGGGATACGCCCGCACCCACAACATGCCGGCGTTCGGCATCTGCTTGGGTATGCAGATGATGGTGATTGAATTTGCCCGCAACGTGTTGAAATACAGTGATGCCAACTCTGCCGAGATGGACCCGGCCACCCCACACAATGTGATAGACTTGATGGAGGAGCAAAAATCGGTGACCAACATGGGCGGCACGATGCGCTTGGGTGCCTACGACTGCGAGTTGCGTGAAGGCAGCCGCGTGGCGGAGATCTACGGAACCCTCCAGATCAGCGAACGCCACCGTCACCGCTATGAGTTCAACAACCGGTACAAGGAAGAGTACGAGAAGAGCGGCATGCAATGCGTGGGCACGAATCCCGGCAACGACTTGGTCGAAATCGTGGAGATTCCCGGTCACCGCTGGTTCATCGGCACGCAATTCCACCCCGAGTACTCCAGCACGGTGCTGCATCCGCATCCGCTGTTTATGAG
>JAFXTE010000025.1 GCA_017525245.1 Bacteroidales bacterium | reverse complement strand
TGGCAGACATCGGCGCCCATGGTGCCCGGAGAGGTGAGACCCACCTGGGCGTTCATATTGGCACCGTCCATATAGACCAGACCGCCGTTCTCGTGGATGATCTTGATGATTTCGAGGATGCCTTCCTCAAACACGCCGTGCGTGGAAGGATAGGTGATCATCAAGCAGGAGAGGTTGTCTTTGTATTGTTCAGCTTTCGCGCGCAGGTCGTCGATATCGACTTCGCCGTGCTCCGTAGCCTTCACCACCACGATCTTGTTGCCGGCTTTGGCGGAAGAAGCTGGGTTGGTGCCGTGTGCGGAAGACGGGATCAGGCAGATGTTGCGGTGACCCTCGCCGCGGCTGAGGTGGTAGTTGCGGATGACGGTCATACCGGCATACTCACCCGCGGCGCCGGAGTTCGGCTGCAGGGAGATGGCGGCGAAACCGGTGATCTTGGCCAACCAGTTGCAGACCTCATCCAACATCTCCTTGAAGCCCTCGGCTTGGTCGGCGGGAGCGTACGGGTGGATGTTGCAGACCTCGGGCCAGCTCAGCGGCAGCATCTCGGCGGCGGCGTT
Source organism: Bacteroidales bacterium (assembly GCA_017525245.1). Lineage (GTDB taxonomy): Bacteria > Bacteroidota > Bacteroidia > Bacteroidales > WCHB1-69 > F23-D06. Next base: position 124,536 of record JAFXTE010000025.1, on the reverse strand, counting down.
GAGCTTCATGGTGCAGGAGCCCAGCGGAATCATGGCGCGGTTCAGCGACAAATCCTTGACTTCCAGCATCTTCATGTAACGCATCATCTCGGTCTCGGAGTGATACTGGTTGAAGATCTTGTGCTGCATGAACGGGCTCTTACGGGTCAGCTCAGCGGGAATGTGCAAGTTGGGAATGCCGCATCTGCCGTCGCACACGTGCGGGGTGAACGGCTTGCCGGCGGCGATGGCCAGCACTTCGAGGATGTCGTTGACATCGTCGTGGGTGACGGTTTCGTCCAAAGAAATCGTGAAGCAACGCTCGCAGTGGTAGCAAAGGTTGATCTCCTTCGACAGGGCCACCTTCTTCACGTCCTCGCAGGTGATGCCTTCGGGCGTTTCGAGGCAGAGGGTATCGAAATAGTTTTCGTTATACTGTTTGAAGCCGTACTTGGCTGCTTCTTCAGCGAGAACGCCAGCCAACACGTTGATCTTGACGGCTTTGTTCTTCAGACCCTCGGCACCGTGCCACATGCCGTAGAAGCCGGCCATGATAGCGGTGAGGGCGCTGGCGGTGCAGATGTTGGATGTTGCGCGCTCGCGTTTGATGTGCTGCTCGCGGGTCTGCAAGGCCATGCGGACAGCGCGGTTGCCTTGTGCATCGACAGTGACGCCGATGATACGACCGGGCATCTGGCGCAGGAACTCTTCCTTGCATGCGTAGAAGCCGGCGGCGGGGCTGCCGTAGCCCATCGGGATGCCGAAACGTTGGGTGGAGCCGACCACGCAGTCAGCGCCCCATTCGCCTGGAGGTGTGAGCAGTGTCAAGGCCAGCAGGTCGGTGGCCACGCCCACAAAGATGTTCTTGGCGTGTGCTTTCTCGACCCATGCGCTGAAATTGTGGATGCTGCCCCAGTAGCTCGGGTATTGGATCATCGCGCCGAAGAAGGTCTCGTCGAGTTCCACTTGGTCGGGTTTGCCGATCACGAGCTCGATACCGTGAGGAGCGGCGTTGGTTTTCATCACACCGATGGAATGCGGGAAAACGCCCTCAGCGACGAAGTATTTCACCACGTTGTTCTTCTGTTGCTCGCGGCTGCGGCTGCGGAAGAACATCAGCATCATCTCGCCGGCAGCCGTGGCGTCGTCCAGCATGGAAGCGTTGGCCAACGGCATGGCAGTCAGGCTGCTGATCATCGTCTGGTAGTTCAGCAAAGCTTCGATACGGCCTTGGGAAATCTCCGCCTGGTACGGGGTGTAGGAGGTGTACCAGCCCGGATTCTCGAAAATGTTGCGCAGGATGACCGCCGGAGTGTAGGTGTTGTAGGTACCCATACCGATGTAGGAGCGGTAGATCTTGTTCTTCGCCATCAGGCTGTGGATATGGTTGAGGTATTCGCCTTCGGTCATGCCGTCGGGAAGATCCAGCGGCTTGGGCAGGCGGATGGCGGCGGGAACCGTCTTCTCAATCAGTTCGTCCATCGTCTTGACACCGATGACATCTAACATTTTCTGTTGTTCGCTCACGGCAGGACCATTGTGTCTGCACGTAAAATCGTCTTTAATTATCATATTGATTATCAGTTTGTTATTAATACTTTTGGACGTAATTAAGAAAAGGCAAAAGTACATAAAAAATAAATATGCACCAACGAATGAATTTTTCTGTAGAGATGTGCCGATGGTGCGTCTTTACAATTGCCATTTTAGACAAAACACGTTGTTATTTCACCACTCTGTCAGCATTTTGTGTGATGAAACTCTTCCAATTGGTCGCTTTGGTTTTACCGAAGACCACTTTTTGTTGCAAATGGTGACACACCGCCACCGCCAATGCGTCTGTAGCGTCCAGATATTCAATACTTTCCGAAATAGGATACATTCGGCAGAGCATAGCGGAGACCTGCTCCTTGGAGGCGTTGCCATTGCCCGTAATGGACTGCTTTATCTTTCGTGGCGAGTATTCATAAACCTCCATGCCCGCGTGCAACGAAGCTGCGATGACGATGCCCTGCGCTCGTCCCAACTTCAGCATTGACTGCACATTTTTGCCGTAGAAGGGGGCTTCAATGGCCAAAACATCAGGATGATACTGCTCGATCAGACCATTGATTTTTTCGTAAATATATTTCAGTTTGGCGTATGGATCTCCTAATTTGGTCATTTGCAGCACACTGAGCACCTCCACCTCGGATTTGTTCAACTCCGTGTTCAACAGTGCATAACCCATGATGTTGGTACCGGGGTCCACACCCAAAATTTTCCGTCGTATTGTATTGTCATCCATGTTTTAACTATGACTTTGGCTATTAGCTATTGGCTTTTAGCTCTTAATTCTTGGCCTTTGGCCCTATTGCATTGGCCCTTCTCCCCTTTTTGAAAAAAAAACTGTTGTTTTCGTAATCAATGACTGCCTTATGATTCACACAGAAGTCGTTACCCAAAATCATTTGGACGGGTTTGAGGTGCAGAGCCTCGTAAGCCATGTTGATATGGGCGAAATCGATCACCGCGACGTTTTGCATAAGTTTTTGATGGTAATGACCGATTTTGAAGTCAGGGAGGTCAGTGACCAGAACCTCAAAGTCTGTGCCGCCAATTCCCGCATTCACGCCCTCGTTTTTCTCCATTTCCCTGTCCGGAAACAGCTTGTTGACAAACGATTTGTCCACACAGCTGTGCGACGCGCCTGTGTCCAGAACGATACGGATTTTCTCCCCCGCCACCGAGCCGTTCAGCAGCGTATGGTAGTCACCTTTTTCTAATTGAAGTATTTTCAGAGGGGTTTTATACATTTTATGGTTAAAGGTTTATAAGCTCATTCGTTAATTAATGTAAAATGTACAATGAACAATGTACATTGGGGTATTTGGCCTTTTCATTCATTTGATAGAGAATAACACATGGCGACTTTTATATTTATCGTGTCATCGCTTCATCGTGTCATCGTCTTTACAGCCACCGTTTCTTGATGAAGAACAAAATCAGCAGTACGGAAATGACAAGGCAGAGGGCGATAACATACAGGAATGCAAACGGGGAGTTTGCCATCGGAAGCCCCACGTTCATGCCGTAAAGTCCTGATATAAAGGTTAGTGGCAGCACTATTGTGGAGATAATGGTGAGCATTCGCATGATTTCGTTGGTCTTGTTGGCCTGCAAGGAATCGAACGTGCTGGAGAGGCCGGCGACCAATTCGCCGTAATCGTCCACCATATCCCACATCTTCTGGTAGAAGTCCAAGATGTTGCCCCAGTACTCTTCCATGTCATCGGCGAAACCTTTTACCTCACCACTCTCAAACATCTTGAACAGACGGAGTTGCGGTTTGAACATGGTGTTCATCTGGATGATGTTTTTCCGGATGATGGAGATCTGTTCAATGATTTTCTCAGCCTTGCTGCTGAACAGTTCGCGGCTGATGAAGTCGATTTCGGTGCCAAGACGCTCCACAATGAGGAAAGTCTCCTTCATCATTCTGTAGAGAATGTGGTAGAGCATGGAGTCGGATGTGCCGGTGATTTCGTCCTCATCTTCCGGTTCGGGATCGATTTTCTTCAGGTTGAAGAGGTCTTGCACCACGTAGTGCGAATTTCCGACCGTAATAAGGTAGTCTTGTCCCCAGAAAATCTTGGTTTCCTCGGTTTTCACCAAGCGCGTACGCTGGTCGAGCAGCGGAAAATGCAGCACGAGGAAGAAATAGTCGTCGTAAATATCGATTTTGGGACGTTGCACAAAGCTGGAGCAGTCTTCAATATCCAAGGGGTGGAAATGGAAGTTATCTCGCAAAAAATCCAAATCTTCAACGGTCGGATTCGTTATATGATGCCATTTATAAGCACCGAAATTAATGGTGTCAACCATACGATAACCTCCTTTCTTTTAATGGGTTAGAAAACTATTTTACTACATCTTGGCGCAAAAATTTACAGCTGGCAAAGATACATTTTTTTTTCGATGAGACGATGAAAACGATGAAAACGATGAGACGATGAAAAACGATGAAAACGATGAGGCGATGAGACGATGAATTAACGATGAGGCGATGAGACGATGAATTAACGATGAAAAGGCGATGAAAAAAGGAAGGGAATGTAGGGGCGAATAATTATTCGCCCCTACGGACTAATTCATAGAACATTTTCGCGCCGGTTTCCACAATTCCATCCGGGAAATCGAAATCAGGATGGTGCAGAGGCGGTTGCGCAGTGCCGGAGCCCAACCCGAACAGAGCGCCCGGATAATGCTGCGTGAAGAGGCCGAAGTCCTCGCCCCAGAAGAAAGGAATCGGTTTTTCTTGATAGGTAAGATTCAGATTGTCAGCGCATTCCTTGATGGCGTTGACCTCCTTCTCCGCGTTGTTCGAAGCGGCGAAATACTCCAACCAACGGATGTCGCATTGCAGGTTTTCGGAGGCTGCTTCGGCTTTCGATTTGCTTTCGATTTCGGAGATAATCTGCTGAAGATGAGTGTCTTCGCGAGTGCGGATGGTGAAACGAAGCACGCCGTCGCCGGCGGCCACCCCGTAGGCTTGGCTGCCGACCCGGAACTCGATGAGTGTGGCCACGCAGAAGTCATCGCGTTGCACATCCCGCTGGTTCAGCGAGAGCACGAAGTCGGTGATGCGCTGTGCTGCCGCAAATGGAGAAACGGCATTCCAAGGTTCGGCGGCGTGCGCGGTCTTGCCCGTCAGCACGATATCGCAGCTGATGACAGAGCAGGTGAAACTGCCTGTCTTGCAGATAATTGTTCCCGCAGGTTCGGCAGGGATGTTATGCAGGGCGTAAGCGCAATCAATGTTGTAAGATTGCAGGATCCCGCTGTCGAGAATCTGTTTCGCGCCCTCGCCGGTCTCTTCGGCGCCCTGGAAGAGCAGCAGCACTTTTCCCGACGGCAGCGGTTTCTCGTGCAGCATCTCCGCCACGCGCAGCATGATCGTGCTGTGCCCATCGTGCCCGCACTTGTGTGAAACACCCTCGGTTTCAGACCTGTACGGCAGATTCAGTGTCTCGTTGACCCGCACCGCGTCCATGTCGGCTCGCAGGAGCACGGTCTTCCCGCCGCCCCCGAAATCGAACTCCGCCAGCAGGTGGTTTCCTTTCGGAAACGTGAAGATTTTGCTTGGCTGGAGCTGCTCCAGTCGTTGACGGATGTATGCGGAAGTCCGAACTTCTTCGTTGGAGGGTTCGGCCATGCGATGCAATTGGTGACGTATCTCTTTGCAATCCATAATGTTACAATCTAAAATTGAAGGATGCAAAGGTACAAAAAATAGTTTCAGGTTTCAGGTTTCAAGATTCAAGTGTAGTGGCGTATCGCATACGCCATGGTTTTAGGTTAAATTTGTGGGGAATGGAATGTTTTGGCAGAATAAATTTGTGGGAAATGGAATTTTTCGCCGATGGCTAAAGCATCAATACAGCTGTTATAGGGACGAAGAGGCTTTTTCCATTTTTTCATACGATTTCACAAATCTTCCTTTTGAGAATAAGAGGAAACGATGGTGGGAAACACTTTCTTTTTGGTTGTCCGGGATAAGTTCCGACAGAAACCGCTTCATATAGGAATTGCAGTAACTTGTCTTATAATAGAACTCGTTGATACTCAACATGGGATTGGACAAGTGTTCATTCTGCAGGAATGCGTCAGTGTAATACTCGGTTAAAACGTAAAGCTGAAGATTTGCTTTGTCACAATCATCCTGGATGGTACTTAAAGGAATGCAAACGCTGCTCGAACAATGTGGCGACCACAGGTAAAGTAACGTGTTTTCATGCTTCTTCAACAAAACTGACAGTTGGTCGGCGGTAATGGCCATGATTCTTCCATCATTGTGGTCAGGAATTTCATCGACTGAACTCACAAAGCAGATTTTATGCTGTTCCTCAGCGGTTAGACGTTTATAACCGCTATTGAACCCTGGCGTATGAACGATGGCACAAGACTGGAACGTCACGGTAATAAGAAGATACAGTAGGAACTTTTTCATCGGATAATTTTTGTAATTCAGGAGGATGTAACGCGTGCTGGCTTGGGAATATTGTAAGTTGAAAACATCAGAACTCGTACCCTACCCCCAAATTGACAAACCCCTTGATGCCGGCTCCCAACTCGAAGCTGCCGAACCAGTGTTTTGCGCCGGCTTTCACCCCGAAGGCGGTCAGCTGGAACGCGGAGAACACTCTGTTATGGTCGATAGTTATCGGTTCGATGAGAAAATCATCATCTCTGTATTCTCGTCCATGTTTGATATACAAACCCACGGCAAGCCCAGAGTAAAGGGTCAGATGTGGACGGTTAAGATAGGAGAACCGCAAAGAGGGCATTATCAGGAAATGATGCTCTTTATACTGCCACGTAAGATTCTCTGGTTCACCATAGCCGTTCTCTTTATATAAATTATAACCAGCGGTAAGACCTAACCAAAACCATTTTGAGGCGCGGTAATGATAGTCCAAGGAGAGTACGGGAGTGAATATTTGTTTTGTGGGTGAGACACCGTCTATCGGTTCTCCCAAAATAGGAGAAGCAAACAATTCCCTCAGATAGGTAAAGCCCAAGGGATCGCTCACCCCTAACCGGAACTCGTGGCGACACAATGACTTGTCATCGTTCCAGTGCGGTTGTGCCTGCTTGACAGCCCGCTGCTTGCTAAAACTGTGCACGTAGGCAATTTGACCGTAAAGGTAGTGATTTCGTTGGGAGAAATATAAATCGTCATATCCCTCGCTTGAGTACATTCTTACACTGCCTCTTGCAAAATCTGTGGTTGCGATATTCAGCCCTAACAAAAATCGAAGGTAATCCTGATTAGGTAATTGGAAATACAATCCGACATCAGCCATTATATCTGCGTAAAAAACGTATCTATTATAGTAGCCTTCATAATATGCAGGATTCCCAGCAATATTGTTATCTAATAATGGTTCTCCGCTATCCCGATTAAAACCATGTGAAAAAGTTTCAAAGGGCATTCGCAATTGGACTCCGGCATTCGCCGTTAACCATAGTTTGTCCGAAACAGGATAGTGGAACTCGAACTTCAGCGGCATTGAGAGTCCATAGTATCTCGTAATATTAGCATAATGATCATTCGGTGCTATATAACCGAAATCCAAGGCTGCAGACACGCCCAAGAGGTCTGCGAAATGATATGAACATTCCAGGCCAAATCGTCCGCCGTAGCGGATGAAAGAATGGGTGCTCTTCACCCCTGTAACCGCATTGGTCATTGTTAAAGGATGTGCCACATCCGCCTCCAGTGTGTACCCGAAATGGAAACCGTTGAATGAGTCGTCGTGAAGAGCAGATTTGGTCTCGATTTGATGAGATTCGCCCACAGGCTTCGTTGTCTCCGTCTGCGCGGGAGCAAGGGAGTTCAAGCCTAAAAGCATGAGCCCCGCCAATCCGTATTTTTTGATGCTGTCCATAGTAGAAACGATTTGCTGTTCATACTGTATGACGCGATTTTCCAAAAAGGTAACGGTCTGCGCCCACAATTTCTCCAACGAATCGGACGGCGTCTGCCCGTCAGCACCGCTCAACTCGTAAAACAGCTGCTTGAATTCCTCGCTGTGGATGTAATCGGCGATGATGACGGTGTCCTGCACGCGCACCGTGTCGCGCACATAGACGGTGTCGCGCACCACGTGCCGCTTCACCACATACATGGTGTCTGTGCTTTGTGCAGATAGGCATCCTATAGTACTGAATACTAAGATGATAAACGCAATAACTTTCTTCCCTTTCATGGCTTTTGCATTAAATAGACCGTGTCTTTCACTATTGCGGTGTCACGGACCACCACCGTGTCGTTCACCACAATTTCCTTGGTGACAACGATGATTTGGGGTTTGGTTGCCGACTCTTGTTGTTTCACTGGCGCAATCGCTTCAGAAGGTTTGGTTGTTAAGCCGGGCTCTGCTTGCAAACCGTTCTTGGAAATAGTGTCGGCAGGAAGGCTTACTGGCGATTCAGCGGGTGCGACAGGCTCTTGCAACGGATTGTTATCCAGCGAAGTACGAGCAATCTGCCACGCGCAAACGCCGCCGGCGACCCCTGCGATGGCAGCGGTGGTCAAGGCCGCACGGTGCGTTGCCACAAACACGCCCGCACTGGACGGTGCCTCCGCCGCTGCCTGCCGTATCTGTGTGGTAGTGAGCGGCTTCGAAGGTGCGTAGGTCAGCGAGGCGAGTTTGTTCCGGAACATCCGGTCGGTGCGGGCGGCCTCGGAATGCTGTAATAAGAATAGTAGTATCATGACAAAAACTCCCTTTTTGCGTTTTTCTTTCTCTTGGGCCATTTGGGTGAGCAGATGCCGCAGCCGTTTGCGGGCGCGGTAGAGCGTCTCCTTGGAGCTGGCGATGGAGATGTTCAGCAAGTCAGCAATGTGGGCATGTGACTGGTTGTCAATGGCATAGAGGTTGAAGACGGTGCGTTGCGGAACCGGCAGCTGTTGCACCGCTTCGAGCAGTTCCTCTTGCGTGAAGTCTGTCTCCCAAATGGATGTCTCCTCGGGGACGACATCCGGTGTCTCCTCCTCCACAAACGGCACGGTATTCATGCTTTGTCGCAGGTGCTGGATGGCGTGGTTCACGGTGATGCGCATCAGCCATGCCTCGAAGCGGCCGGTGGCGCGGTAAGTGTCGGAGCGTTCCATCGCCTTGAGGAACGCCTCGTGCGCCAGATCCTCCGCCAACGCCAAGTCATTGACATAGCGGTGGCAAGCGCCGATCATCCGTCCGATGTTGGCCGCATACATCTTTTCCCAAAATGCCGCGTTCTCCATTTTTCCTTGTTCATGATGATGACGCAAAAATAGCAAAAGGTAACACTCGAAGGGGAAAATTTTTTCGTTTCAGGTTGTGGGGAATCATCTCCGCGGATCGCGGGGATCACGGGGATCACGAGGAAATAGATATGCGAAGCTTTGCCCATTTCCCTTTTAGGTGGTCTCAGCTAACTATATATTCCCCATTCGGCTTTTATTTTCCTTTGGATTCAATCAATTGCTTCAGCTTTTCTTTGTTTCGCATTTTATGCTTATCTGCTTCGACCATTGTTGCTCATTATTTTATGATTGGCCAAATAATTTTTCGACCACCCCAGCTTCAATAACCTATAACCAATAACCCATAACCATTAATGATGGTACGGTTCCCCCTTCAGAATCGTACACGCCCGGTAGAGCTGCTCGGCGAAGATCAGGCGCACCATGATATGCGGGAAGGTGAGCTTCGAGAGGGCTAACTGCGCGTTCTGGCGGGCATAGACGGCTTCGGAGAAACCGTACGCGCCACCGATGACAAACGTGAGCGTCTTCAACCCCGAGTTGGCACGCTGCTGGATGAACTCCGCGAACTGCACGGAGGTTTTCTCCTTGCCGCGCTCGTCCCACAGCACCACATATTCGTCCGACTCTACCTTCTTGAGAATCAGTTCACCCTCGCGCTTCTTCTGCTCCTCCATCGACATGGACTTGGCATTCTTCAAATACGGAATCGCCACCATCTCGTATGAGATGTAAGTAGAGATTTTGGCCGTGTATTGCCGGATGGCGTCATCAAAAACGTCACCATCGGGTTTGCCAATCCATATTAATTTGATTTTCATTATTTAAGGCAATAGGCAATAGGGAACAGTGTAGAGACGCAAAATTTTACGTTTTATAGTTAGCGTTTAACAATTTTCTTCCAGTATTCGTGTTTTCCCATGTCCGTCACGCGCAACATGTACATGCCAGCGGGGATGTGTTTTACATTCAATGTCATCGAATTGAATGAATTTTGCGAATATATTATTCGACCTTGCAAATCGTACAGCGTGATATTTACAATTTTCAAATCACCATCATTCTTCACATACAAGACATCATCAACGGGATTGGGATAAACCGTCAATGTTGCAGTTTTATGATCTTCCAGTCCGACACATTCCTCATAGATGAAATTACTGTAGCTGCTCCAACCAGGTGCAGACTGATACACGGATGTTTTTCCGCATGGTACTCGAACGTAAATCGTATCTGTGTAGTAGAATGTTCCATTAGTCGAAAAGGCGGTGATGGTGGGTGGCATCTCACAGTAGATGTCCAATACTTTGAGCCCACTATCTGAAACTGTCCAGAAAGCCCGTTTGCCGATAAAGTTCACAGAAGCGGGAATGGAGATTTGCCTTAGCATAGGTGTTCCTGCAAAAGCAAAACGCTCAATTGTGGTCAGCAGTTGCGGTAAGACGACACTGCTCAAAGAGTGGCAATCGGAGAAGCATCCTTCGGGAATGGTGTCAATCTGAGGGGGAATGATTACTGATTGGATATTTGTGAACTCAAAACTGTGTCTCCCAAGCCGAACTATATTATTTGACAGAACAACATTTTCCAAATGGTTGAAATAAGCGAAAGTGTAATCAGCCAATTCCAGGGGCTCTGTTCCTGATTTAAACTCCACATAACGACATGCAATGTCCTTCAACTCGAAAGATTCTCCTGAAAACGGATTGTTGTCACCCAATGAAATTTTCCGCAGGGTACTAGGAAAAACCAGTGAATCTATCAAATCGGCTGAAAAGGCTGCCTCCTGTATCTCCCGCAGTCCTTCATGGAAGATTATTTTGGTCAGCGGGGAATAATAGAAAGCACATTGGGGCAAAACAGACACACTGGCAGGGATTTCAACATGAGACAGTTTTGTCTGATAGAACGCATAACTTTCAATTTGCTCAACGCCAGGCATACTGATATGACAAAGAGAAGACACCAGAAATGCACCTTCTCGTATTGTCTTTACCGAAGAGGGAAGTGACACCGATTTCAAATTGGCTTGCATATAGAAAGCCTCGTTGTCCACAGCCGTGACAACGTATTCTATATTGTTATAGTTGACGGAGGCAGGCACGGTAATAGCGGAATCATAATCATACACAGGATAGACAAACCCCGGCTGTCCCACTTGAGAGGAACTCTGTGGCCACGGCAGCTTGTGATAGACAGAGTCGTGGCAACGGGTCACAGCAACGGTGTAGGGTGCTATGGAGGATGTGATGCGGTAATATAGCGTGTCCCCGTCAGCATTGGCAGCCTTGAAGTCGTAATCAGGGTATGGGTTCTGGGCACTTACGCTGCCGATGAACAGAGAGAACAAAAACGACATCAGAATTCCTACAACCCCGAAAATATTATTTTTCTTCATAATTTTGATTTTAGGAATACGGAAAAAATAATTTGGCAAAAATACAAATTTTCAATTATTTGCTAAAGGTAGAGACGCAAAATTTTGCGTCTCTACAACGGTCGATGCCGAATTATTCCTCCATCGTTATCGGGAACACAATGTTGTTGTTCAGCATACATTGCGCGCAGACGTTCAATTCTCCGTGGAGACGGTGCTGCACCATGTTGCTGAGACGGTCGCGGAGGGCTTCGATGGTCACGTTTTGCACGATTTCGTTGGCGAAGGCGAACATGAGCAGACGGTTGGCCGCCGCTTCGCCGATGCCGCGGGTGCGAAGATAGTAGAGCGCCTCCTCGTCCAACTGTCCCACCGTCGCGCCGTGACTGCACTGCACATCGTCGGCGTAGATTTCCAAGAACGGCTTCGTGGTGACATGCGCCTTGTCGGTCAGCAGCAGGTTCTTGTTGGTCTGGAAGGCCGCCGTGCGCTGCGAATCTTGCGCCACGAGGATGTGTCCGTGGAAGTTCGCCGATGCCTCATCGTCCATAATGCCTTTGTAGAGCTGGTAGCTCTTGCAGTCGGGCGCGGCATGGTTGATGAAGATGTGGTTGTCGCAAACCTGCTCTTTGTCAACGAGATACAAGCCATACAGCTTGGCTTCCGCCATCGGTTCATTGAGATTGACGTGGAAGGTGTTGCAGATGTAGCCCGCGTTGAATGTGATGGCCGTGGAGGTGAAGGTTGAATAGCTCTGCTGATGTACGAACACGTGGTTCAGCAGCATGGAAGCGGCATCCTTGTTCTCGGTTTTGTAGTAATGCAGATGCGCGTTCTCGCCCAGGTAAATCTCCGAAACGATATTCGAGAAGGAGGATTCCTTTTGGATGGAGTCATCGCATTGGATGACAGAGAGTTCGGTGTTTTTTCCCATCACGATGAGGTGACGGTTGTTGACTAACAACGGATCAGTGGTGTTCATCAGCGAGACAATCTGCATCGGTTTCTCAACCTTCACATTGTCAGGAATATAGATGAATGCACCGTCGTTGAAGAGGGCTTCGTTGAGGGCTACCAAGCCGTTCTCTTTCTCCAAGTTGGCATGTGCCAACAACGGCAGCACCAAGTCGGGATATTGACGGATGGCTGCGAACAAACTGCCCGTGATCACACCCTGTTCGTCAACAGTAACTTCTTGCTTCTCAGAAATATACCAACCATTGCTGACGGGCAGTACCGTAGGATGCAAATCCTGAACACGGCACTGGAAATACTCCGCCAACGGGCGGTACGGATCGGGTTGCAGTTTTTGGATGTAGTCGGTTTTCACTTTTTTGTTCAGCACCGACTGTTGCCAGCCTTGCAAATGCTTGTCGGGCAGCTCTTTCTGCAAGAAAAGGTCCATCGCTTTCCGACGGAGGTCGCGGATGGCCACCTGCCCGCCGTCAGGATATTGCGCCTGGTTTTCGTTGAAAAGTCCCTGGATGAATTGTGTGAACGCTCTCATAACTTGCCCTGTTCGTATTCTTCCTTAATCCAGTCGTAACCGCGCTCCTCCAGTTCGAGAGCCAGCTCTTTCGGACCCGATTTCACGATTTTGCCATCGAAAAGCACGTGTACCACATCGGGGACGATGTAGTCCAACAGTCTCTGGTAGTGAGTGATGACGATGATGGCTTTGTCTGCGCCGCGCAGGTGGTTAATGCCGTTGGCGACCACGCGAAGTGCGTCGATGTCGAGGCCGGAGTCGGTCTCGTCGAGGATGGCAAGGTAGGGGTCGAGGAGCGCCATCTGGAAGATCTCGTTGCGCTTTTTCTCGCCGCCGGAGAATCCCTCGTTCACGGAGCGGTTGCTGAGCTTGTCGGTGAGCTCTACCACTTTCTGTTTCTCGGCCATCAGTTTGAGGAACTGGGCACCGTTGAGCGGGTCGAGGCCGCGGTATTTGCGCACCTCGTTGAGGGCGGTGCGCATAAAGTTGGCGATGCTCACGCCGGGGATCTCCACCGGGTATTGGAAACCGATGAAGACGCCTTCGCGGGCGCGGTCCTCAATCGACAAATCCAGCAGGTTTTTGCCTTTGAACCAGACATTTCCCTGCGTCACTTCGTAGCCGCTCTTGCCGGCGATGGCGGATGCCAACGTGCTTTTTCCGGTGCCGTTCGGCCCCATAATGGCGTGCACTTCCCCCGCTTTCACCTCTAAATTGACGCCTTTCAATATCTCTCTATCCTTGATGGATACGTGTAAATCTTCAATCTTAAGCATATTCAAAAATTAGGGCGCAAAGATACATAAATTACGAAAATACACAGACAGATAAAATTGACGCTGTAGAGACGTTTCATGAAACGTCTCTACAGTTTCAGAGGAAAGGTACGATTTTTTTCAATGAAGGAGGATAAATGTGGTGCTCAAAGTTCAAAGTTCAAGGTTCAAGGTTCAAAGTTCAAAGTTCTTAATACTTAATAGATACACTTTTAATCACTATACCGTTTGGCGCGACAATGCACGAGGGCACACCGGCGAAGGGGAAATTGCGGCTGCCCGTTGCACCCGGAACCTGCATCATAACAGGAAAATCAGCTTGTTTATCAGATACAAACAGGATTTTTTCCAGCAGATAGAAATTGGGGGTCGGCATCTTGGCATCGGTTATCGGGAATTCTTTGCCTGTGCGTACATCCACGCGATAGCATTGCAGCAATTGGACGTAATCGGAAGATTGTTTGTCCAGAATGTTTTGGATATCAGCATCGTAAAACTGGCGAATGATGTATGCGTATTGGCAACCTTGTTTTTTTGCCTCTTTGATAAGCAGCTGTTTTAGCTTTTTGTGTGAAACGGAGGTTTTATGCTCAAAATCAAGTCGCGAAGCCCCTTTCGTGGCAAAACAACTCTCGTTGCAGATAGCTAACTGTTGGAAACCGTTGCTGTAAGGCGTTGATTTCGTGATGTTTCTGTTGCCCATCAGAGCAATGAGTTCACCGTCACGAATAATCTCTGTTTCCTGAGTCTCTACGCCCTCGGCATCCGTTTTCTCATAGCGGGCGAATGCAGCTTTGTCAAAAACATCACCTGATTTGTTCGCGGTGATCGTAATCTTTTTTGAGGTAATAATTTTATCTAATTGGTTTTCAAAAGAATAGGATTTGCACTTACGATTTGCATCCGATACTAAAGCAGATTTTCTTTGTGTCAGCAAGTTGGGCTTCCCTTCCAATAGCGCGGAAACCAGAAATTGTCCTACCGCCTCGCCTTCTATCAAAACGGGACCGGAAAAGCAGTCCACCATGTTATTGCCAGAACGCTTTACCTCTCGCAAATGAGAAACTAATAGTTCTATTTCGTTCTGAACATATTTTGAAGAGAGGAGAGAGTCTATGTCGGGGAAGAAAAATGTATTGCCGTCCATGTATTCCTCACCACTGCCTGTTTGTACAGTCCCGTATAACTGCATCCCTATAATGGTAATCGGACGAATATAGGTGGTTTTTTCGCTGTTCCAGAAGTAGGCATTGCCCATCATAATATATATATTGGCTCCTGAATGGTTTATGAAATCGTGTTTGGCGAGTGAAGCTGAGGTTTCGCGGGCGAGTAGTTCCAACTCGTTCAAGGTTGGGAAATTGAACTGCTGTTCGTTAAAGGTTTGGCTGAATCTTGCATTTGAACGCTCTCTAACAGGTTTGTATTCTGTCTGTTGCGTAGTTGTTTTCTTGGTTTCCCAATTCGTGACAGCTTTCAGATATTCTGCTTCAGTGGCTTTGCGGAAGTCTCGGACAAAAACACCGTTAAGGTTGTCAACAGACAATGCATAACCCGTTGGAAGTGCCTCTGACTCATCAAATAGATTTTCATTGTTGGATAAATCCCCGCCTAACAGCACTTTAGGAACCACTTGCCGAACGTGTTTTTCGTTTGAGTAGAAAAGACTTCCTTCAGAAGCTTCAACAGTGAAAATCTTTGCATCAGTCATCAGATAATCCTGATAATAAGGCGCATTGATGTCCCCAACCGTCATTTCTTTGATATCGGTAGTCCATTCCTCCTGGGCGGTTTGGAAAAACAGTTCGGACACATTTTCCCTTGTGTCAGAAATTGGAGCAACGATTTGGTTGACAATGCGTTTGCTTGATTTTTTTATCACAGGATAAACATCCGCTTGCCTGAAAAGCAGTGCAGGAGAACAGCTGTGTGTGACCATTTCATCATTCAGGTTATGACAAAGAATGGAAACACTTCCGGAATTGTTACCTCCGGCAATCAGGCTGTTGAACCACTGCCGCGCACTGCCACGGATGACAATGCCACACACATCTTCATCGGGAAGATTATTGGCAAAGATTTTATAACATACTGTGGGATAAATTGTTATTAGATTGTTTGTGGTGTCACAAACAATCTCGGCATCTTCCACGTATAATCCGAATTTTTTATTCTGTTGATTGGCTTCTGCAATCAAACGTTCCCTTAATTGATTGTCATCCTGCGGTTTACTGGAGGTTACAATCACATTGGATAGTCTTGAAGACGGCAGTTGCAGATTACCTCTTGCATGTCCGTTAGAATAAGAAGAACCCGGTTGTTGCGTGCGGGTGGAGGGCAGTTGTTCCAATGCACCTTTGTCAATCAATGTAATGCGCTGACTATTAATTGCTTCGTCGTCAAAGTGATAGCTTCCGTTTAAGGGATGTCCGTCATATTTCGGGATTGTCGGGTCGCAAATGACGGAAAACTCTTCAGGCAGCACTTTCCCTTGCAAAAAATGGTGACGCGGTTTTTCCATTTCGTGTCCAAACAGGTGATGCGCCAGAATGGAAGCCGCCTTTTCAGAGAAAAGAACGGGAACCTTTGTCGTTTCAAAATCTATCACACCATCCGAGAAATACTCAGGCGCGTGAAGGATGTTTGACAATCGACCTTCCATATCCCGAATTTCGCTTTGCAATACATCGGCATCGGGGAGCTGTTCAGGGAAATTGGCAAAATGCTGATGTTCAATGTGTTCTAGATTATTTTTAGGAGATAATCCTTCTGTTTTCAATGTCAGCAGGGTAGAACAATGATTTTCTACAAAATTACGGTTTTCGCTGGTAACCAGGTATTTACGAGTCGTTTGGAAAACGAGGTTGGCGGATATTTCGGTGAGTTCCGGAGATAAAGAGGTTTCTTTTGTGCAGTGACGAAGAATTTGGGCAATATTATCCTCATCCCAATGCGTGTCTGTCACAGGCGGTTCATAATATTGGTCGAAAGCAAAGGTCAGAAAAGCGTAGGTTTCATCGTCATCTTGTCGAAAGGTTTTTTCTTTTACTTGATTTTCAATAAATTGCAGAACTGATTCCGCGTATGTCCGATTTGTTTCCTCTGTAATGATTTTTTTGATTAAGGCGGTGTCACAATCCAACGGCAACGCAACTTGTCTGATTTTCTGGTTGTTTTGACACGACAGGTAGTGATGATTATCGGTTGACGGAGACCCGACACGGATTTCGATGGTCAAAAGTGCAGATTTTGAGCTGGAGTTGTCATAGATGTACCCAAAATTGGCGCTTGCCCAATGTGCGGTTGTTTCATTCACCCTGTAGGCCATGTAATAGACAGGGTAATTCGTGCGTTTCAACGAGTCAAAGTGATGATTCATTGATTGTTGGAGAACCATCAGCATCGTATCGTCCGTTGGTGACGTTTGCGCAAAAACGGAATGACACCCCGCCAAGAGCAAAGTACAGCAGATGAGTTGCAGTAGCCAGTCTTTTGGGGAGTAGGACATGAAACCTGAAACTTGAAACCTGAAACTTTATCTAAAGATAGTACCTTCGCGGTCGGGGCTCACGGACACAATGGATATTTTAGTATTGGTCTTGTTTTCAATAAATTGGATATAATCCTTGAACGTTTTCGGAAGTTCTTCGTACGTTTTGCATTTGGAAATATCCGCTTTCCAGCCGGGCAGGGTAGTATAGACGGGTTCAATTTCCACGTCGTTGGCGGAAGGCATCCGGTCGGTGAGTTCTCCATTGACGCGATATGCTGTGCAGACTTTGATTTCGTCGAATTTGTCGAGTACATCTGCCTTGGTGAGGGCGATATCGGTCACGCCGTTGATCATTAAGGCGTACTGGAGTGCGATGAGGTCAAGCCAACCGCAACGTCTTGGTCTTCCGGTAGTTGCGCCGTATTCGTTGCCTTCCTTGCGGAGAAATTCACCGGTTTCGTCGAAGAGTTCTGTGGGGAAAGGTCCGCTGCCCACGCGGGTGCAGTAGGCTTTCACGATACCGAAAACCCGACCGGCGTAGTGCGGTGCAAGTCCGAGTCCGGTAAACGCGCCTGCGGCGATAGTGTTGGAGGAGGTCACGAATGGGTAAGCGCCGAACTCGAGATCCAGCAGCGTGCCTTGCGCACCTTCCGCAAGAACCGTTTTTTCTTCGGTAAGATATTGGTGAACAACGTATTCGCTATCAATGAATTTGAATTTCCGAATCGTGTCCAACGATTTGCGCCATTGGGTGTCCAACTCGGTAAGTTTCGCGGCATAGTCGAAATGATAGTTTTGCAGTATTTCGATATGTTCCTCGATGTTTTTGCGGTATTTGGCCTCAAAATCAGGGGATTCGAGGTCGCAAATGCGCAGCCCCGTGCGGGCGGTCTTGTCCGTATAGGTCGGTCCGATGCCCTTCAGCGTGGAGCCAATCTTCATGTTGCCTTTGTGGGCTTCCTGTGCGGCATCCAACAGTTTATGGGTAGGCAGGATGAGGTGCGCCTTGCGGGAGATATAGAGGTTATCGGTAGGTGTCAACCCCATGTTTATCAGTGCATTGATTTCCTCTTCAAAGATTATGGGGTCGATAACTACGCCATTGCCGATGATGTTGGTCTTCTCTTTGTGGAAGATGCCAGAGGGGATGATATGCAGTACGTGCCGTATTCCATTGAATTCCAGGGAGTGTCCGGCATTGGGACCACCTTGGAAACGGGCAATCACATCATATTTGGGCGTGAGAACGTCCACTATTTTTCCTTTTCCTTCATCGCCCCATTGCAGGCCGAGCAGAATGTCCATTTTCATATTCTCGTTTTTTGAAAAACGGGGCAAATATACATAAATTACGAATATACACAGACAGATAAAATTGACGCTGTAGAGACGTTTCATGAAACGTCTCTACAATCTCAGAGGAAAGATACGATTTTTTGGGGAACGGATTGTTATCGGTCAAGATACAAATCCACTAACCCTTCTGGCGTGGTGACATACAGGGTTTTGTTTTCCCTGTCAACTTTGGTGACGAATTGTTGGGAGGCGGGGATGAGGATTTCGGTTCCGTCATGGTCAACTTGCATCAACGGATTGTTGGTGAGTTCCATGAACTCCTTGCAGGTGCCGATTTCACCCAAGCGGTCGTCAACGACTTTAAATCCAATCACTTCGTGGAAATAGAAACGGTTGCCGGTGAGTTTCGGCAGGCTGCTAAGTGGCAGATACAAATCCGTCTGCACAAATTCGCGCACGTTGTTCATGTCCACGTCCTGCAGTTTGACGACAAACTGGTTGTTGCCGCGATATTGCAGTTTCTCAATCATATAGGGGAGCATTTCCCCCTCGGTTTCGATGAACACGGCCTCAAGGTTGAGGTAGCGTTCGCAGTCATCAACATCAAAAAAGGCACACAACTCGCCTTTCAGTCCGAAAGGTTTTGTTAGTGTGCCTAAATAGTAGAAGTTTTTGTCTGCCATAATCAGGCGGAAAAAACTATTCAGCAGCCGGTTGTTCGGCTTCAGCGGCGGGGGCTTCTTCAGCAGCGGCCTCGGCGGCAGCGGCTTCAGCAGCTTCTTGAGCAGCTTTTGCCTGAGCAGCGGCGATTTCAGCAGCCTTTGCGGCCACTTTTGCGGAGATGGCTTCTTTCACTTTCGTTTCAGCAGCGAGACGCTCTTTCACGACTTTGCGCTTGGCTTCTCTCTCGGCATTTTCAACGTCTTTCAGTTTGGAGTTTTTCTCCTGCTTCCAAGCGTCGAATCTGCGTTGAGCCTCAGTCTCACTGAAAGCGCCCTTGGCCACACCGCCTTTGAGGTGTTTCATCATGTAAACACCTTCACGTTTGAGAATCGCACGGGCCGTGTCAGAAGGAGTGGCGCCCACTTCCAACCAATACAAGGCTCTGTCGAAATTGATGTTGAGAGTTGCAGGATTGGTCAGCGGGTTGTAGGTGCCCAGATCTTCGATAAAACGTCCGTCACGTGGTGCTCGACCATCCGCAATTACAAGGTGGTAAAAAGGTTGGTTCTTCTTACCGCGTCTTTGTAATCTGATTCTTGTTGCCATAAATACGTTTTTTTAAGGGTTAAATAATTCGGCGGCAAAAATACACTTTTTTATCATACTAACCACTATGTGTTGAAAGATTATTGACAACCGCACCAAAATTCCACATACACGGGTAGGTGGTCGGCGAAGCCGCCGATGTAGCGAGGGCCAAGGAAGGTACGGTAGTTCTTTTTCCCGCCATATTTCTCATCGTCCACCAACAGGAAATCCGCGTCGAAGATATGCGCCCCTCCGATCTGATGCACACCGGAACTGTCTGTCATCCAAGCGTCGGACACGATAAACTGGTCCAGGCAGCCCCAGAAGTCCTCGTGCTTGTGGGATCCGTGCAGACTCTGACGCGCAAAAGCAAGCATCAGGTTGTAGAGAGTGTCTCTCGGAAGGCGCGTGCCGAACTCCTTCACCCGAAGATAATCGTGCATACTCTCATCGGTAGGGTAATCGTTGAAGTCGCCGGTAATCAGAATCTTGGCGCGAGGGTTCTCCGCCATCAGCGAGTCCACGCAATGCCGCACCACAGAGGCGTAGTGGTTGCGTTTGGGCACAGTGGCGGCATACCCGCCGTATCGCGAAGTCCAGTGGTTCACCAGCATATTCAGTGAGTCGCCCGACGGGAACCGCACCACAGCATAGAGGATGTCACGGTTGCGGGCGAACGTGTCGAACGGGAAGACCACGGGAATTTTCCGGCTCCGCAGAATCCTCACGCAGCTGTCCCGGTAAAGCAGTGCCACATCCACGCCGCGGCGGTCAGGAGAGTCGTAATGGACAAACCTGTACCGGTATTTCCGCAGCGGCGAGTTGTAGCATAAATCTTTCAGCACTTTTTCGTTCTCGACTTCCGCTAATCCGACAAGCCACGGCGGGTCACCCATTCCCGCCGCCACAATCACTTTCCCTATCATTGCAATCTTCCGATAATACTTCTTATAAGTCCAGTGATAGCTGCCTGTCGGAGTGAAATCGTCATCTGCCTTCAAACTGTCGTCTGATGGGTGAAACAGATTCTCCACATTGTAGAACATTATTCTGTGCAGGGTGTCCGTTGGCTGCGACCAGCCACACAAACACCATATTAAGCCGCATATCAAAAAACAAATTCTTTTCATTTTTGTCTTCAATTTGTTGCGACAAAAATACAACAAAAAACCACTTTTGTCAAGTGGTTTTTAAACTTTTTTTTAATATGCTAATAACAAAATAGTTGTGTTTGAAAATTACAAAATTTGGATTTAATTTTAACTAATTGTTGTTAAATTAAAAGGCGTGTTTGGAAGAAAAAAGGGGAAAAAGAGCAATTCATCTCGAAAATGGATGGTTTTCGCAAGGCAGTGCAGCCAGTGGGTGATAGTCGCCCTTTAGTCCGATCGGTGTGGCGTTGCGGATGTCATAGACAATCTGGATGCATGGCCGCACCTCATTCAAGCCGAAGCCTTCGCCAGCCAGAATGCGGCGGTAACTTTCGGTGTGCAAATCTGTGAATCCGTCGCTGAATTCAAACGGTTCCCCATCAATAACAATCTGCCTGAAAGTGGATTTACCTTGTTCAAGCACTTCTTTGGGAAGCGTTTTCCTGTTGATACTCAGAAAGTAACGGACACGTGCCTTGTCAAAGCGGATGAAACCGGCCACGCGGTCATGGGAGGCAATATGAACGATATTTTCTTGCACATTGCCGAAAATGTGACACAGCATGTCATAAAAGTGGATGCCGATATTGGTTGCAATGCCGCCACTTTTGCTTTCAGAGCCTTTCCAGCTGGTGTAATACCAATATCCGCGAGATGTAATATATGTTAAATCAACATCATACACGATATCTTGAGGGGCATTCTCCACTTTCTTTTTCAATGCGATTATAGCCGGATGCAGTCGGAGTTGCAAAATATTATACACTTTCCTTCCTGTCTCATTTTCAACGTTTTGCAAGACGTCCACATTCCATGGGTTCAGGACAAGCGGTTTCTCGCAAATGACATCCGTACCCAAACGCAGTGCATAGCGGGTGTGCGCGTCGTGCAAATAGTTCGGCGTACAAACCGAAATGATGTCCAACTGGTTTACCGTATGTTTGAGTTTGGAAACATGACGGTCGAAAAGTTCCATTTCTGTGAAAAAGGCCGCTTCCGGAAAATAACTGTCTATAATCCCCACACTATCCGACTTGTCGTATGCTGCAACAAGTTGGTTTCCAGTCTCTTTAATTGCTTTCAAATGTCGTGGCGCCACATAACCGCCCACTCCGAAAACGGCAAAATTCTTCATGTCTTTTCTTGTCAAAAAATGAGTTTGCAAAAGTACAATTTTTAGTTCAAGGTTCAAAGTTCAAAGTTTATGGTTCAAGGTTCAAGGGCTTGGTCAACGGATATAGTCTATGTAAAAAAGTGTACTTTTGCGCACTTTTTTAGTATCGAACATGGGTTGGATAGAATTATTGCTCTTGTCGTTGAGTTTGGCGATGGATTGTTTTGCCATCAGCTGTGTCATCGGGATGCTTCAACCGGAGCTGAAACGAGCGTACGTGCTGCGATTCTCGCTGGCTTTTGGCATTTTTCAGGGAGGAATGCCGCTTATCGGATGGTTGTTTGGCGAGTCGCTCCTGGGGCCCTTAGGAAAAGCCGCCCCATTTATCGCCTTCGGTATCCTGGCGTTTATTGGGGGCAAAATGCTGATAGAAAGCTTCAAGAAAGAAGAGAGCGAACAGACTGAACATCTGGATATTACAAAGTGGAAGAACGTCATTTTACTGGCTGTGGCCACGAGCATCGACGCTCTGGCTGTGGGGTTCAGTTTCGCCATGATTCACGAGGAGCACGTCACCCGCGCTTTTCTGACCATAGGCATCACGTCGTTTGTTGTTTCGTTCTTGGCCTATACCTTTGTGCGGAAATTCACCAATCCGAAAATCGGCCGGTATGCGGAAACTGTGGGTGGCATTGTGCTGATTCTTATCGGGGTGAAAATCCTGTTGGGGTGAGAATAACATAGGTGACATGCAATAGACAGGGGCGTTTCTGAAAATTCATGAAAAAAAGGTGATGCTTGTGTAATTTTTGTATTTTTGCCGCCAGTTGATTATGAAAAAGATTCTGACCATATTCTTCTTCTCCATGTTATGGAGCTTTGCCCTTGCCCAGGGTACAGTTCGTTATGACATTGAACCTGAAATTCTTAGAATCCAAGAGGATTATATCAGCAACTGGCGGAAAGTAGGGGAAATCAACGGCTATCGTATCCAAATCGCTGCCTATTCGGGCGTGAACTCCAAATCCCAGGCAGAATACGCCAAGAACAGTTTCAACAATCTCTTTCTTTACACAAAAGCCTACCTCATCTATAACGAACCCTATTTCAAGGTGCGCGTGGGTAACTATTTTACGCGCTTACAGGCGTATAAAGATTTGGAAACCATAAAATTGACTTATCCGAGCGCATACATCGTCCCCGATAAAATCAGTTATCGATGAGGAGAGACACTTGATTTGAGAAAAAGTGCCTTCCCATAATTATGCATTATGCATTCTTAATTTATAAATGTCCAACACGTTCTGCATAAGCATCGCGATGGTCATGGGTCCCACGCCGCCGGGGACGGGGGTGCAGGCTCTGAGCCGTTTTTCCAATTCCGGCCGGGTTTCCTCGCTATAGACATCCCCCTGCAATTTGCCGTTCACGCGGTTCATGGCCACATCGATAAGGACGGCTCCCTGCTTGAAGTCGTAAGGTTGGAGCAGATTCGGGCAGCCGACGGCGGTAATGACAATGTCCCCGATATGTGCGATTTCCGACAGGTTTTTCGTACGGGAGTGGCACAGCGTGACCGTGGCATTGTTGTGGATCAGCAGCTGTGCGGTGGGCTCGCCTACCAATTGGCTTCGCCCGATCATCACCACATGCTCGCCAGCGACTTGTATGTTGTTGGTGGACAGCAGGGTGAGAATCCCTTTCGGGGTACAAGGCATCACGTAAGGCTCGCCCAAATGCAGCAGTCCGACGTTCATCAAGTGCAACCCGTCGGCATCTTTACGGTAGTCGATGAAGTCCAGAACCCGTGCGGAATTGTAGTGGTCGGGTAGGGGAAGCTGGATGAGAATGGCGTCGATATCCTCGTTGCGGTTGCATTCGTCAATCATCACCATCAGTTCGCTCTCCGTTGTGGTTTCAGGCAGGAGGTGCAACACGCTGTCCATGCCTAACGAGCGGCAGGTTTTGTCCTTGGTATGTACGTAGGAAAGGCTGTCAAGGCGGTCGCCGACAAGGAAAATGTCCAGTCTCGGGGGACGTTGTCCCTTCGCTTTGATTTCAGCCACCTCCTTGGCAATTTTGTCCTTCACCTGCTGTGCGCATATTTTTCCATCAATAATTCTCATAATGCTTTGATTATAAATGGTTTCTGTCGTTTGAATAGAATTCGCAAAAATACGAAAAATCGCGTTATAAAGACATTTTGGGGAAACGCTTTGAGAGACGATAGAGAGCCGTTTGAGAGACGTTTCAGGAAACGTCTCTACCGGCTGTAATACCATATCACCTTCTCCAACGTCTCACGACAAACAGGGCAGAAGTCATTGTAAACGATGCTGTTCATCGTGCAATGCAGCGATGGGCGATAGACACCTTTGGACACATAACCACCTCCCTCATAGACTCCGATTCGGTCATAATCGGGATGGT
Source organism: Bacteroidales bacterium (assembly GCA_017525245.1). Lineage (GTDB taxonomy): Bacteria > Bacteroidota > Bacteroidia > Bacteroidales > WCHB1-69 > F23-D06. The sequence goes on along the minus strand of JAFXTE010000025.1, from coordinate 100,389 downwards.
TTTTGGTGACAGGCGGCGTAGGAATGGGAGTGCCGCTTTCCACTTTGTCCTTCCATTTGGAATCGAAATCCACCAGCGTGGTCAGATTGGGCTCCGTAGGCTCGATACCGGCAGGGTAGAAGTCCTGCACGGAAACCTCGGAGGTGTAGTACTCATCGGCAAGTCCTCCGATGAGGTGTCCCATCTCGTGAACCACCACATAATCAGGATATTCACCGTGGTTATAAACGGTACAATAGAAATTGTAGATGCCGCCACCACCGTATTTCTCGCTGTTGCAGATGATGATGATGGCATCGTAGGGGGCATCGTCGGCCACCTCGTGCAGGTTCCAAACACCCATGCACATCAGGTAGCGGTCGAGGTCGATGGCGTTATAGGTGCAGTTCAGCAACGTGTTGACATAGAAATTGTTCTGCGGTTGTGTGATGCCCGACTGTTCCGAAAAGCCCTTGATGGCACGGATGTTCACATGGCGGTGATTTTCCTTATACGGCGTACACTTCATCACATATTTGGCGAAACGTTTCATATCGTAACGTAGTGTTTTGGCATCGCTTTTGGCATAGCCATCGGGGATAAAGAGAATATCGATAGCCTTTTTGGGCGAATTACCTTTGTGAAGATTCATGCCGGCATACTCCTTCTTCGCCAACTGAACAGGAAGATGACCAGGATCCAACACCGTGTCTTTCAATACGGTAGCTTTGCGATAGCGGTCAAAGGAGGTGAGTCGCACACGAACCGGATTCTTCGGCATGGGCATGTTGACGCATTCTTCCATGCTGGCGATTTCCGTCTCGCCGCGCTCCGTGGTGCGGTACTCCGTGAAAAGGCAGGAGTAGCTGCGGCTGTAAATCAGCTTCTGTGAGGCATTGTCAAGCACCTCGATGAGGATGTCCCCGTAGTGGTAAGGTTCAACCAGTTGCGAACGTGTGCCGTTCCAATGGTTCACCAGCGTGAAATGGTCGATCTGTAACCGCTCTGTGTTTTTGTTTCCAATATGCAGATAATTGATCCGCAATGTTTTATCTACAAAATAGTCATTGAAATGCTGGGCATTGGCATACGTGATACCGCACATAAGCAAAATCAGGAGTACAATAATATTCTTTCTCATGTTTATATATTTTTCGGACGGCAAAGGTACACAAAATCTGAACATAAAAAAAAGACCCGCAATCGCGAGTCTTTATAAGAATTAATTATCTGCACCCATGAAATTGCCATTTTTGTCAAAAACTAAATCAAGGTCGTTGTTCAACTCCACCTCGTAGCGTTTATGTTCGTACTTGACATGAGTGGCGAAATTCATCGGGAATTTGGCGGCAAGATATTTGGCGGTGTTGGCGGGAAGGATGCCGTCGGGCAGCGGGTTCAAACCACAATCGACCTTGATCCATTGGCCACCGTGACTGAATTCCAGTTCCGTGCCGTCAAACAATACTGCATCATATTGGAATCCGTCCTTCCGCACAGAGAGAACATCCACTCCGTTGAAATGGGCGGTGATGAACTGTTTGGCTTGAGCGGGCAGTTTGTCGGGAGACACGACCCTGTCACACGACACAAACGCGCTCATGGCGATAAAACTCATCAATACTAAAAGGTATTTTTTCATTGTTAAGAATATTAATATTAATCTGAATGATTCACTCTAGACAAACTTTGACATAGACCATTCACTATTGCCTGTTGCCTATTGCCTATTGCCTATTGCCTATTGCCTATTGCCTATTGCCTGTTGCCTTATCTCTTAGTCGTCGTACGTAAGGAATCTGCCGTTTTTGTCGAATTTTAGCTCCATGTCGGTGTTCAATTCGACATCGTAACCGCCGTATTTCTTATCGATTTTGACGATGATCGTGTTGGGAAAATTCGTTTTCACATATTTGGAGATAGCAGTGGGAATGATGGCGGCGGGAACAGCGGAACCGGGGCATTTCACCTCTTTCCAATCACCTTGAAGGGTGAATTCCACTTTCGTGCCATTGCCAAGATAGACTTCGTAGTCGTCATCCACCGTGGCGGAAAGAAACTCAACACCGCTGAAATGCGTATTGATGAACTGCTGTGCTTTCTGAGGCAGTTGCTGGAACGTGACAGGTCTGTCGTTGGCCGCAAACGCATTGAGAGTAATTAATCCCAATAATAAAACGAATAGTTTTTTCATTTTTTTTATAATGTGAGTTCTATACCAAATTGCCTTGCTGCGGGCAGAACTCTTTGACCCGAACATGGCTTTTTTTTGAAAGCGCAAAAATAACTTTTTTTATATTCAAACATTAAGTTAATTTTCTGACGCGATGCATGTAACTATTGATGTAGTAGATAGTTTAAACTGCTAACTACTAACTATCACGTCTTTTCTTTCGAATTCCAAATGTGATTCCCTTTTCCACCGATTTACCTGCAGATTTCAGAATGAGGTAATAGACAACGACTCCTGTTATGCCGACTCCTACACTCAGCAACTCTTTGTGGGTGAGTGTGTAACAGACGAAAAGGAGAACAAGCAGCACGATAAGCGGCAGCACGTAGGCCAGCACCACCGCTTTGTTGCCAGCGGAAGTTTCCAACAGCAACTCCACGGTTTCCCCTACTTGGTACTCTTCTTGTCGGGTGTTTTTCACGGTGATGATCTCCTGCCGGCGGTCGGAGGGGATGCAGATGCTCTTGGCGTGGCAGCCGCTGCATGCGGAGCTCACGATGATTTCCACGCTGATGTCGTCACCATTGACGGCGCGAACGATGCCTTCTCGGCAGATGTTGTTTTCTTCGTTCATATTTGTTCTTTTGTCCTTGTCAGCCCCACACTGCGCTGCGCTTGTCGTTATCGCTGACTCCGCAGTCCGGTCCTATCTCCTGTGTTAAGCCCCACACTGCGCTGCGCTTGTGTGGGGTTATTAGCGCTTCGCGCGTCTTGCCCCTTCGGGGCTGTTCAAGGAATTATATTTCATAATGTGGCTTTTTCGACACAACTACTAACTACTAACTGCTAATTAAACAACAGCCTCGCCATCTCCTCCACCTTCGCAATCGGCACGATTTGCAGATTATAGTCGGAGGTTCGGATGCCTTTGAGGTTGTATTTGGAGACGAACATGCGGGTGAAGCCGAGTTTGTCGGCTTCAGCGATGCGCTGGGCGATACGGGTCACGGGGCGCACTTCACCGCTCAACCCCATTTCGCCGGCGAAACAGGTCTTGTTGTCAAGGGCGATGTCCGTGGCGGAAGAGAGGATGGCGGCCACGATGGCCACGTTGATGGCGGGGTCTTCCACGCGCAGTCCGCCGGCGATGTTCAGGAAGACGTCTTTGGCGCCCAATTTGAACCGGCATCGCTTCTCTAGCACAGCCAGCAGCATGTTCATACGGCGGATGTCGTAGCCCGTGGCGGACCGTTGCGGTGTACCATACACCGCCGTGCTTACCAGCGCCTGCGTCTCGATCATCATCGGGCGGTTCCCTTCCAGAATGCAGGCGATGGCGTTGCCGCTGTAGTCTTCATCGTGCTGGGAGACAAGGATTTCTGATGGATTTGTCACCTCACGAAGACCGTCCTGCAGCATCTCGAAAATGCCCAATTCTGAAGTGGATCCGAAGCGGTTCTTGATACAACGCACCATGCGGTAACCATAATGCTGGTCGCCCTCGAACTGCAGTACCGTATCCACGATGTGCTCTAACAGCTTCGGACCAGCGAGGGAGCCATCCTTCGTGATATGGCCGATAAGGAAGACGGGGCAGGCGGTACGTTTGGCGAAGTGCTGGAACTCGGCGGCGCATTCTTTGAGCTGCGAAATTGAGCCTGAGGCGGATTCCAACAAGTCGCTTTGCATCGTTTGGATGGAATCCACGATGAGAATATCGGGCTGTAATGCTTCTATATGCTTGAAAATCTGTTGAGTATTGGTTTCAGTGAGGACGTAACAGTGGGGCGCGGGGTTGCTTGACAGTCTTGCGGCACGCATTTTGAGCTGCGCCTCGCTCTCCTCCCCTGAGACATAGAGCACCTTCTGTCCTTGCAGGTGCAGAGCCATTTGCAGCAGCAAGGTGGATTTGCCGATGCCCGGTTCGCCGCCCAAAAGGACGATGGAGCCGCGCACGATGCCGCCGCCCAACACGCGGTCAAATTCGGCGAATCCGGTTTTGGTGCGGGGAAACTTGGTGAGTTCTATTTCGTCAATGACCTTGGGGATGCTCTGCACGGTTACGGGCGAATAGTGCCCTTTCGTAGCGGTAGCAGACTCCTGTAGAATCACCTCTTCCTCAAAGGTGTTCCACTCGTTACATTCGGGGCAGCGGCCCAGCCATTTCGCCGACTGCGCCCCGCAGTTCTTACAATAGTACATCGTTTTGCTCTTCGCCATAACGCTTCGTTTCAGGCGGCAAAAATACACAATTCTATAAACCCGAATATCATATTTTTCGGTTTTCGGTTTACGGTTTGCGGAATCGAAAAACCGTAAACCGCAAATCGACAAAAAGGGCGAAGATTCCTCTCCGCCCTTAATCACTTAATCTTGTCAACCAAAAGTTATTTCACAATCACAACCTTGTAGTTGGCGGTGCCTTTGTCTGTGGTCACATTTACAATGTAGGTGCCGGTTGCCACGTTGAGGCCGATGACCTCATGTGTGGTATTTACGGCATTGCTGTAAACCAGTCTGCCGTATGCATCGAAAATACGCACATTGTCAATGTTCAGTCCCTCGTTGTTGACGATGTGGACATTTTGGCGTTCAGCATACACCTTGATCTGGCTCTTCACGAAATCTTCGATGCCAGTTTGGTCAATCGTGGTAAATTCTGTGGTGAACGAAATCATATTGGACCATTCGCTTTGGTTGTTGTCGAAGCAATTGGCGCGAACCTGCCACAAATAGGTCGTGTTTTGCGTCAGACCGGTTAACAGATAGCTACTGCCGAAGACAGAAGGAAGAGTGACAAACTCTCCCAAGAGTGTCTTGTACTGTACATCGAATGAGGTAGCAGTCGGGTGTGCCCAATGCAGTTCTGCAGAGGTGCTGTCGATATGACTGGTGTACATGAAAGAAGGAGTCTCGCAATCAGCGGGTTTGAATGTCACATGGATGGTATGGTTGGCCACCACGTTCGTGAAGATATAACTGCTTATGGCACCCATGTTTATGGTATTGTCAATCACCACATTGTCCACAACATAGCCGTTGGCGGGAGAAATGGTATAAGCCTGCGTGTTGCCGAAAGACACCGTAGTGTTGCCTGCAGGTGAAATGGAACCGTTAGTGCCGGCAGAGGCGGTGATGGTGTATGTTTTGGGAACCATCACAGCCGTTATCGTCTGATTGGCGGAAACGGCAGGGAACACGTATGTGTAAACATCGTTCACGGATGAGGCATCGCTGATGACATTTGTTCCGTTCACATTAATAGCAGAAACCGAATAGCCAAGAGAGGGCGTAATCATAAAGGCCGGGGTGCTGCCGTTCAGAACAGTGGTGGTGCCGGGTGTGATGACACCGTTGGCAGGCTGGGTCACCGTAATTGTGTATTCGTTGGCCGCGAATTCGGCATAAATGGTGTGGTTGGTTGTCACATTGTTGAAGCTGTATGTGGAAACGGCACCCACGGGAAGACCGTCCACAAACACGTTGCTCACATGGAATCCCGCGTCGGGCGTGATGGTGTAGGTCTTGCTGCCATTATAAGCCAACGTGGTTGCACCCATGTCGGAAATCGTGCCGCCAGTGCCTGCCATGGCCGTAATCACGAACTGGGATGCGGTGAATGTGGCGGCAATGGTATGGTTAGAAATCAAAGGGGTGAAGACGTACGAAGAAACTGCACCGACAGACTCGTTGTCAACGGTCACGTCCAGAATGGTGTAACCTTCGTTAGGCGTGATGAAGAATGCCGGGGTGGCACCTAATGCGAAATTACTGGTTCCCGGCGTGATGGCACCGTTCTCGCCTGCGTTAACCGTCACATTGAACAACATCTGGGCAAACGTGGCGCTGATGCTGTGATCCTCAGTTATCTGGGCAAATGTGTGGGAAATGGCGGTCAGGTTGTCAGCCTGGGTGTAGGTCGTGGTCTCCCCATCAATGGTCAAGGAAGCGATATAGTAGCCATAGTTGGCGGTAATCATATACACGGCATTCTGATTGTAGAAATAAGAAGAGGTGCCGGCAGGGGAAACGGAGCCGTTGGCACCTGCATTGGCCGTCACTGTAAATACATTTTGAGCGAACTGCACCTCATACAGATAATCAGAGGTGATGTTTGTCAGCAATTCTGTATATCCCACGGCAGGATTTTCAACCACCAGGTCAACGTGGTTGCGCTGGATACGGTCAATGCGGTAGCCGACGTCAGGTGTGGCCACGAAAGCGTACACATAGTCGGGATTATACTCAAACTCCGCACCGGCGGAAACTACGCCGTTGCCCAATTTGCTGGTCGTAATTGTATAGTGGTTCTTGGCGAACGTCACATTAACAGAATGAAAACCATACAGATGTTCAAACGAATAGGATTCAATGTTGTTATGTTCCACACCGTCAATAACGACACTTGACACATGGTAACCCGGGGCAGGAGTGAAAGTGCTTAACAAGTCGGAATTGCCCGGTAACATGACGGTATAAACCGCAGGTGTGTTGGAAGCATCTGCCACAAATTCATCGTTGATGGTGCCTTGCCCGGCCAAAACCGTGTAAACGATGGTGGCGTCGTCAAAAGCAGTCACAATATGGATGTTCTTGTCTTCCAAAATGTTGTCCAACGACAAAGTGTATTGGGAAGCGTTGAAAGGAACCAGCATGTTCGTCACATCCAAACCATTGATAGTGACGGAATGGATATGGAAGTGGTCGGTCAGCGCAAGAGTGCCGGTGTGGGAGCCACCATAGGCCACCATTTCGTGGCTCGGGGTGTAAGTAGCACCCACCGCGTGATCGTTACCCGAAGACATAAAGTTGGAGATTGTGGCATTTACCTCAAACGTGCTGGCAGCGAACATCACATAAAGACTGTCGCCATTTTGAGGGACGAAAGTATAATACTGCACCGCAGCATTGCCTCCGTTCATCGTGCTCACGAGTTGCGCATTCTTATAGATGGCCGAAACATGATATCCGGGCTGCGGAACGATGGTGAGGGTGTAAAACTCTCCCTTGGTTGCTTCTGCCAAGCCTTCCGGTGTGCCGGTGCCGTGTTCAGCGTATGTGACGGTAAAGTTGACCACCTCTTTCACCGCAAAGTCATCCATGCTGAATCCGAAATGCTGTGAAGGGCTGGCAGAACGGATGGCGAAACAGTAAACCCCGTCTTCCGCCACATTGATGAAATTATGTTTACGAACCATATTGGTGTTGGTGAAAGTCTCGCTGGACACTTGTTGAACCAAGTTGATCACATTGTCCGTCTTGGTACACAAATAGACCTCAAACGCCTCCGGGACCATCTGATCGATGGCTCTGAAGGAATAGGCGACATCATAGCGTCCGGCAGGAATATTCAAACAAGGTGACATCGTGTATTCATTTTCGGCACCAGACAAGAAATTATGGTACATACCATTGGAAATGGCAATTCCCTGCACCTCTTCGTCAATGGTAAAACCGGATAAATCAAAATGATAGTTAATCCAGTTATCGTGAGAAACGCCTTCGTTGAACGGTTCGATAAACGGAATCGTGGCCAGTTCCGTAATGGTATCCGATTCTGTCGTGAATGTGAAAGGACCAGCCCAAACACTCTCAGAAGTCTGGTCACAAATGGCTTTCGCATACACATCGTAAGCGGTTCCTGCTGCAAGACCGGTCAAGGCGATGGTGTTCGAGTTTTGCATTTGCAAAATAATGATACCGGAACCCAAGGAGAAACCGGATTCTCCGTATTGGATTGCCCAAGTGTTTGTCAGCATGGTATCCAAGGAAACGTTGGCACTGTGGTTGGTGATCTCGCTGATGACCAACTGAGTGGGAGCCTCGCAAGAATTAGGAGTTGTGAACGAGAGTTCCGCCCATTCGCTGTATTCGTCAGCATCGCACACGGATCTCACTCGCACATTGTAGGTCACACCTTCCGCAAGACCGCCCAACACAAAGGTGGAAGCGTAATTGACAGGCACTGAAACCCAAAACGCGGCATCTGCCTGAGCATACTGCAACTCGTAGTTGTTTACGCCAAAGACAGGAATCCAGGTGATGACCGAGTTGTTTTGGTGATGCGTCACGGTCAGGTTTGTCGGTGCGGGGCAGTTTGCCAAGGTGGTGAACGTTGCCGCAGCTTCACTGCTCGTGCCATTGACGCCGCAGTCGGCCATGACTCGCACTTCGTATTCGGTATTCTGTGTCAGGTCCGTCAACATGTATTGGTTGACGGAGACACTGACTGTAGTCCAGTCGCTGGAATTTTCACTCTTATAGCTCACTTTCCAAGCATTGGCGTCATTAGCCGTCCAGGAAATGGCTGCACCGTTCGTAGTGATGTTTTGAACATTCACCTCGGTGGGTGCGGCGCAATGGGCGTCATTGCAAATGCTGCTCAGATAGTCAATCTTCATGTTCGGCAAGAAGCCGTTTTGGATTCCTGATTCAGCACCCGGATGCGCGGCGTATGTGTCATCGTCGTCAGCACTTCTGGACAAACAGGCGTTGTTGGCGAAAGAATAGTGGTAGTAAAGGTTGTTCCCGTTGTTGGAGGTGCGGGACACCACGACGACTAAATTGTCCTCAGCATAATAATACGGATTGTCCAAGGTGAAAGTTTCCCAACCCGCAGTGTTGCCGATGGTGCCGTTATTTCTTTCATATACGAGAGTCAAATCCTCCAAAGGCAGCCAATCGTTGGTGTTGGCATGTTCGGATATTTCGGTGGTGCCGAGATAAATCTTCAGGGAATTGTAGTCGAGTGCATTGGCTTCGGCTATTTCCCAAGACAAGCTGTTGATGTATCCAGGGGTGGCAAAATTGGAGGACGGATAAATCATCTGTGTCCAGGAATTGCCGAGGTCGGAGTGCATCGGCGTTGAAGTAGTGCTGGCAGTACCGTCCCCGATGGTCAATTCCACGGGAGTTGTGATAGGGGAGATACACGGAACGATGAAATGGGCATATTTCCATGCACTGAAAGTAGTGCCGCAAATAGTCCTGATTCGCACATCGTAGGCTGTTTCCGTGGAAAGGTTGTTCAACGTGACACTGGAAGACGTGGTGTTCAGACTCTGCCAGGTGTCAGCATCGGAAGCCTTGTATTGCAACATCCATGCGTGCTGATCCTCAGGATATAGCCAGTTGACCGTGACAGAATGCCCGTTCAATGCAAAAAAGATTTCGGACACCATTGAGCAGGTGGTTTCCATCGTCACATTGTCGATAGCAGCAGGGGTCTGGTTTCCGATTGCGTTGTCATTGCGCCAAGTGAAGACGATTTTCTTGTCTCCGGCGAGCGATGCAGGAATCAAAACCGTCTGACGGGTAAACGTATTCACGTTGTGCAAACGCGCCAGGTAGTTTGTCGGAAGAACGCCCTCCACGGGAGCTTCGTCCAAAACGGAAATCTGCAGGAAATCTTCGGTGTTACCCATGGTTCTGCAATCGAAACTTAACAACACATCCTGTTCGGGAAGGGTGACATCGATGTAGGCGTGGGAAACAGAAGCGGCATTCGGATTATACAAGTTGTTGATACCAGCCATGTTGGAAACATACAGCTTGGCATTGTCAAAGAGGTTGTTGGCATTTCCAATGTACCACTTGTTCGTGTTAGGGTTGGAAACGCTGTGGTCCATCGTCCAGGCAAAGCTCTCACCGCCCTCGAAGGAACAGGAGTAAGGGATTTGAGGACGCACGATGTCGCTGTTGCGGCGGGGATAGATTTGGGGAACACCGTTGTAAAGGCCAACCAGTCCCACCACCGTGGCTTTTTCGCCTCCATTGAATGTGGCGGCTACGGTTTTGAAGTTGTTATATATAAATATGGTGTCCGCCCCTTGGACGAAATTCACTCCGGTTTTGGAATCCGTGGTGAACGTGCCGGCCTCGAACTGGCCGTTTCTAACCACGACTAACGCGGAAAGATACTGTTCGGGATAGGCCATCAACTCAGCGACAGTCACTTCCACAGGAACAACTGCATGAGGCGTGGCGTTCACCGATTTACCTGAGTTGGCTACGGGAATCATCTCCGGAATGCCATTATAGACAGAAAGCGTTCCCACTAAACGGTCAACCGTCTCACCTTCTTCATATTGAGTGGTAATAACCGCCGGATTGTTGTCATAAACTAACAAACCTGACCGTTGTATCGGGTCTGCGCTCATGAAATAGATGCTTTGCCCATCCCTGAAGACAAAATCCATCTTTGTGTTAGTTTCGGAAATAGCATACAAGTTACCGGAAACGCCATGTTTGAAACCATAGAGGTTCACATATTCGGGGAACTCATACGTGGCGTGTGCCATGGCACTGGTATCGTTGCCAAGAATAGCGTATGCATGGACGGTAGTGGTGGTGTTAATCTCAATCGGGGTCAGGTAAGGTGTGTAAAATTGACCGTCATTGAGGGAGTAGAGGATTTCAGCATCTGGAGTGGGGCAGGTTATGCTGAGCGAAAAGCTGTTATAGTAAACACCCGGTTGCTGACTGAAAGTGGGGGCTGCTACAGCAGGTACCTCAGCGGTCGTGTAAGTGATGGTGATGGAGGTGATACGCAATTGCAAATTGGTTGTGGCAGCGTTGTAGAATTTCAGGCTGGAACCCGCCTCAATGCCCGTGATGGTGTAAACGGACGATTCGTCAGCGTTGATAATCACGGCATTGCCGCCGTCAACCGAATAGCCGACGGGCGTTGCATAACCGCTCATGGCATTGATGGTCAGCCCCGTGATTTGGTAGCCAAACGCGGGGGTGAGGATCATGGCGTTGCCCAATCCGTTGTCCTGATCGGCATAGAAGCGCAGGACCGAGCCTGAGTTGAAATACTTCGGGCCGTCGGTACTACCACCCTGCCTGTCCGCGCTATAGGAGATGATTCCGTTTATGTCACCGTCCGGCAGGACTTGTCCGTTGGAAAAACCAGCGTCCGCGAACACGAATGTCACCTCGTCGGCAAAAAGAGAATTTGCCGCTATCAGCATAATCAGCATAAGGGCGGCAAACTGTCTGACCGTTTCAGTCAGCCTCTGAAAAATGTAATTTCTTCTCATAATGGTTTTTGATTTTATGAATAAATTATTATTATATCTTAAAATTATTGCAAAATTAACATAAAATAAAAAAACAATCCGCAAAAATACATTTTTTTCCATTCAGAAAAATGTTATCTTTGCCCCCGCATTCAGAAACGTAAAATTCAAAAAAATATGAAAGACAACATCACCATGAGTTTGAATCCGCTCGTGAATTATTTCAAGAAGAGTCATAAAGAATTCACCAAGGCGGATATGATTAAATATGTGGAAGAGAACAACATTCCGATGGTTAACTTCCATTATGTCGCCGGTGACGGCCGTATCAAGACGTTGGGTTTTGTGTTGCACAGCCGCGAGTATCTGGAACAGATTCTCTCTAACGGCGAGCGTGTGGATGGCTCCAACATATTCCCTGCATTTATCCATGCAGGCTCCAGCGACCTTTATGTGATTCCGCGCTTCTCAACCGCATTCCTGAACCCGTTCACTGAAATCCCCACTCTTTCCTTCCTTTGTTCTTATTACAACAACGAAGGCAAACCCCTTGAAAATTCTCCGGAATATATTCTTCGCAAGGCTGCCAAATCGTTCACTGAAGTGACGGGCAACTATTTTCAGGCTATGGGCGAACTGGAATACTACGTCATCGGTGAAGAAGACGACCTGTTCACCATTCCGGATCAGAAGGGCTACCACGAATCCTCCCCGTTCACCAAATTCGAGCAATTCCGTGCCGAGTGCATGCTCAACATCGCCAAAATGGGCGGTCTGATCAAATACGGTCACTCCGAGGTGGGTAATTTCACCATGGACGGCAAGATTTACGAACAGAACGAAATCGAATTCCTGGTCACAGACGTGCAGGATGCCGCCGACCAGCTGATTTTGGCAAAATGGGTTATCCGTAACCTGGCTTACGAATATGGCTTTGACGTGACCTTCTCGCCGAAGATCACGGCTGGCAAAGCCGGCAGCGGATTGCACATCCACACCTGCATCGTGGATGCCAAGGGCAAGAACCAGATGGTGACGAAGGGCAAGCTCAACTCCATCGCCAAGACCGCCATCGCAGGCTACATGACTTGCGCCGGCTCTCTGACCGCTTTCGGCAACACCAACCCCACTTCCTATTTCCGCCTTGTGCCGCATCAGGAGGCTCCCACATCCGTTTGCTGGGGCGACCGTAATCGTTCCGTTTTAGTGCGCGTCCCGCTGGGCTGGACTCATAAGAACGACATTGTGGCGGAACTGAACCCGCTGGAGAAGGCCGTCAACAAAGACCGTTCCCAGAAACAGACCGTGGAGTTCCGCTGTCCTGACGGTTCCGCCGACCTTTACCTGCTCCTCGCCGGTCTGGTCTGCGCTGCACGCCACGGCTTCGAAATGGAGAACGCTCTCGAATTTGCCAAGAAGACCTACGTGGATGTCGATATCCACCGTGCCGAGAACAAAGCCCTCGTGGAGAGCCTCGCCCAACTGCCGGCTTCTTGCTGGGAGTCTGCCGACGAACTTAGCGCCCACCGCGAAATCTTCGAGCGTTACGGTGTTTTCGACCGCTCCATGATTGACGACATCATCAAACAACTCAAATCCTTCAACGACAAGAATATCCGTAACGAAATTGTCAAGAATCCGGATTTGATGATGAAGATAGTGAAAGAATTTTTCTATTGTGGATAATTTCTTTTAACTTTTCATGTTTTGTGTTTGGCAGAGGCGTTACAGAACGTCTCTGCTTTTTTATTCTGAAAATTTTAGGGGCTTATCAATAAAAATGTATTTTTGCCATACCTTTTTTTAAGAATATTGGAACAATGAAAAGTCTGAAAATCATCAAGAAAGAATACCAGCGGGTCGGATATGACGCGCAAGACATTGAACCCGTGGAATATACGGAAGGCTATGCCGAATATGACGACCGAGGTCTGCTTCTCCGAGAAGAACGTTATGAACCCGACGGCACCCTCAACACCTTGACTGTCAACACCTACAACGAGGATGGGCTTTTGTTGCAAACCGAGCAATTCGATGTGGATGACATTCTTCTGCAAAAGACGGTGAACAAATATGATGATAAAAAGCGACTCGTGGCCCAGTCGAACTACTACGGCGACGCCTCCGAAGAATATGTCACCAAATTCTATCACGATGAGGACGGAAACGTGGTGAAACAGGAGGTTTACGTGAACGGTGAACTTGACTATGTGGAAAAGGTCTCCACATACGTGAACGGACTTCCCGACACCGTGACCGAAAACGATGACTACGGAAAACCGATGTATATCCATCATTATCAATACGATGAAAAAGGGCAGGTGTCTGTTTACGTCCGCGATGAGGTGCAGAACAATGACCGCCGCACCTACGAGTTCACCTACAACGACAACGGTGACCGCGTGAAGGACCTGATCTACAACTACGACATGAAACTGATTGCCAAGGTGAACCGCACTTTTGACGAGCAAAACCGCCAGACTGAGATTGTGGAGGAGGATTTGGACTCCTATCGCCGCATCACGATGGCGTATGACGGTGACCGCGTAGTGAAAAACACAATGTTTGACAAGAAGGGGGAAATCACCGGTTGGGCAGAGTACGAATATGCCGACGACGGCCGGCAGAGCATGGCCCGCGAATTCATCCACGATGAGGTTGAACCGGAGAATTTCCGATTGCTGCGGGAAACGAATTATGTTCGCGAGTAGTAAAATCCATGGCATACACGAAAAAAGACGTAAGATGTGAGACGTAAGACTTTGGAGATATTCCAAGCCTAAGTCTTAAGTCCTAAGTCCTAAGTCCCAAGTCCCAAGTCCTAAGTCCTAAGTCCCAAGTCTTAAGTCCCAAGTCCTAAGTCTTTAATACCCCATTGCCTATTCCCTAAAAAATAGTATCTTTGCCGCCTTAAATTTTCAAGACGATGTTACAGATCCAACTTTTAAGAGAAAATCCCCAAGAGGTTATTGACAGACTGAAAATCAAGAATTTCGATGCTACGGAATTAGTGGCAGAGATTCGTGAACTTGATAGCGAAAACCGCAACCTAAAGAAAAAAATCGACGACAACCTGATGGCGCAGAACCAGGGTGCGAAGAAGATCGGGCAGCTCTTCAAGGAGGGCAAACGCGACGAGGCCGAGGCTCTCAAAGCCGAGATGGCCACGTTGAAGGAAAGCGAGCGCACCGACCGCGCCAAACTTCAGGAACAGGAAGAACTGCTGCAGAGCAAGATGGTGCTGCTGCCCAACCTGCCTAACGCCGCCGTCGCACCGGGCAAAGGCGCGGAGGACAACGAAATCGTCTATACCGAAGGCGATGCCTCCAACATGCCGGAGGGTGCGCTCCCGCACTGGGAACTCGTGAAAAAATACGACATCATCGACTTTGAGCTCGGCACCAAGATCACCGGCGCCGGCTTCCCCGTCTATAAAGGCAAAGGCGCGCGCCTGCAACGCGCCCTCATCGACTTCTTCCTCGACGAGGCCACCGCTGCCGGCTTCGTGGAAATTCAACCGCCCTATATGGTGAATGAGGATTCCGCATACGGTACGGGGCAATTGCCTGACAAAGAGGGACAAATGTACCACTGCCAAGTGGATAACTTCTACCTTATCCCCACCGCTGAGGTGCCCGTCACCAACATCTACCGCGATGTGATTCTCAAAGAAAGCGACTTCCCGTTGAAGAACTGCGCCTACTCCGCCTGCTTCCGCCGCGAGGCCGGTTCCTACGGCAAAGATGTGCGCGGCCTCAACCGCCTGCACCAGTTCGACAAAATCGAGATCGTGACCATTGAGCACCCTGATCGTTCCTACGAAACGTTGGAGGAGATGACCAACCACGGCAAACGTCTGCTCAACAAACTCGGCCTGCCCTTCCGCGTGCTGCGTCTCTGTGGCGGTGACATCAGCTTCACCTCCGCCCTCACTTACGATTTGGAAGTCTATTCCAAGGCGCAGCAGAAATGGCTGGAGGTCAGCTCCGTGTCCAACTTTGAGTCCTATCAGGCCAACCGTCTGAAACTGAGATACAAAGATGCTACGGGAAAGACGAAACTCGCGCATACGCTCAACGGCAGCGCCTTGGCTTTGCCGCGTGTGCTCGCCGCACTGCTCGAGAACAACCAGACCGACAAGGGCATCGTCATCCCCGAGGTGCTGCGTCCCTACACCCGTTTCGACATCATCGACTAACAGCGAATGAAAAAACTGCTCGTCATACTGCTGCTGCTTGTCACCTGCGGCGGTTCTCTGCTGGCGCAACAAAGTCAGGAGGAACAGCTTGCCATGCAGTATTACAAGGATAAGGAATACGACAAGGCGGTGGAGCTTTTCGAGAAAATCCATGCCAAAAAACCGGATTCCTACATCTACTACTACTATTTTTACTCCCTTTTGGAGCTGGAACGTTACGACGATGCGGAGAAGATGCTTAAAAAACAGGTCAAGGCTTACCCGAATGTGCCGCGCTATAAGGTGGATTTGGGTTTTGTCTATGAACGTTCCGGTGAGAACGCCAAGGCGGAAAAGCTCTATCAGGAGTGCCTGAAAAACCTTCAGGCGAAGGAAAATGCCGTCAGCGAACTGAACAATGCGTTTATGGCGCGGGGAAAGTATGACTATGCGGTGGAGACTATCCTCAAAGGCCGGAAATTGCTCAACAACGAGCAATATCTGTCGAAAAACCTCATCAACATCTACAAAATCCTGCATCAAAACGATAAACTCCTCGATGAAGTCATCTCGTTGGTTAAGACAGACAATGACAAGTACGAGAAAGACGTGCAAACCGCCATTCAGGATCTTCTGCTCGACGACGAGGACAACCAGCAATACATGAACATTCGCACGGCTTTGCAGAAGTTTTCGCAAAAAAATCCAACCAACATTCTTTGTATCAAAGAGTTGTATTGGATAAGCCAACTGCATAAAGATTACGAGGAGGCGTTCACGTTAGCCAAGGCGTTGGACAAGCGGCTGAAGATGGAGGGCATTTTCACTTACGAATTGGCCACCGTTGCTGCCGAAAACCACGATTATACAACCGCCATCGAAGCGTTGAACTATATCATCAAAAAAGGGGAAGAGGCGCATAACTACGTGCAGGCCAAGATGAAGATATTGGATGTCAAGTACATGCAATTGACTGAATCCTCGCCGGTAAAGATGGTGGATGCGCTTAATTTGGAGCAAGACTTCCGGAAAGCGTTGGAAGAGAACGGCATCCATTCCGGCACGATGGACTGGATTCGCAAATATGCCCATCTGTTGGCGTTCTATGTCAACAAGCCGCAGGAGGCGATGGACGTGCTCAACCAAGCAATGGCTGCCACCCGCGATTTCAAGGAGAAAAACCAGTACAAAATCGACCTTGCCGATGTGCAGCTCTATACCGGCGAAATCTGGGATGCCTCGCTCAACTACTCGCAAGTGGATAAAGACCTGCCCAACGATGTGCTCGGCAACGAGGCCAAGTTCAAAAATGCCAAACTGTCGTTCTACATTGGCGAGTTCAACTGGGCGAAGAGCCAGTTGGACGTGCTCGCAGCCGCCACTTCCAAACTTATCGCCAACGACGCCATCTACTCTTCCATGCTCATCACCGACAATTTGGAGGAAGAGGAGGAGGGCGACGACTCCGACACCACCGAGACGCTGTTCAGCAATTCGGAAGGCAATCTCGCCCTGAAGATGTACGCCAAGGCCGAATTCCTGATTTTTCAGAACAAAGATGACGAGGCACTCAAAGCCCTAGATTCCGTGATGATTCTTTCACCGTTCGGCACCTTGGTGGATGACGCTCTGTACCAGAAAGCCCTCATACTCATCAAACAGAAAAACTATTTCGAGGCGGAGAAACTGCTCAAACGGATTGTGGATGATTACGGCGACCAGCTTCTCGCCGACGATGCCGTCTTCCAACTGGCAGAGTTGTACGAATATTACCTGAAGGATATCCCGAAGGCCATGGAATACTACCAGAAAATCCTCAAGGATCATAGTGACAGTTTGTACGTGGTGCAAGCGCGAAACCGCTATCGGACGTTGCGTGGCGACAATGTGAATTAGAGCCTCGTTTTACAACGAAAAAAAGTGTATTTTCGCGGGCTAAAATTTTAGATGATTGGAAACTATAGACAGAACAAAAGAACTTGAGACGAAACCCATAGGGCATTTGTTGTGGGTTTATGCCCTGCCGGCGGTAATCAGTCAGATTATCGCCTCCGTTTATAATATTGTGGATAGGATTTTCATCGGAAGGGGAGTTGGCGCATTGGCCATCGCCGGATTGGCGATTACGTTCCCGCTGATGAACATCATCCACGCTTTCGGGTCACTCATCGGTGTGGGCTCGGCCGCCCGCATGTCCATCGTTTTGGGCAAGAAAGACAAGGAATGGGCGGAGAATATTTTAGGCAACAGCTTGATATTCACGTTAATTTTGAGCAGTTTAGTGGTTCTGTTCTGCTATCTTTTCCTTGACCGCATCCTGTTGATGTTCGGTGCGACGGCGGAAACGGTGGCTTACGCACGCGAGTATATGGTGTACATCCTGCCGGGCATGTTTCTGATTACGGTGGCGTTCAACCTCACCGGCTTGATACGTGCTTCCGGCTATCCCACCAAAGCCATGCTGATTATGGCCGGCGGTGCCGTCTTCAACATCATCCTCGACCCCATCTTGATCTTCGCTTTGGATATGGGCATCAAGGGCGCGGCTATCGCTTCCACCATCTCCATTTTCGCCATGGCGTTGGTGTCCGTCTTGCATTTTGTGCAACCCTCTTCGTTTATCCGTTTCAAAGCGCACGCTTGGAAGCTGAAAGGGTACATCTTCAAGAACATCACGCTCATCGGCATGAGTCCGTTTTTGATGAATTTGGCCGCCGCCGGGGTGGTCGGAATCCTCAATTCGCAGCTTTTGCGTTATGGCGGTGACTTTGCCGTGGGTACCTACGGGATTTGTAATACATACGGCAACTTCTTGGTACTCATGATTATAGGAGTCTGTCAGGGTATGCAGCCTATTGCCGGATACAACTACGGAGCAGGCCACGGCCACCGGCTGAAACACGTGTATGGCCTGACTATGTGGATTTGCGTGGCCATCGGTTTGTTCGGGAGTGTTGTTTCCTGCATCTTCCCGGGAGCGATGATGCGCGTTTTCACCACAGAAAGCCATTTGATTGAAATGGGGAAAACCGCTCTGCGATTCAGCATGGTGATGTTCCCGCTCATCGGCTTCACCATTGTCAACTCCAACTTCTTCCAATCCATTGACAAACCGTGGGTTGCCATCATCACCAGTCTGTCTCGGCAGGTCATTTTCCTCATCCCCATGAGCATCCTCATTCCCATCCTTTTCATCCATTTTGGCTGGAACGGTCTCAATGGAGTCTGGGTCTCGCTGACCATTTCCGATGTCCTCGGCGCCGTCCTCGCCGCCATCCTTCTTTTCACTCAACGCCATGTGTTCTCAATTCAGAGCGATAAATTATGAATTATGAATTGTGAATTATGAATTATTACATCGATACTCATGCGCACCTGTACCGCGAATACTACCCTGAAGACCTTCGGGAAGTGATTCAGCGGGCAATCGATGCCCGTGTGGAGAAAGTGCTGCTCGCCTGCGTGGATGCACAGACTCCTCCGATGATCGCCGAAGCGGTCGAGATGTTTCCGGAGAATATCTTCGGGCTCATCGGACTGCATCCTTCCGATGTGCGGGAGAATTACGAGGAGGTGCTGGCAGAGTTGGAGACGCATATCGGTGACCGCAACATTGTCGGCATCGGGGAAATAGGGCTGGATTTCTACCACGACCGGGATTTTGAGAAAGAGC
The DNA here is from genome assembly GCA_017525245.1 of Bacteroidales bacterium. Taxonomy (GTDB): domain Bacteria; phylum Bacteroidota; class Bacteroidia; order Bacteroidales; family WCHB1-69; genus F23-D06. The sequence goes on along the minus strand of JAFXTE010000025.1, from coordinate 81,364 downwards.
AGCTGATCGTTTTCCGGAAACAGTTGGACTGGGCGAGAGACCGCAAGATGCCTCTTTCGCTGCATATCCGCAACGGCTATAGCGAGGCTATCCCGATTTTGAACGAATACCCGATAGGGTCTTTGCGCGGCGTCCTCCACTGCTTCTCTGGCGGCATCCAGGAGGCGGAATGGGCGGCGAAGCACGGTTTCGTCATCGGTATCGGTGGCATCGTGACTTTCAAGAACAGCAAGTTGCAGGAGTTGATTCCGAAAATCGGGTTGGATCACATCGTGTTGGAAACGGATGCGCCCTACCTCGCCCCGACCCCGCACCGTGGCACTCCCAACGAGAGCAGCTACATCCCGCTCATTGCCCAGAAAATTGCCGAAATCATGGAAGTGCCTGTGAAAGAGGTGATGGAGCGGACAACGGAGAATGCCGAACGAATATTTTTTAATGGATAATCGATATTTGACTATGAAAAAACTATTAACCACAATCGTAATGCTTGCCCTGACAGTCGGGGCGATAGTAGCGCAGCCGAAGGCCATTGGTGCTCGTGCGGGTTATAACTTCGAAGTATCCTATCAGCACGCATTCCGCTCAGGAGGAATGCTGGAGGTTGACGCAGGATTGTCTCCGTTCATCACCTCAACGGGAATCATGTTTACTGAGGACGGCGAGCGTTTGGTGCAACGCTACCGCTACGGACGCGCCCAGCTGACACTCGTCTATGATTGGCTGATGAACATCAAGTCGGATTTTTACTGGTACATCGGTCTTGCCGCCGGCGTGAGTTGGGGTTACGGCGAGTTCTTTGAGTTTCCCCATTATGACAAAAATGGGAAGTTGGTGGAATTCAGACGTTTGGGTCTTCCTGCCGGTGCACAAATCGGGTTGGAGTACGACTTCAAAATTCCGTTGAATCTCAGCGTTGACTGGCGCCCGATGATAAACCTGTTCGGCCTGCGCCAAGGCGACCTGACCTCCAATCTTCTCAACGTCGCTCTCGGTGTCCGCTACCGCTTCTGACAATTTTACCACCCGTCAATGTCAATAACCCATAACCTATAACCAAAAACCTTTAGAATGATAGAATCCCCCATTTTCACGCCCTGTCAGATCGGGCCTATAACATTGAGAAACAGAACCATCCGTTCTGCAGCATTTGAGAACATGGCGGTCAAGAACGCACCGTCGGAAGCATTGTTCAACTATCACACGGCGGTGGCTCGTGGTGGCATTGGCATGACCACCGTGGCCTACGCATCGGTGAGCCGCAGCGGACTCTCCTTCGAGGGTCAGCTTTGGCTGCGCGAGGAGATAATTCCGGAGCTGAAGAAGTTGACCGATGCCATCCACGCGGAAGGCGCGAAAGCCTCCATCCAGATCGGGCACTGCGGCAATATGACCCACAGAGCCACTTGCGGTTGCAAGCCACTCTCCCCGTCAGGCCGTTTCAACCTCTATTCCCCGACTTTCACCCGCAAAATGACCATCAAGGACATTGATGAGATTGTGGAAGATTTCGGAAAGGCGGTTGATTTGTGTCGCCGCGCCGGCTTTGACTGCATCGAAGTTCACGCCGGACACGGCTACCTCATCAGCCAGTTTCTGTCGCCCTACACTAACCGCCGCAATGACGAATACGGCGGCTCTCTTGAAAACCGTATGCGCTTTATGCGCCGCGTGATCACCCGCGTGATGGAAGAAGCCAAGGATGACATGGCCATCGTGGTGAAAACCAACATGTACGACGGCTTCCGCAGCGGTATGCAGGAGGACGAATGCATCAAAGTCGCCCAAGAGTTAGAACGTCTCGGTGTACATGCTTTGGTGCTCACCGCCGGCTTCGTCAGCAAGGCCCCTATGGATGTGATGCGCGGTTCCATGCCGGTGAAAACGATGGCCTACTACATGGACACGAAGAAATTCTGGTGGCTGAAGATCGGTCTGCACCTCGGCGGCCACATCGTCATCCCCACCGTGCCCTACAAAGACGCCTATTTCTACGACACGGCCATGAGATTCCGCCAAGCCGTGAAGATGCCGCTGATTTACGTGGGCGGCATGGTCGATAAGGACAACATGGAGAAAGTCCTTAATTCCGGTTTCGTGGCTTTCCAGATGGCCCGCGCCCTCGTGCACGACACCGACTTCGTGAACAAGCTGCACTCCGGCGAAGTGACCCGCAGTGGCTGCAAACACTCCAACTATTGTATCGGTCGCATGTACACGCTGGATATGAAGTGCCACCAGTGCATGAAAGAGGGTTTGCCCGCCAACCTGCAGCGCGAAATCGACAAATCGGAGAAACGCTGGCAATAAACCGTAGAGACGTTTCCTGAAACGTCTCCTGAGATGTATTAAAGATGTATTAGGAGATGTTTCAGGAGACGTGCTTTGGGACGTTTCTTGAGACGTTTCAGGAAACGTCTCTACGCAATCATCATCGATATCAATATTAAAAAGAAATAATGAAAAAGAAAACCATCGTCATCATTCTCGGCTGCCTGCTTTTGGCCATTGGTTGCCTGTTCCTGATTCTGTCAAAAACGGGTACCGTCGGCAAAAACAAGATCACCTCGTCGCTGTTTGCTGTAAAAGATACCAATAATATCACCAAAATCTTCATCGCCGACATGACCGGCTTGCATTCCCTTCTGGTGAGGCATGAAGACGGATGGTATGTCCAGGACTCGGTCAAAGCCACGCAGCAAAAGGTGAATGACCTGCTTTCCACCATTCATAACATCACCCTCCAGCAGGTTGTGGCGAAAACGGCGCAGTCTAACATCAACAAAATGATGTCCGTGAACGCCATCAAGGTTGAAATCTACCAGAACGCCCCGAAATTCAAGCTGTTCGGCATCCCGTTCTTTACTAAAAACCGAAAGGTGAAGACCTACTATATGGGACCTTCGACGATGGACAACGTGGCCAACTTCGCTATTCTCGAGGGGTTTGACGAACCTTGTATCGTCCATATTCCCGGATTCAGAGGTTTTCTCACTCCTTTTTACGCATACAATCCCGTTGACTGGTATAGTTGTGATCTTTTTGAAACCAAAATCACCCGCATACAATCCTTGCTGGTGGAAGATTTTGAACATCCTGAAGAATCTTTCTATGTGGAAAAATCAGGCCCTCGTTTCTTTAGTCTGTATAATTACAGGAATGAGCAAATTACGGATTATGATACCGTGAAACTATTAGACATGCTTGCCGAATATCGGGACAAGAATTATGAACGGTACATTTCTAACATGCCGACCAGCACTAAAGATTCCATAATCAGGTTCAACCATTTCAAAACGATAACATTGACTGATGTTGACGGTAAGAAAACGACCTTGGACATGTACCGCAAACTGGAAATAGACCCCTACTATCTGGATGCGATAGTCGGTGGGATTGAACGGGCGGATGAAGAGCCTTATAACCGCGACAATTTCTACGCTGTCCTGAATGGGGACAACTCCCATCTGGTGCAGTGTCAGTACTTCCATTTCGACCGTCAGATACAGCCGCTTTCCTATTTTCTAAAACAACAGTAAAGAATGACCGATGAAACCTACATGCGCCGGTGTCTGCAACTGGCCGCTTTAGGTCTGGGGCAGACGAGTCCTAACCCGATGGTGGGGGCGGTCATTGTGCATAACGATTCTGTTATCGGTGAAGGTTATCATCACCGCTGCGGTGAGCCACATGCAGAAATAAACGCCATAAATTCGGTGAAAGATTTGGCTTTGTTGAAAGAAAGCACGTTATATGTCAATCTGGAGCCTTGTTCGCATTTCGGGAAAACGCCACCCTGCGCTGATGCCATTATCCGTTACGGTATCCCCAAGGTGGTCATTGGCTCCATCGACTACCATGACAAGGTGAACGGTAATGGTGTGCGGAAGTTGCGCGAAGCCGATGTGGAAGTGGTGGAGAACGTCTGCCGCGAAGAATGCGAGGAGCTGAACAAGCGTTTTTTCACGTTCCATAGGAAACACAGACCCTACATTATCCTGAAATGGGCGCAAACCCGAGACGGATTCATGGATATTGACCGAAGTGAATCGGACAATACCACTTATTGGATTACGAATCCCGCCCTAAAGGTGCTTGCCCACAAATGGCGCAGCGAGGAGGATGCTATTTTAGTCGGTTACCGCACTATGCAGAACGATCAGCCGCAGCTCACCACTCGCGAATATCCGGGCAAAGATCCGCAACGCTTTGTGATGCAGCGTGGGGAGGACATGATCTCGCCTCTGCCTTATTCGCCTTTGCCCGACAATGCAAAAGAGGCTGTAGAAAAGCTGTATCAACTTAACATACAATCTGTTATTGTTGAAGGCGGGAAAAACACGTTGGAGAAATTCATTACGGCGGAATTATGGGATGAGGCTCGAATCTTGGTGGGCAATCAGAAGTGGGGCAAGGGGCTTTTGGCACCGAAACTGCCTGGCGTCCCGGAAAAAACAGTAACTATTGATGATAATCTGTTGATGTATGTTCGAAGACAGCTATAAGACTATCGCGAAGCCGGCTGAAGGCAGCTACAGTGAGAAACGCAGCAAGTTTTTGGCCTACGCATTTCCCGTGCAGAACGAACAGGAAGTGAAGCAGCGTCTTGCCGAAATCCAGAAGAAGCACTGGGATGCGCGACACTACTGCTATGCCTACATTCTCGGTCCGCACAAGGATGCTTACCGTTTGAACGACAACGGGGAGCCTTCCGGTACGGCTGGACGCCCCATCTACGGCCAGTTGCTTTCCAAAGATGTGACAAACACCTTGGTGATTGTGGTCCGTTATTTTGGCGGTATTAAGCTGGGTGTCAGTGGGTTGCAGAATGCCTACAAGGTGGCCGCCCGCGAAGCGCTGGATGCTGCCGTCATAGAGGAGCGAACCATTCAGGAAATCTACCGCGTGACTTTCGAATATACCAAAATGAATGATATTATGCAGATTTTGAAGAATCCTGAAATTCAAATTCTTGACAGACAGAGCTATATGCAGTGTGTTTATACGATTTCCGTACGCCAGCGCGATGCAGACCGCATTGCCGAGGCTCTGCGCAAAATTCCTATGACGGAAGTGACTCCGATTTGACGTTTATTCAAAATCCATTGTTTATATTTTTCTTTAAATCATTATAATACAATTCTTTTTTGTGCTATTTTTGCCATTTATTGCAAATAATTTTCCAAAATATGAAAAGAACATTCAAAACAACGGTCTTTTTTCTGTCATTGGCCGTCATCCTTGCAAGTTGTGTCACAAAACAGAAATATAACGAGCTGAAACAAAAATATGACCGCTGCAATGATGAGCTCACGTTCATGACCTCAGAGAACCAAAATTGTCAGGAAGCAAAGAAAAGCCTGACCGCACAACTAAACGGACTGACCGCCGATATTGAGCAACTTCGTAAAGACACGCTGCGTCTCTTTCTGCAGGCAAATGGCGCCAAAAGGGAATACGAGAAGGCAAAAAATGACTATGACGAACTATTGCAAAATTTCACGGATGTTTCCAACACCAACCAAAGCACCATCAACAATCTGCTCGGCAATCTTGACAAATATAAAGACGAGTTGAACGTGAAGGAGAAAATGCTCGCCATGCAGCAAGACTCACTCGCGAAAGCGCGTGCCGAATTGACTATTAAAGAACAGCGTATCAACGAGATGCAAAGCATTTTAGCACAAAAGGACGCTGAGGTGAAAGCATTGAAGGAAAAAGTGAGCACCGCGCTGAAAGGTTTCGAAGGCAGTGGCTTGAACGTGCATGAAAAAGACGGTAAAGTGTATGTCTCCATGGATGACAAGCTGCTGTTCGCCTCCGGTAGCTGGACTATCAACGAGCAGGGTCGCAATGCCATCAAACAGTTGGCCAAAGTATTGGAGAACGAAACCGAAATTTCCGTTCTGATTGAGGGTCACACCGACAATGTCCCTTATCGCGGCAGCGGCCAAATCAAGGATAACTGGGACTTGAGTGTGATGCGTGCCACTGCTGTGGTGAAAGCCTTGTTGGAAAACGGAAATATCGCACCCACACGTCTGTCTGCCTCCGGACGCAGCGAGTTCCTGCCTTTGGATGAGAACAATACGCCAGAAGCGCGTGCCAAAAACCGTCGCACGGAAATCATCCTCACTCCGAATTTGGACCAGCTCTTCCAATTGATCCAAAACAACTAACCATGGCCTTCGCCGAAACGCTGATTGCCTGGTATGAGGAGCATAAGCGCGACCTGCCATGGCGCGGCGAAACTGACCCCTACAAAATCTGGGTATCCGAAATCATTCTGCAGCAGACCCGTGTGCAGCAGGGTTGGGATTACTATCTCCGTTTTATTGACAACTTCCCGAATGTCAAGGATTTGGCGGAAGCCGATGAGGAGAGGGTTCTTAAGGTGTGGCAGGGGCTCGGCTACTATTCCCGTGCCCGCAACATGCATGCCGCCGCCCGCGAAATCATGACGAAGCATAATGGGAAATTTCCTCAAGAATACGATAAAATCTTAGAACTCAGGGGAATAGGGAAATACACGGCTGCGGCTATCGGCTCCATTGCGTTCCAACTGCCTTATCCTGCCGTTGACGGCAATGTGATCCGTATCATCAGCCGGATTTTCGGAGTGTGCGATGACGTAACGCAACCAGCTGTGGTAAAGCGTATTACGGAAGTCTGCGAGACGCATATTGATTCCAAGCGTCCGGGAGTCTTCAATCAGGCGGCCATGGACTTTGGAGCGCAGCAATGTGTGCCTCGCAATCCAAAATGTGACGAATGCCCATTTCAATCAAGTTGTTACGCTTACCAAAACAATTTGGCGGATATTCTTCCAGTCAAGAAGAAAAAAAACGAACTCAAGCACCGTTATTTTCATTATACTGTTTATCTTTTTAATAATCAGACTATTATAGAGAAGCGGGAGGGCTCGGACATTTGGAAAAACATGTACCAGTTTCCGCTAACGGAAAGCGATTCGGAAGTTTCAATCGGAAAACCTGTTTATTCCACTCGTGAAACTCTGAGCCATCAAATCATCCATGCTGCTTTTTATGTGAAAAATGTGAAAAAATTGCCGAAATTAACGGAAAACCAGCGGTTAGTCAATTTCAATGAAGTTGAAAACTATCCGATGCCGAAAATCATGTCTATGTTCTTGAAGGGTATTGAATAATCGGATCGTTGGAACATCTGAAAAGAAAATATTAGGGTTCCGTGCTATTATTTAAGTGTGTGCGTTTTTGAAAAATATGTACCTTTGCCGCATCTTAAACAAAAAAGATACGGAAAAAGGAAAAATAATTAGGTAACAATATATCATTATGGAAATCAATAAATTACAAGACATTGCAGCACAAGTTCGCAGAGATATCATCCGTATGGTTCACGGTGCCAAGTCAGGGCATCCGGGCGGCTCTTTGGGTTGTGCCGATTTTTTAACCGCACTTTACTTTGACGTGATGGAAATTGACCCTGAACATTTCACTCGCGAAGGAAACGGCGAGGACATGTTTTTCCTTTCCAATGGTCACATCAGTCCGGTGTTGTACAGTGTTATGGCACGCCGCGGTTATTTTCCTGTTTCGGAGTTGGCAACGTTTCGTAAGTTAGGCACCCGTCTGCAAGGTCATCCCACACCTGTGGAAGGGCTTCCGGGCATCCGCGTGGCTTCCGGCTCCTTAGGACAAGGGCTTTCAGTGTCTATCGGGGCAGCCTTGGCCAAAAAAGCCAACCAGGACAAGCATTTGGTGTATGTGCTTACTGGCGATGGCGAATTGGAAGAAGGCCAGAATTGGGAGGCTTTGATGTTTGCCGGTTCAAAGCATGTTGACAATCTGATCGTTACTGTTGACTATAACAAAAAACAGATTGACGGCAGCACGGATTCAGTGATGAGCCTTGGCAATCTTCGCGCCAAACTGCAAGCTTTCCAATGGATGGTGCTGGAGATGAACGGCAATGATATGAAAAGCTGTGTCCAGACGCTGAAATTGGCGAAAATGCTCGCCGGCAACCAAAAGCCCATAGCCATCCTGATGAAAACCGAGATGGGGCAGGGCGTGGATTTCATGATGGGTACGCATAAGTGGCACGGCACGCCTCCCAATGACGAACAGGCTGCTGCTGCATTGGCCCAACTCCCGGAAACGTTGGGAGATTACTAATATCTTCTCTCGTGAAAATTGTCAACAAATACCTCTGCAAGAACTTTCTCGGTCCCTTTTTCCTGACCTTCTTCGTGGCGTTGTTTGTACTGCTCATGCAGTTTGTCTGGAAATGGGTGGATGAACTTGTGGGCAAGGGTCTGGAAGTGACTGTCATGCTGAAACTGCTGTTCTTGGCAGCCGTTTCGCTGTCGTCCATGGCTTTCCCGTTGGCGGTGATGCTGGCATCATTGATGACTTTCGGAAACATGGGCGAACGCTACGAAATTGTGGCACTGAAATCCGCAGGCATCTCCACCCGCCGGATGATGACTCCGTTGGCCATACTGACCGTTTTCATCACAATTATCTCTTTTTTGGTTTCCGATCAGGTGATTCCTCGTGCTACGCTGAAACTCAGGATGTTACTATATGATATTCAAGAACAGAAACCTGCATTGAATATTGAGGAAGGTGTCTTTTATGATGGTTTTGACAACTATTCGATTTTGGTGGGGAAGAAAATGCCGGACGGGGAAACCATTAAGGACATTTTGATTTACGACCATTCCCGTCGTCAGGGCAACACTTCGGTCACCTACGCCGCATCGGGCACGATGAGCGTGACTCCCGACAAGCACTATCTGCTTTTCACTTTGAAAAATGGCTCCTTCTGGGACGAGACCTCAACCTTGGGTGTGAATCGCGGCAAACGCTCCCAGCTGCCTTTGATGCGTGCCACTTTCGACAAACAGTACAAACGTTTCGACATGTCGGATTTTTCCCTGAACCAAACCAATGAGGAATTGTTTGAGGGACATTCTTCCTCTTTGACAAACAAGCGGTTGAAGGAACAGATTGACACGATGAAGAATCAGATACAAAGGATTGAAGACAATACGGCAAATGTCTTTTTCAACAATCTGTATTATTTCAACACGTATGTGCGTAACAATGAAAAATTTAGCGAACAAAAAATAGCTCAAACCAACGATGTGGCGGCTTTGTCTCCCGGAGTTCGCGAACGTGTGCTGAACAGTGCCGAAAATTCTTCCCGTTCGTTTATCTATTCCATGCAGTTCAATTACACGGAAGCCACATATAAGACAAAATATATGTGGACATATCAAATTGAGTTACAACGGAAGTATCGCTTGGCAGTGGCCTGCCTGCTCTTTTTCTTCATCGGCGCGCCTCTGGGTTCCATAATTCGAAAAGGTGGTATCGCCATTCCTTTGGTCCTGACCGTCATATTCTTTGTGATCTATTTCGCCTTGTCTGTGATAGGGGAGAAAATCGCCAATGGCAGCACGATGCCAGTGTGGTTCGGAACATGGATGTCCTCGTTTATTTTGCTGCCTCTTTGCGTCTTTCTGACTTATCACGCCACCATGGATACCGCCGTTCTCTCACCGGACACTTACGCCAAATGGATGGAAAAAATCAAATATATAAAACTATTTTCTAAAAAAAGACATGAAAATACTACAACTTTGCCATAAAACGCCTTTGCCCACTATAGACGGGGGGTGTATCGCCATTCACAATATTACCAAATGTCTGTTAGACAGTGGTATGGAAGTGAAGGTGGTCGCTGTGGCCACGCCTAAACATCCGTATGTGGTATCGGCTTATTCCAAAGACTATTTGGCAAAAACACGCTTTGAAACTGTGTTTATCGACACCACTCCGCATAAAATCGAAGCCCTAAAGACACTTTTTACTGGAAAATCTTATCAGATAGGACGCTTCTATCACAAAAACATGGCTTCGAAATTGGTGGAAATCCTCAAGAAAGAGGATTTTGACATCATTCATATCGAATCGATATACATGGCTCCCTATATTCCGCTGCTCAGAAAAAACTCGAAGGCGAAAATCTTGTTGCGACTGCACAATATAGAACACCAGATTTGGGAGAGACTGTCTGAAAATGAGCGTAATCCGATTATGAAACTGGCATATCGTATCAATGCCCATCAGTTGAAGCGGGTGGAACGCAGAATTTTGTACGAGGTGGATGGCTATATGGCCATTTCCGAACCTGATTACCACTATTTTCATGAAACGGCCCCTGACGTGCCAGGGGTGGTCATCCCGTTCGGCATTGATGTGGACAACTATGACATGGAGGATGACGATTACATCGCTACCGACCATCCGACCCTGTTTCATCTCGGTAGCATGAACTGGTCCCCGAATATTGAGGGCATCGAGTGGTTCTTGGATGAGGTGTGGCCGGAGATTCTCTCCTCCCATCCCGATTTGACGTTCACCCTTGCCGGTCACGACATCCCTGAGAACATACACAATCGTCATGACAAAAATGTAACGGTAATTGGGGCGGTGCCGAACGCCAACGAGTTCATGATGGACTACGACATTATGGTGGTTCCGTTGCTTTCCGGTAGCGGCATCCGCATCAAAATTGTGGAAGCGATGGCTCTCGGTCGAGTGGTCATCACCACCTCTATTGGCGCAGAAGGCCTTGACGTTCAAGACGGTAAGCATTTGTTTATCGCCAATACACCGGAAGAATTTGTGTCTGTTATCAATAAATGCGTGGCCATGCCGGATTTGTGCAGCATTATTAGTGAAAATGCTCAGCACTATATTTCAGTGCATCACAATAACACTGTCATATCCAAACAATTAGAGGATTTTTATCAAAATATATTGAATTTGCGATGAGCAGCCTGTTATCACAAATACACACTGTTGAAGACCTGCGCAAACTGCCTGTCAACGACTTGCCGAAGTTATGTGATGAACTTCGCCAATTCATTATTGAGCAGACAGCTCAGCATCCAGGACATCTCGGTTCCAGTTTGGGTGTCGTGGAACTGACGGTGGCCATTCACTATGTCTTTGACACTCCGAACGATAAGCTGATTTGGGATGTCGGACACCAGGCCTATTGCCATAAAATACTGACCGGTCGCAAGGAACAATTTCGCACGAACCGCAGTTATCAGGGAATCAGCGGATTCCCGCGCCGTGAAGAGAGCGAATACGACGCTTTCGGCACAGGGCACTCCTCCACATCCGTTTCCGCCGTTTTGGGAATGGCTGTGGCCGCCAAAATGGAAGGCAACATGAAGCGCAACCACATTGCCGTCATCGGTGACGGGGCTATTGGTGGAGGCATGGCATTCGAAGCCATGAATCAGGCACCCTACCGCGATGTCAACATGCTGGTGATACTGAATGACAACAAGATTTCCATCGACAAGAGTACCGGTGCGATGAGCAAATACCTGCTCTCCATTACCACGTCGCCCGCCTACAACCGCTTCAAGAGCCGCCTTTGGAATTTCTTCACATTCCGCACCAACCATCCCAACAAAGTCACCAATTTTTTCAGCAAAATGGGTAATTCCGTCAAAGGATGGCTGTTTGGCGGCAGCAACTGGTTCCAAAGTCTCGGCTACCGCTATTTCGGACCCGCCGACGGTCACGATGTGGTCTATCTGGTGAAGACACTGCGTGACCTCAAGAGACTTCCCGGACTGAAACTGTTCCACGTCCTCACGGTGAAAGGCAAAGGGTTGGAGGCGGCGGAGCAGAACCAGACCCAGTACCATGCCCCAGGAAAATTCGATCCTGGCACGGGAAAAATCATTAGTTCTGAAGATAAAGTGCAACCGCCTAAATATCAGGATGTTTTCGGAAACACGATACTGGAGTTCGCCCGTCAGGACGAGAAAGTTGTCGGCATCACACCGGCGATGGCCACGGGTTGCTCCCTTACCATCATGGATGCGGTTTATCCTGAACGTGTCTTTGATGTCGGCATTGCCGAACAACATGCCGTGACCTTTGCAGCCGGCTTGGCCACAGAGGGTTACATCCCGTTCTGCAATATCTACTCCTCGTTCCTGCAACGCGGTTACGACCAGGTGATCCATGACGTGGCACTGCAGAAACTCCCCGTTGTTTTCTGCATTGACCGTGCCGGACTTGTGGGCGAGGACGGGGCCACGCACCAAGGCTCTTTTGATCTGGCTTTCCTGCGCTGCATCCCGGATCTCATCATTGCCTCGCCGCTCAATGAGCATGAACTGCGCAATCTGATGCTGACTGCCTATCAAAATGCCAAGAATCAAGGACTTCCGTTTGTGATTCGTTATCCTCGTGGCCGCGGTGTGCTGACGGATTGGCACAATGACCCGAAGGCTCTGCCCATCGGCAAAGGACAGATGTTGCGCGAAGGCGAAAAAGTACTCCTACTGACCCTCGGACCCTTGGGCAACGCGGTAGCGAAAGTGTTGTCGCAGTTGGAAGCCGAAGGCATCCGTGCGGCGCACTATGACGTGCGGTTTCTCAAACCGATGGACGAAGAGATGTTGGAGAAATTTGCAAACCGCTATTCCGTGTGGATTACGGTGGAGGACGGCACTGAAAAGGGCGGGCTCTTCTCCGAAATTTCGGAATTTTTGGAAAAACACGTATTTTCTAATCGATTGCTACACATCGCCTTGCCTGATCGTTTTATCTCCCATGGCGATATTCCGCATCTTTACAAGGAAGTCGGGTTTGACGAGGAGGCGATAGCGGGGAAGGTGCGCGAGGCGTGGAAAATGTAAATTGACAAGCCATAATACCCATTTGTTATGAGAAATTTGCTTTTTCCTATCGCTGTTTTGGCGATTTTCGGCCTTGCCGTGTGGTATCTCGGCAAACGTACGGCCTTTGTCTTCGGCTGCTCCCCCATCTGGTTTTATATTGTTTACTCGTTGCTGCTGGCAGGCTCATTTGTGTTCACTTTTGGTGGCGCTTACCCATGGACAAATTCTCCTGCGGGACATGTATTGTTCTGCTTTTTCAGCGAGATGCTGGGAATACTGCTGTATCTGCTTTTAGTGACTTTGGTGGTCGATGTTGTGCAGCTGTTCGCACATTTTCCAGCTTGGCTGTTCGGAACGATAGTGGCGGTACTCACCGCCGGAATCTGCACGGGAGCCACGATTAACGCGTTTCGTCCCAAACCGACTCCTGTGACGGTGGAGCTGCCCAAATTGCGGCAACCTCTCCGTGCGGTGCATCTCACGGACACGCACCTAGGCCATTTCAGAGGTCAGCGGCACGTGCAACGACTTGTGCATCTGATTAATGACGCAAATCCGGACGTGGTGTTTTTCACGGGCGACTGCTTTGAGAGTCCCTATAACCTCAATTCAAAGACGCTGCAGCCGTTGAAACAGCTTCATGCACCCGTCTATTTTGTGGACGGCAACCATGACGGGTATGTGAATGCCGATTCCGTGAAGGCTTTGCTTCGCCAAGCGGGCGTGCATGTGCTTGAGACGGAGGTTGTGGAGGATTTTGGATTGCAGATTGTCGGTTTGGATTACATGAGGGCTGACGATGCGGATGCCAACTCCATGCATGCGCCGGTTGGAGATGTGACCATCAGTAGCTTTTGCGACACTTTCCGGGCGAGCGACAGTTTGCCCGTGGTGCTGCTCCATCACAATCCCTGTGGCGGGCAATACCTTGAAAAGGCAGGTGTTGACCTCTATTTGGCCGGGCACACGCACGGCGGCCAGCTTTTCCCGCTCACCTTGATAAACAATCGCGTGTTCCAATTCAACAAAGGGTTGTATCAATTTGGGAAAATGCAGGTTTATACTTCCTGTGGAACGGGTACGTTCGGTCCGCCTATGCGTTTGGGCACCCGCAGCGAGCTTACCGTTCTGGAATTGAAACCCTGCAAATAGTTCATAATGAAAAAGTTGTCTCTTTCTTTTATGTTGACCGCCCTCGCTGTTTTGCTGTGGGCTTGTCATTCTGCTGAGGTAAAAACACCAGAAAGCGTGTCTGACACTATTGAAGTATCTAAATATCAAGAAGATGCGGTTAGATACACGGCTATGGAGCAGCAGCTAATTGATTTCGGTTTGGTCGATATTGCGGAGGTGGATTCCACCATTGGGGTTGAGATTGTCTATGCCACGCCGGACAATTTCCTCGGGCATGTGCTCTATCCGGACATCCACCATGCGTTTGCGATTCTCGCGATGGCGCAGAAACTTGTTAAGGCACAGCAACGTTTGAAAGCCATCCGACCTGATTTGTCGTTACTGATTTACGATGCCGCAAGACCGTTGAGTGTGCAACGCGAGATGTGGGAGTCGGTAAAGGGTACGCCTAACGTTTCGTTTGTGGCGAATCCGGCAAAGGGTAGGGGAATGCACAACTACGGCGCGGCGGTAGATATCACCATTATGGACAGCACGGGCACGCCGCTGCCGATGGGTTCGAAGCACGACTATTTCGGTCCCGAGGCGCGTATCGACCACGAAGCGGAATTAGTCGCCAACGGGCTGATAACCAAAGAAGAACTGGAAAACCGCAAGCTGTTGCGCCGTGTGATGACGGAAAGCGGTTTCATCACCTGCATATCGGAATGGTGGCACTTCAACCACATTCCTTCCATCCGGGCAAAATCAGAATTGAAGATTATTGATCTGTAGAAGACGTTCCAACGGCAGGTCTTTACAATAATATTGTCATAAGTTGTCCCCGTTGTCGTTTTTACACAAAAAAACACCTGCGGTTTTTGCAGGTGTCTTTTCTGTGGAGCGTATGAGAATCGAACTCACGACCTCTTGACTGCCAGTCAAACGCTCTAGCCAACTGAGCTAACGCCCCATCGTTTGAAATCGGCGGCAAAAATACAATTTTTTTCGATTCGCCCGACTGTTGATGATTTCTTTTTTTGAGAATCGCGTCTGGGGGTAACTATGACTATAATTGTGACTTTGATTTTGACTAACTTATTGTGAGATATGATTTTACAAGTTGCAGATACTCGGGAGTGTATTGTAATTCTGCGTTTCGAATGGAGAAGCGGGATTCTGTTTCGGGCTGGGGTGAGCGGCTGTATTCGCGCACGATACGATAGATGGGTTTGGTTGCAGTCGGGTGGATATGCACCGATTTCAGGCAATGCCATTTATCAATGGTAAGCTGATGAAATTCATCCATCTCCGGAGGCGGCAGAATCAGCGCGAAACGACCGTCAGGAGAAAGGAGATTGTCAACACCGTCCACCAATTCTTGAAACGACAGCTGCCCATCGCCATGTTTGCTCTGTAACTTGTTTTTATCCTGTGGTTTAAGATCTCCATGAAAATAGGGCGGATTGCTTACTATGAGGTCGAAACGGCGTGCATTATCCTGATTTGCAAAGTCTTGCATCCTGATTTGTTCAAAATGGAAGCATGACGCTGGAAGAAGAGGGAATAGGGCGGCATTTTCACGTGCCTCCGTGATAGAATCCGCATCCACGTCAATTCCAACAATGTTCGGAACAATCTGATTTCCTGTGATTTTCTGTGCCAAACAGAAGGCGATGACTCCGCAGCCGCATCCGATGTCCAGTACTGTTTGTGCTGAATCCACCTGCGTGAGCGCAGCTAACAACACGGCATCAGTCCCGATTTTCAGGGTACTGCGTTCGTGCTCTAAGTCAAACTGCTTGAAGTGAAACATATTCTGGCTGTTAGCTTTTAGCTGTTGGCTTATAGCGAATGGCTAATAGCCAACAGCCAATGGCTGTGATGGTTATGAACAATAAACCTCTAACAGTTTCGTTTTTGGATCGGGGATGATTTGCAGCTGGTCGATTTCGGCGGGAATCAATACCACTTCGCCGGTTTCAAGTCTTTCTTTAAAATCTCCAGACACAAGAAACGCATTGCCTTCCAGACAGATATAGATTACAAAAGAGTCTAATTGAACGAACGATTTCTCCACTTGCATATCCATCTCCAAAAGGTTGGTGTTGAAGTAGGGCGAATGCACTAATGTCACGGTTTTATTCTTTTCGCATTCGTAATGTACCTGAAAATCAGCCAGATTTTCCTCGGAATGGATAGCTTCAAAAGCCTCTTCTGTATGCAGTTCCCGGCTATTGCCTTGTTCGTCCACACGGTTCCAGTCGTAGATGCGGAAGGTGATATCGGAGGGTTGCTGGATTTCGGCCAGCAGCACGCCTTTTCCGATGGCGTGTACTGTGCCTGCGGGGATCATGAAGGTGTCGCCGGATTTTACGGGATAGAATTTGAGGTAGTCCTCCAATGTGCCGTTTTCCACAGCATCCATATACTGTTGCGCGGTAATCTTCTGATTGAAGCCCACATAAAGTCCCGCACCCTCGTCCGCTTGGATGACGTGCCACATCTCGGTTTTGCCGTTCTGTCCAAACTTTTCCTGTGCAAAATCATCGTCCGGATGCACTTGCACGGAGAGGTTGTCTTGGGCGTCAATGAACTTGATGAGCAGCGGGAACCCCAGTCCGTATTTTTCGTAATTTTTCTCGCCCACGAGATCGGTGAGGTAGATTTCCATCAGTTCGTTGAGGTTGTTTTCGGCCAGAAAACCATTCGCCACCACGGACTCGTCATCCACGATGCCGGAGATTTCCCAGCTTTCGCCACAGTTTTTTAACGGACTGATGTTATGTTTCAGGATAGTTTCGATTTTGTTGCCGCCCCATATTTTTTCTTTCAGAATGGGCGTGAATTTCAAAGGATATAAGGTTGCCATATCTTATTGTACGGAATAGTAGTTTCGGTTTTTATGTTGAAAATCGGGTCGCACCTTGTCGGGATTGGAGCCGCGAACGCTCTTTTGGAAAACCCACTTGCCGTCTTCTTCGATAAATCCCTGATTCAAACTGGATTCCGGCACCATGTAGGCCGACACGTTCTTCATGGCCTCGTCCATCGGAATCAGCTCCTCGAAGATAATCATGTCGCAGCGAATCCGTTTGTAATCATAATCGCGAGTTTTAGGATTGTATTTCCCTGTGCTGACAAGGTATTCCTGATTTTCGTAGTTGAGGTATAGGGTTGCGTTCTTGGAATATTCGAAAATGACCCGTGCCACTTTTTCGGTGTAATTCTTGAAGACGCGTGCCCCGAAAATCGGGGTCATTTCTTTGTTAAAATGCAGAATTTCAATTAATTTCTGATTGGTGAAGAGATTGTTCCCATTCCATCCAAGCAAGGTGTAGTATGTCGTGTTCTTATCTTTCACGGGAATCAGTTTGTAATAGACCGCACCGTACCAGCGGTTGTGGTTGCCCACCAACGTTTTGGGGTAATCGATGTTCTGCCGCTTGTCGTAAAGAGGGTAGAGTACATGCTTCTTGCGGGCATCGTTATAGACGTGTATGAAACCGAAATTCTCGATGTCGTAGTTGTTTTTCACCACATACCAAGTGAAAATCTTGAAAACATTGTCAGGGGAGGCCAAAACACTGAAATTCTTGACGGAATCCCAGGTGTATTTGAAGGCATCGGGCATTTGCAGCACTTCCTCCAGCAAGGTCATGAAATCTTCATTCAGGGCGAGGCGGGTGGTCTCGTCGGATTCAGCCATCACTTGGTCTCGCAGGTTGACAAGACTGTCCTCCCATACGCGGAAATCGGGCTTTTTTTGTGAGAAAGCCATCGTCCAAGAGAGCAAGACCAATGCCGATATGATCAAAATTCGTCTGAACATCTGAATACAAACGGCAAAAATACAAAATATATTGCACCATACAGAAAATTATGTACATTTGCCGCCCGAGTTTGTGATATGAAAAACAGGAGGTTTCTATATTTCATCGCCCGTTGCAGGCGGTTCTTCAAACGGCACTTCAAGGACAAGACTATGGTGCTGATTCTCAGCGTGGTGATTGGCATGCTGGGAGCCGCTGCGGCCATTATCATCAAGAACCTGCTGCATTTCACCACTCGGTTGCTGAGCCAGGCGTTCCCTGTGGCCGATGTCAACTACCTCTACCTGATTTTCCCGCCCATCGGCATTTTCCTCACGCTCCTCTTCGTGAGGCGTGTGGTGCGCGACAACCTCAGCCACGGCGTGAGCATCGTGCTGAAATCCATCTGCAAGAGCGACGGCATGTTGCGGTTCCACAACGTCTATTCCTCCATGGTGGCGAGTGCCATCACCGTCGGGTTCGGCGGTTCCGTGGGACTGGAGGCTCCCATCGTGCTCACTGGCAGCGCCATCGGTTCGAACGTGGCGCGCTTTTTCCACCTCAACACGAAACAGACCACCCTGTTACTTGCCTGCGGCTCCACGGCGGCCATGGCTGCTATCTTCAAGGCACCCATCGCCGCGCTGGTTTTCACCTTCGAGGTGCTGATGCTCGACCTCACCGGCAGCGCAATTCTGCCGTTGTTGCTCTCCGCCGCCACAGGGACAGTAATGTCCGTCCTTTTCCTTGGTCAAGACGTGATGTTCACCATTGATGCGACACAAGGATTCTCGGTGGGCAACATCCCGTTTTACATCATTCTGGGCGTACTCTGCGGCTTCATCTCCGTCTATTTCCTGCGAATGTCGCGCTGGATTGAGAAGCAGATGCGCCGCATCAAGAAGGTTTATGTGCGGGCGTTAATTGGCTCGATAGCACTGTGTTTGCTCATCTATCTTTTCCCGGCATTTTACGGCGAAGGTTACAATAATGTCAACGATTTGTTGCACGGCGAGTGGATTTCCGTATTTAACAACTCGCCTCTGTTAGGCGTGATGGGACACGAAGGCCTGTTGGTGTTGGCCATCATTGGTATCATCCTGATGAAGGTCTTTGCCACCACGTTCACTACCACTGCCGGCGGTGTGGGCGGTGTTTTCGCCCCTACACTCTTTATCGGCGCGTTCGTCGGCTTCCTGGTTGCGCATGTGGCGCAGGTCTTCCTCCATGTGGATCTGCCTTACGTAAACTTCATTCTTGCGGGCATGGCAGGTGTGATGACAGGAGTAATGCAGGCCCCGCTCACGGCTATGTTCCTAATCGCGGAATCTTCAACGGGTTACACGCTGCTGATTCCGTTGATGGTCACCGCCGCCTGCTCCTACCTCTGCGTCAACCCGTTCGAGAAATATTCCGTCTATACACAGCCCTTAGCCGAAAAAGACAACCTGCGCACACACAACAAAGACAAATACGCGCTCCGCAAACTGCCGTGGCATCAGACCATAGACACCAACATCCTCACTATTCCCGTACACAGCACCTTGCGCACCTACACCGATGTCATCGCCCACTGCAAACGCAATCTCTTCGTGGTCATCGACGAGAACAACCTCTTCTCCGGTCTCTTGGTGATGGACGACCACCGCGAGGTCATCTTCAAACAAGAGTTGTATGACAAAGTGCATGTCGAGGATTTGATGATTGAGCCAGAAGAGTTCATCTACGATGATGACACGGCAGCGATGGTTTTAGAGAAGTTCAAACGCACCGGCAACTTCAACATGCCCGTCATCACCCGAGACCGGAAATACATCGGGTTCGTTTCGAAGGCAAAGTTCTTGTCGGAATATCAGACATTTATTGCGGACAACTCCGAAGACTAATGTAGAATGATGAATGCTGAATAAATACGACTAAATACATTAACCCTCTAAACCTTTAACTTTCTAAACTATAAACCTTAACCCTTAAACCATATTATGGAAATAATAAAAACACAAATTGAAGGATTGTTAATCATTGAGCCGACGGTTTTCAAGGATGACCGCGGTTATTTTTTCGAGAGTTATAACGAGCAACGCTACCATGAAGCAGGAATCATGGACGTTTTTGTGCAGGACAACCAGTCGTGTTCGCAGAAGGGGGTAGTGCGCGGGTTGCATTTCCAGAAGCCGCCTTACGCGCAGGCCAAAATCGTACGGGTGCTGCGTGGTGCAGTGCGGGATTTTGCCGTGGATATCCGCAAAGGCAGTCCGACATACGGAAAATACGTGTCAACGCTTCTTTCTGCTGAAAACTTCCGTCAGTTCTACATTCCTGCCGGTTTCGCGCATGGATTCACCGCCTTGGAGGATAATACCGTCTTCGCATATAAGTGTACCAATTTCTACAACAAGGCTTCTGAAGGCTGTATCATGTTCAACGACAAAGACTTGAACATCGACTGGCAAATTGAGAACCCCATTACTTCTGAAAAGGACATGCACGGCGAGGCGTTCGCCGAATTTGTGTCTCCGTTCGAATACTAAATTCCGTTTCAGCAGGTTTCAATATATCCGTAATTTCCGTATCTTTCCTCTGAAATTGTAGAGACGTTTCATGAAACGTCTCTACAGCGTCAATTTCCTCTGTCTGTGTATATTCGTAATTTATGTACATTTGCCGCCTAAAACCTTCCGATATGAAAAAACATTTCCTTCTGCTGTTGTTTTGCGGCTTGTTCATCGCCTTGTCCGCACAGACCGAAACACTCACTTCCCCCGATGGCAAACTGACGGTGAAAATTGACGGCTCGTCTGGACAATTGCAATATTCGGTCTATACGACGGATAACCCCGCTCCGTTTTTGGAGCCCTCTGTCATCGGTCTGGAGTTGGACGATTGCTCCGTTTTGGGTCGAAACCCGAAAGTGGTGAAGAAAGAGCGAAAAAGCGTCAATCAGGAAGTGATTGCCCCGTTTTATCGGAAAAGCAAGATTAAAGACCAATATAACGAACTGAAAATCAGCTTTAAGGGAAATTATCAGGTAATATTCCGTGCCTACAACTCCGGTGTGGCCTACCGTTTCGTCACCACATTCAAAGACTCCATCATCGTGCGGCACGAGACGGCCGAGTTCAATTTCTCCGAAGGGTCTTCTATGGGGGACCTTAATGGTACGAAAGCACTCATCCCTTACGTTAACCGAAAACCAGCAATAGATGGGGATTTTTCGGAGCAGTACTGTACCTCTTTCGAGAACACATACGTGGACACTTTTCTTCGCGACATGGCTGGTGACCGACTTGCCTTTTTACCGATGCTGGTGTCTCAAAATTATCACGCTGATGGCGCATATTTTTCTGGTTTAAAAATCCGTTTCGCTGTCATAACCGAAGCCGACCTGCATGACTACCCGGGAATGTATCTCAAGCACACCGAGGGCAACTCGATGATCGGCTACTTCGCACCGCTGCCGAAGAAATGGGAGCAGGGCGGTCACAACAACCTGCAATATGTGGTAAAAGAGCGTCACGACTACATCGCCAAGACCGCCGGCACAAGAAACTTTCCGTGGCGCGTGATCGCCATCACCACGGAGGATAAGGATTTGGCGGACAACGACCTCGTCTATCTCCTCGCCGAACCTTCGAAAGTGGCTGACATCTCGTGGATTAAGCCCGGCAAGGTGGCATGGGACTGGTGGAACAACTGGAATATCTGGGGTGTGGATTTCAAGGCCGGCATCAACAACGAAACCTACAAATACTACATCGATTTTGCCGCGGATAAGGGTATTGAATACGTGATTTTAGACGAAGGTTGGGCCGTGAACAAGCAGGCTGACCTCTTCCAAGTGGTGCCCGAAATCGACCTACCGATGTTGGTGAAATACGCTGAAAATAAGGGTGTTGGCATCGTGCTGTGGGCCGGTTACGCTGCTATGGACAAGGAGATGGAGCGCGTTTGCAAGCACTACTCCGAGATGGGCGTGAAGGGCTTCAAGGTCGATTTTATGGACCGCGACGACCAGATTGTGGTCAACTTCTACGAGCGGATGGCCGCTATGGCCGCCAAATACCACCTCTTCATCGACTTCCACGGGGCATACAAGCCTACGGGACTGAATCGCACCTACCCGAATGTGCTGAACTACGAGGGCGTGTTCGGGCTGGAGCAGTGCAAATGGGCCGACAGCAAGACCGATATGGTGAAGTATGAGGTCACGATTCCCTTCATCCGGATGCTCGCGGGTCCGATGGACTTCACGCAGGGTGCAATGCGCAACGGTGCCTACTGGTGCTACTTCCCGAGCTGGAACGAACCGATGAGTCAGGGTACGCGCTGTCGGCAATTAGCTGAATACGTGATTTTTGACGCACCGTTTGCCATGCTCTGCGATGCGCCTACGGCCTACATGCAAGAGCCGGAATGCACCGATTTCATCGCCAAAGTGCCCACCGTTTGGGACGAAACCCGCATTTTGAACGGCGTTGTCGGGAAATATATCGTCACCGCCAAGCGCAAGGGCGACACTTGGTACATCGGCGCCATCACCGACTGGGATGCTAGGACCATCGAGCTCGATCTCAAGGCATTAGGCATCACCTCCGGCACGGTCACGATGTTTGTCGATGGTCCCAACGCCCACCGCAAAGGCGTTGACTATCAGAAGAAAACGGTGGCTGTTCCCGCTGACGGGAAGCTGAAAGTCGAGTTGGCCCCGGGCGGGGGAACCGCGATTATTGTGAGAAGTTAGTAGTTAGCAGTTAGCAGTTCGTGATACCGAATCCATTAGGGGTAAATCGCCTATGCGTAAAAACACCGAACAGTTTGATAATGGGCACATTATGCTGCGCAACAGACCTGACAAAGGCGAGGCGCTCGGACGTGTTATAGCGTTGGGGTTCGTGCTGTTCATTGTGTTCATCCTGTATGCCGCGATGCACAACACATGGCCGGATGACGACCGTTTAGAACAATTCATGTCCTTTGCCGCATTTCTCCTCATCGCGGCGATACCCCTCTACCTCTGCTTTGTCCTGCTTGTCAAGATTTACTGGTATGCGTTCGGTGGAGAAACGGTATATTATTCGGATTCAGCCATTTACATTGAGCAGAAGAAGGCTATACAACGGGAGGTGGTGATTCCTTGGGAGAACATCACGAAGGTTGAGCCCTACGAGGAACCGCTGATCTGCATGCTGCTCCCCACGCAGGATCCGACAGTCTGCATTACCTACAAAACCGCCTCCGGCAAGACAAAGAAGATCCGCTTCGGCTTCCGGCTCAACAAGGAGCAACAGACGTATGTAATCGAGCGGGTGCGGGAACTGTGCGTGGAAAGTTTCGCGTGAAAACTTTGATTATGTTTCTTTCTCAAACAAAGCGTCCATTGTGATGGCAGAATGGAACTGTCCGGAATAGCTGTTCCGGGTCAGGCCATAGGTGGTGACAAGCGCAAGCTGGATGGATTTCCGGCATCGGGTTTCTTCCGCAAAACGGTCCACTTTCCGTCGCAATTCCGCATCGTATTCTTTGTCCACTGAAAATTCAGAAGATGAGAATTTCATTTCGCACACACAGACAACTCGGTCTGCACGATCAAAAAGCAAATCTATTTGAGCTTTCCCTTCCTTGCTGCGCCACGGGGAAGACGTACTTTC
Source organism: Bacteroidales bacterium (assembly GCA_017525245.1). Lineage (GTDB taxonomy): Bacteria > Bacteroidota > Bacteroidia > Bacteroidales > WCHB1-69 > F23-D06. The sequence continues at coordinate 58,085 of JAFXTE010000025.1, read as the reverse complement.
CACTGCGGAAAACCCCAAGGCTTTTTTGATTTGGCGAATATGCGTCATACATACGTCCTCGAACGCGAATCCACGCCAAGTATTCAACTGAGGTGTCCGCAGATTGGTTGTCCAAAAATTTTCTCGCACATTTGGCTGATTATCGACAAATTTCAGGTAAAAAAGGGAAAAACTATCTACCAATTTGTAATAGACCTCTTTTGCTGACCCCCCGTAATAAATGTATGACACAACGAAATCGCTCAACACGAGCGTTTTAAGCATCTTGGTCAGACGGCCGTTGTAAGCGATTCCCGTCTTTTCGGCAATCTCTTTCCGTGTGAGTCCATCTCTTTTTGCCGCCAATGTGCGCACAATTTGCATATATTTATCGGAATCGGCGAACAAAGACTTGTATAATTTGGAGAATTCTTTTCTCAGTTTGCCAGATTTGGAAAAGAAAAGTGAATCTATATTTTGCGCCAAACTGCGGTTCGGCTGAAGATAATTAAGATAGTAAGGAATACCGCCAAAAACCATATAGCTTTGAATTTGATCATAGCGATCCATAGAAATGTTCCTTGATTGGAAAAACCGTTCGCATTCCCACAGGGAAAACGGCTCCAAGTGAATATCGAATGTGGCGCGTCCGTATAAACCTCCTGTACTGTTCAGGATGTTGTCTGACATCCACGAGGCGGCGGATCCGCACACAATCAGCATAAGGTTGGCACAAGCAGCTCCCCAATTATTCCAAAAATGCTCCAATGCGGTCACAAAACCCGGCGACTCCAACCCCATCCAGGGCAGTTCGTCAATGAAAACCACCAGTCGTTCATTGGATGATTGCATTTCCAGCAAATCTTTCAGACAATCGAAAGCATCAAACCAATCGGCCGGATAGGTGTCCCATTCACCGCCATATTGCTGGAGCGAAGTGCAGAAGCTCCGCAATTGTTCGCCTTTCAGATCGAAACCTTCCGTATCCTTTTCCGCCGGCGAAAGTCCTGTATGGTAAAAAGCGAATCTGCCCTCAAAATGTTCCCGAATCAGAAAAGTCTTCCCGACCCGTCTCCGACCATACACAACCACAAACTCCGGTCTGCCTGAATGGTACAAACGAACCAATTCTTCTCTTTCTTTCTGTCTTCCAATAATTTGCTGCATAATCAACTATTTGAAATTGTCCGCAAAGATACATTTTTTTCTTTATATGGACAAGTTCTAAGTATATTATTTGTCCAAATGAATCATAATATTTGTTTATATGGACAAAGATTATGGGCGAATTGTGTCCAAATAATTCATATTCTGGCTTCTGAAAAATGCTATTTTTGCCAGCAATAAAGAACATTTATGCCAACGAATCCCGAATCTGACAAAAACGAGCTCAACGGTCGCACCAAACTGCTGCGGTTCGGACTGTTGCTCAACGAAGACCAACAGGAGATTGTTGTAGAGCGCATTAAGGAGCTGTGCGTGAAGAACTTCGGAAAATAAAAATTAAAACAAATCCTTGATCCTGCGTTCGACATCAGGGCTCAACCTCACGCCGTTGGCTATAAGAGCCATACTGAATTCGCCGAGTTTGCCCTCCAATCGATGTACCTTGCCGTCTTTTATAAGTTGACCAAATTCGGCCTCGCTTACCTCAATCACGTTGTTGCAGTTGACGTAGGTCATGTCGCGTTGGAACTTGTTCACATTGTTGCGGGTGAACACAGGGAATGTGTTTAAATCAAGCCCTCTCAGTTTTGCCAACCGAAATGCCGTGTCGGTTTGGGATGAACAGGTGGAGAACAGCAATATCTTGTTGTAGCGTTTGATACAAATATGAATATGCTCTTGGACACCTATCGGACAGTCCACAGTGAAGAAGTACTTTTCACCTTCTCCGACTACTGCCCCCAAGAGGCTTCCCGGGAGTTCCATGATGTCAGATACGGTTATATTGATGATACAGTTCCTGTGTCAATGCTAACATTTCCTTGCTTTCGCAGAAAAAGTCACTTGAAGGTCCATCCTCGAAGAAATGGTCCAGATCGATACGATAGGAGTTTTTCTGTTCGCGATCGTTCAACAGGTCGCGATAAAATGTCCACTCAGGAAATTGGTGCGAAAGATCGGAGAGCTCCATGGCGTCCATGTTCCCAAACGCCTCCCACACCTTGTCAAGTGCCTCTTGGTCAGAATCGGAGAACACCTGGAGGTCGGCATCGGTGAGTGCCATGAATTGGTGGTTACCTTTGTTGGAAATATAACGCTCTTTGTAACCTTTGGGATTACGCATCTTGGTCTTGGCGTTTTCCAACACACATTTGGCATCGCTCGGCACGATACCATACGGCATGGCATAGTAGGCATCTCCGGTTATGGTACGACCGGTTTGGCGCAGATGATAGCGGTCGGCCAACCAAAGGAGCTTGTAAGCTTTCATGTTGTCCATTACCTTGCTTTCCTCCTTGCCTGCCAAGTAAGTCAGGGCTTGTATAATCTTCTTCGTATCTTTCGTCATATAGTTTATGAATGATTTTGCAAAAGTACTATTTTTTCTGTTATGCCACGATGCGTTAACGTAATTTAACACTGTCGGTCTCAAATCTTAGATTTCAGGAGATTTCTTTCTTGAAACTTGAAACCGAAAAAATACTACTTTTGCCTTCCAAAAAGAATGTTATGAGAACCAAACTGTTATTATACGCCTTATGTCTGCTCTTACTCGCTGGCACGCCGCTCGCAGGGCCCGCGCAGGATCCTGGCCAAAGGGAGCTGTTGGAGCGGGCTTACGATACAAAATCGTACGTCCTGTTGGAACAGTTCTTCGACAATTGGCAGAAGGAATATGCTGATAACGAGGTGGAAGCATCCGACAAATGGGTCGCGGAAGCGCACAAGGTGTTCGCCGCAATGCTACGTCCGGATATTTCCTCGGAGATTGGAATTGAGGTTCTCGGACCGGTGCTTATTCTACAAAATTCGCTGGATATAATCGGCTGCGTGAATAAGAAATCCACGGCTTTCAAAGATGGCGATTTGGATAAAACAATTTATGTCACCGTTGATTCCGCCATAGGTTTCCAACCAAAATACCAAATCGAAGGACTTACAACAGCTTATCTGACTGAAGGTTATAAAACTATCGTCAACGATTATCTTACAACATTCATGCTTCCTTCGTTGGAAATTGAAACATTTGATGATTGGGAGATGACGGAAACAGATAGTATATGGAATATAACTGGCAATGAGAAGGAACCTTACGACTTAGAGGAGGCAAAATTACAAGAAGAATTAGAGAGAATATTTTTTTTGAGAGATTATGCCGGTAGGATATACTGCCCTCACATGTTTGGTCCAACTACTATTGTTCCTTTTTTTACCATTCACAAGATTGTATTTGACCGTTCGCTTCATTACGCTGTTGTGGTCTATAGTCAATGTATTTCAGGAGGAACTGTCGTGCTTAAGAAAGTAAAAAACAAATGGATTTTCGACCATCAGTATGAACTGTGGATAGAGTAGTAATAGTGTCTCTGAAAGTGTTATATGCTTATGAAACAGAAAGTAACTCTTTACACCCTCCGCAACTCCCACAGCCTCCGGGCCACCATCACCAACCTCGGAGGACGCGTCGTGTCGTTGTTCGTGCCCGACAGAAACGGCATCCTGCGCGATGTCGTGCTCGGGTTCGAAAACGTGGAAGACTACCTTCCCGAAAACCACCGTTCCGACTTCGGGGCGGCGATTGGAAGATACGCCAACCGGCTGAATAACGGGCAGATAACCATCGACGGGAAAACGTACCAGCTGCCGCAAAACGATGGCAAGAACTGTTTGCACGGCGGTCCGGACGGCTGGCAGTACCGCATCTTCAATGTTGAGGAAGTGGGCGACAACCGGCTGGTACTGAGCTTGGTCAGCGAGGACGGCGACAGCGGGTTCCCGGGCAATGTGTGCGCCCGCGTCACCTACATGCTGACGGACGACAATGCACTGGATATTCAGTATGAGGCGGTTACAGACGAGCCAACAGTCATCAACATGACCAACCACAGCTACTTCAACCTCAATGGCGATGCCTCCACCGACATCCTCAACCACCTGCTGACCATCGACGCCGACCGCTATACGCCTATTGGTGAGACATTTATCCCCACGGGCGAGTTGGCATCCGTGGAGGGCACCCCGATGGATTTCCGGCAGCCCAAGCCGATTGGCCGCGACATTGCCGCCGACTTCGACCAGCTGCGCATCGGGCGCGGCTATGACCACAACTGGGTGTTGAACACGAAGGGCGACGATTCCCATCTGTGCGCCCGTTTGGAGAGTCCCGTAACGGGCATTGTTTTAGAGGTTTACACTACCGAACCGGGAATGCAGGTCTATACCGGCAACTTCCTTGACGGCACGGTTATCGGAAAGGGTGGGGTGGTGTATCGCCAGCGGGCCGCCGTCTGCCTCGAAACACAGAAATTCCCCGATTCGCCGAACCAGCGTTGGCCGGAGTCGGATGCGATTTTGCGGCCGGGAGATGTGTACAGGAGCAGGACGAAATTCCGATTTTTGTAATCTGCAGAGACACAATTTTTTGCGTTTCTATGGTATAGATACCGTTGTGTTGTAGAGACGTTTCATGAAACGTCTCTACAGAAAAAACACCGCCAAGTGAGATGACGGTGTTTTTTTTAGCTGTTAGGAGTGGAATGCCCCCAAAGTCCTAAGTCTTAAGTCCTAAATCTTAAGTCCTAAGTCTCAAGTCTTATTTCTTGAACATCTTCCCTAGCAATCCGCCGAGGACCTTGCCGGCATTGGAGCTGCTGCTGGAGTTGCTTGCGCCGCCCAGCAGACCTCCGAGGATGTTGCCGATGTTGCCCGTGCCGGCACCTTTGCCCAAAACGGAAAGGAGGTTCGGGGCGATGGAGGCCAAGATGTTGGAAACCTGATCGTTGGTGGTGTTGGTTTGACCGCTCAAGTTGGAGACCACGGAACCCAGATTGCCGCCGAAGACTTTCTGCAGAATCTTCATGCCGTCTTCGATGTTAATGCCCATACCCTGTCCAGCGTGGTTGCCGAGAGCTTGGGTCAATGCGGCTGCACCGGCAGCTGTACCGGCATTCTGCTGCATGGAACCTAAGAATTTGGGTATGGCCGCCTTGATTACTTCGATGATTTTGTTAGGGTCAATGTTGAACTTTTTGGCAATCTCTCCGATGAGGTTGTTGCCCGTGAGCGAGGAAATGATACTGTTTAGATCCATAATGATTAATTTTAAGTTTTAATTATACGAGGGCAAAAGTACATTTTATTCTGATACAATGTTCATGTAAAATGGCCTTTGGCTATTAGCTATTAGCTTTTGGCCTATTCCTCGTCATTTTCTTCGTTCTCCTCAATCTGACTGATAATCTCTTCGGCGTTGCGGATCACCGATTTGTGCATCTTCCATCCGATGAAGCCGCCTATTCCACCACCAATTAGTGTAGCAATGATAATGGTAATTGTTAACTTCCAGTCTTTCAATTGAATATAGTATTCGATAGAGAGCCAGACAAGCCATACGATACTCATTGCAATACCATATTTCAGCCATTTTTGGTAGTTGTCACGTAGCTGTTTCATCACTTTGGCAACGGTTACCAGATCGCCGCTCATTGTCTTGGCATTCACATCCTTATGGTACTTCCAGGTGAAGAAATCGCACACGAGCATCATCAAGATGGTGGCGGCAATGAACCACCAGCTGAAACCCAAACTTCGGAGAGTGGTCAGTGCGCTGAAAATCACGAAAATAGAGGCGGTGATGCCGATCCATGCGGTGGTGTTGATGGATTTGGCCTTATGCTGCATCGTGTTGCGAAGAAGCTTGTCGGAAACGATGGTCTCCTTGTCTAATTTGTCCTTCAGCAGTGCGATTTGCGCACGCATGGTTTCCAATTCGCTGTTGTTTATTTCATTGTTTTCCATAACTAACATTCTTGATTGTCAGACATTTTCATTAACTGTTGTTTAATTCTAACCAACTTCACGGAAACGTTTTTGGCGGAGATGCCAGCGATGGTGCCGATCTCCTCGTAGCTGAGGTTTTCCAACCAGAGCAGGACGAGGGCGCGGTCCATGATGCCCAGCTTGTTGATGCGCGCATAGAGCTGGCGGATCTGTTTGGTGTCCTCGTCGGTGTCGGTGTAGAGGTCGGCTGCCATTTCGAGGGGCACACGCTCGCCTCGCCGCTTTTTCTTGCGGTCGTCGGAGATGCAGGTGTTGAGGGCGACACGCCAGACCCAGGTGTCCACCTTCGACTCGCCTCTGAAACTGTCGAAGCCTTTCCAGAGGTTGATGAGGACTTCCTGGAACAGGTCGTTGACCTCGTCGGTGTCCTTGGAGAACATGTAGCAGACCGTATAAACGGTGCTTTTGTGCTCCCGGACCATTCGTTCAAAATCCGTTTCTTTCTTCGTCATTGGTTTAGAATTACACAGGTTAGACGCAGGAGGTATGGAAAAACTACAAAGAATGTTTTATGGCGCAAAAATAGCAAAAATGACACAGCGCTTCTAATCGAGCAGGAACCATGTTCAATTTTTTTGAACACAGCTTCTTTTTTGAACAAGACTGCATATAAAGCATTAAAAATAAATGAGATACGAGAAGATGAGTAAAAAATATTTTTCAACATTGTGCAACCATTTGGGATTTCTGCGTCATATTAATGAGAAATGATTGCATTTGTCCTCCCGCAGAACGCGCAGACTTCCGCAGAAAAAAACACATGCAGATACGCGCGATACGCGGAGATAAAAAAATCGTATTTTCGCACCTGTAAAATTTACCGTTATGAATCACCACCGACATACGCTTTTAGTCATATTCTTCGCTTCCGTACTGCTACTGCTGGGGGCATGGCCTGCGCGGGGGCAACAGCGGTTCAGAATAGAAGTGGACACGTTGTACCTGATGGCGGGCGAGGAGATGCCTTCCACAACGGCACCCTCACCGTGAAAGACTACACGGTGCATATTCAGTATGTAAGACTGAACGTGTTGCCGTAGATCGCAATGTGGGTGTCTTCCCATCGTTGGAAAAAGTGCGATGCAACAGTAATTATTCGTTGGAAAAAATGTAACGACAGAGTGTTTTTTCGTTGGAAAAAGTGTATTTTTGCCGCGTGAAAAACGCTGTAATGTTATGTTAAAGAGAAGGATATCAGATACTTTGAAAACATGGAAGGGAACGCCAAACCATAAGCCACTCGTCATTATGGGCATTCGGCAGTGTGGAAAGACCTTCATCGCCCAACATTTTGCCGCCGAAAATTACAAAGAAGTTGTTTATATCAATTTTATCAAACAGCCCGAGTTTATCACTGCATTCTTGGGTTCAAAAGCCGTAGATGATATTTTGCTCAACCTCTCCACACTGATTAAGGGTGTCACGTTCACTCCAGGCGACACTTGTTTCATTTTTGATGAAATTCAAGAGTGTCCCGAAGCGCGAACTTCCCTCAAGTTTTTCAAAGAAGATGGTCGTTTTGACGTAATAGCCACAGGTTCGCTGCTGGGAGTTCAGGGTTACGGCAACGATAAGAAGAAACAACACCGGAAACTGGTACTGAATCAAGATTTAGGCATCAACTCCGTGCCTGTCGGAAGTGAAGATATCATTGAAATGTATCCGCTTGATTTCGAAGAGTTCCTTTGGGCAAACGGCATCAACGAGGAGATAATAGAGGCTCTCAAGAGATTTTATCGCGAAGAGATTCCCGTTCCCGCGGGCATTCACGTCGCGATGAGGAAACTCCTGAATTTATATGTGGCCATTGGAGGACTTCCTGAACCCATCAATGCTTTTCTCAACACGAACAACATGAACGAGGTTAGCAAGGCTTACAAATCCATTCTCAAGGAGTATCGTGACGATATGGTGAAATACGCCCCGGACAAAGACAAACCTCATATCCGTGAATGTTTCAATTCCATTCCAAAACAGCTGGCCAAGGAAAACAAGAAGTTCCAATATAGCAAGATAAAGCCTGGAGGGCGAAGTGAGAGCTATCTGGGCTCGCTCCAGTGGCTGGAAGACGCTGGTATCATTTGTCGCTGCTACAATACCGACATCACGGGGTTGCCGATGGAAGGCAATGCAAAGGACAATGTGTTCAAAGTTTATTTGGCCGATATTGGGTTGCTCGTTGAGATGTTGGGACCAAGTACTCGTGCCGACATCCTTCAAGGGAACCTGGGCGGGTTCAAAGGGGCCATTTACGAGAATCTGATGGCCGACACCCTTCACAAAAAAGCTCAAAACCTCTATTACTTCCAGAAAGATTCAGGTTTGGAGTTGGACTTTTTGGTGCGGATGAACGGCGAATGTGTCCCGCTTGAGGCCAAAGCCAAATCAGCCAAGTCGAAAAGTGCGAAAACCGTGTTGAGCCATCCCGAGAAATATCAAGTGAAGCACATCATCAAGTTCGGTGACTACAACATCGGACGGACCGGAACCCTGCTCATCCTGCCCAACTACATGCAGTTCCTGCTCGATCTCGAACCCGAAAAGGTGGTGCTGGAGAAGATTGACACGGATGAGCTTACGAGATTGGCGAAAGAGGCTTTGGAAAAATAAAACCTAAAAATTCGTACCTTTGCCCCCTGAAAACCTCCGACTATGCAGCAAGAAAAACGCCTTTTTAATGCCAATCATCGAGTGTTAATCTTCAATTCCGCAGGATTTATATGGTGCGCACAGGTAATGGGGTGATGAGAAAAATATCGGTAAAGAGGTGATAACAAGCCATATAGGACGGGGAGAGCATTTTCTGAAACAATTTTTTCCGACTGATTCAAAAAAAATGTATTTTTGCCGCGGGTTTTGAGCCGAAGTGGCGGAATCGGTAGACGCGTTGGTCTCAAAAACCAATGAGGTAACACTCGTGCCGGTTCGATCCCGGCCTTCGGTACTAACAAAAAAAGCACTTGACCAAACGGTTAGGTGCTTTTTTTTCCCCCAGTTTCTTTTGGATTTTGTGGAGCCGACGGGAGTCGGACCCGCGACCTCATGCTTGCGGAGCATGCGCTCTACCAACTGAGCTACGACCCCTTGTTTTTCGGGCGGCAAAAATACAAAAAAAATGTGTATCTTTGCCATTCAAAACCAAAGAATTGAAAAAACCTGTAATAACCGTAGTGACAATGAAAAAGAATATGAACATCATCACCACATGTCTGCTGACCGCAGCCTTGACCGTGACCTGTTGCTGGGCTATCACGAAAAACGACACGGAAAGTGACCCTACCCCGAACCAATACGCGAACACCATCACTGCACCGCCAGTGCCGCAAAGCATGACTTTTGCGGGAGAAGATGTGCCGTTAGAGGTTTATTGGGTGCACGAGGCACTTGACCGCGAACTTATCGTCAATTGTTATCAACACTCGAAGACGTTACGCATTCTCAAACTCTCAACACGCATCTTCCCTGTCATCGAAAAAATCCTGAAAGAGGAAGGCGTGCCGGACGACTTCAAGTACCTTTGTGTGGCGGAGAGCGGGTTGGAAAACGTCACCTCGCCCGCGAGCGCCGGCGGTTACTGGCAGTTCATCCCAGGCACCGCCAAAGCGTATGGTCTGGAAGTCAGCAACGATGTTGATGAACGTTGTCATTTGGAGAAAGCCACCCGAGCCGCATGCCGCTACCTCAAGAAAATGAAGAACCAGTTCGGCAGCTGGACAATGGCGGCGGCCGGTTACAATCGCGGTGATGGCGGTCTGCAAGCAGCGGTCGATGACCAGCAGGTACACGAATACTGGGATATGTGGCTCAACAACGAGACCTCCCGCTATCTTTACCGCATTCTCTCGTTCAAGCTTATTTTCGAAAACCCACAGGAATATGGGGTCGTGCTTTGTCCCGCGCAGATGTACCATCCTGTTGAGACAAAAACGGTTACAGTAACATCTTCCATCGCCAGCTTGCCGCGTTTCGCTGAGGAGCATCACGTCACTTACCGCGAATTGCGCAACCTCAACCCCTGGATTCGCAATAACAAACTGACCGTCGCCAGCGGCAAAACCTACGAAATCGAAATCCCCAAACATCCGAAATCAAACTATCGCGACCTTTACAAGGATTGCGACAATCCATATTTGAATTTAGGTGGTAAAGGTGAATAATTATTCGCCCTTGCGATACGCCTAACCATTCGCGAAAAAATGTATCTTTGCCGCTTGTTTGTAAATTGAGATAAAAGTTTATGAAAAAGGCAACTATTTTTTGTATAGCATTGATTACCATTGTTTTGGCATCATGTTCATCACCCAAGAAAGTGAAAACGGAAGAAGCATCCGCGACCACTGGTGCCACGGAAAAGACAACCAAAACCAACAATACGCAAGAAATGACGAAAGTTTTATTGAAAACCACTTTGGGCGACATCACTATCGCCTTGTACAACGACACACCGGCACACAGAGACAACTTCCACAAGTTGGTGAACGACAAATTCTATGACGGCGTGCTTTTCCACCGCATCATCAAAGGGTTCATGATCCAAGGTGGCGACCCCGACTCTAAATCGGCGAAAGCCGGTCAGCGGCTCGGTTCCGGCGATGTGGGCTACACCATCCCCGCCGAGTTTGTGCCGGCGCATTTCCATAAGCGCGGTGCCGTTTGCGCTGCCCGCATGGGTGACAATGTGAACCCGCAGAAAGCCTCCTCAGGCTGCCAGTTCTACATCGTGGATGGAACGGTGTATGACAATGACAAACTCAACATGATTTCCCAGCGCACGGGCAAGACCTTTACGCCCGAGCAGATACAGGCTTACACCACCGTTGGTGGCGCCCCCTTCCTTGACGGCGACTACACCGTGTTCGGTGAAGTCATCAAAGGCATGGAAGTGGTCGATAAAATCGCTGCACAGCAGAAAGACGGTGCCGACCGCCCGTTGGAGGACATCAAGATCATCAGCGCGACGATGATACGATAAGGACTATGAAACGATGAATGATTTTCGAAATACCCCAAAATTTTCTAATCATCTTATCCTCCAATCCTCTCAAAATCACCAATCACTAATCACAATTCACCAAAAATGAAAAGCATAGACGAAATAAGAGCGGAAATAGCAAATTTCAAGATTGAAAATGCGGAGAGTCTGGAGCAGTTCCGGATTCAATTTTTAAGCAAAAAGAGTGAAATCCAGGCTTTGTTCGGAGAGCTCAAGAACATGGCGCAGGAGAACCGCAAGGAGTTCGGCCAATTGGTGAACGATCTTCGCGACATGGCCCAGAACCACTACAACGAGTTCAAGGCTACCATTGAAGCCGCCACCGACAAGAAATCTAACCTGATTCCGGACATCACCCGTCCAGCAGTGCGACAGAGTGTTGGCTCGATGCACCCGATTTCCATCATGATGGGTGAGGTGCGCCGCATTTTCGAGGACATCGGCTTTTCCGCTGTGGAAGGTCCCGACATTGAGGACGACTGGCACGTGTTCACCGCCCTCAACTTCGCTGAGGAGCATCCTGCCCGCGACATGCAGGACACCTTCTTCATCGAGCTTCACCCCGATGTGCTGTTGCGCACGCACACCTCATCGCTTCAGGTGCGCACGATGGAAAAACAGCAACCGCCCATCCGCGTGATTTGTCCCGGCCGCGTGTTCCGCAACGAAGCCATCACGTCCCGCGCCCACTGCATCTTCCACCAAGTGGAGGGTCTATATGTGGCGGAGAACGTTTCATTTGCCGATATGAAGCAGACCCTGCTCTACTTCGCGCAACGTATGTTCGGCGATGAGGTGCGCATCCGTCTGCGCCCCTCTTACTTCCCGTTCACGGAACCGTCCGCGGAAATGGACGTTTCCTGCAACATCTGCGGCGGCGCAGGCTGCAACCTTTGCAAACACACCGGTTGGGTCGAGATTCTCGGCTGCGGCATGGTGGATCCCAACGTGTTGGAAAACTGCGGTATCGACAGTACCAAATACAGCGGCTTCGCCTTCGGCCTCGGCATCGAACGCATGACCATGCTCAAGTACCGTACCAACGACATCCGCCTCTACTTTGAGAACGATGTCCGTTTCCTGCAACAGTTCAAAGCAGCGACGAAATAATGCATATCTAAAGAAACAAACACCAAAAAATATGACCAAAACCCAAAAAAGAATCAACAACCTGATAGGTTTGATCATCGGTATAGTGGCCTCAGCTGTCTATATCATGACCGCCGAGCCTACCGTATCGTGGTGGGATTGCGGTGAGTACATCGCCACCACCTCCAAAATGCTTATCGGACACCCGCCTGGAGCACCGACATTCCAGATTCTCGGTCGCATTGCCACCTTGTTTGCCGGTGGTGATGTCACCAAGATGGCCTACTGCATCAACTGCATGTCAGCGGTGTGCAGCGGCATGACGATTATGTTGCTTTATTTCAGCATAGTTCGTCTTGCACGCAAACTCGTGGCGAAATGGGGCGAATTGAACACGCCACGTTTTATCGCGGTGCTTGGAACGGCTCTCGTTGGAGCGTTAACCTACACATTTTCAGATACATTCTGGTTTTCAGCCGTGGAAGGTGAGGTATATGCCATGTCCTCTTTCTTCACTGCATTAGTCTTTTGGTGCATCCTGAAATGGGACGAGGAATATGAGAACCCGAAAGCTAATGTCAATCCCAACCGTTGGATTGTGCTGATTGCTTATTTAGTGGGATTGTCCATCGGTGTTCACTTGCTGAACTTGCTGACATTGCCCGCTATCGGTCTGATTATGTACTACCGTCTTAACCCGAAAGCCACCAGCATGGGTGCCGTTCTCGCGTTTGCGGTCATCGCGTTCGGATTCGGCATTTTCTGCTCACCGATATGGATGATTCTGATATGGCTCTTCGTGACCACCCCGCTGCTCATCCTCTGTGGCAAAAAAGGTGCGCTGACCTCCAAAGCCGAGTGGGGCGTTCTTCTCTCGCTGATTATTTCGGTTGCTTTGCTGGGATTCATTCTCTGGGGTATCGTGCCCCAAGTGGTAAATCTTGCCGGCAAGTTTGACCTCCTCTTCGTCAACTCCTTCCACCTGCCGTTCAATTCCGGCGTGATATTCTTCTTCCTGCTGATTGCTGCCATCATCGGCTGGGGTATCTGGTACGGCCATAAACGCAACAAACCGGTGGTCTCCATCAGCGCATTCTCCCTGATGATGCTCATTATCGGTTATTCCACCTTCATGACGTTGGTCATCCGTTCCAATGCCAACCCGACTATTGACGAGAACAGTCCGGAGGACGCTGTGTCACTGTTGTCCTACCTGAACCGCGAGCAGTATGGCTCCAACCCGTTGCTTTACGGTCAGAGCTACAACACCCAAGTGGTGGGTTTCAAAGACGGAAGTCCTGTTTACCATCGTGATGAGGCGACCAAACGTTATGTGGTCACCAATCCGCGCAAAGGCGACACCCCCGAATACGACCCCAAAGGATGCATGTTCTTCCCGCGCATGTGGTCTGTTGAGAAAAAATCGCAATACATAGACTGGTTGAACAACCGCTATAATTCCGACAGTCCTTCTGACAAGGATAATCGCCGTCAGTTGGCGCGTGGTGGTCTGCCCACTTGGCAACAGAACATCAAATTCTTCCATACCTACCAGTTAGGTTACATGTACTGGCGTTACTTTATGTGGAATTTCGCAGGCCGTCAAAATGACATCCAAGGCCACGGCGACTACCAGAACGGCAACTGGATTTCCGGCTTCAGTGCAATCGATAATCCGATGGTCGGCAACCTGAAAGACTTGCCTTCCGCTATGGAACGTCCCGCACACAACAAATACTACCTGCTTCCGTTGTTGTTAGGTCTTGTGGGATTGATTTTCCAAACGAAAAACGACAGCAAGCACTCGTTTGTGGTGTTCATGCTTTTCCTCATGACCGGTTTGGCTATTGCCATATATTTAAATATGTACGCCTTCCAACCGCGTGAGCGTGACTATGCGTTCGCCGCATCGTTCTACGCATTCGCGATGTGGGTCGGCTTTGGTGTGTTAGGCATTTATCGTCTCTTTGAGAAGTTGCAGAACAAGAGCGTGCAGGCTATCGGCGCAGTGCTCACCACATTGATCTGCGTTGGCGCGGTTCCTTGCGTGATGGCCAAAGAAAACTGGCATGACCACGACCGTTCCGACCGCTACACTGCGTTGGCTGTGGCAAAGAACTACCTTGATTCGTGCGAGCCGAACGCTATCCTGTTCACCCTCGGCGACAACGACACCTTCCCGCTTTGGTATGCCCAAGAGGTGGAAGGCTATCGTACTGATGTGCGTGTCTGTAACCTTATGTTGTTGAGTACCAGCTGGTATGTTGACCAGATGAAACGTAAGGCATACGAATCCGACCCGCTGCCGATTTCCATGACTTGGGATCAATACAAGGACGGTACCCGAGATGTGCTCTACTTGGAGGCAGCGAACAACCAGTTTGTTGATTTGAAGGCTGTTATGGACTATGTCAAATCACCTTCTTTTGATAATGTTCGTAGTATCTTCCTTTTGAAGCAGGGTACTGGCTACCGCAGCAACGGTCGTCCAATCCCCGCCAGCTTCTCTCTGCCTGTGGACAAGGCCAAAGTCATGGCTACGGGAACTGTGGCCGAAAAAGATTCCGCCCTTATCGTTGATCGCATGAGATGGAATCTGAAGACCAATGGTGTGAACCCTCTCACGAAAGCCTATATCGTGATGATGGACATTCTGGCCAACAACAACTGGGAACGCCCGATTTATTATGCTTCAACCGCCGGTTCAGAGGCCTATTTGGGCTTGGAAGATTATTTCCAGCTTGAGGGCTTCGCTTATCGTTTGGTGCCCATCAAAAACACCACACGCTCGTATGGTGAAACGGGACGCATCAACTCTGAACGGCTCTACCACAACCTGATGGAGGTCTTTGACGACCATAGCCGTTTGGACGCCGTCAAGAACCCCAACGCTTCCGGTCACACGGCGTATCCTTACGCTTGGGGCGGCTTCAACGACCCGAGTCTCTACCATAGCGAGGACAATACCCGTCTGGTGCCGCTCATGCGCAGACTTTACGCACGCCTTGCTGAACAACTTATAGCTGAAGGCGACAAGGACAAAGCACTCAAAGTGCTGGTGCACGGTAATGAGGTATTGCCCGACGAAAACTTCCCTTATGTTTCCGTCATGTCCTATATTTATGGTTACACTCATGGTTGTATGACCTATATGGAGGATTTCTTCAGAATCGGTTCTGATGAAGCCAACAAGAAGGGTATGGAAATGGCCAACAAGATTTGGGACGACCAAGTGGCACTCTTCAACTGGTACAACGGATGTGATGAAAGGACACTGAACTACCGCAGCAGTGACATCCACTACGATTTCCTGTTCTTGTATTATATGTTGCATAATATCAAGTATCCTGACAACAGTCTTGCTCAGCGTTACAAAGAGATGAAAATTGACAATGTGGCTATGAATTATGTCAAATCGTTGCAAGGCAGCATCTCCGCACAGCTTCGTAAGGCCGATATTGATCAGCAGGCTATTGCCAGTGCAATGCAGGAGATGCACCAGCTACAAGAAATCGCTCAACTTATTGGCGATGAACAAACGGCTCAGAAGATTCAGGATATAGCTACCAGTCAAATCGACATGATGAAGAGTTTCTCGCCTGAAATGAGTGCTGCCTTCCGCCAGTTCTACAACAGTATGGATGTTCCGGAACAACCCGCTGAAGAGGAGTCTGGTGAGGAAGTGGCTGAAAAATAGCAATATCCATTAATATATCCCTTTCTGTAGAGACGTTTCATGAAACGTCTCTACGTGTTTTAAAAAATACTACCTTTGCAGGTTGATAAATACAAACAAAAACTTTTCATTATGAAAAAATTTGCAGTGATACTGTGCGGCTGCGGCACTTTGGACGGCAGCGAAATTCACGAATCCGTGATGACCTTACTGGCTATTGACCGGAATGGTGGAGAGTATCAAATCTTTGCACCAAATGATTGGCAATACCATGTGGTGAACCACATCACAGGCCAGCCTATGGATGAGAAGCGCAACATGTTGTTGGAGGCGGCACGCATCGCCCGCGGCAACGTGAAGCCCATCGAAGATTGCCGTGTTGAGGACTTCGACGCCGTAGTGTTCCCGGGCGGAAACGGCTCGGCCAAAAACCTCTTCACTTACGCTATTGAGGGTGCGGCCTGCACCGTGCGCGAGGATGTAGCGAAGGTGATCCGCGCCTTCCACGAGGCCGGCAAACCTATTGGAGCCCTCTGCATCGCCCCTGTGATGATCGCCAAAGTACTGGGTGATGTCACCGTCACCGTCGGCAGCGATTCTGGTACTATCCGCAATGTTGAATCCTTCGGCACGAAGCACGAAATCACCATCCAGAAAGAGGTCTGCGCGGATGTTGCCAACAAAATCTTCACCACACCCTGCTATATGCTGCCCGCCCGCATCGGCGACATTGCCGATTGCGCCGACAACCTTGTCAAGGCCATGATGGCTGTTATTTAAGGTACATACGTCATGTAGGGGCGAATAATTATTCGCCCCTACATTGTTTGAAAAAAATGAAACTAAATGAAAAACATCGTCATTGTCGGTTTTTCAGGTGCTGGCAAAAGCACCGTTGGCAGAAAACTCGCCAACAAACTGAACATGAGTTTTGTTGATCTTGACCTATACATCGAGGAAAAATACCACACAGCGATTCCCCTGCTTTTCCAGAAGTACGGGGAATCGGTGTTTCGTCAGCTGGAGTTTGCTGCGTTACAAGAAGTTCTGATGACCGAAAATGCCGTCATTGCCGTGGGCGGCGGCACCCCGTGTCATGAAAAAGCCATGGATCTCATCAACACCCATGCTCGAAGTATATACCTGAAATTAAGTGAAGACGAGATTGTTGACCATCTTCTATATTCCAAAAAGAAACGACCGCTGACCAACCATCTGAACAAAACTGAACTCCGCGAATACGTAAAGAAGACTTTAGCCATAAGAGAACCCTATTACCTGCAAGCGCAAGAAATCCGGACTCTTGAAGAAATTGAAGCTCAACTACTAACTACTAACTGCTAACTGCTAACTATTCTTATATCCCCGCCATTTTTCCACCACAGCGCTGAAATCTTCCGGCAGTTCCGATTCAAAGAGAATGTTTTTGCCGGTGATAGGGTGTTTGAAGCCCAACGATTTGGCATGCAACGCCTGACGCGGCATAAGGTTGAAGCAGTTACGGATAAACTGTTGGTATTTTGTAAACGTGGTGCCTTTCAGGATACGGTTGCCGCCGTAGGCTTCATCGTTGAAAAGCGGGTGACCGATATATTGCATGTGGACGCGGATCTGGTGTGTGCGTCCCGTTTCCAACTGACACTCAATCAGCGTCACGTAACCGAATCGTTCCACCACGCGCCAGTGGGTGACCGCGTGTTTGCCTTGGTCGCTGCCTTCGGGGAACACCGTCATCACCATACGGTCTTTGGGATTGCGCCCCACATTGCCTACTATGGTTCCGGAGTCCTCCTCCATGTCGCCCCACACCAAAGCCCAATACTTGCGTTCCAGATCGTGGTCGAAGAAAGTCTTGGCCAAGCGCATCTGCGCCAGCTCATTCTTGGTCACCGCAAGCAATCCCGAAGTGTTCTTGTCGATGCGATGCACCAAAAGCGGCTTCATCGGGGAGCCGTCTTCCAATTTCTGGTCGCGCAGGTAGTAGTAGAGCGCATTTACTAAAGTGCCCGTATAGTTTCCGTATGCCGGATGCACCACCATTCCCGCCTCTTTGTTGACAATCAGCAAGTCATTGTCTTCATAGACGATATTCAGCGGAATGTTTTCTGGCAAAATTTCGGTGTCATTGGGTGGGTTGGGCATCAAAACGGAAATCGTGTCTCCAGGACGCACCTTGTAATTTTGCTTCACGGGTTTGCCGTTCACCAGAATACAATCCGCCTTCGCCGCCTGTTGCACTTTGTTGCGAGACGTGTTGGCAATCAGATTAAAAAGATACTTGTCAATGCGGAGCATTTCCGTCCCCGCCGTGACCTCGAATCGATAATGTTCGTATAATTCGTCTTTCTCCCCTGGATTCTTTCCAGTATCCACCATAATCCTTGAACTTTGAACCTTGAACCTTGAACTTTGAGCCCTACCTATTGCATGTCTTGCAAATGATCTTTTTAGCATCCTCGTTCTCCATGATGCAGGTCGGCAACTTGTCAACAAGACCGCACAGACGTGCAGCATTTTTGTCAGCCGCCAACTGCAAAGCCTTGGTGAAAAGGCCGCTCAAATAAGTCTCCTCCCTATGTGCGGCTAATGACACGTAAGAGAAGATGAAGTCTTCGGAGATGGTCGGGTCATCAAGAAATGGGGTCATCAGCGACAGGGAATACATATAATCATGCCGCTTGTTGAAATAAGAGGCCAGTTTGAATGCGTTCTTCCAACTGTCTAATTTTTCGTTCCGGATTTCCTTGATTTTGGCATACGTGCTGTTAATCAAAGCGGTAGTCTCGGCATTGGAGGGAAGCGTGTCCAAATAATTGATGACTTTGAACTGATATTCGAGATTCAGACTGTTCACGCGGTCTTTCGGGATAGCGGGGATCGTGTAAAGCTTGTCAATAGCGGCTTGTGTTTTGGCGATATCAGCTGTGGTTTTAATGGAAGCGGCAAGAACATCCGCAACCGTCGTGTTGTACATCAACAACTGATTGGTTGTATTGAGGTTATAAATCTTCGTCATCTGCTCGGCCATTGCCGGAGTCAGCTTAGGGCTCTTATAATATTGTGCGTACAGTTTGTTGTTCAACAACGTCTGATACTCTTTTTTGAATGGAATTTCCATCTTTTCCAATGAAGAAGAGGAGAATTTTCCGTTTTCTACTTGTTTTAAGATGTAGTCTTCCACCGACATGGCAAAGCCGAGTTTTTTCGGATCCTTGACGGCGTTGTTGAATTTCCACAGGGCGAAAGCCTCTTCGCCGGACGGGGAATCAGCGTAATAGGTCACCGACTGACGAAGCTCCATCGTACGAAGCGGAGCCAAATAACTGGTGTCCAATATTTTGGCAGCATAACGATTATACATGCGCAACTCTTTGGCAGCTTCTTCCAACGTTTTGAAGCTCAAGTCATAATACTCTTCGTGTTGCGTGATTTTTTCCTTAAATTCATCCCAGCAGTAGTCATACACCAATTTGATATCCATGCCGGGGAAATAGCGTTGCAAATCTTTTTTGATAGCGGCCGCACGCTTCTCCTGAATGGTTTTGTATGATGCATCTTGGTAATAATCTGGGGAGATATGGGAGACAAGTTCCACGCTGTTAACCCTATATTGCGGCATGTTAGGGTCCTTCTTGTCTAAGTTGAAACCTGCTGCGGTGTAGTCAATCTTTTTTGCCTCGTATGGGAATGAAACGCTGAAGGTACCGTCCTCGGGCGAAATCGTCCATTCGCCGTTGCTCTTGATGCCTACTTCGTCTTTCACGAAATTGATTTTCTCGGTATAGTCGGCTCCCTTGCTCTCAATATTCTTGGCAATGACAGAACGACACACACGGTTGCTCTCTTTCAGAACCAGCACGGCGAGTTCCAGATTTTTGCTGTCGTCAACATTATCAGGCAATGTGCCGATTTTCGCGATGAGTTTGCCGGATTTGAGGTTGGCGTTTTCGTTAGCGGCCATCAGTTTTTCAAAAGTGATGGGCTTAGTGACTGTTCCGCGATGGTATAAGTCGTAATCCACTTGGTGGTGGTCACACTCAAATTGACCTTCTTGAATGATGTCGATAGCAATGGCATCACCCTCTTTGCCGATTAGGCGTTTCAGTTCCTTGTGGTTGTCGCAGTTGATGTAGATTTCGCCGTTTTTGTTCACGGACACCCATTCGGAAAGCATTTCCAAGCCTGGTTCGGTGGCACATTTTTTACAGACTTTTTCGTCATAGCCCTTCAAACCGGCCTGACCTTTGGTGTAAGGAACATCTTTGTCGTTAAAAGCCGCCTTGTAGGGGTTGAAGGTGCGGTCGTTGCCGAGAACCAAGGAAATGTACATGCTCTTCATGGCAGCATCTGTATTCATACCGAATCCCATATAAGTGTACTGCTCGTTCAGCATGACATCAGCAGTCTTCACATTCTTGAGAAGAGACTGCACCAAAGCAAGAGACAGGTCGTAATATGAATATTCTGTTTCACCCAAATAAGCTTTCGCTTTGGCCACCAATTCTTCCCCATTGCCCGCCAAACCATACTTGCGCAGGCGGAAAAAGGTGGTTTTGTACGGGGCATTGTTCTCCAATGTCTTTTCGTCTTTAGATGCCTGATAGTCAGCTTGATATTGTGCTGCTGAATCCAAACTGACATTATGCTTGAGCGTTGGAAGATAACGGAATTCGGCACGGGCCTGATTAACCATGTCAGTGAAACACTGATACAGAATTTTCTCGTCATAATTGTTCGGCGCAAAATTCCGCACATATTTGGCATTTTCCTTCAAGGAGGAAGGGTCAAACCTACTGTATTGGTTTTCAGTTTGTGCTTGCGCTAAAATACTGGAAAACAGTATTATAGAAAAGATTGACAGAGTAGATTTTATATTCATAAACGGCAATTTTAAGATTTCTATTTAAATTTAGCAAAGGTACATAAATTTCAAAATCAACATGCAGCAGTTCATTTTTTTTAGAAAAAATATATAAAAAGTTCCGGGATTACATTGTCCTATATCCTCAGTCCCCAGTCCAAAGTCCTACGTCCCAAATCCAAAAAAATTGTATCTTTGCAAGTTTTTTCAAAAATATGTAAAATGCAGAATATCAGAAACATCGCCATCATTGCACACGTTGACCATGGCAAAACTACGCTCGTGGACAGAATTTTATATCAATCTCACCTGTTCCGCGAGAACCAACAAGTGCAAGATTTGGTGCTGGATAACAATGATTTGGAACGAGAACGCGGAATCACAATTTTGTCCAAGAATGTTTCCGTAAGATATAAAGGGGTTAAAATCAATGTGATAGACACTCCAGGCCACAGCGATTTCGGCGGCGAGGTCGAGCGCGTGCTCAACATGGCCGACGGTGTGCTCCTCGTGGTCGATGCTTTCGAAGGCCCGATGCCGCAAACCCGTTTCGTGACGCAAAAGGCTATCGAACTGGGACTTAAGCCCATCGTGGTCATCAACAAAGTGGATAAGCCCAACTGCCATCCCGACCTTGCGCAAGAGGCCGTTTTCGAACTGATGTTCAACCTCGGTGCCTCCGACGAGCAGTTAGATTTCCCGACCGTCTATGGTTCCGCCAAGAACGGCTGGATGGGTCCCGACTGGAACACCCCGACCTCCGACATTTCCTACCTCCTTGACACCATCATCGAGCACATCCCCGCCCCGAAAGTGGAGCCCGGCAACCTGCAGATGATGATCTCCTCCCTCGACTACTCCTCATACGTGGGACGTATCGCCGTGGGACGTGTCAAACGCGGCACCATCCAATGGGGACAGACGGTCTCTTTGGTGAAACGTGACGGCACCGTGCAGACCTCCAAAATCAAGGAACTGTATGTGTTTGAGGGACTTGGCAAGGAAAAGTACAAAAATCCGGTGGAGGCGGGCGAAATCTGCGCGCTGCTCGGTCTGGACGATTTCGAGATTGGCGACACCGTGGCGGATGCTGAAAATCCGGAACAGCTGCCACCCATCAAAGTGGATGAGCCGACCATGAGTATGCTCTTCACCATCAACAACTCCCCGTTCTTCGGAAAAGAAGGTAAATACGTCACTTCCAGACATTTGCGCGACCGTCTCTTCGCTGAACTGGAGAAAAACCTGGCCATGCGCATCGAGGAGACCGACTCCCCCGACCGTATGAACGTCTTCGGGCGCGGCATCCTGCACCTCTCCATCCTCATTGAGACGATGCGCCGTGAAGGTTACGAGTTACAAGTGGGTCAGCCACAAGTAATTATCAAGGAGATTGACGGGCAGAAGTGCGAGCCCGTGGAGCAGCTCACCGTGCTGGTTCCGGAAGAGATGTCGAGCCGCGTCATCGACTACGTGTCCCGGAAGAAGGGTGACCTGATGTCCATGGACACCGTCAACGACCGCGTTCACCTCAACTTCAACATTCCGTCCCGCGGTCTTATCGGACTGACCAACCAGCTGCTGACTGCCACCGAAGGCGAGGCCATCATCTCGCACCGTTTCATCGAATTCCAGCCGTGGAAGGGTGAAATCGCGGGTCGTCACGCCGGTTCGCTCATCGCCATGGAGACTGGTCAAGCCTACGCCTACTCGCTGAACAAACTGCAGGATCGCGGCCGCTTCTTCATTGAGCCGAACGACCAGGTGTATGCCGGACAGGTCATCGGCGAGCATATCCGTCAAACCGACCTGGTGGTTAACGTCTGCAAATCCAAGAAACTGTCGAACATGCGCGCCGCCGGTTCCGACGAGAAGCTGATTCTCGCCCCGGCCATCAAATACTCGTTGGAGCAGTACATGGAGTTCATCGCCAAAGACGAATATCTGGAAATCACACCACAGAGTCTGCGCGTGCGCAAGATCATCCTCGACGAGACAGAGCGCAAACGCGCTGAAAAACGCACGTCCGACAATTAATTTGCACGCAAATCATGCAGCGGGAGGTCTTTTACGAACATCTTTGTGAGGAACTGCGCCAAAACAGAGGGCTGTATCCTTACTACAAGCTGACCGACGGTTCGCCGTCGCGCCAGCAGTTCCGCAAGGCCTACTTTATGCAGCGTTTGGAGTTTTTGGACCGCCAAATCGACCTCGACAAACACCCGAAAATCTGGGATTGTGGCTGCGGCTACGGTACCACGGGTTTCTATTTCGCCATGAAAGGGCAACCCGTTTACGGTACCACGCTGGAGTATTACCCCGAGGAGTGGGAACGCCGCCGCCAATTCTGGAGTCAATACGGCGACACCTCGCTCTGCACGTTCCTATACGCCAACCTCTTCGATCAAAACATGGAGGAAAACAGTTTCGACTACATTATCTTGCAAGACACACTTCACCACATCGAACCGTTGGATGAAGCCTTGCCGATTTTCCGCCGTGTGCTCAAACCCGACGGAAAACTGATTCTGATCGAAGAAAATGGCGGCTGCTGGATCAAAAGTGCGATGCTTTTCGCGCAACGAGGCAACAAACGGGTGATTTCCATGTATGACGACACCCTGAAAAAGGAGGTGCTGATGGGAAATGAGAACATCCGCCCGGAAAAGTTGTGGCGTAAACATTTCGAAAAGGCTGGCTTCCAAATGGACGAAAACAGCCTCCAATACATACGTTTCCTGCCGTCCCTCTGCTTTAATGAAAAAAAATTGCAAAAAAATATAGAAAAAGAGCAAAAGATATGGAAGAAAAGTGCATTTTTGCGCCGCCATGCCTTTTGGGGAATTAACATGGTGTTTGTGAAGGGACGATGAAAGACGATGATACGATGAGGCGATGAAAAAAACAGAGGGATTTTAAAAGGGCAAGAATATAAATAATGAAAAATTAAAACAATTCAGTATGAACGAAAATATCGAACAAAACAGCAAACCCGAAACCCGTTCACGCAAGTTCTGGCGCGTGGTGTTAGGTTCCATGGTGGGCTTCGTGCTCGCCTCCATCATTGTTTCCATTCTGAGCCTCTTGATGTTCCTTGGAATGATTGCTTCCTTTGAGAAGTTGGGTTCCTCAACAACCTCCACAAATGTGAAAGACAACAGCGTCCTTTTGCTGGACCTGTCTGCGTCCATCAATGAGCGGGTCGTAGAAATGCCCTTCAGCTTTGGTGATTATATGCAAGAAGGACTGGGTTTGAACAATATCCTGGCTGCCATCAATGCGGCGGCCGGGGATCCTAAAATAAAAGGTATCTATCTGAAATCCAAGATCGTATCCGCTTCACCCGCCTCCACAAAAGCCATTCGCGATGCTTTGATGGAATTTAAAAAATCTGGCAAGTTCATCTACTCTTATAGCGATTTATATACGCAAAACGCCTACTACATGGCCACCGCCGCCGACAAGATTTTGCTCAACCCTTCCGGCGATTTGAGCTTCAGAGGCTATGCGTTCCAGCTCATGTTCTATAAGAATCTCATTGACAAAATGGATATTGACGTGCAGATTTTCCGCCACGGACAGTTCAAGAGCGCGGTGGAGCCTTACTTCTTGGATAAGATGAGTGAGGCGAACCGCGAACAGATGTCCACATTAGCAAACTCTTTGTGGACAGTTTTGGTGCAAGATGTCGCCAAATCACGTAAACTCTCTGTGGATCAGCTGAATAATATTGCCGATAACTTACTTTGCTCTTCCCCGCAAGAAGCTTTGAGCTTGAAATTGGTCGATAAGTTAGCTTATCCCGATGAAGCGGAGAAAATGATCAAGACAAAGTTGAATTTAGGCGAGAAAGACAAGGTTAACTACGTGTCTGTCAACCAATACGCTAAGACAATTTCCAATAAAGAAATCAACACCAACAAAGTGGCAGTGATGTATGCCTATGGCAATATTTCCGACGGTAAAGGCGATAGCGAGCGCGGCATCTATTCCGAAACGTTCGTCAAGGAATTCCGCAAAGTGTATAAGAACGACAACGTGAAGGCCATTGTGTTGCGCGTCAATTCCCCTGGCGGCAGCGCGTTAGCGTCTGAAAATATCTGGCGCGAAATTGAACTCGCCAAGAAGGCCGGCAAAAAAGTGGTGGTCTCCATGGGCGACTATGCGGCCTCTGGTGGCTATTACATCTCCTGCAACGCCGACTACATTTTCGCTGAGCCCAACACCATCACCGGTTCCATAGGTGTGTTCGGTATGGTTCCCTCTTTGCAGAAATTCATGAAGAACAAGCTCGGCGTCACAATGGATGAGGTGGGCTCCAACAAACATTCCGTCCCGGGCGGCCTGTACCGTCCGATGGACGAACTGGAAAGCCAGAAGCTGCAAGCCTCCATCGAAGACATTTACGCTACGTTCACGAAACGTGTGGCAGATGGACGTCATTTGGATGTCGCCTACGTGGACAGCATCGGACAAGGACGTGTATGGGCAGGCAGCGATGCGTTAGGCCTCGGTCTGGTAGATGCGATGGGCAACATCAACGATGCCATTTCCAAAGCTGCAGAGTTAGCCTCCCTCGACAAATACGACATCACCTATTATCCAGCACAAAAGGATTGGTTCTCTTTGATTTTCAACATGAAAGACGAGGAAGTGGATGCCGCTTTGCGTCAAAAAATGGGACAGTTCTACTATTTGTATGACGGAGTGCAGCAGGTGTTGAGCAACAGTGGTGTGCAAGCTCGCATGCCTATGATTATCACAATCGAGTAACTTTAAAAAACAGCAAATTATGAGTCCTGAGTTTTATACCACAGCCTTTAATATATACCTTTGGGTGATGATTGGCATCGCCGTGGTGGTTTTCATCTCCCTTTACTTTGTGAAGGCCGGTTACGGCATGTTCACCACCAGCAAATGGGGTAAAAGTATCAACAACAAGTTAGCATGGTTCCTGATGGAATTCCCCATCTTCTTAGCCATGATCATTATCTGGTTGGCATCCCCGCACCGTTTTGACATTGTCCCGATGGTCTTTCTGCTGATTTTTGAAATCCACTATTTCCAGAGGTCACTCATTTTCCCATGGTTGATGAAAGGAAAGAAGAGCCAAATGCCTCTTGCGGTCATGTTTATGGGCATCGCCTTCAACATTCTGAACGCCATGATGCAGGGTTACTGGATTTTCTTCGAGTCTTACAAGCAGAATTATCACGTGCTGGGACTTTCCTACACGGATGTCGCGTGGCTTTGGTCGCCGCAATTCATCATCGGTGTCATCATCTTCCTCTTCGGATTCTACGTCAACCTGCGCTCGGACTACATCATCCGCCATCTCCGCAAAAGTGATGAGGACACGAAACACTATCTTCCAGAAGGCTTTATGTTTGAATACGTTACGAGTGCCAACTATTTTGGCGAGCTGATGGAGTGGCTCGGGTTTGCAATCCTCACATGGTCCATTTCCGGTCTGGTGTTCTTCATCTGGACTTTCGCCAACCTCGTGCCGCGCGCCAACGCCATCTACCAGCACTACAAAGAAGAGTTCGGCGAAATCATGGAGAAAAAGCGTCTGAAACGGGTGTTCCCGTTCATCTATTAGCTGTTAGCTTTTGGCTATTGGCTGTTAGCTTTTGGCTTTTGGCTTTTAGCGGTATATAACCTGTTAAAAGCTTGAGATAGAAAAATTTAACGGCGAAATTTCTATTGAAACTTCGCCGTTAAGTTTTTGTCGTCCAACGGAAGGCGCTGTGGATAGACCATGTAGTCCCTACCTAATTTCTCCCACGCCAGATAGCACTCCCGTATTTCGTTGCGCCAGCCCTTGCGGATGAAAAACTGTCCGGTGCGGTCCCAAAAATCGTTGATTTCGATGACGACCGGCCCGTCATCGGTGATGGCGATGTCCCAGCCTGCGACTTTACAATACGGAAACGCTTGTTGGAAACGGATTACTTCCGCCTTCACGGAGTCCCAATTCTTGATAATGACCCCATTCAATGGATTGCCGTTGTCGGGGTGGCAGTCAATGTCTTTTACGTTGTGCCAGCCGTCAAACTGGATGGCGTGGCGGATTTCGCCGGTCTCCACATCGACGCAGACATCCACGTTCCCACCGCCGCCGGCATTATCGACACAACGGCCTGCTCTACCGATTTTGATAAAGGTGGCGATTACCTTCGCCGTACCGTCCGGATAGAGCGCGGTCATGAAGCGCACCGTGTTCACCGAAGAATCATTGAATGCGGCAAATTGGTCGGTCTGGCGCACCACACTCTCGAAAATCAGTGCCTCCTCACCCAAAACGGACGAAAGAGTGAGCTCTTGACCGTCAAAGCGGGTCATTATAGCATTATCATCTTGATAGCCAATGCTTTTTATCACCCAGACATTGTCGCCATGCGAACTTTCCGTGGTCTTGATGACACAAGATTGCACCCTTTTGGCCTTCAGGATTTGCAGCACGCCAGCGAGATCTCCGGCACATTCGGTATGGACTGTATAACGCGCCTCAGGTTGGTAGTAGCAGTATAGTTCGGATGTCCTTATTCCTGTGTTTTCCAGCATCTTGTGCGCCATATACTTATTCCGGGCCAAGGACATATATTTCAATGGATTAAGTAAATCCAAGTAGAAATGTTGTTCATTTAAGCCCAAGAAGCCCTGACGAAACTCCTCGCTCCGCTTCTCAAATTCAAACTCGTAATACTCCTCATGCGTAAGTCCTTTAGTGCGATAGATGGAGATATAGTCGCGCATCACCTTCATCCGCTGTGAAAACGGATACATCCGTGCGAGTTGGACGGCATGATAAACTGCGGCTATGTTGTTTCTTATTGACATTGACTATGACTTAGACTATAACTATGACTTAGACTTAGACTATTGAAAATTCACTGCTCACCGTTCACTGCTCACCGTTCGCCGTTCACTGTTCACTGTTCACTATTCACTATTTACAGATGTGTGCGGACATAGTGGTATTTTTCATCCATTTCGCTCTGGATGTCCAGATCAAAGATGCGTTTCATGCCTGTCGCTTTCACGGAAGCGGGCATTCCCGCCAACATTGTGTAGGGTTCAATATTTGAGAAGTCCTTGTTTACCAAACTGTTGGATGCAATGATGGTTTTACTCGGCACAACCGCTCCCTTGGTGAAAGTAGTCCGGTTTCCAACCCAGATGTCATCACCGAGAATAATAGGTTTGGTCAACGGACCAATCTCCCCGTTGCGGTTGAGGTTCTGCACATAGTGGAACGTCGTGTCCATGAACTGGCAGTCCCAGGCAGCACGCACGTTGCTGCCGAGAACAATCCTGTCGAAGCAGAAAATCTTGAGGTTGGTGCCGAAATAGGATTCCCTTTCGCCGAACTCCAGTGTCGCGTTGTCGGAGATCACCACGTAGGAGCCGTGACCGAAAATGGCTGGACCATTGAAAATGAGGGTGCCGCGCACGTTCCAGATGCACTGCTGGATGGCGGTGTCCACGTAATGGTCGTTCTTCCCGATCCGAATCATCCCGGAGCTGATCGGTCCGTTGATGACGATTTTCCCCGCCAGACTGCGGAACGTGACCTTCCCGTACAACCAAACCGGCAATTTCTTCGCCACCGCGAAGGGAAACACCTTGAAATTGAACCAGAGGGTTTTTAGGACATTGATGGTACGTATGATGTATAAGAGGGTACGCATGATAGTTTCAAGTTTCAAGTTTCAGGTTTCAGGTCTATTTTAAGAGAACATTGCGGTTTCGACGAGTTCGCAGATGATGTGCCCGAGCATGATGTGGCTTTCCTGGATGCGCGGGGTATCCTTGGAGGGCGCATTCAGCAGAATGTCGGCGTAGTCCTTCATCGCGCCGCCGGTTTCGCCGGTCATAGCGATGATTTTCACGCCCATCTCTTTGGCCACTTCGAAAGCATTGAGGATATTCTTGGAGTTGCCCGATGTGGAGATGCCCACGATGACGTCGCCAGTCTTGGCGGTGCCGCGCAGGAGCCGCGAGAAGATGAGGTCGTAGCCGTAGTCGTTGCCCACAGCGGTGAGATAGGAGGTGTTGCAGTGGAGGGCTTCGGCGTTGAGCGGCGGACGGTCGAAGTAGAAGCGGCCGGAGAGTTCGGCGGCGAGGTGCTGGGCGTCTGCCGCGCTGCCACCATTGCCGCAGAAGTGGATTTTGCCACCGCCCCGCAGCGACGTGGTAATCATCTCCGCAGCTTGTTGGATGCGGTTTTGAAATTCGGGATTGTCCAAAATCGCCTGCTTCACGGCGATGGATTGTTCAATGGATTGGGATATTCTTTGATTCATTATTGGTTTATTTCTTCGGAAAATGTAGAGACGTTTCATGAAACGTCTCTACTATCCATTTCGTTTGTTCGTGTATATTTTAATTTGACTACATCGAAAATAATTCACAATTCTTGTTGCGCCCGGGCATAATCTTCGGGGATGCCGATGTCGATAAAGTAGCCGTCGGAGGGCATGGCGTAAAAACATTCTTGCGTATAGTATTTGGTCATAAGGTCTTTCTCAAAGGAAAATTTCTTCGGCTGGGGATATTTCTCAAAGATTTTTCTGTTGATAAGATAAACCCCGCCGTTGATGAAGCCGCTGCCCG
Source organism: Bacteroidales bacterium (assembly GCA_017525245.1). GTDB lineage: Bacteria > Bacteroidota > Bacteroidia > Bacteroidales > WCHB1-69 > F23-D06. The sequence goes on along the minus strand of JAFXTE010000025.1, from coordinate 28,862 downwards.
ATGAGGCCTGCTTCTCGGAAAACAGCGTGATTATGCCGTTATTTCCAACAGAAACGCTCCCGTAGCGGGCAACATCCTCCACTTCACGAAGCACAATGGACAGCAAACCGTTTTTTTCTTGATGGAAACGTTCAAAAGTCGTCAAATCCACCTTGAACATCGTGTCGCCATTGATAACCAACACGTTGTCCGTTGTGCATTTGGACATCGCGAAGAGAATGCCGCCGCCCGTGCCTAACGGTTCCTCTTCCACGGCATAGTCAATCTCCAGGGTTTTGTATCTCTCTCCGAAATAATCCACAATTTTCTCATGTAGGTAGCCCACCGATAAAACAACTCTTTGGTATTCATAATCAATCAGATAATCTAAGATGTATGTTAAAAACGGCCTGCCGTTGACGGGTGCCATCGGCTTGGGCAGGTCTTTGACCACGCCTTGCAGCCGCGTGCCAAACCCGCCGGCCAAAATAATCGCTTCTTTAATTTCAACACTCATCGTTTCATTGTCTTATCGTTTCATCGTCTCATCGCTTCATCGTCTCATCGTCTCATCGTTCATCGTCCACGTTTTCAAGCCTTCGGTGACAAATTCGTAGCGTTTCGACTGGCCACCGAACTCCGCGAGGCGGTCGATGACTTTGTAGCGTGCGTTGGAAGGGCAGTAGAAGAACATGAAGCCGCCGCCGCCGGCACCGGAAATCTTGCCGCCGGTTGCTCCCGCCGCGATAGCCGCCTCATAGACCTCATCGATGAAGGCATTGGAGACGCTGTCGGCCATCTGCTTCTTGTGCTTCCACCCTTCGTCCAAAATCTGCCCGATGGCGTCCAGGTCGCCCTTCAGCAGCACCTCCTTCATGTGGAAAGCCTGCTCTTTTAGGGCTAACATCGCATCAATGGATTTCTGCTTCTTCGACTGGACATTTTTCTGTTGTTCCTCAATGATTTTCGCGGAAACGTGGCTGGTGGCCGTATGATAAAGCACGAGATTGTGCGCTAACTCGTCCAAATAGCGTTGGCGGATGCGTAACGGGTTGACAATCACATTATCGCCGATGAATTCCATGTAGTTGAAACCGCCGAAAGTCGCAGCGTACTGGTCCTGTTTGCCGCCAGCCATTTGCAGGTCTATGCGTTCGATTTCGTAAGCTAATTTCGCGATGTCGTATTCGCCCAACGGCAGTTTCAGCCATTCAACGAACGCACCAAGAATGGAGACAACCAGTGTGGAAGAGGTTCCCAGCCCGGAGCCGGGAGGCGCATCCACGAAGGTACTCATCTTGAAGGATAATGGCTTGTGCGTGAACTGTTTGACGATGCGGTTATAAACCCCTTTGTGAAGGATGAAATATCCTTCCGGCGTCAAATTTTCCGTTGCCTGTAGCGCTTCTCCTAACTCTTCTTTGGCAGGATTCTCAAACACGATTTGGCCGTTGTCCAAGGGCTCCAGTGTAGTATAGGCATACATGTTCACCGTGGCGTTGAGGATGGCACCGCCGTAGATGTCGGAAAACGGCGAAACATCAGTGCCTCCACCGGCGAGACCTAATCGAAGGGGAACTTTACTGCGAATAATCATATCGTAATATTGCGGTTAAATTTTTTTGTATTTTACTATATATCAGATTTATACGAAAATATTTCAGTATAAAATCATACCCGCAAATATACATAAATTACGAATAGCTCAAACAGATGGGATTTCTTGTAGAGACGTTTCAGGAAACGTCTCTACGTTGAAAACATTTCCCTGTAGAGATACAATTTGTGTTTTTATTTTTTGAACACGCTGCCAATGGCTTCCGTGAAGGTTGACCATGCATATTTTTGTTTTTCTTCTACAATATTCTTCTCAAATTCCTCTTGATGATGTTCTTCAAAGAATTTGCAGAGTGCATCGGCAATCTGTTTTGAATCCGGCTCAGTCACGTAGCCGATTTTGCCGTCGGGAACAATTTCGGGCAGGCCGCCGACGTTGGTCACCAACATCGGTTTCTCGAAGTGGAAGGCAATTTGGGTGACACCGCTCTGTGTGGCGGTCTTGTAGGGCTGTGCCACGATGTCGGCTGCGCTGAAGTAGCGGTTCACCTCGCTGTCGGGGATAAAATCAGTGCAGAGCACCACTCGGTCTTCAATCTGTAAATCCTTGATTTGCTTGAGATAAGGTTCCGGGTCGCCGTAAAACTCGCCGGCTACAATCAGTTTCACGCCGGCCTCTTTCAGCCGGTTGTCCGCGAAGGCTTCCAACAGCAGATCCAGCCCTTTGTATGCCCTTATAAAACCAAAAAACAGCACATAACGGCAATCCGGACTAAGGTTCAGCAAGGAAAGGGCGGTCTCGCGGGGAAGACGTTCACCATAATGGTCATAGAGCGGGTGCGGGCTGAAAACAGCGGGCTTGTCGGCCGTGAACAGCCGCAGGTCGGCCAGCACCGATTTTGACATCGCCACAAAACCGTCGGTGGGACGGATGAAGTAGCGGACGAACATCTTGTCGCCGATGCGGTGCTCGTGCGGGATAACGTTGTCGAGGATGGAGACCAATTGGGTGTGCTTGTTGCGGCGGACGATGCGGGCGATGGTGCCGAAGCAGGGCGCCATGAAGGGCAGCCAGAACTTGGTGATCATCAGGTCGGGTTTCTTGCGTTTGATTTCGTGTCCGACTTTGAACCAGTTGAACGGGTTGTAGGAGTGTACTTTACGGACGATTTTCAGGTTCTCCGGAGCCGGTTCGGTGCTGTATTGGGTTTTCCCAGGGAACAGGAAATCCGGATACTGGTGGGTGAAGGTGTAGATTTCCACTTCGTGCCCTTGGCTTTGGAATTCGTAGGCAATCCGCTCATTGAAGGCGGAGAGTCCCCCGCGATAGGGGTATGCTGTTCCGAGAATGATGATCTTCATAAAAATGAATTTGAGGTGCAAAGGTACACAAATTTCCGATACATCATCTCAAGTCACACGTCATAAAATTTCGTACTTTTGCCGTTTCAAATTTTGAAATAAAAAGCAATAGAAAATATGAAACCGATTTTGAAGAAAACCCTTATCCATTGTGGAATTATCCTGTTCTTTTTCTTGGTGGCCGCTGTCTATATGTCACCTGTTTTTGACGGAAAGGTCATCCAGCAGGGGGATACGCTGAAAGTGTCTGCCATGTCGAAAGAACAGGTGGATTTTTATGAAAAAACGGGCGAATCTACGACATGGACGAGTTCCATGTTCAGTGGCATGCCATCGTATCAGATTTCCGCTCCACCACAAAAAACTGTTTTAACTCCCATAAAGTCTCTGTTAGTGATGCGCCCTTTTGGATGGGAACGAGATATCGCGGTGGTTTTCCTCTATTTGATAGGATTTTATGTTTGCCTGATAGCCATGGGTTGTAGTCCTTGGCTGAGTCTGTTGGGAGCATTGGCGTTTGGATTAGGCAGTTACAACATTATCATAATAGAGGCCGGACATATTACGAAAGGATGGGCGATGGCCATGATGGCCCCTGTTTTAGGGGGCATGTTGCTTACATTCAAAAAGAAATATGTATGGGGTGGAATACTTTTCACCTTGGCGTTGGCATTACAGATTCACTTCAACCACATTCAAATCACCTATTATACAATGTTGATAGGCGTGATTTTGGGTTTGGTTTATTTGGTATATGCCATAAAAGATAAGCAATTTAAGCCGTTTTTGACAGGCATTTGCGTCTTGTTAATCGGAAGCGCTTTCGCGGTAGGCAGTAATGCACGGCACTTGATTGTCAACCAAGAATATATGAAATACACCATGCGCGGAGGTTCCGAAATCTCCGTCACCCCTGATGACCTGTACAAAGATGCCGAACCGAAATCCATTACCGCCACGAACGGTTTGGACAAGGACTACGCTTTTGCATGGAGTTACGGCAAGGGAGAGACTTACACTTTGTTGGTGCCGGGCGCGTTTGGCGGGGGTTCCGGCGAGACCGTCGGCACCGATTCCGAATTCTACAAGAATTTCCGGCAGAAACAGGCACCACTCTACTGGGGCGACCAGCCTTTCACTTCCGGCCCGGTCTATTTCGGCGCCATCGTTATTTTCTTGTTTGTCTTGGGTCTTTTTGTGGTGAAGGGTCCTGAACGCTGGTGGATCCTTTTGGCCACCATCCTCTCTATCCTGATGGCGTGGGGCAAGAACCTGATGGGGTTCAACAGTTTTCTGTTTGACAACCTGCCGCTCTATAACAAGTTCCGCACCCCTTCCATGAGTCTGGTGATGGCTAACGTGACCATGGTCATTTTAGGCGTGCTCGCGCTCAAAACCATTTTTGACAAGGAAAATCCGGTGGACAAGAAAAAACTGAACATCGGTCTATATATCTCCACGGGTGTCACAGCAGGTTTTATCCTGTTGATGATGGCCCTGTCAGGCAACTTCTCATTCTCAGGTGCCAGCGATGTGCAGATGGCCGCCCAGTATGGCAATCAATGGGATATGATCAAAGATGTGCTGGTGAAAGACCGTAAGGCACTCTTTATGGCCGATTCTTGGCGTTCACTGATTTTGATTTTGGTGTCAGCCGTTTTCTTGTGGCTGTATATCAATCAGAAAATCAAACAGTCCGGCATCATCATCGGGGTGTTGTCCTGTCTGGTGCTGTTCGATTTGTGGGGGGTCGATCGCCGCTACCTTAACGAGTCCAACTTCATCACCGAAAAACGCATCAAACTGAAGCCGTCCCAGACCGATCAGACCCTTGACCAATACGCGGCCCAGTTCAAAGACGAGGACTATCGCGTTTTCGACCTTTCCGTGAACACCTTCAACGACTCTTATCCGTCCGCTTTCCATCATCAGATTGGCGGCTACAGTGCGGCCAAGCTTCGCCGTTATCAAGACCTTATCGATTTTTACCTTTCCCGTCACATCAACACCAACGTGCTCAATATGTTGAACGCACGCTATGTGGTGGTTCCGGGGCAAGGAGGTCAACCCATGGTCCAACGCAATCCCGACGCCTTGGGCAACGCCTGGTTTGTTGACCAATACCAGCTGGTGGATGACGCCAATGCGGAGATTCTGGCACTCAACGAGTTGAATCCGGCTGACACAGCCATCATTGACAAACGTTTTGCGGCTATGGTACAAGGCAAGAACTTGGAGCGCGACAGCAACTCCGTCATCGTGATGGAGCACCAGAAACCGTACAATCCTGATTATGTGGTCTATAAGACCAAGACTTCCAAAGAGCAACTGGCCGTGTTCTCTGAGGTCTATTACGAGCCCGACTGGCGCGCATATATCGACGGCAAACCTGCTGACTACTTCCGTGCCAACTACATCCTGCGGGCGATGGTGATTCCTGCCGGGGAACACAAAATTGAATTCAAGAACGAGGCTCCAACACTCCATAAGTGGGATAAGATTACATTGGTGATTTCTATTTTGATGCTCGCGGCAATGGCAGGAGGCCTGGTGGTACACTATAGGAGGGAAAAAACCGGGAAAGAATTGAAATAGACGGACTCTCCACGTAGTTCAATGTTGCGCTAAAACAACAAAAGTGGTTTGATTTCTAATGCAAATCAAACCACTTTTGTTGTTACATACCACCGGCTTTACAAGGAGGAAATCTCTTTCGCCAAAGAGAAGGCTTCGTGGATATTGTCTTCCAATGAACAGTATGTCCAAGAGCCATAACGACCGATGGAGTATATGCCCGATTTTGCAAGCAACTGTTTTTTCAGTACTTTGTCTGTTTCTGACTGACGGGTGATGTGTACATACGCAGGATCCATCATTACATGGTGAGTGGCCACTAATTTCTGGTCGGTGACGATACCGGCTTTTTGTAGATCTTCCAGCGTGCGATGAAGCAACTTCTCCACATCCACATCGTTATCTTCGTGGTTGAATCCAATCTCCACGTATAGCGACATTTTATCCTGCCCGATGATATTATCATAGAAGCCGACACGGTAGAACACTAATTCCCGGTCAGGAAAATATATCCAGTTGTTCTTGGTTTCCGGGCCTTTTTTGTCAAAACCGAGGTTGAAAACCAGCACTTTATTCCATGAATAGATGGATTTGTCGTATTCTATGCCGCACATGTCCAGTAACTTCGGGAATGGGGCTGAAGAAATCAAATGGTCGAAGTGCAAAGTACGCTTGTTGGTGACGGCCGTTTTAGTGGACATGTCAACGGAAACCAGCCATTCGTTAAAGCTGATTTTAGATTTGTCCACGTGCGAAGCCACCGACTCCACCACTTTGATGACGCCGCGTTTCGGGTAGAGGAAAAAAGCGTTGTATGATTGATTGCTTGAATTTCGGAAATTCTTGATTATCTGCTCTTTATTTGCGTATGGAAAGAACCTTCCCATCGCATCGGTGTCCAGTTTATCCAAATCTGTGGCATACAGCTTCTCGTTATAAGGAATGAGAAACTTTTCGGCGATGGATTTCCCGAATTTGGCGTATAGCATGCTCTTGAAAGAGTTGATTTCCGCGTTGTCATCAATGGTGAACAAATCGTACAGACAGTCGATGAATTCCTCTTTGTCCAATTGATGGATGTTCATCTGGAAGGGGAAGTCCACATGCAGTCCTTTGTAATATATTTGGGTGAATTTATGCACCTTGAGCATCTCTTCCTCGCTCAAGCGGCTCATCACATAATCTTTGATGGCCTCCCGCTGAAAATGGAAGAAATGTCCGGAATAATCCCACACATAGTCTCCCGAATAAATTGTCTTGCAGTAGCCGCCGATCTCATTCTCTTTTTCAATGATGAGGTAATCGTTTTTCGTGGCGGCGGCGTAACTCAAACCGGAAATTCCGGCTCCTATGATTAAATCCATTCTTGCTAAGTTATAATGTTGTTTTTTTTGATATACCAGCGCAGGGCAATTGTGGCCAGTGACGGACAACAACGCAACAACCGGATCAGCGCCTGCATCTTTTTATCACTGCGGTAGTATCTGTTTTCTTGGTAATCAGGAGCTTGTTTCATGAGTTCGTCGTATATTTCGCGGTAGGTTGTCACCAGAGGACGGCGGCTGTTGCGAATATAGTTGGCCACAGAGGAAAGGTATCCTTTTTTGAGATACATGTAGTCCAACTCGTGTTTGAACTCGTCGTATGCACCATGGTCTTTGGCATATTGCATCAACTTGCCGAAAACCGCCAAGCGTTTTTTGTATTTGTCACTTTGCATTGTCGAAGTCACTGAGCCCGGACGGATAAGATAGTGGTACAGCGGGCGGTCAACGTAGGCCACACTGCGAGCCTTCATCCAGACGCAGGAGACAAAGAAGCTGTCGTCGGCCGCACGGTCTTCTGGAAAACGGATGTTGTTGGCGAGAATCATCTCACGGCGGTAAATCATGGAGGCAAATAGCGACACGTAATTCGTCAATATGTAGGCGCGTTTTTCGTGCGTCAGTTCACCTTCCTCCACATGGGGGTTGGTGAGCATGTCACCGGTAGAGCCGTCGGGGAAGCATTTCTGCATATAGCAACAGCAGATGTCGCTATCCAAAGCTTTGGCCTTGTTGTACAGCACTTCCAACATATCAGGCTCGACAGTGTCGTCGGGGTCGATGAAGGAGATGTACTCACCTTGAGCTTCGGGGATGCCGAAGTTGCGGGCCATGCCGGCTCCGAGGTTATGTTCGGGGGTCAGCACCCGGAACTGCGATGCCCGGGGATGTCCCTCTATTGTGCGTTGCAGGATGGCGATGCTGTTGTCCGGCCCGTGGTCGTCCACAAAAAGGAACTCCACATCTTCGAGTGTTTGCGCCAAGAGTGACTTCGTGCAAGCCTCTATGTAGTCGGCCACACCATAAACGGGGAGTATAACGGAAACTTTGGTCATAAAAACTTCTATTAATTCCAATGGCAAAAATAAAAAAAACCTTCAGTCAATTAATATATTGGAATGCAAAATTTTTCAATTAGAGGAACATTGTTATAGGCATTCGTGTATTCTCGTAGAATAGGCATATAAGTATAGCATTTAACATCCAAGGCGTTGCCGTAAACCGCTATGGAAGAGTTGTCCGTATAAAAATCACAATGATACGTCATCAACACATTTTCCAAACTGACATCTGAACCTAATTCAATCATGGCATCTCCATAATGTTTCTTTATGAGTTTTTCAAACCTTTGTTTGGTGCCGGCATTGGATTTGGCAAAAAAATAGGGATGAAATTTGTAGGCAATGCAGGAATAATGTTGATTCAAAATAAAGCGTGACAGTCGTTCGTAAACAATATCTTCGTATTGTTCATCGATCCATAAGTAAATAGGATCGATGGAGAGAATTGCTTCGGGCTTAAACCCTAAATCGATGGTTTCAAAAGGCAATCCAACGCAGCGCAAATACTGTTGATGAAGAGGGAAACAATAGTTGGTGGTCGCGATGCATCCCCTGAATTTCGGATGATCAGTTGTAATAAAGTGGTTTTTCACTTCAAAACAGCGTCTCCATATTGGTTTGAGAATGAATTTGAACAACGGATATTTCCAGCCTGTAAATGTTTGGGGATTAAAATCCCGATAAGATCCCAGTCCATCTTCCAACACATAGTATCCTTTGCAATTTGGTTTTGTCACAAACAAACTGCAAATGTCATTGTTGCAAACCTGCGAATACCAAATAAAGTCTTCTCCATGTAGATATGAATCAACCAAAGTGTCGAATTCTTTGATGTTCTCCCTTGTGTTTAGAAAATGTATTCCATCAAACACCCTTCCTTTTCTCTCATCCACATTGTACTCTGTATCCATAATATTCTTATAGATTTTGTCATATTTTGGTGGGCAATGATAATTCCGGGTGAAGAAGAAAATGCAATCGTCAGGGTTTAATCCATCCAACTCCACAATTTTGTTGCAAAGATAAAACACCAAATGACTGGATGCACCGAAAACGTGTTTCATAATGATTTCAGATTTTTACAAAGTATTGTAATAGAGTCATTCCACCACTTCCCAACACATCCTGTCGCCCATTTCCAGATCCCGGTTTACCTTGCGACCGAGTAGTTCTGACAAATGTTTAGGATGCAACCCAAAACCGGGGCGGACGGAACGCACGTTCTCTTCCGTGATGATGTCACCTGCTTTTATGTCTTTGGCCACATAAAGCGATCGACAATAATCCCTTCCTTTGATTTTTTCGGGTTCAGTGGGGTAATTCACAGTGCCCAAAGCGGCTTCCACCTTACGAATGTTCTCCACCATCAGTTTGAACTCGGCGGCTTCCATGGAGAAAGCGCTGTCAGGACCTCCTATGCTGCGGTCGATGATGAAATGTTTTTCCACCACTTCCGCGCCCAAAGCCACGGCCGCCATAGGAACTGTGTAGCCTTCAGTATGGTCGCTCAATCCCACTTTCACGCCGAAACGTTGTTTCATGTCGGGTATGGTCATCAGGTTGGCGTCCTCGATAGGGGCAGGGTAAGCGGAAGTGCATTTGAGCAAGGTGATATCGGTGCAACCACCTGCTCGTAATGTATCCAAGGCCAACTGAATATCTTCCTCCATCGCAATTCCCGTACTGAGGATCACAGGTTTGCGTTTGGAAGCAATATACTGAATCAATGGGATATCGGTGATTTCAAACGAGGCGATTTTATAAATCGGATTCCCCAAACTCTCCAGCAAATCCACCGCTGTTTTATCAAAAGGAGTGGAAAAGCAAACCAGGCCTTCTTCGCGGGCGACCCGGAATATCTCCTTGTGCCAATCCCAGGGGGTGTAGGCTTTCTGGTAAAGAGAATGCAGCGTTTCCCCTTCCCAGAGTCCGGAACCGACGACAAAATCAGGCTTGCTGCAATTCAATGTAATGGTGTCGGCTGTATAGGTCTGTATCTTGATGGCATCAGCTCCGGCTTGTTTAGCAGCTCTTATGCTATCAATTGCCGTTTGCTTACTACCATTATGATTAGCAGAAAGTTCTGCAATAATAAATGTCTTATTCATATAGTATAATACAATGATTGGTTGTTTTTAATCTTCTGAATGAAATCTTCAGAAAAATATTTGGGGTTAAAACAAGCTACCTCTATCCTGTCTTCTGCAATGCCATCGACCAAATACTGTCCTTTGAGTCTTGCCTCAACCAACCATCCTGCTCTAAGATACGCTTTTATGGAAGGAACATTTGATTCATACATTCCACCATATAGTTTCCTAATGTCAAAAATATCGAACGCCAGATTATTTCCTATTGCTATTGCTATAGGTGCTAATCCTTTACCCAAATAATTTCTGTCACCTATCAAAGCAACAAGATCTGATGTCTTATGATTAAAATTGATTGGTCCAAGTTTTAGAGTACCTATAAGGACATTATCCCCTGTATGATAAATACCAAAAGTAAATTGATTTCCTTTTTTTTCACCGTCTTCAATAGCACTTAAAAGAGACTCTTTTGTTATTTGCCGTCTTGAATTGGTATAATACTTCATCAACTGCTCATCATTAAACCAATCCATAACACGCTCTGTAATTTCAGAGACCATTATTTTCTTTATATACAATTGTTCTCCTTCAATTTTTATTGAAGCTAAATCAATACCTTTCATAATTCTGATTATTTATCGAAATGTGATGTTAGATTTCTTTTGTTCCAGATAGAGTGAATAACAACGTCTTTATATTCTCCATTATATAGACAGTGTTCTTTTAATGTTGCTTCGCGTACAAGCCCTGCTTCTTCAAAAATCGGATACAAATGAGGGCGCAAATCAAAGGCAAACGTATAAATTTTATGAAGATAGAGATCATTGAAAGCCACTTGTTTGAGCATGGTCAGATAATTGCCCCAATGTTCTGAAAAATGTTCTGCCTCCAAAATCGTGTCCATGATGAAGGAAATCTCGGCATTGAGGTCGTTCCAGTTGATATGGACTAGACCACCATACCCGATGCATTCACCTTTCTCTAAATAAGAGAAGAGTATCTGATCCGGTTTAGGGTTGTCGTACAGCTTAGCCACGACATTGTCGAAATAACGTTGCTGGTCATCTTCGGTTAAGGGATGAGCCTGACGCAAATGATAAATCTGCTCATTGCGCCACTTCATAATGAGGAATCGGTCCTCGTAGCGGAGCGGAACAAGGCTATAATCACCTATAGAAAACGTTTGTTGTTTAAGACAGGTGTAGCGAGCCATAATTATTTTGGTTGCTTCATTAAATTATACTTCATCTCCGCCAATTTCCAATCGGTTTCCGTATCAATGTCTTGTATGGTGGTTTCCTCCACCTCGATTCCTCCAACGCTTATGTCGCCCGCCAACCATTCTTTTGTTTTGTACCAATAAAAAGTACCCGTATCGTGGTATTGATTGGGCAAATCTTGGCTACGGCTGTTTTCAAATTCCGGCCAATGACGTGTCATCGTACCATCCTCTGCAAGGTCGAGACAACGCCAAATCGGGTAGCTGAACTGTACTACCGGATAAACGCATGAAAAGTCTGACTGCTGCATACGTTCAAATGCAACCACAACATCCTTGCTCCGCACTAATGGAGCTGTAGCATAAAAGCAGCAGAAGTGGTCAAACTCCCGGCCCAATTCCGTGTATCGGGCTATTACTTCTTTCAAGACATCTGCGGTGGAGGCATAATCATTGGCGGTTTCGGCAGAACGCATAAACGGCACTTTTGCACCAAATTTCTGAGCGACTGCTGCAATTTCAAAATCATCGGTTGAAACCATGACCTCGTCAAACAAACCAGTCTCTAATGCGGTTTCAATGGAATAGGCAATAATCGGTTTGCCGAGAAAATCCTTGATGTTTTTTTTCGGAATGCGCTTGCTGCCTCCACGGGCCGGTATAATACAGAGATTCTTCATTCCCCTACGTATTCTTTCACTTTCTCTATCACCCAATCCTGCTCTTCTTCCGTCAATGTCGGGAACATCGGTAGGGCAAGACAATGTTGGTAGTAATCTTCAGCAATTGGCATGTCACCGGTTTTCCATCCAAATTGGCGGTAATAAGGCATAGTGTGTGCGGGAATATAGAGCACTTGGGCGAAAATCCTGTTGGTACGAAGGAAATTGTATAATCCTTTGCGTTTATCTGCATCCACTTGTATGATATACAGATGGAAAGCGTGGGTGATATTGTCGGCCCGATAAGGTGTTTTTATCGGAAAGTCTTTGAAGGCTTCGTCATACTTGCACGCAATCTCATTCCGGCGTCGGATGCTCCAATCTAAGCGCTTTAGTTGGGAGATGCCCAAAGCAGCTTGAAAATCAGTGATGCGGTAATTGTACCCCAAATCCTGCATTTCATAATACCATCCGCCATCGTTTTGCGTGAGCAAATCCGGGCTTTTGGTGATTCCGTGCGTGCGATACAAAGCCACCCTTTCATAAAGATCTTTACGGTTGGTGGTAACAGCTCCGCCTTCACCGGTGGCAATGTGTTTCACGGGATGGAAAGAGAAACAAGTCAAATCCGCATACGTACAATTGCCAACCATCTGTTTCGCACCTTTGCTGTCGATGAAACTGCCCCCGGGAGCGTGGCATGCGTCCACCACAATGGCAAAACCATATTCGTCAGCCAGTTTTCTCAATCGTTCCTCATCAACAGGATATCCGGCAAAATCAACAGGAACCACCGCTTTGTAAGTTCCTTTCGGTGATGATACCAGAATTTGCTCCAACTTGTCGAGATCCATGCAATAGGTATTGGGATCGATGTCGCAAAACACGATTTCCGCACCCAGATACCGGAATCCGTTGGCGGAGGCCACAAAGGTGATGGGGGTGGTAATGACTTTGTCGCCAGATTTTACCCCTAAAGCCATCGCACAGAGATGCAGGGCGGCGGTGCCGTTGCTCACCATACAGGCATACTGGCATCCCAAATAGCCAGCGAAGTTTTTCTCAAACTCACCGATTTTCGGTCCCTGAGTCAGATAATCCGACTTCAACGTTTCAACAACAGCTTGGATATCCTCGTCACTGATGTATTGGTGTCCGTAAGAAATGTTGTGATCTATCATCTTATTTCACTATAAAGTTAGGGTCCACAAATTGACGGATTTTCTCACGCATCGTTTCCACTGTCTCCCACTCGGTGTTGCTGTCGGAACTGTAGTGGAAACCATCGGGAACAGGAACGGCATTGTGGTGTTTGATGAATTCCTCGCGAGAGTGCATAAACGACACGGAAGGAAGTATGACATAATATTTTCCCAAGTCAATTGTGTCAAGGGCGTCTGTGACAGTAATCATTTCCTCATGAAGTTTTTCTCCGGGACGAATGCCGATTTCCACCTGAGGGATATTAGGGGCGATGGCCGTCGCAACATCTTTAATATGATAGGACGGGATTTTGGGTATGAAAATCTCACCACCCAAGTGGTGTTTTATGGCATACATGACCATAGCCACCCCTTCTTCCAAAGAAATATTGAACCGTGTCATACGCATATCTGTAATCGGAATGGCATCCGCGCCCTCATCACGTTTGCGAATGAAGAACGGGATAACCGAGCCGCGGGAGCCCATGACATTTCCATAACGCACCACGGAAAACCGAATGTCTTTCGAACCTTTAATGTTGTTGGCAGCGGTAAACAACTTGTCTGACGTTAGTTTTGTGGCCCCGTACAAGTTGATGGGAGCGCAAGCCTTATCCGTGGATAGTGCCACCACATCGTGAACCCCGCAAGCCAGTGCTGCTTTGATGACATTCTGCGCACCGTGAACATTGGTTTTGATGCATTCTTCCGGATTGTATTCAGCAGTATCGACTTGTTTGATGGCGGCCGCGTGGATAATCACATCCACTCCCTCACATGCCCGAGTAAGCCGCTCCAGGTCGCGCACATCCCCGATGAAAAAGCGCATCATGGGATAACTTTTTTCTGGATATTTCAGTTTTAGTTCATATTGTTTCAGCTCATCACGCGAATAAATGATAATTTTTTTGACATCAGGGTAATCCCGTAATATGACTTCAACAAATTTTTTGCCGAAAGAACCGGTTCCCCCCGTAATAAGCACTGTTTTATTATTCAACATAGTTCGTGACTATTTAACTTGCAAACCAATAATTTCAATCTGCAAAAGTACATTTTTTTCTAACATATCCTGCGAAAATGCATGGCCTTATGGTGCGTCCAAATTCCATTTCCCCATTCACCGCACCACCGTCACACTCGTGTTCATCCGTTGAAGTTTTTTCGCACTGATGGCGCACTTGAACTCTATGGCGCAAAAATACACCCCGTCAGAAACACCTGAAGCATCCCATTTCAGAGCCTCTTTGCTCTCCTGACGGTAAACCCGCTTGCCCCAACGATCGAAAATCTCCATTCCCATGCTGACGAACTCGCCCTCCAATTGCGGCTCAAAAGCATCATTAATCCCGTCGCCGTTTGGGGTGATGACATTGGGCACGGTCATCTGGCACGGCCGGCCGTCAATGTTGGCGAAATTGTCCGTTGTGTCGCATTCGGGCTGCAGCCCGCCATACTGTGCCGTACCCTCCCCGTTGTCGTTGACGGCAATGCGGAGCGGGAATGGATTGTCAAACGGTCTCATCATTTCTTGACTTATTGACAATGCAACGGTTACGCACTCGTTCGGCAAAAGTCCCTGCGCAAGTACCTCCGTCTGCACCAATTCACCGGAAACCGTATAGACAGATACAGACATCGGTGGTAAAAGAGCTGTCTCTCCTGTGTTACAGACCTCCATTTCCACAAAAACCGCGTCACCTTCAAACTCCACAGACGGCTCGCCCGAGATGGAGAGATTCGCCAATTCCGCAAACGGCCGCCCATACTGGTCGAGCGAGGTGGCTTGCTGCAGGAAGTTGTTGAAGGGGCGGCGCACCACACCTTGCGGGTCGGTGAATACGGTGGCATTGTCGAAAAGCGGCATAGGCACGGTGAGATCTTTGTTGATGTTGGTCACGTTGTACATGTACTGGTTCCAGACGGGCCGCGCCGGTGCCCAAGGGTGGATGCCGCCGATGACCCACAGTTGGCCGCCGACCCATCCGAGCCCGCTGCCCACCTTGCCACACACCACAATCTCCGCCGCTCCGTCACCGTTCACATCCGCCACAACGGGATACTCCTTCCAAGTGCCAGCATACATGTTTTTAGTGTATAAGTTGTAGAATGAAATGGTGTCATTGCCTGTCAGGTGACTTTTACCGCTTCCGTTGATAATGCGCAAATTGGCCATGTCGCGATAGACAATCTCCGAGATTCCATCTTGGTTGAAGTCGAAAAGGGTCATGGAGGTCTGCCCCGATTCATCGGCGTGAGTGGCTTGCCACTTAGGCTGTAGGCCTGTTGCCGGACTATACGTTATGGCAGTGATTCGGGAATTGCTGACTTGGGTGTGGTAGTCAAGGTAAACCATGTCTATGTAGGAATCTCCGTCTATATCACCCACCAAAGGGAATCCTATAGTTCTGGCATAATGGCTATGGACAAAGAAAATGTCCTCCGTCACAGGGTCGTATGCATAGATGTAGGCGGAGTCGTAGATGTTGCTGCCCGAACCATCGATGACCACCATCACGTCTAACTGTCCGTCAAGGTTAAAGTCTGCCACCGCCACGCTGCCATCCTGCGGAATACTTGTCGGAATGGCGATGGTTTTCAGTTCGGTGACAGAATTGAGCGTGATATCCGTTCTGCTGGCAATATGCACGTCGTATATCGTGTTGCCGCAGATGAGTTCGGGAATGCTGTCCCCTAACACATCGGCGGCAAAAGGCATGGCGCTGCGTCCGACTTCAGAAACATCGTTTCTCCAAGATCTTCCCATATTGCCATTGGCGGGGCCGGCGCAGAGCCTCTTGAGCGTGGCCGCGTCATAAATCACATTTCCGATGTAAACCTCCGGCCAGCCGTCGTAGTTGAAATCCGTCACGGAGACAACCCCTTCGCAAGGTGTGTTCATATCGGAAGTTGCCAGTAAATTCCCATGTATGTCGTAGGAACGGAGCTTGTTGTCATAACAGTGCAGGATGATGGCGCCCTGCATACCGCCGTTGCCGTCAGGATAGCGTACAATAGCCACCGGTCCGGTGAATCCCGCGTAAATCCGCTGGGGAATGTTGATGGTCCCAATCTGCTGCAAATCCGAACCCCGGTAGATACCCACCTGCGTAGTGTAGTGATTGTTGGTGACAGCTTTCCCAGCCACGATTTCCACGATGCCGTCGCCGTCAATGTCGCCCACAATCGGTACATAGTAACAGTGGATGTCGTTGGCTGAGTGCAGGACCTGCGCGTCCCACGGCTGCGCTAACGCATCGGTCTCGCAATCAGACTCTTCCATGTTGTCGGGCAAAACATTCTGTCCTCTAAGATGAGGTTGTATGCAAAGCAACCATGCTATAATTCCAAAAATCAGTGTTTTGTTCATATTACAACACCGTAATTGTGCCTTTGGTGGTGAACATTTTCCCATACGGGTTCGAATAGTGAATCACATACTGATACACATTGTCATAGAATGTTTTCCCTTTGTACTCCCCGCTCCAACGGAAATTCTTGTCCGTGGAATAAAACACCATCTCGCCCCAACGGTTGAAAACCACGATTTCAAAGTCGGCTATTTGGTTTTGTATTCTCTCGGGAAGTGAAAACACATCGTTCAGCCCGTCGGATTTGGATGGGGTGATGGCGTTGGGGAGATATATGGCGATGTCCGCCACAGCCACTTGAATGGAGACATGGATGACGCTGTCGCAGCCATACTCGCTTTGGTGAGTGATGGCGGTGTCGATGCGATTACCGCCTTCCAGCAGACTCTCGTGCAAGAATATCCCGTGGTTGTCATACGCGGTCCCTTCGGGAATGGTCTCTGTGAAATGCAGGTCATACTCGGGATGCACCTGCAGCTTCAGCACAATCACGCTGTCGCAGTCATCCACCTGATACACTTTTCTGTGATAAAAAGTGCCTGCCGTCTGTGTTTCGGCAGGAGAGATGTCGAAATTCTCGTCGGAATAGCTTTCGCGCACGCAGATGTCTGCCGTGACCGTGTCTTTGGGGATATTGCACGGACTGGCAGGGAAGTAGAAGAAATTGTCAGTGGTGTCGCACTCCTCCTGCTGCCCGCCGGTCTGCGCCACGCCTGTGCCGTTGTCGTTAACTGCCACCACAATCGTTTCCAAATCTGGAAAAGCGAGCAACTCCGCGTTCGTGAATTGGGTTGTGATAGTCAGGCAGTTATTTACCATCAGCGTAGAATAAATTTCTTCCGTGCGAATAATCGCCCCTTGGTATGAATCTGCATAATAGGTGATACTGAAAGGATTGTTCAAGGGTTGTCCGCCATCATTACAGAATGTGAAGGAATAGGTGAACATGCTGTTTTCATACGTCATATTCGTATCCGTTGTGGCCGAAACATTCAGCATTCTTGAGAATGGTCTCCCATACTGGTCGAGCGTGGTGGCTTGCTGTAGGAAGTTGTTGAAGGGGCGGCGCACCACACCGCCGGGGTCAGTGAAAGATGTGGCGTTGTCAAACAACGGTATCGGCACCGTGAGATCCTTGTTGATGTTCGTCACGTTGTACATGTACTGGTTCCAGACGGGACGCGCGGGAGCCCAAGGATGTATGCCACCGATGACCCACAGCTGGCCGCCGACCCATCCGAGCCCGCTGCCCACCTTGCCGCACACCACAATCTCCGCCGCTCCGTCGCCGTTCACATCCGCCACCACAGGATATTCCTTCCAAGTGCCGGCAGACATACTTTTGGTGTACAAGTTGTAGAAAGGTATCGTGTCGTTGCCTGTTTTGTGGCTTTTGCCGCTGCCATTGATGATGCGAAGGTTGTTCTCGTCACGATAAACAATCTCCATGATATTGTCTTGGTTGAAATCAAACAAAGTCATAGAAGTTTGCCCTGAACGATCACCGTGTGTGGCTTGCCACTTGGGGTGCAGTCCCGTGGCCGGTATATACGTTATGGCGGTGATCCTGGAATTGCTGACCTGGGTATGGTAATCAAGGTAAACCATGTCTATGTAGGAATCTCCGTCTATATCACCAACCAAAGGGAATCCTATAGTTCTGGCATAATGGCTATGGACAAAGAAAATGCCCTCCGTCACAGGGTCGTATGCATAGATGTAGGAGCTGTCAGCGATATTACTTGGAGTTCCGTCTATAACGACCAGCACATCTAACTGTCCGTCAAGGTTGAAATCTGCCACGGCAACGCTACCATCCTGCGGAATGCTTGCCGGAATGGCGATGGTTTTCAGTTCGGTGACAGAATTGAGCGTGATATCCGTTCTGCTGGCAATATGCACGCTGTATATCGTGTTGCCGCAGATAAGTTCGGGAATGCTGTCCCCTAACACATTGGCGGCGAAAGGCATAGCACTGTGTCCGACTTCTGAAGCATCGTTTCTGTAAGAGCGTCCCATATTGCCGTTGACGGGGCCGGCGCAGAGCCGCTTGAGCGTGGCCGCGTCATAAATCACATTTCCGATATAGACTTCCGGCCAGCCGTCGTAGTTGAAATCCGTAATGGAAACCACCCCTTCACAAGGCGTGTTCACATCGGAGGTGGCGAGCAGGTTCCCCTGAATGTCGTAAGAACGGAGCTTGTTATCGTAACAGTGCAGGATGATAGCGCCTTGCATACCGCCGTTGCCGTCAGGATAGCGCACAATGGCCACCGGCCCGGCAAAGCCCGCATATATCCGCTGCGAAACACTGATAGTGCCAATCTGCTGCAAATCAGAACCCCGATAGATGCCCAACCGACTGGTGTAATGATCGTTGGTCACGGCCTTGCACGCCACTATCTCCACCATGCCGTCACCGTCGATGTCTCCCACTATGGGCACATAATAGCAGTGGATGTCGTTGGCGGAGTGCAGCACCTGCGCGTCCCACGGCTGCTCCACGGCATCAGTCGTGCAGTCGGCAGTTACTATGTTGTCAGGAAGACCAGTCTGTGCCTTGACTTGGACGCAAAGACCTATCAAACAGGCAAATATCTTTAGAATCTGATTTCTTTTCATAATGAAGGAATTACAATACCGTGATTGTGCCTTTCTTGGTGAACATTTTCCCGTACGAGTTTGAATAGTGAATCACATACTGATACACATTGTCGTGGAACGTCTTCCCTTTGTATTCCCCATTCCACTGGAAACCTTTGTCAGTGGAATAAAACACCATTCCGCCCCATCGGTTGAAAATCATAATCTCAAAGTCGGCTATTTGGTTTTGTATTTTCTCAGGAAGTGAAAACACATCGTTCAGCCCGTCGGATTTGGACGGGGTGATGGCGTTGGGGAGATATATGGCGATGTCCGCCACAGCAACTTGAATGGTGATATGGATGACGCTGTCGCAGCCAAACTCACTTTGGTAAGTGATGGCAGTGTCGATGCGTTCGCCACTTTCCAACAAACTCTCGTTCAGGAATATCCCGTGGTTGTCGTATGCGGTCCCTTCTGGGATGGTTTCGGTGAAATGAAGATCATACCCGGGATGAACCCGCAGTTTCAACACAATCACGCTGTCGCAGTCATCCATCTGGAACACACGGCTGAAATAGAATGTGCCTGCCGTCTCGGTTTCCGTTGCTGGAATGTCAAAGTTCTCATCGGAATAGGTTTCTCGCACGCAAATGTCCGCCGTGACGGTATCTTTAGGAATCTGACAGGGATCAACGTGAAATGCAAGCGTGTTGTCGGTGGTGTCACATTCCGGTTGAAGGCCACCGTTCTGGGCTATGCCCTGACGGTCCTCATTAATCACCAAAATGATGGAATCCAAATTCGGGTATTCGCTGTGCTGATCTAAATAGTCCTCTGTGAATGTCATCGTACAAGAGACACACTCTCCTGGTTCGATAGGACTGTTGTATGGAGAACCTCCAAGATATACACTGCCGTACTCATCAGCATAAAAAGAACAGGGTATGGGTGGGAACAGGGTCTGACCACCCGTATTGCACAACTGATAGGTCAGCGTATATACTTCATCCTCGTAGGTGATGTCTCCCATGACCGCTGTGGCATTGGCTAAAGCCATAAACGGCCTCCCATACTGGTCCAATGTGGTGGCTTGCTGCAGGAAGTTGTTGAACGGGCGACGCACCACACCGTCCGGGTCCGTAAACTCAGTAGCATTGTTAAACACCGTCGAAGGCACCGTCAAATCCTTGTTGATGTTGGTGACATTGTAGAGATACTGGTTCCAGACCGGACGCGCCGGTGCCCAGGGTTGCCCTGACGACTTGAAGATGTTCAGCTTTGAGCTGCCCACGGAAACGATTTCCGCCGACCCGTCAGCATCCACATCGGCAATGACGGGATACTGCATGATGGTGGTTTCCGAATAGGAGAACGTGTTCAACACATACATCGGCACGGTGTCGTTGTGGGTGAGATGGCTCTTTCCGCTCCCGTTCACTATCTTCAATGTGGATTGGTCGCAGATGATCAGTTCCAGCAAACCGTCCTGGTTGAAATCGAAAGCCGTGAAACTGTTCGAGAAGGTGTCTTCATCGGGGATCATATCCCACATCAAGGAAAAGGACTGAGTGCCTGCATTGTACTTGTAGGCCTGTATCTGGCGATTCGTTGACGCCCCAGACTGCAGCACCATCTCCAACATGCCGTCATTGTCGATGTCCGCTATCAAGGGTATGCTTTTTCCCGAACGGTTTATGTTGATACTGAGCGGATTGCTAATCTGTCCATTATGTACGTCCCACACATAGCAATATACGGTCCCTGTTTGCCCCTCCGTGTTCTTGATGGTGATGAGGACATCAAGGTGACCATCCATGTTGAAATCAGCCACCTGCACGTTTCCGTCAACGGGTGCGCCTCCAGGCGGCGTAATCTGCTGCACCAGCGTGATGGTGTTGCCCGCCGTCCCGTTCAGGTTGGTGATGGAGACATCGTAGATTTCGTTCCCCAGTATCAGCTCAGGACGGCTGTCTCCACATACGTCGGCGGCAAATGGGGAAGACAATTTCCTATGAGTGAACTGGGTGTAGTGCGCGTACGATGCCCCTGTGTTCGTGGTAGCCGCCTCCGCCAGCAGTTTCCCATTTTCAGCGTTATAAACCTTGTTGCGCACATATACCTCCGGATGCCCGTCCCCGTTGAAGTCCACGAAACTCACATTCGTGGCGTAGTTGTTCGTCCCCGAAGTGTAGTCCGCATCCGACACCCAATAGGGCGTGTTAGGATTTGCCGAAGTGATGTCGTAGGCCCGCAACCGATTGTCACAGCTCGCCACCACAATCAGCCCTTTGCCATCGGAAGTCCGAACCAGCCCGTATGATGCCGCATCATATTCTGAAACAGGCGAATCCATTGTCACCGTCGTCTTCAGTTGGTGCGTCACTCCATCGTAAACCAGCATTTCGTAGCCCACGTTGCCGTTATACCCGTCGTTCATATAATGCGACTGTCCGGCAAGTGAAAAACAGACTATCTCAGGATGCCCGTCCCCGTCCAGATCCCCGACGAGCGGGATGTTGAGGTTGGAAACAATGTTGCTTGACGACCATGCGTTGGTCACGCCCCAACTCATAGCCTCAGCCTCTGTGGAACAGTCTGAAGAGACCATGTTGTCGGGAAGATTCTGCGCTAAAGCCGGATGCACCAACAGCACCCCCGCTAACGCCACAAGCAGAATATGTACTCGTTTCCACATCCTCGTTTATTCTTTTCAACTTATTGAAACGATATATACATTAATTTAGTATATGACGCAAAAACATGTAAAAAGTTACACTTTTTTTATTCTCCCATAAAAGCAACGCCCACCTTCACACACACGTCCCTTAAGGAAACTCGTGCAAAGATGGGCGATATGCCAGTATGTTTTAAGCCCTATTTCCCGATAATCGCGGCCAATTCATCCACGCCCTTCGGCAAATGCGGACCTAATACGCGGTGGCCAGTTTCGGTGATCAGCAGATCGTCCTCGATGCGGATGCCACCGAAGTCGCGGTACTTCTCCACCACATCGTAGTTGATGAAGTCGGCGAACTTGTTCTCCTTCTTCCAAATGTCAATGAGGTGCGGGATGAAGTAGATGCCCGGCTCAATGGAGACCACGAAGCCCGGTTTCAGCTCGCGAGCCATGCGCAACGACGCCCATCCGAAGATGTTGCTCGGACGCACGGTGTCGTCGTAGCCGACGTAAATCTGTCCCAAACCTTCCATGTCGTGCACGTCCAGACCGATCTGGTGGCCTAAACCGTGAACCATGAAAAGTGCGTGGGCACCCAACTCCACAGCCTCTTTCACATCGCCCTTCATCAGACCCAAGTCTTTGAGCCCTTGGGCGATAACTTCACAAGAGAGACGGTGCAGCTCTTTATTGTACATGCCTGGGTGAGCCGCGTCGATGGCATCCAGGTTGGCCTTCAACACGATTTCGTAGATTTCCTGCTGTTTCTGGGTGAATTTGCCGTTCACGGGCAGCGTGCGCGTGTAGTCGGAGCAGTAGTTCATCAGTCCCTCAGCACCGGCATCCATCAGTAACATGTTGCCGACCTTCAGGATGCCGTTGTGCAGATGATTGTGCAGCGTTTCGCCATGTTGCGACAGAATCACGGGGAAGGAGATGCCGTTACCGTACGACAGGGCGATGCCCTCGGCCAAGCCGGCCAGTTCGCGCTCGGACTCGCCTTCCACGCAGCGACGCATCACGGCGGTGTGCATCTTCACACCAATCTCGCAGGCTTTGTCCATCTCGTCGATTTCGCACTGCTCCTTCGCGGAACGAAGGTTCACGATGCCCATGATCAAGTCCAAAGAAGCGGCCTCGCGGATGTGGTTGACGTCCACGCCAGTGAGGTTGGCCATCAGGATCTGATTGTCACCACGATATTGCGGGGTGAAGTGCACCTTGCGACCTTGCACCTGCGCCTGCTGGATGAATTCGGCGAGCTGCGCAAACGGACGGGTCTCCGTCACGCCCACTTTTTCGGCCAAAGAAGCAATCGTCGGTTGGTCGCCCATCCAGATGATGTCGTCGATGGTGAAGTCATTGCCGAAAATGATCGACTGGTGCGCGTCGAAGTCGATGACGGCCGCGATGTCGGCGATGGAAAGTCCGAAGAAATAGAGGAAATCGCTGTCCTGACGGAAGTTATAGGTATTGTCGGGATAGTTCATCGGGGCTTCATGGTTGCCCAAAAACACGGCGATGCCACTCTTGACAGCCGCTGTCAATTTCTCTCTTCTGTTTTGATAAACTTGGGGTTCGAATAAGGGGTTCATATTCTTTGACGTTTTTATTACTGTATTTCGAAAATGCGACGGCAAAGATACTATTTTTTGGCTATTGGCTGTTGGCTATTTGCTATTGGCATGCAAAAGCAAACTTTTGACTACCCTATTAAGGGGGGGCAGCTAATAGCCAAAAGCTAATAGCTAATAGCCGATAATATATTGAAACGCCGCGTCCAATTGCGGTTTGAAATTGCCGTTGTAGTCTTTGCGGAGGACAATTTCGTCGGGGGTGTGGCCGATGCCCTCCCAGACTTTGCCGCTGATCTGCGCCTCGAAGGTGGAGGTATAGACGTAGTGACCCACCGACAGATTCGAGGTTCCGAACGGACCGCCGTAGTTGAGGTCAATGCAATTGGCGGGTTGCAACGGGCCGGTTCCGCCGTGCGTGCGCTCGCCAATCGTATGCGCCGTGGGCAACACCGCCTTGATGGTCATCGGCTCGATCTCGCCCATGCTTACCGAGTTAATGTCGCAAAGAATCACATACGGGATGTTCTCCGCCGTGATGTCGCGGTGATAGCGGGTATTCGGGAAAATGTAGTAGGGAGTCCACGGAGAATGCTCCAACCGGCCGGGCCCCTCTTTGTAGCGGGTCTTCATAATCTCCGTCTTTTCGTTGAGATAGTTGCCGATGAGAAAGTCCAAATCGTCCTGGTAGCCGCCACGGTTGCAGCGGTTGTCGAGGATGATGCCTGCAAGTTGTTCCCGGGGAGTCTCCGTAATGGCTTTGAAATAGTGGTCGAGGAGCTGTGCTCCCTCACCGCCCTGCAGCATCACTGGCGTGATGGCAGCTAACGGCTGCCACAAATAGGGAATCTTCCGCCCGTCAGGGAGCTTGAAAAGAATATAATGATATGTGATGTCCCTTCCAATATCCGATATATAGATTTCACAAGATTCATGCGTCTCCACCGTATATTGCGACTCTATATTTTGCAGAAAAGTCAGAATACCAATCTTTTCATTTGCGGAAGATTCAAAATAGTAATCACGGGTGGGGATTTCTATGGCGGATGGATCTATGCTTACCGTGGCGGATTGATCGTCAGGAGCAGGATGGAGATTCTTCACCTGAAAAGTCATGTGGTGATCAATCATACCGCCCACCAATCCCGTATAGAGTGTCTGCAATTCCTCCGTCTTCACGTAGCCAACCTGCTCGTACTTCTTGTCAAGCTCCTGGAACGCAGGAAGGTGACGGGCGTACATGGCATCCCAATCCGTGGTGTCCACGTCCCAAAAGACGTAGCCCGTACTGAGGACTTTCCAGAGGTAGTCGAACTGTTCGGTGTAGGTGCTGTAGGCTAATTTGCCGTTCTCGCCGATGTAGGGCATGTAGTCGGCCTCACGACGGCAGGAGCTGCCGACCAGGACGAGTATTGCTGCTATTGTGATGATTTTTTTCATTTAATTTTGGTTTTTTGGTGACCCCCACACTGCGCTTCGCGCGTCTGGGGTTATTGCAACTGTGTTCGTTTCGTTTTTGTCAGCCCCACACAAGCGAAGCGCAGTGTGGGGTTATTAGCGCTTCGCGCGCCTTGCCCCTCCGGGGCTGCTTAAGGAAAATATTTTAAAAGATATATGATGCTCCGAAAGTAACGGACAACGTATTAAGGTACCTTGGGTCACGGAGGTGCGGGGAACTGCGGTGATGGCTGACGAGATCGTAGTAGTAGAGCGCGTTGAGGTTGAGGCCCCAGTGCTCGTTGATAAGATAACTCAACCCCAGACCTCCAACTAATCCGGCATTGAAGCGGCGGTCCTCCTGCGTGAACGGACGCTTTTCGTCAAAGGGATTGTAATACATGCAATAGTCTGTCATCCAGTAAGTTTTACCCTTGATACGGTCTTGCAGCCAATAGCCGACATAGCCGCCGAGCATCGCGTGGCCGCGGAAATGCTCGCCTCCGAAGGAGAAGTCGGCCAACACCGGAAGCATCAGGTAGAGGTTATGATGCTCGGTGTAGAGCGAATCGAGGTAATCGAGGTGGCGATCCATGCGGTGGGAGCGGCGCATCACGCTGAGGTCGGCGCGGAGAGCGAACCAGTCGGTGAAACCGTAACGGGCTTGTATGCCAACATCGTAACCACTTAGCGGAGAATAGGTTTCATCAATTCGACCCGCGTTTGACCGCGTGATGGAGGTGTAGTCCCACCCGCCCTTGATCCCTAACGACCACTGGGCACTGGCAGTCAGGGCCGTCATACACAAAAAGACAAACAACCCCAAACCCTGAAAAACTTTTTTGTCCATATACGATTAATTAGATTATCTCACAAAACAGACAGCAAAAATATATTTTTTTGAGATGCCATGCCCTTCAAACAATGAAAAATATCAATCTTCTCTAACCACTCCATATTCTACACTCTTCATTCTACATTAAAAAAAGAGACCCATCTTCCGACAGGTCTCTTACTATAATTTAAGGTAAAATTTCAACTATTTCGTTACGCGCTCCAGCCACTTCACCATTCCGAGCATGATGGCCATGGAAACGAAACATACCACAGCGAACACGGCCCAGCAGTATTTGATTGGCCAAGCGTTGTACATCACAGGGCCGAGCCAGATCAGCAAGTTGCCAAGAGCGGTGGCTCCGAGCCACAAGCCCTGACACAAACCCACCATGTGGCGAGGAGCCACCTTGGAGACGAACGACAGACCCAGCGGGGAGATGAACAGTTCAGCCACGGTCAGGAAGAAGTAGGTGACAAGCAACACCCACGGAGCAGCTTTGGCAAGACCGGCGGCAGCCATTTGTGCCAAATCCATGGCGCGGAACTCTGTACCTGACGGATAGTTGTTCACGATGGAGATAATCATCAGGAAGAGATAAGCACATCCAGCGATGGCCATACCGATGGCAATCTTGCGAGGTGTGGAGATGGGTTTGCCTCTGCGAGCCAAAGCGGCGAAAATAACCATGATGATAGGCGTGAGCACAATCACGAAGAACGGGTTCAAAGCTTGCCAGATTTCAGGGGCAATCTTCTCCGTTTGCACGAAGTCACGGGCGAACACGGACAACGACTGACCATTTTGGTGGAAAGAGAACCAGAAGAAGACAGCGATACCCAACACGGCAAACAAGGCATACAAACGTTGTTTGATTTCCTTCGCCATGGCGAGTTTCTCCTCGGCAGTGTATTCCACCACCTCAGCCTGCTGTTTCTTGGCCGGCTGCGGCAGTTTGTACTTGTTGGTCAAGAAAATAACCAAAGAAATCAACATTGCCAACACGGAGGCGATGAAAGAGAAGTGTACGCCTTGGTTGAAAACGGTGATGTAGTCGGAACAGAAAGCGGCGGTGTCCGTGAAGTTGTAACCGGGTTGCAGCACGGTCGCCATCGTCTCGGTGAACTTCTGGCTTGCTTGGCCATCAGCGAGGAACTGGTGGCACAGACCGGACATGTCGGCGTTATAGATGAGGTGATGCGCCTTCAGCCACCATTCGCGGAGGAAGGGGGCGATGAACGGGGCGAAGAAACCGCCGATGTTGATGAAGACGTAGAAAATCTGGAAACCGGAGTCGCGGCGATCCTTGGCTTCAGCGAGAGCCTCGGGACCCTTCTTGGCAGCCTCAGCTTCGAACTCGTCGTACAATTTACCGACGATAGCCTGCAAGTTGCCTTTGAACAGACCGTTACCGAAAGCAATGAACAACAAAGCCATACAAGTGATGATAAGAATCGTCCACCAACCAGCACCGCTGTCGAGGATAGCGCCCTCGGCGGTCTTGCTGAACAACGGGATAGCCATCACCACATAGCCGATGGCCATGATAATGAGACCCCATTGGATGGTCTTGTTGTAGTTCTGGGTCTTGTCGGCGATGATACCGCCCACCAAGCTCAGCACGTAGATACCGAAGTAGAAGACAGAGTAGATGACGCCGGCGGTGCCATCGGGCAGACCGAACTTGGAAACGAGGAAGAGCAACAGCACAGCATTCATGATGTAGTAGCCGAAACGCTCACCCATGTTGCTCAAAGCGGCGGCAATCAACCCTTTCGGGTGATGCAGTTTGGCTTCACGCACATAGTAAATCAAAAACGGTATGATAACAATCGTACCGATGATGCAAATTAATAAAGCTGTATTCATACTATTGAAATTTAAAGAATTGTCCGATTACAGATGCTGGTTGATTTTCGCCACAAGTTCCTCTTTCTTGATCACGCCGACGTGACGGTCAACAAGTTCACCATTCTTGATGAAGACGAGGGTGGGGATGTTCATGATGCCGAACTGCATGGCGATGTCGCCGTTCTCGTCGGTGTCGCACTTGCCGACCACGGCTTTGCCTTCAAACTCGGCGGCGACTTCTTCCACGATGGGGGCGATGCTCCGGCACGGGCCACACCAAGTTGCCCAGAAATCGATGACAACCAATTTGTCGCCCTTAATCAGGGTCTCAAAATTCTCATTGTTAATTGCTAATGCCATAGTATTTGGATTTTAAAATTATTAAGCCGCAAAGATACATTTTTTTTAGACGTGTGACGTTGGACGTGTGACGTGTGAAAAAAAACAAAAACGTAGGTCTTCGCACTTCTAATCCGAAAATAGTTGTATTTTTGCAGCGGAATAACAAAACAGCCGCAATAATCGGGCGATGCAATCGTTGTTATAGTTTTCCGACCATCAGGTTTTAAGAATATGACACAAGAACAGTTTGAGCATATAACCGTCAACTGCCGGCCACACAAGGTTTTCTACAACGACTGGTCGCAGTATTACTCCGATGATTTTGCCGACACTCTGCTGCCAGATGCCGGCCTGCTGAAAGGCGAGTCGTTCCGCTTCTATGACGGGGCGGAACTCACACCTCTGCACAATAGGTTTGTGAAACACCTTCTGCCCTTGACCATAGGCGGAAAGGCTTTGCGTCTGACAATATTCTCTTATCCTCAAGGGGTTAAGGCGGGGGAGAAAAAGGCGTGTGTGAAACCCGACAGGGATGAGGTTTGCGTATTTTTCGAAATCAATGAAGAGGATTCCATTAACGTCTTCCTCCGTTTTGGTGCATTATTCAAGGCAAGTCTCCAATCCTTTGCCAAGAGAAGCCACCGGAAGGACGTGACATCATTGATAGAATCCGAAACGTTTATCACCGACTTCTCCTGTTTCCAAGTATTCTTTAAAGATGAAATTTCCCATTACAGGGTGTTTTCATTTCTTGGCGGCCTTATGGGAATAGATTTGGAGGAGGTAAGCGATAAGGGCAAGCCGAAGGTTCACATCACCAACGTTGTGGCGTGCACTTCCAAACCTTGCGGCAGTAGGAGCAAAAACAGTCAGGGGAGCCGGCGGAGCCAGATCCGGGTGGATTTCAAGATTAACAGCGAGGATGTGGCGCAATACGAGGTAAGTGTTTTGCGTGAAGAAGAGAAGCTGTATGAGATGGCGTATGTGCCGGAGGTGGTGATAGAAGGCAGAGAGGGGCAATACACGCCCAAAAGCTGTTTCCCTGCCGGGGTGCAGACGGTGCATTGGGACTGCACGGAAATGATGGATATTCTTGCCGGGACGGAAAGGATTACCGTCAGAATTGTTGCCAAGGACTCGGATGGCAACACCTCGCTT
>JAFXTE010000098.1 GCA_017525245.1 Bacteroidales bacterium | reverse complement strand
ACGCAACAGAGCGACGGAAATCACACGGCGACCTTCACCTCGTGCGGTGGTCTTATGCTGCTGCAGGTGAGGAGGCGGGCGGAAGGGCTCCTCTACATCGAGGCTGGCGCGGAAGAGGGACGCCTCACATTCTTTCGCAGCGAGGGCCTCCGAAAGGATGCGCTCTGCAAACTGAAGCTGCCGGTTGGAGTCGTAGTGCGCGTGGTTTCGCACACGCCTGTGGACTACGCCGCGATTGTGGGGAACGACACGGAGGACAATAATCCCGAATGACAGGACGGGAGTATCGAAATAATAATCTAAAACCGAAAAAAAATGGAAAAGACATTAGAATTCACACAATACGGTGGCGGTAGATATGCCTGCACGTTCACAGCTGCAGGGGGAAAATCGCTGATCCAGGTAATCAGGCAAAAACAGGGTCTCATTTACATCGAGGCGGGTGCCGACACCGAACACCTCACATACCTTGAGTCTGCCGGACGATTCAAGGACGTGCTGTGCGAAATCGAAGTACCGGCGGAGACCGTGGTGCGCGTGGTCTCGCATACCCCCGTGGAATACGCGGCCTATATGGCAGGCGAAGAAGGAAAATCCGGAGACTACTACACCAAGGAAGAAATCGACCGGATGATGGCCTCGATCACACAGTTGCAAGCGGACTGGAATCAGACAGATCCAGAAGCAGCGGACTATATAAAGGGCAAGCCGACTCTTGTGGAGAGGCTCGAAGACTTATCGGATGTCGAAATAAACCCTGTTGACATGAGTCAGCAGAATTATTTTGAAGATGCTGCCGAGGATTATGACGGTAATCTATACGATGCCGTTATCATTGGCGACCAAGTGTGGCTGGCGCAAAATTTGAAAGTCACACATTTTAATGATGGTACACCAATCGATATTCTTACTGCCGATGCCGTTGCTGCCGCTGGTTATACAGATACCGGTGGTTACGCATATCCAAACAACGATCCAACTATGGTTGAACGTTACGGTTTGCTTTATCCCATCTATACTAATCGTGGGATGAAACGTCCTTCAGACGAACCAACAGAAAAAGAAATTTCACCCATCGGATGGCATTTGCCAAGTAAAGAAGAATGGGATGCTATAAGCAGTTTGGGAGCACAACTTTATTCTGACAATAATGCAGACTGGACAATCGATTCTTCTAATTACAGCAATGCGACACGATTAACACTTGTACCAAGCGGTGAAGCGGCTTTTGGTTGGTACGGTTCTATTTTTCCTGCTACAAGTGATTTCGGGGAACGAATTATACTAATGCAGAAGTTTAACACTAATAATTATGCTGTAATTGGTGGAAAGAATTATGGACTACTTAGAACCGATTTGGAACGAGAGAATACGTGCCGCGTAGCAATTCGTTGCGTCTGCGACCTTACTGCCACTGAATTTCGAGCTAAAATGGGCAAACGTGCTACGAAAGGCCAGCATCTTGAATTTGATGGCGAAATATGGCGCAATAAAAATACTGGGCTTCCCGCCGTCACCGAATCAGACAACGGCGACGCGCTTGTCGTCGATGAAGGCGCGTGGCGGACAGGGAAGCCCCGCGACAACAGAATACCTGCAATCACACCCGCGACCGAAGGCAATACCAGCGATGATTGGACAAAAATAATGGCTGTTAACCAAGCTGGAAACGGTTTTGAACTTGTGTACCCAGAAGAGGTTACGGTTTGGCAGTTATACCACGATGGCGGTGGCGAAGTACAAATAAATTTCGAAAAGAAGTCTAAGAGTACTTGCATATTTACAAACAAGGAAGAGGACTTTTCTTTGAATATTCGTTTTGACACCACCGCAAATTGTTATCTATTCATTAAAAATCGAGCAAACCATAAGATACACTTTACAGTCAATCGAATACAATATGGTAGTTTTATTGATGTACCACTTAAGAAAGTTACCGAGGGTGTGTTGGAGAACGGGGTTGATATTGAAGCCGGAGGGTTCTGTTTAATCAGGGCTAAAATGGTAGTAGATATGGCAATCATCGACGTTATGAACCAGCCTGTTGCGAATCCGAACTTCACGCATACAGCGAACACTACCGTCGGCGACCCGACCGCAACCATCACGTTCCCGGCATACAGACGGTGTACGCAGATGATTACCATTTCCGCAGACCTCGGCGTCACCCTCGAAGTCAACAACCTGTCGGACAATTACCTATGGATAAAGAACAACAGCAATTCGGATGTTGACATCACCGTCACTGCCGTGACGCACGGCGGCAACAGCGTGAGCAACATCTATACGCCCGCCGACGGCATCATCGTCCCGGCTAACGGCGTGTGTGAGATGGGCATACTTGTCAACACAGACGGCGCGTTCATATCGTCGCGGAATGACCTAACGCTACAACAATAAGATTATGAGAAGAACAAACACGAAGATCGTCCCGATGGTGAAAAACTTGCTGCCCGAGTTCACATCGTCGAACTGGGAGTTTGACCGTCAGGAGCTGATTAACGACAATTACTCAGCATCGCATTATGCAGGCGAATCAATAATTCCTGAAGGGAACATCATGGTGTTGTACCCGAGCGGAAGTTATTCCGAGTGCTATTCAAGCCCCATCGAGAGCAAATGGCCGCGCCTTACCGTCGGGCATACTTACTATTTGCGCTGGCTGTCACGGAAAGAACGCACAGAGAGCGGAGATCAAGGAACAGCGAATATCGACGAGGATGTTTACTGGCCGGAAGTTCCGAATCCGATACTGCAAGGGGTAAATTCAAGCCATTACACCCGATTTCGGAAGAATTCGTACATTTTCACCCTTCAGCAAAGCCAGTGGCCAGATACGACCGTGGTTGACGGTCCTCAGAAGATACGTTTCGATTGTAACAACAGACGAAAGTATGTCCATTACTTCGTGCTTGCGGACTTCATGCTAATTGACCTGACAGCGACGTACGCGGAACGAGGTTTGGAAATTCCCACCCTGTCTGATCTGACAAGCAGACCTTACTTTTCCGGTAGAATAGAACTTGCCGACTGGCACAACTAACAACGAAATGTTCCTTCATAGCATTGCTGTATGATCCGCATCTTCACCAACAACCGCGAGCTCGTCCTCAGGCGGGACACCACGATAACCGTTGAGCTCAACAACGCCCTCTTCGCCTCCCCGGATATCGAGGGCGACATCTCGTTCTCCTTCACCCTGCCGGTGGAGGGGAACGAGATTGCCCTGGAGTTCGCGCACCTGCCGCAGACCGGCAAACTGAAGAGGCTGCCCTGCCAAGTCTATTGCAGCCCCGGCTTTAATTGGAGCGGCCAGTTGGTGCTGCAGAAGAGCGACAGGGAAAACATCACCGCCGCACTGGTCATCAACCCATACCCGGAAGGATTCGGCAAGGCGAAACTCACGGAGCTCCACGACGAAGATGTTGTGATATCGCAATCGCGAGAGTCCCACAACCAGGCGTGGGAAGATTTCCTCGTTGCATCGATAGGCAATCAGGATGTAAAGTTAGCACCGTTTTTCAACGAAGATGGATATGGGAACGAGAATGAAGACTATGGCCGCTGGCATGGAATTTCACGAAGGAAGATTGTCAACGCGATCTTTTTCAACCAAGACGGTACGCTTATCGACGCGGCAGGATCTCTGTTTTCGAAAGCACAGAACGAAAGGTTTGAACTCGACGATGGAGATGACAGCGTTCACATCGAGATGAACCAGCTGGCTTTCTGCCCGCAGATACGCATCGCCCGCATTCTGGAGACATGGTGCCGGAATGCCGGCTACAAATTCATCAACCACCTTGGCGAGGACTTCAACGGGACATACCTGCAGAGCATGAAGTCGCTTGACGGGACAATGGCACAGTACGAGATAACCGGCGAAGCGTTCACGGCACATGCAAATGTGATGCTCACATCGCAATACAATCATTATTACAAACTTGAAGACGGAAACAGCCCGTGTGTGCAGAACGGGATGATAGACTTCCCGTCGAGCGGATGGTGGAGGATGAATGTGTCGCTGAAATTCAAACTTGCAGACGATCCCGGCATAGTGTATTTTGTGGTCATGGCTGAAAACGCAAGCGAAAGCGACGGAGAGGCAATATCGCAACACATGATGGTATGCAGACACCAGAGTGGCAGGATTTACACAGCTGGGGGGACATTCAACGTGTACTTACCGTCAACGGCTATCGAATCTCCCGTGAAAATGATATGCAGACACACAGACGGAAGCCCGGTTGGACTGATAGACTGGGAGACGGGAAGCCACACTCAGGAGCTTGGGTTCGAGGTTACCGTGAGGGTGGTGTCATCAGACCAGGAGCAACTCGGATTCAACATCTTCCGGCGGAAATTTTCCATACCGGAATGCCTTCCTGATGTAACCAACGGATCGTTCCTGAAGACCATGACCGAAACCATGGGGCTGTGCTACTTCGTGAGCGCGAAGACAAAGACCATTGAGATGGTTCCGTTTGCAATGCTGAAGTGTGCGAAGAGCCTCGACCTGTCGGACTATGAACTGACCCGTGAAACGGAAATCTCGGAGCAGGAAGAGACGCTGCGCACCTTCCGCCTGAAGCCTCTTAAAGACGAAGAGTACAACGAGAAGATCCGCCTCGAAGACGTGGACACCAAACTGCCGGATGCCTACAACAACCACGAGCATCTGGTACTGAGAACAAGTACCAATACCCTCTACAGAGCTGAAAGAGAAGAAACGGAATCGGAATCGAACTGGGTGGAAGGATGGAAGGAGTACTGCGGAAACCCGGACAGGCTTGAAGTCGGTGAAGGCGACGAAGAGAACAGGGAACCATCTGTGTTGATCCCGCATCAAAGACTGTTCAGCATGAGCAGACGACACCCGGATACGGACACCCTATCCGAACAAACCCCGCAGCTGATGGTGGCGGACTTCACCATCAGCAGCGACTTGTACAACACAACAGAAACACCGAAAGACATCATCCTGACCCAGTACAGGGGTTTCCGGCAACGTAGCTGGGAGGCCAGCACCGATCACCGCAACCCCTGCAACGAGGTGATGCTGCCGGTCTGGAACAACGAGTTCTCGCTGACGGCGAAAGGCGAAAACAGCTTAGGGGAGAAATATGTCAAACCCGTATTGGAGCTGCTCGGCCACAAGAACGTCACCTACAAGTTCCGCCTCCCAGCAAACATGATACAGGCGGTAGAGGACACGCTCCGCCCTTCGGTGCTCCCGCCGGAAATGCAGACACGCTATATCATCGTGCGAAACGTGAAGAGCGTGCCAAAAAAGATCACCATTCAAATCGACAACGACATCGACGACACCGTGCTGTGCCAGATAGAGGCGGTGAAGGCGTATTAGAACTTCAGAGTGTTGTACTCCAAGATTTTTTTGGCGTTGCTCCTGTGTGTGTATCGCTCTGTCATTTCCAGCGAATGATGATCCGCTAATTCCTTCACAAACTTGGCCGGAACCCCCGCTTCCAGCATCTCGGTGATGCCCGTGTCCTTCAAAGAGTAGAACTGGTAGGACGCCGGCAGTTTCAGTTCATCGCGCATCTGCTTCCATTTTTCGGCAATCCTGGTCGGGGCCATTTTCTTGGGGCCGGGAGCGAAGGTGTGTCTGTCCGCAAATATATAATATGTATCGGGATGGCTGCGCAGAGAAACGAAATAATCCAAGAGTTCCCCGGGCAAAGCCAACACGCGGTCGCCATGGTTTTTGGCAACAGTCGAGGGTATCTTCAGAAGCCCGTTCTTGAAGTCTATGTCAGCGATGCGCAGCTGCACTATCTCGTTCGGACGGATAAAAAGCCTGTAGCACATCTGCATCACCCAAAAGAAACGAGGTGCGTGTTCGTCAACCCACGACTTGATCAGCCTGCGATCCGCCGGAGGTATGACAACGCGGATCTTCCGATCCACCTTTTTCCTTTCCAAGCCTTCGGTAGGATTGTCGGAGATGAATCCCTTGAACTTGAAAAAATCGAAAAGCGTGCTGAGGAACATGCAGTAGTTGTTATAGCTCCTGTTGGACAGGCTTTTCCGGGAGCAAGACCAAGACAGGTAGTCCTGTATCATTTTCCGTGTGACCGTGACGCAATAGGCCTTGTCGGCCTTGTGCAGCGTGAGCCATTCCAGGAACATATCCGCCGACGACCGGTAAGACTCCAACGTCCGTTCGCGGACCGTTTTCGCCTTGGCCTCCAGGAACCTCCCTATGGCATCACGGATCGTGACCGCGCAGTTTGGCAGTTCTTCATAGAAGGGGTTCCATCCGTCGTACAGGCGTTCGTTCACAGCCTGGCACACCAAACGGGCGTACTTCAGACGCTCGGTCTTGCCTTGTATGTGGTTGCAGCGTATTCGTTTCCGGGTCATCTTCCCTGTGAATGGATTGACGACGTAGTATGAGACGTAGGTCTCGGTCTTGTGGACCACCTCCGCCGGGCGGAAGTCAACGAAGATTCTGGGCATTTTTTTTTCTCCTTTCTGATTTTTCGCCAGGAAGGAGGTGAACAAATAGACTTGGCGCGTATTTGGCGCAGTTGACTCTAACAAATTAGCGCAACCAACTGTATTACAGAAGGTTGCGCCCGATTTAGTAGCGGGGGCAGGATTTGGTAGATGCCGTTTTTTTACTCGACCCATATTGATTATCAATTAGTTACGATTGCGAATTTCATCCGATTTGGCGCAGTATTGGCGCAGTACAAAACGCTGTAATTATATATCATACAATTAGTTGCGAGATTTTCAACGACAACATTTTCGCACGATTTTACTATGTTTTAGTGTCCTTTAAACAGGATAGAGACAAAAACCGAAGCCAAACTTGCCAGCAGGGCAAAACCGGCAATCCATAACGATATTCTGGAGCGGCGAGCTGACAACCTGATCTCCTCAAGCTGGGCAGCCGGCAACTGCGTTTCAGCGTTGATGCGTTCCTGGTCGCGGCGGATGAAACGGTCAACGCTGTTGCCGCACTTCTCGTACATCAAGATGCCCAGCGGCGACAGCGAGAGGTCGTTGTTCCGGAAATAGCCTAACCCAAGCTCTCCTATCCGTCGCACTACGGCCCTAGCGTCCGCGCTTCCGCAATGGTGGCGGGCAAGCATATCACCGAAGAAGTCGTCATCTTCCGGCAGCATATATCCGTCGCACTGATAAACATAGCCGATGTACTCCTCAATCAATTTATTGATCTTACTGTTGTCCATAATTTTATATCTTTGCGAAAAATTTCATTATGAAAAAAACGTTCCGGCAAAAATTCAAAGAAGCAGAAGCATTCGACCAAGTGATGATGGTGAGCTTTGTGGTTATAACAATATCTTTTACATGTTTGATGCTTGTCTGTATCTTGAGAGTGTGCGGCTCCATATAGGGGCTCATCCATTCACGCTCATCCGCTCGATCACACCGAGCAGCCGGTTGATCTGCGCGTCCTTCTCCTTGATCTGCGCGTCCTTCTCCTTGATGCGCTCATCCAGCAGGTCGATCTGAGCCCGCAACACGTCAGGACTGTCACTGTAGTACTGGCGGT
>JAFXTE010000024.1 GCA_017525245.1 Bacteroidales bacterium | reverse complement strand
AGTATTCGGAAGAAGTGTGTCAATCTGTGCGGGCAGAGATGGCGAATAGAGGGATATGACCATCATAGTGAAGACGAGTGCCCCTCGATTTCTTTGATTGGCAAATAATCTCAGCATGATTTTAAAAAGGGTTGATTCATTAGGGTTTCTGTTCAATTTTTCCATGCAAATTGTACTTTTGAAGACATTGGGATGTGGTTGTATGTCCTATATCAAGGGGACTTCTATTTTTACTCTTCTTTCGCCATACCTCCAGGCCCTGCGAAGTCCTTTCAACAAAATCTGACTGTATGACGTTGCAAATTTACATGTTATTTTTTGATTTCCAAATGTTTAGTATAAAATTTTTGCTTTAAATTGGTTGACAATGTATTGATGATCAATGTGTTATAAATATCAATTCATACCCAATCTCCTGATCTGCTCATACCTCAACATGTTGTAGAACAGCCACGTGAAGATGACATGGCTGTAGTTCAAATCACCTCTGACAGAATATATTCCGTGAGCTACCAATACTCTGATGATAACGTCAACATATCCGACATTCAGTACTTCGATACACTATACCATATCTCTAACGTACATGTTAGTGATGAATATATATGAACCCAATTGTTTTCTGACAGTCTACATCCGGGCTCACCGCTACCGTGCCAGGTGCGACAACTCGGTCTGCACCATCCTGCCAAACACAAAGTACTGTAAAATGTACAGTTTCTCCTTGTCGTCGTTGAGCGTGGCATAGAAGCGATCCTGGTTGTATAGGTGCTCAATGTCGGTGAGCTTGTCGCCCGTCTCGTTGTCGTAGTAGTCGTACTCGTCGTCCATGAAATAGCAGTTCAGCTTGATGGTTTGGCCCTGCGTGTCGGTCAGCGTGATGACCTTGAAGAGGTTGTTTTGCAGAATGTTCTGCATCTGGTCGCGGTCGAGACCGATGGCGATGGACTGGTATTTTTTGTC
The DNA here is from genome assembly GCA_017525245.1 of Bacteroidales bacterium. Taxonomy (GTDB): domain Bacteria; phylum Bacteroidota; class Bacteroidia; order Bacteroidales; family WCHB1-69; genus F23-D06. Next base: position 41,396 of record JAFXTE010000024.1, on the reverse strand, counting down.
GCGGAACTCCGCCAGCAGGTTGAAGACACGGGCGGTGTCGTACTGCGCGACCTTCGCACCGTCATGGTTGTAAAGGTCGTAATGGCGGTCATCTACCTTTTGGATGGTGAACGACTGATCGTTGTTGCGGCAGTCGAACACTTCGAGGGTCTGGATACGGGTGGGCTTGGTGGAGAGCAGCTGGTGGCTCACCCAGTCCTGCTTCAACGCGGAGAAGCGGGGCGATACGATGCCGCGGAACCCAGGCAGATAGATGATGCAAGGCTTTTCCTCCATACCTTCCAGCATGGCGTAGTTGCCCGTATTCTCCTGCGTGGCCGGACCGATATAGATGGTTTTCACCTTCTGTTCTTTCACAAAGAAAGGATGTCCGAACAGTGTGAAGGCGGGGGCATCCTCATACACCTCCACCTTGATAGCGCTGGCGGCCATCACGCGGTTCATGTTCTGCACCTGCTTGGCCGGCACGGGACGATCCACGCGGAGGTTCATCAGCGTGGCCAGCAACGAGTTCACCATCTCGGGAGTGGCAGGGGTGCTGTCCTCCAGCTGCCATCCCTTCTCGCCGCGCTGCAACAAAACGGTATTTCCCGCCATGTCGGCAATGAAAATCCTCTTCACCGTGGAGGAGTCATCGCTGGCAAACATCTTTTCCGAATATTCCACCTTTCCACTCTTCCCTAAAGAAAGATTTTCGTAGATAACGAACGCCAAAAGTGCGACAACCGCAACAATGCTGGCAATCAATATGATAAGTGTCTTCTTTTTCATCATTATAAATTTCTATCCATCAAAAAATACAAAATCTCTCCCCTATCGTGCACGCGAGTAACGGAGGCGGCGCACCACAATGGCGATCGCTCCCGTCAGTACCAGCAGCAACAGCGGCAATCCAAGGTTGAGCAACTGGTAACGCAGTTTCACCTTTTCCACACCTGTCTTCGATTTGTCTAACTGTCCGATTTGTAATATCTTAGAACGAAGTTCTATCATGTCGCTATTATCGCACAGGTAGTCCACACAGTTGACGAGGAACTCGGTGTTGTCGTACATCTTGCCGGTATTCTGGTCGTAGCCGGTGGGGAAGATGGCCTTCTGCACCAGCAGCCACTCGTGCATCTTGAACTGCCGTTGCACGTTGGGGTTCTGGTACATCATCACGGCGGGGAACCATGCAGCCGAATCCACAAAGTTGCGAATCATGTCGCCATCGGAGATGAAAATCTGCTTGGTGTCAGGACTATAGTCCTTGTGGTCAAACTGATGGTCGGTAGTCAAGGCGATGGGCAGGCGGCCCGCGAAGGCGGATCTGAACTTGCCTTCCACCAGCATGGCTACCGGTACGTTCTTATGGTTGTATTCGGCCACATTGGGACGGTCGCGACCCTCTTTGAGAGCCACAAATCCCGGGGCGGTCTTGATTTTGGTTTTCTTCGAAGTGGTGGCCAGCACGGTTTTCTTCAGACCATCGCCACTATTCACCGAGTCAATAGAGCTGGCAAAGTTGGCACGCACGCTTTCAATATGCTGTGTGATAGGATGTTCATTGAAATTAGTCAGATTCAGAAGATAGGGGAATGACTGGTTTTTCCCATGCACATTCACCATCTGGAAACTCTCCATATCCATCAACATATCGGGGTTGATGCGCACGCCGTAGTTGAAGAACAGTTTTTGCAGCGACTGGTAGCCAGGGTTTTGGATGGCATACATCGCCTGCACGTTCTCCACGCTGTCCATGGAGGCGTTGGTGGCATCGATAAGCCACAGCACACGCCCGCCGTGCATGATATGCTGGTCGATGATATAGCGGTCGGTGTCGCTCACCCACTGGGTAGGCTGGGGCACGATAAGGAGGTCGTACTTGTTGCCGAGGTATTTGATCTGGGTGGAGTCGTTGTCGGCATAGGTGGTGTTGCGCAGACTGTTGATACGTCCAGCGATGGTAGCGATATCTACCGAGTAGAAATCTTCCATCCCTTCGCCGAGCTGTCCGATGGTCCACATCACGTTGGGGGTGGCGAGCTCGCCATGTCCCTGAATGACAGCCACGTGCGATTTCTTAGGCTGGATAAGTGCCTTGAGGGTTCGTGCGAAGTTGTACTCCATTCGCATATACGAATAGTCGATGGTAGGATAATAACCCCGCATATCATTCTCTACCAAGAGCACCGAGTGTTCTCTATTTTTATAAGAAATGGTAGCTCCCGGAATGATGTATTGCATCGTAACCTGCTGTCCGGCGTTGTATTTGCTATTGACGGGGGTGGGATACAATCCTTTATCCAAAAACTGTCCCAAGATGGCCTGCATCTCTTCGGGTTTCTTGCCCGCCAGCGGGTCGATGAACTCGTAGTGGACATTGGAAGAAACATCTTTGAACTCTGCCAACATCTCCTTCGCACGCTCAATAAGCGGCACATACTCTTCCGGCACGTTGTCGCCGTGCAGGTAGAACTTGACATACACATCATCATCGGTGGACTTGAGCAGGTCGATGGTGGATTGCGACAGGGTGAAGCGTTTGTATTCGGTCAGGTCGGCCTTGCCGCTGATGTATGCTGACACCACATTGATGACGATGACGGCGATCAGGGTGGCGCAGAGGGCGATGATGGAGGCGCGTTTGAATTGGGTTCTTTTTTTCATCTCAAAAACAATTGAAAATTACCACTTTCTGCTCAGCAGAGAAATGCGGGTGCCTAACAGAAACAGGAAAGATACCGTAATATAATAGATAATGTCGCGGCTGTCGATGACACCCATACTGATATAGGAGTAGTGATGTTCGATGCCGATTTTTTTCACCACATAGCCTGCCGAGCCCAGGAAGTCGAGGTCGTAAATGAAGTTGAAGCCGTAGTGCATGAGAAAGCAGAACAGGGCTGCCAACAAGAAGGCCACGATTTGGTTTTTGGTGATGCTGGAGGCGAAAAGTCCGATGGAGACGAAGATCGTGCCGAGCAGGAACAGTCCGAGGTAGGAGCACCAGGTGGCGCCCACATCGATTTTGCCGTCAGCGGCTCCCAGATGCCACACCGACCAGAAGTAGATGAGGGTAGGCAGCAGGGCAATCAGCAGCAGCACCTCGCAGGCGAGGAACTTGGCCGCGATGAGTTTGCCATCGGAGATGGGCTGTGTGAACAGCAGCTCGATGGTGCCCGACTTGCGCTCTTCGGCGAACATTCGCATCGTGATGGCGGGAATCAGAATCAGGAAGAGCATCGGGGCGATGTCAAAAAATCCCTGGAGGGTGGAACGTCCGGTTTCGATGACATTCCCTCTGAACACCCATACGAAAAGGCCCGTCAGCACAAAGAACACCCCGACAATGATGTAGCCCAAGATGGAGGTGAAAAAGGATTTAATCTCTTTTGAAAAAAGTGCGAACATTTTCTATTATTTGGATTTTTTAGCGGCTTTTTCTGCTTCAGCCTGCTGTTTTTCATAATTTTCGATGAGGACGGCAGCCCGTGCGGCGGCCTTGACAAAAGGCGTAGCGGTAAGTTTGCTGCCGACAGCCTTCTGCAACCAGTACTGCGGAATGAGTCTGCCCTGCGAGAAGATACGCTCCACCTCCACACCCAAGTTCTTGCCTTTGAAATAGTTCTGCAATTGGAAACTGATGAGGTATCCTAACGGATAGGCGCAAAGGTAAAGAGGAGCGTCAATCATGTGGGAATAGACGGCCAAAATGGTCTGGTCTTTGATTTTGAAGACCGGCGCATAGTACTTGTTCCAGATCTCTTTTGCCATGCTGATGACCGCTTCCTTCAGTTCGGCGGCGGTGGCATCGGGATGGGCGTACATCCATTTCCACACCTGAATGTCGAGCAGCGAAACGCCCATGATTTCGTAGCAACTCCAAAAATTATCGAGCAGTTCGTAATACTCGCCGATGTTGTCGGACGTGTTGGCGCCCAACAGTTCGAGGTCGCGTTGCTGGAAGGTGAAGGCGAGGGCTTCAGTGAAGGCGGTGTTGGGCACGCCGGCAAGGAAGTAGTTGGGCACATTGTGCAGTGAAAAGGTCTGCTCCACATTGTGACCAAACTCATGGATGCCGATGTTAAAGCCCTTGTAGTCCATACCATTCTCGCCAATGCGGGTACGCAGACGGGCGTTGTCGCTACGCATCAACGACTCCCAGGCGTGACCAGCTCCCACTGACGCATCCACCGTGACGTGGGCGCAGATGAAATCGGCCTTCTCTTTCGTAAACCCTAAGGTTTGCAGAATGTTAGGCAGGTCGGCGGCAAAAGCCTCCTTGGTGGGATATTTCGAGCGGGTAATCCGATCCAGTGAACTCTCTTCCACATCAGAGCGGTTCTTAAACCCGTTGTACCAGATGTCCCACGGCTGTAGTTTTCTTCCTAATTTTTTGGAAATCAATGCAGCCACGGTTTTTACCTCGGGAGCAGAAAGGAAAGCCGAGAAGAGTTTTTCAATGTCCTGCTGCGAGAACTCGAGTTCTTCGTTGAAGCGGCGGTCGAGATAGGTGGAACTGTCGCTGTAGTAGGCATCGGCAGCCTGTATCGCGTGGAAGTTGTCCAGCAGATACTGGTAGCGCACATCCTTCTCGCGGGGCAGTTCAAACTGTATGGTGCCCTGATAGGTTCTGCCGGCCACCGGATACCAGAAATATTGGTCCTTGTTGATGACGTCTCTTGGGATGGTCTGCGCAATGATATGCTTCATAATGGCATAGATGACCTTCTGCTTGGCGAAGCCATCACGCTTGTCGGCGTAGGCGGCCTTGAGTTCGTCGCGCAGTCCCCAGTGGGAGATAAGTTTCAGATTCTTAGGCCAGAACATTCTTCCGTCGTTGGCTTTTACCGCTCCCATGCAGATGTTGTAGTTGGAGATGTAACTGTCGGCGGCGGTGGTGGCGGCACTGATAGCCTGCAACTTGTCGGCGGGCACCCGCGAGGTGAACCAGTCGCCCAAGCGGGCATAGCCCCATTCGAGATTACTCCACTTGTCGGCATGCTCGACCTTCTCTTTCAGCGTGTAGTGCGGGAAGTTCATCGTGACCACAAAGGCAATCTTGGTGTCGAACATGTCGGAGGTGAAGTGCGAGGTAACATCATACGACGCAAACATCTCGTCGATAGGCAATTGCTTGTAGCCCGTGACATGGATAGGCAGACACAAGTTCACCACCATAGCATGGTTGTGTCCCATGATGGTCTCGAAGTTATCGCACAAACGATTGAACAGCAACTCTTTTTCGGAAGGAGTTTTGCAGAAATGAGTTAAACAAAACTGCATAAACTCTTCTTCAGTGCCATCGGCTTCGGTCCAGAGGCTGGCGGTCTGTGTGATGCCACGGTTCACCATTTGCGAAGAGATTTTGGTCTCCTTCAGAATCTCGCTACAGGTGTTCTGGATGGTTTTTTCCGATATGTAGGTGTTTTGTGAGAAGGCGGTCATTACCAAAAGAAGAATGACGATGATAGAGGTCAGTTTTTTCATTGTAGAAGGCAGGTTAGAATCGGGGAGTTAGCGGCAGAGGATGTCGTTGTATTTCTTCAAACATTCGAGCACGTTGGTACGCACGTGGATAAAGTCGTCGGCGCCGGCCTCCTTGAGAGCGTCGATACTCTCGGTGGGGTTACCGGCCACGATGAAGATGAAGCCGGCAGCTTTAGCGGCCTTGGCGGCTTCGACGCCGAAGGTAGCGTACTCTTCGTCGGAGCTGCATACTACCACGATGTCGGCCTTGACGGCCTTGGCGGCCTCAATACCCTCCTCTACGGTGGCAAAACCAGCATTTTCGATAATTTCGTAACCAGCGCAACCGAAGAAGTTGGAGGTGAAGCCGGCACGTGCCTGACGCATGGCCAGGTTACCGATCTTCAACAGGAACACCTTCGGACGACCACTTTGCTTGGCGTGACGCTCGGTCGCCAAACGCAGCTGTTCAAAAGCCATGGCTCCGCGGTAGGGCTGCAACCCTTCCACCTTCTCTTCCGGTTGCTCTTCCACCTTGTCGAGCATCGTCTCGTTGATGTTCGGGTACTGGTTGGTACCAAGAAGGATGTATTTGCGGGTGGCGATGTCCATGTTGCGTTTGTTGCAACTCTCTTCGATGGCTTTCTTCACTTCGCCCGAAAGGATGAGCTTGATGATACCTCCCTGTGCTTCCACCTCTTGGAACTGTTTCCAAGCATGCTCGGCCAGCGAGTCGGTAAGGTTCTCGATGTAGTAGGAACCGGCGGCGGGATCCACTACCTTGTTGAAATAGGACTCCTCTTTGAGGATGATCTGCACGTTGCGGCTGATACGGCGCGAGAAGTCATCGTCGTGCTTGAAGGCCACGTCGAAGGGCTGCAGGGCGATAGTGTCGGCACCGCCGAGCGAGGCGGCCATACCTTCGGTAGTGGTACGCAGCATGTTGACGTAGGGGTCGTAGAGGGTTTTGTTCCACGAGGAGGCCACCGAGTTGATGCGCACCTTGCAGGCGCAGTCGCACTTCGGCTGGTACTGGCTCACCATGGTGGCCCACAGCAGACGGAAGGCACGCAGCTTGGCGATCTCCATGAAGTAGTTGGAAGCGATGGAGAGGGTGACCTCCATCTTCTTGGCCATCTGTTCCACGGTCAGACCGTTGGAAGTGGCGTAGGCCAGATATTCGTTGGCGATGCCGAGGGTGTAGCCGAGTTCCTGAACGATGGTAGCGCCGCCGTTGTGCATCTGGATGCCGCGCACGTTCACCACCTTGAAGTTGGGCATATCGGCGGTCAGGTTCACCAGTTCGATGGCGGTGTCCATCGCAGCCTTCTCGGAGGTGGGGAACTTGCCGTGACGCAGGCAGCAGGAGATGCCGTCGTAGGCGATGCCGCCCTTCACGGCTGCCTTGTCGATATGGTTCGCCTCGAGGTAGGCGATGAAATCCTTCGTGAGTTGAACGGCACGACCTTGGGGACGGGTAAACTGCACGCCCACCTTCGTCAGGTCGAGACCAGCGAGCAGGGTGGCGAGGTCTTGTGCGGTTTTCACCCCTTGCATGGTGAAAGAAATCATCGTTGCTCCGCCCTTGATAGAAGCCAACGCCACTTCATTGGCTTTCGCGGGTTCGGTCTCCGTTACATTCTGCACAATCTCCCAATCGTTGGAGTCGGCCTTCGTGCCACGGGTATAAGGAAATTCGGCGGGCATCACATCCAGGTAGTTGAGATCATCCAAGTTTTCCGCACGGTAGTAGGGGCGGACTTTGAATCCCTCATTGGTACGCCATACGAGCTTTTTCTCGTAATCAGCTCCTTTTAAGTCTTTGTTGATGATCTCTTCCCATTTCTCGGTCGGAATGGGTGCAAATTCGTTGAATAATTTTTCGGACGCCATGTTTTGTTATATTTTTGTCGATTAATATTTTAATAAACAATAATGCATAATATTATGCGGCGGCAAAATTACTGATTTTTTTTGAATTTATGAAAAAAAATATTTGCCAATTAATCCATCATTATCATTAAAAAAATTACAAAAATTTCGTACTTTTGCACGCTAATTTTTTACACAATTCTCAGTAAAAATCAAGAAGATTCTTCTAATATGAAAATTGCCATTGTCGGTTCCGGATATGTTGGCCTTGTAACAGGCACCTGTCTCGCTGAAGTCGGATTTCAGATTATCTGCGTGGATGTGAACGAAAAAAAGATTGAGACGCTCAAGAGAGGCGAATGCCCGATTTTCGAACCCGGCCTTGAGGCGATGTTGAAAGCCAACATCCAGAAGGGACGGTTGAGTTTCACCACTTCCCTACCCGAGGTCATCAACGATGTGGATGTCATTTTTTCGGCTGTGGGCACCCCGCCCGATGAAGACGGCAGCGCAGATCTCAGCTACGTGCTCGAAGTCGCCCATACCGTCGGACGGCACATCAACAAGCACATCGTCTTCGCCACCAAGAGCACTGTGCCGGTGGGCACCGCCCAAAAGGTGAAGGCGGCCGTGCAGGAGGAGCTGGACAAGCGCGGCGTGAACGTCGAATTCGACATCGCTTCCAACCCCGAATTCCTGAAAGAGGGCGACGCCATCAGCGACTTCATGAAACCCGACCGCATCGTGGTGGGCGTGGAGTCGGAACGCGCCCGCGCTATTATGGAGAAAATCTACAAACCGTTCGTTTTGAACGGGCATCCCATCATCTTCACCGACATCAGCTCGGCGGAGATGATCAAATACACGGCCAACGCCATGCTGGCCACCCGCATCAGCTTCATGAACGACATCGCCAACTTGTGCGAGGCTGTGGGCGCCAACGTGAACATGGTGCGCAAGGGCATCGGTGCCGACAGCCGTATCGGCGGCAAGTTCCTGTACGCCGGCATCGGCTACGGCGGTTCCTGCTTCCCGAAAGATGTCAAGGCCCTCATCCATACGGGCTTAGAAAATGGCTGCTCGTTGGACATCCTGCGGGCTGTAGAGGATATCAACGAACGACAGAAATCACTGCTTTTCAAGAAGTTTGACAACTATTTCAAGGGGGATATCAAGGGAAAGACGGTCGCTATGTTAGGACTGGCCTTCAAGCCCAACACCGACGATATGCGAGAGGCGCCTTCACTGGTGCTGATTGAAAAGTTGCAGGCAGCCGGATGCCACGTGAAGGCTTACGACCCTGTGGCGATGGAAGAGTGCCAACGCCGCATCGGCGATGCCATCACCTACTGCACCAACGTTGAAGAGACCTTCCGCGATGCCGATGCGCTGTTCCTCGTCACCGAGTGGGCGGAGTTCCGCGTGCTCGACTTCGACCAGGTCAGCGCTCTGATGCGCCACCCCGTCATCTTCGACGGCCGCAACATCTACAACGCTGAAGAGGTCACCAAACACCACATCGACTATTTCCCCATCGGGTATAATGCTTAATCATCAGGTATGAAAAGAATCTTAGTCACTGGCGGCGCAGGATTTTTAGGGTCGCATTTGTGCGAGCGGCTGCTCAACGAGGGCAACGAGGTCATCTGCCTCGACAACTATTTCACTGGCAACAAGCGCAACATTGTCCACCTGATGGGCAATCCCTATTTTGAAGTCATTCGTCACGACATCACCGCACCTTTTTTTATTGAGGTGGATGAAATTTATAATTTGGCATGTCCGGCTTCCCCCATTCATTATCAATACAATCCCATCAAAACGGTGAAGACCTCTGTGATGGGGGCCATCAACATGTTAGGTTTGGCGAAGCGCATCAACGCCAAGATTTTGCAGGCTTCTACCAGCGAGGTGTATGGCGACCCGACCGTGCATCCGCAGCCGGAGGAGTACTGGGGCAATGTCAATCCCAATGGTCTCCGCTCCTGTTATGATGAAGGGAAGCGTTGTGCCGAGACCTTATTCTTCGATTACCATCGCCAGAACCATGTGAAAATCAAGGTGGTGCGCATCTTCAACACCTACGGTCCGCACATGCACCCCAACGACGGGCGCGTGGTGTCGAACTTCATCATGCAGGCGCTGCAGGGACAGGACATCACCATCTACGGATCGGGCGAACAGACCCGCAGCTTCTGCTACTGCGACGACCTCATCGAGGGGCTTATCCGCATGATGGCCACCGACAACAGCGTGACGGGGCCCATCAACATGGGCAATCCCAACGAGTTTACCATCAAGCAGTTGGCAGAGTTGGTAATCGAGCTTACCGGCTCGAAGTCGCAGATTGTGTACCAGCCGGCGGCGCAAGACGACCCGCAGCAGCGGCAGCCGATTATCGACAAGGCGAAAGCCATTCTCGACTGGCAGCCGACCGTACAGTTGCGGGAGGGGTTGGAGAAGACCATTGAGTATTTCAGGGAGATACTATAATGCTCTAATTGTCTGTCGGAGTGGAACCTCAATGCTGAGGCGCCTTCACGACTGGCACAATTCGGCCATTCTTTCCACAAATCTTGACCAGGCGTACTTTTTCTTCTCTTCAACAATATTCCGCTCAAATTCCTCCTGTTTGTTTTCGACAAAAAAACGGTGTAATGCCTCGGCAATCTGCTGAGCATCAGGTTCCACCACGTAACCAATTTTGCCGTCTGGAACGATTTCGGGCAGGCCGCCCACGTTGGTCACTAACATCGGTTTCTCGAAATGGAAGGCGATTTGGGTCACGCCGCTCTGGGTGGCGGTTTTGTAGGGTTGTGCCACGATGTCGGCGGCGCTGAAATAGCGGTTCACATCGCTGTCGGGGATAAAATCGGTGCAAAGCACAATACGGTCTTCCATTCCCAACTCCTTGATTATGTTAAGATAAGGAGAAGAATCTCCATAGAACTCGCCAGCCACAATCAGTTTTACCTTCTCCTCTTTCAAACGGTTATCTGCAAATGCCTCCAGCAGCAAGTCTAGTCCCTTATAGGCACGGATAAAGCCGAAAAATAGCACGTAGCGAAAATCGGGAGACAGCTTCAGCAACGAGAGGGCGTTTTCGCGGGAAAGACGCTCTCCATAATGGTCGTAAATAGGGTGCGGAGAGAACCGTTTCGGACGATTTTTTTTGTCAAAATGCTCAATATCATGCACTACAGATTCCGAAAGGGCCATAAATCCGTCCATAGACTTGACAAAATAGGTAGGCAGGAACTTATCCAAAATATTGGGCTCATGGGGTATCATGTTGTGTACCAAAGCAATAATCTTCGTATGACCATTGCGATGGATTTTTCGGGCGATAGTGCCCATACATGGAGCCATGAAGGACATCCAGTAGGCGAAAATCACCACATCGGGTTGTTTACGGGCGATTTCGCGTCCCACCTTACACCAATTGAACGGGTTGCACGAATTTACTTTGCGATAGATCGTTAAATCTTTTGGGGCAGGATCTGGACTAAATTGGGTTTTTCCTGGGAAAAGAAAGTTGGGATATTGAAGCGTAAAGGTAATCATCTCCACCTCATGCCCTTGGTTTTGGTACTCACGGGCAAGGCGCTCGTTGAAAGCCGCAAGGCCGCCACGATAAGGATAAGCTGTTCCGAGAATGACGATTTTCATAGACTGGATTTTGAAAGTGCAAAGATAGGGAAAAATATTGGTAACATTACAGTCTATTGTTCGATATTCAGTCGGCTCATTCGCTCCTTTATCATCATTGTATAGCCCGTTTTCATTTCTTGGGGAAGAAAAGAGTTTTCAATCCAATCATACCACTTTTCTTCTGCTAAATGAAATCTTTGGAACATATTTTGAATCACTTTTCCATCCAAACCGCTATTAATCATGGCACTAACGAAATCTTGAGCCTTGATTTTTTTCTTCTTTGCATTTAATGTCAATGCCAACTCTTCTTTGTCAGAGGGCATCACCAACAATGTGTTCAGTAAATCGTAGGCGGGAGCAAGCTGGTAATTGTCTGGAAAAGGACTATATATGGAAAAATTTTTCAAATGCATATCGCTATTCCCTGTAATCCAAGAGAATAAGACGACCTCCCAAAAACGTACTAGATCAAGTTTGGGCGCAGATGAATAGAGCATAATGATTTTGGCAATTTGCTCGTGCGAGCCTCTATATTTATGTTCTGTCAACTTTTGTGAAAGCTGGCACATATCCTCCATCGGTATCTTCTCTCCTTTCTGGGTTCTATCCACCCGACGGGTCAAATAGCACAACTCCCCATCCGCAAACCGAACAAGCGTATGTGGAACAACTTGGATATGAGCAGTTTCTGCTAAATGCATAGTCAAATCCTCTAATTCGGGTAAATGGGGATAGAGTTCCGTCTGGGGCTTAAGAATGAACCGCCCCCACAATCCGACAATGGTAAAACGCGTTTCATGTTGCATCTTTTCGATGTCCATAGACAACTTTGCCTGCACACCCGTCACAGCCGTTTGGCTGCGCACGACCTCTTTCGCCAACTCCTTGATTTCCGAATGCTTATAGGGGAATGCTGGTACTGCTGTCGTGCCAAAAAAGCGCTTTGCACATTGGGGATGGAAATCCACCATTCCCTCTTCTAAATCCTGATAACAATACAAACACTTGGCCATCTCTAAGAATTTTGTTGGTTGGTAATATCCACGATACTCACAGCCCCGATGCAGTCCTTGCAGCAGGCCAGCAGCAGCGACATCCGGTCGCGCGGATTGATTTTCCAATTGGCTTGGGCGATGTCCAACAGCCAGCCTTCGGGAATCAGGCCGTCAAAAAACGGGAAAAGATTATCGCTCTTGTAGGGTAAGGATGTTACTGGCATTGTCAGACTGATGGGGATACCCTTTTCGGCGACATACTTTTCGGCATAGACAAACGTATAGCCGTTCTCGTCTTCGGTCAGAACTCCCGCCAGCTTATCTTGGAAATATACTTCTGCTTGCTTCATCATTCACCCCTTTCCATCTTTACGGCACCCAACTCTGCACCGAACAAGTTGAGCACCTGGTTCACCTTATCCATCCGCAGGGTGGCTTTGCCTTGTTCTAAATCGCGCACAAATCGCAGTCCCACACCCGATCGATAAGAAAGCTCCACCTGTGTCAGGTGATACTTTTTGCGTTCTGCTTTTACAAACTTTGATAACTTTGTTTCACTCATTATTATATGCTTTCGGGTATAAACCCTTCAAAATATCACATTTTATACCTGATTAGGTATAATCATAACAATAATTGAATATTTATACCTTTTCGGGTGCAAAAATACAATAAATTTTCAAATTACGAAATGCCCGTTTTCAGTTTTCCATTTTCCGTTTTCAATTCTCAATTTATTTGTATTTTTGCAATTCCAAAATCATATTGTAAATAACTGATTATGAATAAAGAATTCTTCAAGAAAATACTGCCCTACTTGGCGGCTTTGGCTATTTTCATCATTCTCACCCTCATCTATGCCTCTCCCGTGTTGGATGGCAAAGTGATTAATGCGGGCGATACGAAAGGGTGGCAAGGGATGCGCCATGAAACCAAGATATATAATGATGAAGGACAATATAGTTGGTGGACGGGCTCCATGTTCAGTGGAATGCCGGCCTATCAAACAGGTGGCGGCACGTATCCAGCACCTGCCGTCAATGTTAATTTCTGGAAGATTGGCACCTTATACTTCCCCGACACGCTGATGTATATTTTGGCCTATTTTATTGGATACTTCATTTTACTCAGAGCTTTCAAAGTAAATGAATGGCTCTCCATTGTAGGAGCCATTGCCATCGCCATGTCCTCCTATTTTTTCCTCATCATTCCAGCGGGGCACAATACCAAAGCGATGGCTCTTGCGGTACTACCTGTGCTTATTGGAGGTTTTCATCTGATATTTCGAAAACAATATATTGCAGGCGTTTTACTAACCATCATTTACGGTTCCTTTGCCCTCACCCCCCACCCTCAGATGACCTATTATATTTTCATGCTGATTGGGATTCTCATGCTTGCAGAATTATCCATTCACATTATTGAAAAGCGGTGGAAAGATTTATTCGTCGGTATAGCCGTTTTTGCGCTTGCCTTCGGCATCGGACTCGGAGTGCAATCCACCTCTCTCATGTCAAATCGCGAGTACGCAAAAGAGACCATGCGCGGTGGGCATTCGGAATTAGCGAAAGAGGCTGACCCCATCAATAAGACAAGTGGATTAAGTTTGGATTATATGACGCAGTATAGCTATGGCATTGGGGAGACCTCCACTTTGCTCATCCCAGGTTCACGCGGTTATGCCTCCGCCTACGATGTGGGTACCCACTCCAAGGTTTATGAAGCCATGGTGAGAAATGGAATGTCCAAGAAGCAGGCTGCAGAATACTGTAAGGGAATGCCCACCTACTGGGGCGGCAATGAAGGCACTTCAGGGCCCGTGTATGTGGGGGCCATCGTCTGCTTCCTCTTCATTTTAGGATTGCTGATTGTAAAAGGGCCTTATAAATGGGCACTACTGGTCGCCACCCTTTTCTCGATATTGCTTTCGTGGGGCTATAACTTTATGTGGCTCACCGAGTTGTTTGCCAAGTACTTCCCGATGTACACCAAGTTCCGTGCGGTTGAATCCATCTTGGTAGTGGCGGAAATCACCATACCGCTGTTAGGGTTCTTGGCCATCAAGGAGATTATGGATCAGAAAGCGGCCAACACCTACAACAAAAAGAAGATGCTTCGCAACATCTACATTGCCGCAGGCGTAACGGCTGGCTTGTGTGTAATAGCCCTGTTCGCCAGTTTCTTCATGAACTTCTCATGGGGACGCGATGAGGCCATCTTCGCCAACTGGCCCGAGTGGCTCAGTTCGGCCGTCGTAGCCGAACGTGCCGCCATTTACCGTGCCAGCGCGTTCCGCTCTTTAGTATTCGTGCTGCTCGGTGCCCTACTGGTTTGGCTCTACGCCTCCGAAAAGCTCAAATTCGGATACTTCGTAGCCATTTTGGGTGTATTCGTATTGGTAGATATGTGGTCTATCGACCGCAAGTTCTTCAACAATGACAACTTCGTGAGTGCCAAACAAGACAAAGGTTATTTTGCTGAACAGCCTTGGGAAACGGAGATCCTTAACCGCGAGGGTGAAAAGGGAGATCCACACTTTCCTACGAACAAGAGCTACCGTATTTACAATATCACTAACCCGCAGGGGCCCTTCAACGATTCCCGCACCTCCTACCGTTTCAAATCCATCGGAGGATACAGTGCTGCCAAGTTGCGCCGCTATCAAGATATCATTGATGCCCATATCACCCAGGAGACCAATCCCATGATTCAATCCATCCGCACCATGGATGGGCAGAAGTATTTCTTACCGCTCAGCGATACCACCGACTATCCGGTGCTTAACATGCTAAACATGAAATACGCCGTAGTAGGCAATGAACAACCCATGGTAGTGGAGAACCCCAACGCTTTCGGGAACGCATGGTTCGTGGATTCCGTGGTGGTGACCAACACTCCCAACGAAGAGTCGGATGCACTCAACAAAATCAACTTGCGCAATACGCTGGTGACGGATGTGCAGTTCAAGGATTTTGTGAAAGACTTCCAACCCAGACACGATAACACCGCCCGAATCAAACTCACGAAATACGCGCCCGACTATGTGGAATACGACTATTCAGCGAAAGAGAAGGGCACCGTGGTTTTTTCGGAGGTCTATTACCCCTACGGATGGAAAGCCTACATTGACGGCAAGCCCGCCGACCATTTCCGCGCCAACTACACGTTGCGCGCCATGAACGTGCCGGCCGGCCAGCACCATATCCGCTTCGAGTTCCGTCCCGACACGGTAGCCAAATGGGGAAAGGTTGCAGTTACTTGCAAATATGTTATCTACCTGACCATATTGGGAGCTATCGGATATGGAATTTTCAAGATGGTGCGGAGAAGAAAGGAAATGAAAGCGTAAACACCTGAATCGATTCACGATGACCATCCTTTTCATCCGCTACAAAAAGTCGAAAAACATTCTGGAGGGCGGCGAACAGTGCAGCCAGAAGAACTACAACGTCCTGTCGCAGCTGGTGGGTGAAGAAAACGTCACCACCTACTATATACACGATGAAAATCGGAAAAAGACCATAGTCGATTACTTCAAAGGCGCATTATATTTTCCGTTCAACTACTATTTCGGACTGACACCCAAGCGCGTGAAAGAGATTGTCGGACTGGCTCAGTCGTATGATGTCGTCTTTATCGACCGCAGCGTTTTCGGCATCATTGCAAAAAAATTAAAAGCGGCTAACTATAAGGGCAGGATCATTTCCTTCTTCCACAATGTAGAAGTGCCTTATTTTGAAGCAAAGTTGGGAAATAAATTAGGGAAAGGCGTGGTGCTGCGCTGCATCGACCACAACGACCGATACGCTTGTCAATATTCCGACAAAACCATCACGTTAAATTCCCGTGACGATGATGAACTGTATGCCCGATATGGCAAACGGGCAGATGTGATGATTCCCATAGCCTTCAAGGATAATTATATCAAAGGGCAATACACCTCAGAATACACGTCACCACAACCCTTATGTCTTTTCTTGGGGACCTATTTCCCGCCCAACAACGAAGGCATCGTGTGGTTTGTGAAAAATGTTTTACCGAAGGTGAACATAAAAATGAAAGTGGTGGGAAAGGGAATGTCCCGTCTGAAAGCCGAAGAGCCCGCCTTGAAGGACATAGAGGTCATCAGTGATGCGCCAGACCTCCTCCCCCATTTCGAAGAGGCGGACATTATGATTCTGCCCATCTTCAAAGGCAGCGGCATGAAGGTGAAGACCTGCGAAAGTCTGATGTACGGAAAGAACATCATCGCCACCGATGAGGCGTTTATGGGATATGAAGTGGACTACGACAAGGTGGGCGGCAAGTGCAACACAGCAGAGGAGTTCATCTCTCGCATCCAAGATTTCGAGCAGCACCCTCGCCCCCGCTTCAATGCCTACTCACGACAGATGTTCTTGGAAAAATACTCCGAAGAGGCGGTGGTGGAGAAATTCAGACAGGTGCTGGAGGGGTAGCGTCATATTTCGTAATTCCTATAGGAACGAAATTCAACAGGAAATACAATTCTACGCTTGGTGGTCGTCTCATCAAAATTCTTGATGGGCGTCATATACGTATCCGTGTACATATCGCGCAACCAATCGGTGACTTTCTCCGGCATATAAAAATCATGTCCCAGAAAATTACTCCTGACAAACTCACACTGATCTACGTACTGGCATTCCACCGGGAATCCATCCGTGGCATTGGCCGCACGCCACTCCTTATACTCATGCTTTCTGGCACAATATATACCGTAGGTTCCGTCATCATTGGTTAGCGTATAGTAAATATCTATACCCACCCCATTTTTTTCATAGGTTTCGAGTATTACAAAACCATTCTCCTTGACATAGTCTTGACGGATAAAACGGAAACCATGCTTGAGAATAACGCTATGATAATTATCGGGTAATGTACCAGCCAATACACCCACATCCAAATCGAAATCGTAGGGAATAAAGTCATGATTGCGATACGCGCCAAGTAAGGTGCCATATACCAAAAACATCTGCGCACCCATTTCCGTGAAAGCCTCGTCCATACTAATCAGCGTATCCAAACCATGCTTCCGCACCGCTCTTGCCATCTTACGATGCTTTAACCGATTCCAATATTTCACAAGCGGCAAATACAACCCTAACTTTTCTAAAATCTTGACTACTAACTTTCTCATTTCGTGTTGATTACATTAAAAGAAAAACTCCTTAAATTAACTGCACATTCTCGCCCTGGCCATCTTCCATGATGCCGGCAATGGCAATGGAGACCTCGTCGGAAAGGTAATGCATGATTCTCCGTGTTTCGATATTTTTCACGAAAGCCACCAGCTCATAGCGAATTCCTTCGCCATCCAACTGATAGAAAAACCGGCGGTTTTCTTCCGCATTCTCGTAGCGGATTTCAAAATAGTCGGTTTTCCACCACGGTGCCGGCACATAAATATAACCTTTTGTACCTGAAACAATTAGCTCACCTTCAGACTTCACTCCCTTCCCCACTTTCAGGGCGGCCACGGCCTTGTCGTAACGGAAATCGATTTTCGTAAACAGGTCGAACGAGGCATCCGTCACGGAACGCCGTTGCACAATATGCTTCTCCTTATAGTGGGTGCCCAATATCTGGAAAATGGGGAGCAGGGCGGTGGGACCCCACTCGCACAAGCTGCTCCACGGGCGTGCCACCGGCTCCGTCTGTTCGCGCAGGCTGGTGCAGGTCACATCCACCGAAACCACATTGCCGATTCGTCCTCCCTTCACCAACAACAGCAGCCGCGAGTAGGCCAAAGCGTATGCAGTTTTGATGGACTCCATCAGCACAAGGCCCTTCTCATTGGCCAGCTGGAACAGCTCTTGGGCCTGCTGTGCGCCGATGGCCACTGGCGACTCCACCATTACGTGTTTGCCGTGCTCCAACGCGTACTTCACATGCTGGTAGTGCTCGGAAGGGTGCGACAAGATGAAGAGGGCATCCACCTTCTCCATCAAATCCTCAATCGGAAGGTCGGACGGCGGCACCACCTCCACCCCATTGACGAAGCGGCACTCGTTGATGATTTTATCCCGGAAGGGGGCATTGCCGATGAAGCCCAGACGGGTAAGGCTGTTTTTTGCCCGCAGCTCAGTGCTGGACACGCCCTCGGTGCGATCGAGATACACCACTTGGCAATACTCCTTCAGGTAGTCGAACTTCCCGACCCAGTCGGAGCCCACCGTGAAAATATCCACTCCAAACCGCTGGATATCATCAATTTTCTGACCTTCATACTCTTCCACGATAATTTCATCAGCGATGCCGAGTGCCTTCACGGCCTCGATGCGTTCCATCAGGGTTTGTTTGACATTAATTTTCCCACGGGCGCGGTCGAAAGCGTCGGCGGTGACGCCCACAATCAGATAGTCGCCCAATTCCTTGGCCCGCTCCAGCAAGCGGATATGTCCGTAATGCAGCAGATCGTAAGTTCCGTATGTGATTACTTTTTTCATAGTCTCAAATTATTTGTCCACATCAAGCAACGCATTGATAAAGAAGTTCATAGACTCTTCCGAACCGACGGTCACCCGAAGCAAATCCTTCATCAATTCATTGCCGTATGCGTGAACCAGAACACGCTTTTCCTCTTCCAAGCGCTTGGCAATCTGATGAGCATCGTGTTTCGGACGCAGCAACACATAATTGCCGTGACAATCCATAAACCAATACCCCTGTTCGGCCAACTGCTTCATCAGAAAGTTTTTTCCTGCTTTTTCTTTCTCAATAAGATGTTGGATGATTTCAGGATGCTCCAGCAACCGTTCTGCAAACAACAGCCCCACAACATTCATCTCGTAGGCCAGCCTTGAATTTTTCACATAATGAACAAGTTGTGAGCTCCCAACTACCACGCCCAAGCGGCATCCTGCTATGGACATCAATTTGGAGAAGGTGCGAAGGAGGAGTACGTTGTCGTTTTCGAGGGCAAATTTCAGGAAAGTCTTTTCGTAAAAATAGTGGTATGCCTCATCCAAGATTACGATGGCGCCCACCTCTTTCGCCCGTGCAACCACCTTACCCACTTCCTCATCCGAATACAGATTCCCGATAGGGCTGTTGGGGTTGAGCAAAACCACGATACGGGTATTGGATGTAATGGTATCTAAGATTTGTTGCACAGATATGGTAAAATCCCTATTGTACATCACTGGTTTGTGAACAAGCCCCAGCAGACTGCAACAAACCCAATAGATTTCAAAAGTGGGGGAAACGGTTACTACCTCTTTACCGGGTTCACCGAAGGTTTCCAGCAAAACGCGGATGCCGTGATCTGAACCATTGGTGCCATACACGTTTTCAAAATCCACACCAATATAATTGGCATACTTTTTCAAGAAATGGTCGGGCTCTGGGTAGCGGGCCAAAAATTCCGGGGTGATTTCCTTTTTCACCTCCTCCACAAAGTCCAAAGGAAGGCCTTCGGCATTCTCGTTGGCATCATAACAATGATATGCCGCCCTTCCCTGTTTGGGGAACACGCGGGGAGTATTCTGAATGTTAGGGTTGAGATACATCTTAATTATGTCAATTTTTATTACGCTTGGAATGATGTTTTCTCTCCGTTTCGCAATTTATTAAAAAGATCATCCAATAACGGAATAATTATATCTTTATTGGACTTATGTTCATTTTCCTTTGTCGTCATGAAATTATAAATGAAAAAATCTCTATACTTATCATCAAATGTAGTTATATCAACAGCGTCCACTCCAACTATATCAATATTTCTTGCTTCCTTACCGAATGATTCTGCAGTCCAAATGAGCTTTTGTATTACTTTTGGAGCGACATCAATCATATTTTGAAAAAAGAAAAAAAGTGTTGGTTTATTATAAACGACTGCTAAAGTAGTACTAGTACTTCCATGACTCAATACAATATCAGCATCTTTAATCAGAGAATGTGTTTTATACTTATATGTGCGTCTGCCTTCAAAATCCACATCAGTATATAAAGATTTTGGATGCAAAGCGATGACAACAGGCATCTGATATTTTTTTTCTATCATAGAAAAAAATTGATTCAAGGAGGTCAAATATGGTTTGCTATCAACATCCTGTATTCCATAAAAATATGGCATATCAGGATGCAAAGGGAAAAAAATATCTATAAACAATATGTAGCGCCCCGCCACAAGTCTTTCCTGATCATTCTCTAGTGATAAATATGCCTCATAGTCATTGCTATTAATAGCAATTTCTCTTGGTTTCACACTAGCCAATACATGCTTGTCAAAATCAATATGATGAAGTGGTTTGAACACCTTATTATGGTATATTTTTTTTAATTCAGGAACAATTTTTTTAAGAATATTAGACGAGAAAGCCAACTTGATTCGGTCCTTTATTGTAAATGTATTCTTCCCCATAAAACTACCATATGGGTCAACGAATAAATATAAGAAATGCTTCTTATGAAGATGCAAATAGATGTGCCTATTCAAATAATTATCAGCGACAGAAGTTATAATGATTGTTTTAGAAGTATCTTTACCAGACAACAATATTTTCAAATCAGCATAAGTATCTACTTTCCGATAAATATCCCTACTAATCTCATCAGCAAGATTATTCCAAAGTGTTCGCAAAAATCTTAAACTCCACAATTCAACATCAAATCCCTGAGATACTAATTCATCAATTAAATACATTCTCACTATTGTTGGAGTGATTGCACCTTCGTGAATAAATATAATCTTACTACTTGTTTCTTTCATCTGAAAAAAAATCATTTAACTCCACATAACTGACTATTAGGTCAATGAAGTAAACATATGCGATATATTTGTATTATGCAAAAATACACAATTAATTACTTTGATCATTCCTTTTTGCATAATAGAATGAAGATAATTTATTTTTCATACAACAAGCACCCCAACTCTTGCATAATCCCACGGCGAGTAGAAGCATGGGACGAATTGTGTAAAGATGGTGTATTTCATAGTGGTGTGTGTTTTTAATGGGTGGGGGGATTGTTTGTAGCAAGATTAATTATTTTTATGGTATTCAGCACAATTCACTCTATCAAACAAATCTGAGATAGGAGCTGGTTCTAAATCAAGAATATATAGATTTTTCACTGTTGCCCTGTTTAACAAGAAAACAAAATTGTCCATTTTTCTCGGCATTCTGCCTGGTAAAGATTTCAATACTACAAACAAATCCGAACGTCTAAATTTGAAAAATTCCTTGCCAATCTTTTGCTTTTCGGCATTCAGCATTTTAATTAAATCATTGAACATTTCATTATCTTCAAACCTAATACAAAATTTGTTTCTCATCATCGCAGACCAATCATTATGCTTGAAATTTTTATATGCAATATTGTCAAACATGCTTCGCATTGGTATTTCGGTCGCATCCAACGAGGCATACAAGCCATTTAAAAGCCTCGACTCTTCCAATAACATCAACCCTAACGACGATATCCTATTTTACAATAGGAATCAAGGCAAAAACGCACTTATTTATTCTGTTCGCTATACGTCTGTTGAAAGAAGATGTACTGGAACTGTAAAAACAAGAAATAGGAATATCTTTCTCGCATGGATTCTTGTCAATCCAAAGCATCTTGAAAAGATAGTTGTCCAATACATAATTAACAAAACTTGACCTCATATTCATTTGGGACGGTGCTTCGTTAGGTTTATACTTTACACTTTTGATTTCCTCTCCTTCCCCGTTTCTCAACCTCAGTTCGAAGTGCCAGTAGTTCAACATGGTTGGAGCATGCCGTAGCGAGATACAACCTATTGCTTTATAATATTTTTTCCTTGAAAAAGTTTTTGCAACAATGCCATCTTTCAAGCCCTCATAATTCTCTTGAACATTCTCGGCTTCTTCTAAACTCTCAAATTTCCTCTGGTAATCCGCAGGTTTGTTATGAAGATTTTCCGCATTATAAACCAACAGATAGCCGTCGCTTGCCGATGTGGCTTTGCCTCGGTATTTCCACGGCCTGACCATTCGACCCTTCCAATCATCTACCTCGCCTTTCATATCTATGTCATACTTTACGCAAGTTAACGGAAACTCCAATCGAAGCATGGTCATCGAAAGACGTGGTATGCGATTAAAAACATCCTCCCTCAGTGATGAATCAGCTTTTACAACAGCCGACTTGTCAGGGAAAATCGCAATATCCTCCTCGCTAAAAGGCTGATCAATTCTGCGGGCAACGGCGAAATCGCCATACTGTAACAAGGCATCTACATCCACATCAGGATTCAAACCCACATACGGAACCATATATGAAGGATAGCGATGCATCTTCATGAGCGGGGAACCGATTTGAGTTGAGATTCGACATCAGCCACCTTCCTAACCAATTCTTTTAATGGCATCTCGTCAATCACAATGGTCTTGTTGTTTCTTGCAATGGTAAACATCACATTCTCCATTGGCTCATTTAACACTTGTGCCACGGACAAGAACAGTCCTTCATCCAAAGACAAGTTGAAATCAATCATGTTTTTCTTGCGGCTCACATCAACGAAAACATAGTTGATTTTCAAATTGCGCAATTCTTTGGCCATATTTTTGAATAATGGGAAAAAACGTTCAACATCCATCTGTCCCTTAATAAAGTTTGCGTAAAAGGAATCGCAAAGTTTGTCAAGACTTTCCTGCCGTTGCCATCTTGCAGAAACCTGTCTGGCAAATACTCTATAAAGTGGTTGATCAAAACTAACAGGAACATCATAAATTAGAGAATTGGGCACAAATTTGTTAGACCGATCGAGCAATTCGGTCGTTTGATGTCCGCCATTGCTCACGAAATGGTCAGAATCATAATCTTCTGCGTTGATTGAAGAGACAATTAAAAAGAAAGAGAATGCCGCCACCCGTACCTTATGTCCCGATGATTTAACCGGTGCGGAGTATAACTGTTCCAAACTGTCAATTGATATATCCGCAGTTTTTGCCGTGAAATTCATACCAATTACTCCTTTCCGTTTGTCATGAATTTAATCACACTATCGCTTACGCACCACATAAAGGCATCAAACAAGTCTTTGTTCATATCCATTAGCACTTCATCCAATTTGTCCAACTTAACACCTTCATGAGGAGAATATTGCTCATCCGTATCCAACACCAATCTATACCTGTTACTTGCCCCAGGATCTTTTATAAAAGCAGATCTCAATGTCAGCTGATTTGAGTTTTCCGTCCACTGGTGTTTTTTCAACCCTGTGAAATTCTTCTCTTCCTCATCGGGTTTAACCTCGCCATCTTTCAGAGAACAATATTCCCTTGAGAAAAAATGATTTCGCACTGCGGCTTCTTCCAAATTGTTTCCCTCTTTTGTTTCTATTTGGAACACATCAATTTTTCTGATTCCAAGACCGATGGGAGCTTCCACATTCGCAACTTCTGTCACAAACCGTTTCAATTTATAGGCTTGTGGAATTACTGTATCAGCAAAATTTTGGTAACCATCACCACCGATATGCACCTGTGCCCTGTTTTTTTCAAAAATAAACGACAACTTATGGTCATTCCTGTTGATGACTATTGGTTTTTCGAATATGCCTTCAAGTGGAGCAATCGAAAACAAAGATTGCGTAAACTCGCCCCATTTTTTCTTGCACGAATCAATATCGGACACAGGCAGATATTTCATTCCCACAATTACAGAAGCCAGAAAGGTTGTCTCGAACTGTCTGTAAGAAGCTGCTCCAAACGGCAAATTATTCATACGTCTTTTTTATCGTTACTATTTATTATTCAATTATATTACAGCAAGTCATATGCCAACAGGTCAATTGTTCATTTGTCCTTTAATCCTTTTTCAGGAACGCAAAAATAATCATTTTATTGTAATGGCAGTACTTTTTTCTTCTGAAAGAATCTAATATAATCAATTGTCTTTTGGTTTTCAACTTAACAACGCTTAACTTTCCACTGATATTAAATTCTCAACTCTATACCCCCCCTCCACCTAATCTAGCACAACGGATCTTACTTGCAATTAAAATCACTCTTCATGTGTCCAAAAACAAACTCTTTCCACGCAAACCATTCTACGCTGATACTGGCATACACTCCGAATGAGTGTATGATGGAAAACAGACACTCGTCGAAACATAAGCGAAGGCATTTTCTTGTTTCAGAGTTTCAAGGCTCTTCATTAGTTTATCATTAACAACATTATAATCAATAAATTATCCATATTTTAATAACTACAAAAAGCTCACATGCCCCATCCTTGCGACCTACAGGACGTCTCCGTTTTCAGCTTATCTTGAAATATGCTTTTATCTTCTTCACTGACTCATCTACCGGCTCTAAATCTTTTGGATAATCAGCAATATGATTAACCTTTCCCCAGAAATCAAGAATGTTAACCAGCATCATTGTATATTTCGGATTCTCCTTCACTACCTCATCATAGATAGCAAACATCCGCTTATCCTCTCTTGGATGAACGCCATCTTCCTTCAACTTAGGATTCAGCATCATAAAAGAGAAGAGCACACACAGCATTCCGATATTGGCAGAAAACCGTTCTTCTCCCCTGATATCCTTGTAAATGCTCCAAAATGCCTGTGCATCAGCAGCCACCTCGTCCTTTATTTCTTCTTCCTTTTCAAGATGACCAAGTCGATGGTGTTCCAGCTCATGAAGCATACAGAATGCTATGCCATAACTATAGACGGAATTCGTTCGCTCAGAGTATTTGCTGTTCATGTCAATACTCCTAATCCCTTCCATTTCTATCGGATATTTCCTATCTTTAAGAGATTCGCACATTGCGTATTCAAACCCAATCTGTTCCCAAAAAACATCTGCCAATAGCTCTGGTACTATTTTCAAGTATGCCAGATAACGCTCTATATCGGGCTTAAAGAAGTCTGGGATGAATGGCAGCACCTGCTTCTTAGTCTTTTTGTTCGTATCCTCAACACTCTTTAAAAACACTTCCATACTGATGCCATAATAGATACAAGCCGTAGTAATCACTCTCCTATCCAGAATCTTAAGCACCACATCACACAACAACCAAAAGTATTGACAATAAGCTGACGATAGTCTAACCTGCGAGGTTTTTCCGTCAGCACTCTTCTCTATCGAAGCAATACTAGTAATATGAGTTCCCTTATCAGTCAAGTCAACCTTATTCTGAAGTCCCGTTTTTATACTACCAAAAATGTCAGCACTAATCACTTTCTTCAAGAAAGCGGTGATATTGATATTAAGCGATAGAACTGGGTATAATTCTTCAGCCATAGTTCTTACTATTTTAATGATTTAGGATTAAAGCAGAACGGCAGTTCTGCCATTGACAAACATTTCGCAGGTATGATTTCAGGATGCTGGTTTTCCTTCAAATCCCTTCGCACCTCATCCGCAGTTTTCATGGCAGCAGCCTCATGGCACGGGCAAACCCATACTATATTGTTATTTTGCAACAGGTCTTTAGCACAAGAAAGCAAGCTGTTTGTATAATAACTACCTTGCTTTGAAGGATATGATGACTCCCCCTCTGAACACGAATACATTCTTACCAGTTGGGGAGACGCATTTGTCACGAGTTCTTCATATTCTGTTCGCACAGCATCTCTCAAATCCCAGTCTATGGCATTCAAACCTCTTGAACTACCATAAATTGGCAAAGGTGTTGTATGAATAATCCGGCAGCAATCCAGTATATTTAGTTGCCTGTCTGCCAGTCCAAACAAAGAACTCTCTTTTATCAGTTCTCCTTGAGGATTAACCTCAAGGATAGTATCACCCTGCAAACCGCCATGACCTGAGAAATAGACAATCACATAATCATTTTTCTCTCCCGATATTCGATCCACATCTAGCAGCAGTTCATTGCACCCCCTATCCAACAACAACTCTATTTCGCTCTTCTCCCACGCCCCACCTTGGTAAGACATTAGAAATTGTGCTACGTTAAATAGGTCTATCGGGGTGGACAACAGACCTCTTGTGTTCCCTATCAGTATCGTTTTTCTTTTCATAATCCACTATATTATTTAAAGAGACTGCTATTTTGCTCTTTTCTCGCCAACGCCTTAAACCTTTGCCGAAGGACGTTAAACAAAGTCAGAAAAGTTGGAAGCGCAAATGTACGCTATTTTTCTGTGACCCCCAATTATTCATACGAATTGTTCCATTTCTTTTTTCTTGTCTCTTAAAACCCTTCAATTTTCCTTTTCAGTTCCTCGTTCAATTCGTTGTCTTTCCCTATCAGCTGACGGACTAACCGGAATACCATCGTGCATGGATTATGCGTAGCATAACGTTGATCGGTATATTGGTTGCTCATCGCTTCTGCATAGAGTATGGCTTTATCCATAGAGCCATATTGCGTCATAATTCGATAATTGTCAATATCGTTTTTGGCATATTGGTATGCATTCCTCAACTTATATTTCGGGGAGCTGTTAACCGCCTTAGAAATGGCCTTCTGGTATTCCGACCTGCTCATTCCTGTTGTACGATTAACAAAATGGTATAGATACCACAGCTCGAAAGCCTCATTACTCCACGCACAGCAAATACCGTTGCTGCCAGCTTTGATAATGGCTCCGTTGAATTTGTCATCCGAAAAAGAGTCTTTGTCGAACACAGCCCATACGCGGTCATAATCGCCTTTGTTCTTGAGGTCAATAGCCTTATCCACCACATCCGTAGTGTTCCTGCCCAATCCTTTTACCTCAATATCGTAAACCGTAGTACCTCTGTTGAAAGAAGAAAATGCCTCAAAATAGTTAGGTTCTGTTTTTGTACCCTCACAAACAATAAGAATTTTGCACACCACCTTCCGGGCTTTATGCTTTTGCGCCTTTTTCGCGTATCGCCGCTCAAGTGCGGGATCCAATTTTATCTTATTTGCGGGCATCTCTCTCTGCTTTACTCATTGACAATGTATGGAATAGCACCATATCGACCGGCAATATAATTCTTTTCGTAATTGGCATCATTGCGTGGCTTTGTGCCGTCGGGAAATACGATGTCTGTGAGACAATACAAGTCTGTTTGTTCTGTCTCATTTTTTTCTGTAAACCAAATCTGGTCACGCCGCATCATTTTGGTTGACAATAAATTAGTATCGTGCGTAGTGAAAATCAATTGCGCATTTTTGGGGTTCGTTTCACTATTATGAAACAACCGTATGATTTCTTGTGAAATCAGCGGGTGCATTTTCGCATCCAACTCATCAATTACCAGTATGGTTCCGTTTTCCAAGGTGTCGAAGATCGGGCCCGACATATCAAAAAGTTTTCTTGTACCCGACGACTCCCTATCCTCAAATGGAAAATTAATTGAGCCACAACCCTTTCCTTTGGAGTCATACAAACTGTGTACCGACTCTATCTTGATGTTTTTCTTACCTAAAATTTCTCTACTTAACAATGGGATAAGATCTTTCGGCGTACCGCTTGGAATTGCCAATTGCTCTTCTTGTGTTGAAATCTCATTGAATCCCAATTGTAATTTCTTGAAAAAACTCATTGCTTTTCTACTTTCTCCCCTATTATTATGGAATAAAAGTTTTGAAAAGCCACGATATCCTTGGTTATTGAGACCCGACACCACATTGAAATCCGTTTCGAACCATGAAATCACCTGATTTGAAATATTGCCACCCAATTGCGCGCAAAGAGAAAGAAGCAACCGGTTACCATTCACTCGCGTCTTTAAAGCAACATTGTCAGGACCATCGGGAAACTTCTTAT
Source organism: Bacteroidales bacterium (assembly GCA_017525245.1). Classification (GTDB taxonomy): domain Bacteria; phylum Bacteroidota; class Bacteroidia; order Bacteroidales; family WCHB1-69; genus F23-D06. Next base: position 13,712 of record JAFXTE010000024.1, on the reverse strand, counting down.
CGTCGTAAGCAATCCCCTCTTCATTACGAATAAAGATGGTTTGTTCTTTTGAACGTTTGGTTGTACGTCGAAAAAGCCACTCATCAACAATCTTTGTCCGATTATATGAAAACCCATAACGATAGCAGTATTCATTTTTCAAGAACGACACTTCGAATACAGTGGGCTTGTCATTGCCTTTACGAAGCAGGAAGGGATCATACATCAACTCTTCATTAGGGTTGAGCTTAACAGAAGCGAGCACACATGAATCCATTGTCTGCATGGCATTGATCAGATTGGATTTCCCGCTCGAATTAGCCCCATAGACCGCCAACGTTTTAAGGATATCGTATGACATCACCTGAATTACATTTTCTTTTGCCTCCTCTCTAATTTTTTGCGAAAGCATGGAAAATGTCCTATTATCGTAAAAAGAACGATAGTTTCCAACCGTAAATTCAAGAAGCATAACTATTTACGTTTAAATATATAATTATTTTTGTGAGTGCAAATATACAGAAAAAAAATTTATATTATGTGTAAAATTGAGAAAAAATCTCAAAATTATACTTATTACATCATCAATGTCTCTTTTACTCCACCACTTCCCAACTCATTCTATCCCCTACCTTCAAATCGCACTTTACTTTACGTCCGATAAGGTCAGAGAGATATTTCGGATGCAGCCCATATCCTGGTCTTACGCTCCTGACATTTTCCTCTGTGATCACCTCACCTGCTTTGATGTCTTCGGCCACATACAACGAACGGCAGAACTCGCGTCCTTTAATCTTTGATGGGTCGGTGGGATAACTCACACTACCTAAAGCCGCCTCCACTTTACGGATATTCTCCACCATGAGCTTGAATTCATCCGCTTCCATGGAAAAAGCGCTATCGGGACCACCAATACTACGGTCGATGATAAAGTGTTTCTCCACCACCTCCGCGCCCAAAGCCACGGCAGCCATCGGAACAGTGTAGCCTTCAGTATGGTCGCTCAAACCCACTTTGCACCCAAAACGCTGCTTCATATCTGGAATGGTCAAGAGATTGGCATCTTCAATCGGTGCAGGGTAGGCCGAGGTGCATTTCAGCAGGGTAATATCCGTACAACCACCTGCATGCAAAGTATCCAACGCCAGTTGTATATCCTCTTCCATAGCAATGCCTGTACTGAGAATTACTGGCTTATGCTTGGAGGCAATATATTGAATCAAAGGAATGTCTGTGATCTCAAACGAGGCGATCTTGTAAATGGGATTATCCAAAGTCTCCAAAAAGTCCACTGCTGTTTTGTCGAAAGGCGTGGAGAAACAGATTAAACCTTCTTCTTTAGCTACATGAAAAACCTCCTCATGCCATTCCCAAGGGGTGTAGGCTTTTTGGTAAAGTGTATAAAAAGTCTCACCTTCCCAAAGTCCTTTACCCAGACGAAAATCAGGCTTATCGCAGTTCAACGTCAAAGTATCCGCCGTGTAGGTTTGTATTTTAATGGCATCCGCACCAGCTGCTTTGGCCGCCCGAATGCTGTCAAGAGCAACTTGTTTACTGCCGTTATGATTGGCAGAAAGTTCGGCTATGATAAAGGTTTTGCTCATTATAATTCCAGTTTATAATAAATGTACTCATTATCCCGCTCCCGCACCTTGTAGCCCAGTTTTTCGTGATACTTGATAGACCGCAAATTATCCTGTTTGACCTTGGCTGAAACAGCTTTTATATTATATTGGGACAAACCTCCTAATATCTGCCGTTCCCATTTCTCTGTTTGTCCAGAGCCCTGAGTGGAGGGGTTGGCAATGATGCCTCGTTCCCAAATTCCGTCTCCTTCATTGGTAAGGTTATAAGTACCCAACAAACTGCCATTTTTATATACAGCAAAATAGAGCCGATTTGCATTACCCCGCAGACTCTCAACAAATTTGAAGTGGTTCTCCTCAGGAATCACTTCCGGATTCACCATCCACACACGCACATCATCACGATTTCGCAGAGCGAGAATCTCACGATGTTGTTCAGGGGTGCAATCCACATAGTCAATCACATCGTAGAGATCATTCCATAATGAATGGATCAACACGTCTTTATATACTCCATTGAAAAAGCAATGTTCTTTGAGCGTGGCTTCACGAGTAAAACCATTAGTCTCTAACATAGTATAAAGATGCGGCCGTAAGTCAAAGGCATACGTGTAAATCTTGTGCAGACCCAAGTCATCAAAGGCCACGGATTTCAACATAGTTAAATAGTTGCTCCAATGCTCTGAAAAGTGCTCTACCTCCAAACTCGTGTCCATAATGAAGGAGATTTCCGCATTATTGTCAATCCAGTTGATGTGCACCAAACCGCCATAACCAATGCAGGTGCCGTTTTCCAGATAAGAAAACAGAATTTGGTCGGGTTTAGGGTTATCGTACAGCTTAGAGACAACGTTGTCGAAATAGCGCTGCTGGTCATCTTCGGTTAAGGGATGCGCCTGACGTAAATGGTAAATCTGCTCATTGCGCCACTTCATAATGAGGAATCTGTCCTCATACCGGAGCGGGACAATGGAGTAATTGCCAAGATGGTGTTCTTGTTGGTGTAGGCAGATATATGAGGGCATATAATTAATTGAGACGTTTGAAACCCGACTGACAAATAGGGCCTTCAAGAGCTTTCATCACATCCTTACCGTCCTCAAAATCGCGAATGTCGGCAAAGATGGGATCGAGTGCCTCATAGTAGGCATTGAGGACATCATCGGTATGAGCAATACAGGTGTACATCAGAGTTCCGGCAATGTAGCCCTTTTTAAGCATTTCTTGAGTTAGATAGGTCTTGTATGCAAGTGCATTGGGAGAGTCAAATGTGTATCCTGCAAGAGCGGGAATACCCCATTGGTTGATCTTCAAACCATATTTATCGGCTAACGCCTGCCAGCGAGTTTTGTTCTGAAGACCTTTTTGTGTGATATATTCCCAAGATTTCTCTTTCTCCATCACATCTAGAGCAGCCAGAGCAGCGGCAGGTCCAATACGATCTGTCCAGAAAGTGGAACTGATCCATGAACCCTGCGCAGCATCCATGATTTCCTTCCTACCCAAAACTGCCGCAATAACATAGCCATTGCCCATTGTCTTACTATAAATAGTCATATCAGGATACACCCCGTATTTCTTATGCAGGCCACCAAAAGTTTCGCGGAAACCTGATGTACATTCATCAAAAATAAGAACTACACCATACTCATTGCATAAGTTGCGGATATGTTCAAGATACCCCTTTTCAGGACCAAAGTTGCGGCACACTTCCATTTTAACAGCTGCCAGATCTTTCGTATTCCGAATTATGTTTTCAATCTCTTCAAAGTCATTATAGTGAAATGGAATCGATGTTCCACGAAGCCCCTTGGGCACACCAGCGGTTGGAATACCTGGCAGAAGATGGCCAGCTAAAGCATCATTTTCACCAAGATTCACAGACACATACCAGTCATGCCAACCATGATAGCCACAGATAGCAACTTTGTCCTTGCCTGTATATGCGCGAGCAATACGCACACACATAGAGTTGGCTTCTCCTCCCCCACGGGTGTAGCGCACCCCACCTGCCCATGGGTTCATCTTAATCAGGCGTTCTGCCAGATACACCTCTTCCGGACAATTCAAAGTGGTCAAATTCCCATCACGGATAACTTTCATAACTGCGTCATCAACTTCTTCTCGCGCATAGCCCAGAGTATTTGTGCCGACGCCCATCAATCCACAGTCTATGTATTCACGACCATCAAGATCCCAAACATGACAGCCCTTAGACTTGCTATAATATGCTGGCCAATTCTCGGGCAATAATTGTTCTGGACGCTTTGAAAGGAGGGAGGTGCCTCCAGGAATCATTGTTTTTGCTTTTTTATAAAGATCTTGTCCTTTACCCATGATAATGATTATTTATTGATTTGACTATCGTTGTTAATTGATTTAGTGTAACCTTCGTTATAGCTAAATTTGCTGTTTATTTCATATATATCCTTGTGGGCGAGCAAGTAGTCGATGTATTCCTTCCAACCTTTATCAAACCCAAGAGCTTCGATAAGTCGCTTTATAACTTCAAAATCCTCGGGCTCATCAATGGTGATACGGTAATCGTTGGCATTGTATTTGCCTACAGGATTCGGGAAATTATAGGTATTGAAGATGGCTCCTCCATCTGCCGAACCATTTTTCCAAATGTAAGCAGTTACATGCTCACGTTCTGATTTGAGTGTTGCTTCGTTGAAAGCCCTTTCAAGAGCAGAAAACTTCATCACCTCGGTGTCAAGTCCATCTGGGAAACTCGCAGCCTGAGTACGAACATAATCATATTCAGGATGCTCAATAGCAAAAGCCACTATGGCATCTATCACATTCGGATCTATCAAAGGGCAGTCTGATGTAAAGCGAATAACATAATCAGGTTTCTCGGGTGCTGCAGTTTCATAGAAACGAGAGAGCACATCATCTACTGAGCCCTTATGATAACCCACTCTTACTTTGTCAGCTATTTCAACAATAAATTTAGAACCTTCTTCATCTGTTGTAGCAATTTTAAGTTTGGAAATCGTTTTTGAGAGCAAAATCCTATAAAGATGTATCTCAAGCAAGGTCTTTCCTTTGACTTCCTTTAAGATTTTGGCTGGCAATCTTGTTGAACCATACCGGGCTTGTGTTATAGCAAGGATTTTCATATTAATTCCAATTTACAGGGTTCAATAATTCTTGTTCTTTTACTTCAATTTCAATATCTATAGGCACATTCTTCACTGAGGCGAGATTTGATTTCAATTGCACAACATTGTCCACACCAATGAGAACCCCGTCGATGTATGGATTTTGAAGATTGTAATTCAACGCTATTTCAGAAATACTCAATCCTGTTTTTTTTGAAAACTCATCCAATTGAAGCAGATACTTTTTCATAGGCAGGAGTCGCTCGGGCAAAGCGTTTCTGTCTTTGAAGAATAATCCCTGAAGGAAAGTACTACGAACATGCACCTCAACACCTTTTTTATGAACTTCCATCATCAAAGGCAGGAACTTCTTGTCAAAAATGTTAAATGGCACTTGAATCAGGTCAAAAGGCGACTTGTTATCAAGGATAAACTGAAGTTCCTCAGGTGTGTACAAAGAGAAACCTATCTTTTGGACTTTGCCAGCCTCTTTCAAGGCATGGAACTCATCCCAAACTTTTGGGTTGTTCTTATACACCTCAAAATGATGTAGGAGATAACCATAGAGGTTTTTCACCTTCAGTCGGTTCAATGAGCCATTAAACATCTCACCAACGGGTGTTTTACCCTTGGGGTATTTTGAAACAATCTTGAATCCCTCTTCGGGAGTTGAACACTTGCCAAGAATTTCTTCTGAGTTGCCATAGGCGCTCGAAGTGTCCAAAGTGGTAATTCCACCTTTTGAGGCCTCGGCAAGAATACTCCTCACAACATCCTCGCTGGGACGTCCTGCTGAGTTCACCCCATATTGAAGGCCGAACTGAACGGTTCCGAGAACAAGCTTACTCATTTGGATTCACCTTTCCCAACATAATATCATCCACATATTCTCCATGGCATAAATATTGGCTATGCTTTATACCTTCTTCCTGATATCCATTTTTGATAAATGCCTTTATAGAACCCATGTTGGGAGAATATGCACCTCCCCATAATTTATGGAGTTTCAGAGTATTGAAAGCAAAATCTGTAGCAAGTTTGATGGCTTCGGTCGCTATTCCTTTTCCCCAATATGATTTTTCTCCAATCAAAAAGCCTATATCAGCGTACCTATGATAATGATTAATGCTACCAATCTTGATGTTACCGATATGTTTATCAGTTTCTTTTAAGAAAATGCCAAACTGATAATTATTGTCATTTGTGACAGAACGAATAAAAGCTTTTGTACTTTCTATCGTTTGTTCATAAAAGCGACTTTCAAGATATTGATTAATCATTGGATCGTTCATCCAACGAACATAATCATCGGTTACATCTTCCTCCGTTAAACGGCGAAGATAAATTCTTTCACCATATAACACCTGTACTTCCATAATCTTCACTATAAACCAATGTATTCTTTCACTTTCTCAATCACCCATTCCTGCTCTTCCTCCGTCAATGTCGGGTACATCGGCAAAGCCAGACAGTGCTGATAGTAGTCTTCTGCCACAGGCAGATCGCCGTTCTTCCAACCAAACTGGCGGTAATAAGGCATCGTGTGGGCAGGAATATAAAGCACCTGGGCAAAAATTTTATTGGCGCGCAGGTGATCGTACAACCCTTTGCGTTTGTCAGTAGCCACTTGTATGATATATAGGTGGAATGCATGGGTGATATTGTCTGCCCTAAACGGAGACTTTATGGGAGTGTCTTTGAATGCTTCATCATACTTGTGGGCAATCTCATTTCTTCTTTGAATGCTCCAATCCAGACGTTTGAGTTGTGAGATGCCCAAAGCAGCTTGAAAATCAGTGATGCGGTAATTGTATCCTAAATCCTGCATTTCATAATACCATCCTCCGTCATTCTGAGTGAGCAAATCAGGATTCTTGGTGATGCCGTGTGTACGGTACAAGGCCACTTTTTCATACAAGTCTTTTCGGTTAGTGGTCACAGCACCACCTTCGCCCGTCGCGATGTGCTTTACAGGATGGAATGAGAAACAGGTCAAATCGGCATAATGGCAATTTCCCACCATTTGCTTTGTGCCTTTACTGTCAATGTAACTCCCTCCTGGAGCATGGCAAGCATCAACCACAATGGCAAAACCGTATTCATCCGCCAACTTGCGCAAACGCTCCTCATCAATAGGATAACCGGCGAAGTCAACGGGTACAACAGCTTTGTATGTGCCCTTTGGTGAAGCTTTGAGGATAACTTCCAGTTTGTCTAAATCCAAGCAATAGGTTTTGGCATCAATATCACAGAAAACGATCTCAGCTCCTTGGTAGCGGAAGCCGTTGGCGGAAGCCACAAAAGTGATGGGGGTTGTAATAACCTTATCACCAGGCTTGATTCCCAATGCCATAGCACACAGATGGAGTGCGGCAGTGCCGTTGCTCACCATACAGGCATATTGGCAACCCAAATATTCGGAAAAGTTCTTTTCAAACTCACCGATTTTTGGGCCCTGAGTCAGGTAGTCGGATTTCAGCGTTTCAACAACGGCTTGGATATCTTCGTCGGAGATGTACTGATGACCATAGGAAATGTTGTGATCAATCATTTGCTTTATAATTGAGAATTGACAATTGAAAATTGACAATTCAATTTAAATTTTCTACTTGGTTGAAGGAGTTGATTTTAGTTTTTTTATAATGACTGTGAGTAGTTTTATAAGTTCGGCACAATCATCTTGGATTGATTTGAAAATATCATCGTCAAGATACTTAGTTTCGTGGAGCAAGTCAAGTCAATATTCTGTTTCGTCAGCTTCCTTTAAAGCTATATTCAGTTTACTGAGAAAATCTTGACGCTATTGGGCATTCTTGCTTTCTCGAGTATTGGCACCGATACTTGTTCCACACCGTAATAGTTGTTTAGACATTATGGTTTCATGCTTCTTTTCCGTGAGAAACTTATAACATCCTACAATTCTTATAGCAAAATTCCTACTCTTTATTTGTATAGCATTAGCCATAATTGTCAATTGTCAATTATCCATTGTCAATTACTTAACGACAAAGTTCGGATCCACGAACAACCTTATTTTCTCCCGCATGGTCTCCACTGTCTCCCACTCGGTGTTGCTGTCGGAACTATAATGGAAACCATCAGGAACCAGAACGGCATTGTGGTGCTTGATGTAATCCTCTCTCGTATGGTTAAACGATACAGAGGGCATTATCACATAGTATTTACCCAAATCAATGGTATCCAAAGCATCAGTAACCGTAATCATTTCCTCGTGGAGTTTCTCACCGGGACGGATGCCTATTTCCACTTGGGGAATATTCGGTGCGATGGCCGTGGCCACATCCTTAATGTGGTAGGAAGGGATTTTGGGAACAAAAATTTCCCCACCCAGATGATGTCCGATTGCATACATCACCATGGCAACACCTGCTTCCAGAGAGATATTGAAGCGAGTCATACGCATATCGGTAATAGGAATAGCTGTTGCGCCTTCATCCCGTTTACGAATAAAGAATGGGATCACAGAGCCGCGAGAGCCCATCACATTCCCATAACGAACGACAGAAAAACGGATATCCTTGGAACCTTTAATGTTATTGGCTGCGGTGAACAATTTGTCAGAGGTAAGCTTTGTAGCACCATACAAGTTAATGGGAGCACAGGCCTTGTCGGTGGAGAGCGCCACTACATCGTGCACGCCGCAAGCCAATGCCGCTTTAATGACATTTTGAGCCCCGTGGACATTGGTTTTAATGCATTCTTCGGGATTGTATTCCGCAGTATCCACCTGCTTAATGGCAGCAGCATGGATAATCACATCCACTCCTTCGCAAGCGCGGGTAAGTCGCTCCAAATCGCGCACATCCCCGATGAAAAAGCGCATCATAGGATATTTGCTTTCTGGATATTTGAGCTTTAACTCGTACTGTTTCAGTTCATCACGAGAATAGATGATGATCTTCTTCACATTGGGATAATCCCGCAGAATCACCTCAACAAATTTCTTTCCAAATGAGCCGGTACCACCGGTAATGAGAACAGTTTTATTATTTAACATCGTTCAAACTATTTAACTTTCAAACACAAAAAATCAACTTGCAAAATTACAACTTTTTTTCCGTTTTCAATTCTCAATTTTCCATTTCCTCGTTTCCTCCACCTCCCACTTAATTCTCCGTTCCAATTTATAATTACACAAAGAAAAAAAATACGAATAATTTCTTAAAAATCAATCTCTCCAACAAATTTTGATGTGGCAGTCGGCAATACTCCCATCATATAGCACTTGTCCCCTATTACGCATTTTTTCGTTACGACTTTTTTCGTAATGAAAAGGGTGTACTTTTTCCGCTTTCAATTCTCAGTTTTCAAATTTCAACTCCCCTCTCATTCTCACAGCACCACTATCGTCCCTGTGCGGAGGAAGCGTGTATGTCCCACAGGCTTGCATAGGATGACATAACTATATATGTTTTCGGGAAATAGTTTCCCGTTCTCGGTACCGTCCCAGCGGAAATAGGGCGTGGTGGCGTGATAGACCAGTCCGCCCCAGCGGTTGTAGATATGAATTTCGAACTCCTCCAACTGTTGGGCTGTTTGCTCGGGGAGGCAGAAATAGTCGTTGGTACCCTCGTCTTTCGATGGGGTGATGGCGTTGGGCAGGAAGAGGTCGAAGTCGCAGGCCGCGATGGTGATGGCATCCTCGGCGGTGCAATGCCCAGAAATGGCTTCTACAGAATAAGTTCCCGGACGGGTGACCACAATCTCCTGCGTCTCCTCGCCCGTGCTCCAGCGGATGCGGTCGAGCGACGTCGCCACCGCCAGTTGTGCCGAGTAGCTCTTGCAGAAGTCCTCCGTGGGAGGAAGGATGTGCACCTCGCCGTCCAGCAGTGTAAGGCGCAACGTGACGATGCTGTCGCAGCCAGCTTGGTTGTGAAGCACAAGCGACTCGGTCAGTTCGCCGCCGTTCAGGGTGCTGCTTTCAGGGATGTGGAATCCGTGCTGGTGGTAGCCTTGTCCGCGGCAGATGGTGTCGGAGATTTCCGATGAACTTGGTTCAGAAAGCGTAAGATGCAGCGTGATGATACTGTCGCACTCATCTTCGTGTTCGATGAAACGTTGAAACTCGTACTCCCCTACTGATAGCGTGTCGGACGAGATGCTGAAAAAATCATCGATGTAGGATTCGCCCATGCAGAGGCTGGCAGTGAGGTCGAGTTCGGTAGGCGTGCCAGGGAAATAGGGCCTCCCGTACTGATCCAATTGTGTGCTTTGTTGCAGGAAGTTGTTGAACGGCCGCCGCACGATATTGTCTGGACCGGTGAAGGCGGTGGCGGGATTGAAATTGGTGGTCGGTATGGTGAGGTCGTTGTTGACGTTGACGGTATTGTAGGCGTGCTGATTCCAGACATAACGGGCGGGGGCCCACGTGGTGTTGGCAGGAGCATGGAAGACTATAAGTTGTGTGCTTGGATCGTGATCAATGACATAGTGGTTGTAGGAGACGATAATTTCTGTCTGTCCGTCCCGGTCAAGGTCAACTACCACAGGGCATTCCGTGGCAGTGGGAGCCATGCAGTCGAAGCGGGTTTGGTCTTCACCTGTAGCACCGTTGAGGATACGAAGATGCGTCATATCACGATACACAACCTCCACATTGCCATCCAGATTAAAGTCGAAAGCGGTCATGGAGGTGCAGCCGGAGTCATCGCTGGTAGGCTGCTGCCACATCTGCTGCAGCGATCGAGTGGCAGGGTTATACCGGTATGCCGTCATCCCATAAGCGTATGAAAAAAGGATTTCGGGATAGCCGTCATTGTCCACATCGGCAATGAGCGCACGTGATGCTGGATAGATAGCCGTGTACGGACAAATTGAAATGAGGGTGGGCTCGCTTCCGATTCCCGTAAATGGTTTCCATGCATACATATAGTCGTCCCATACCACCACCATATCCAGATAGCCGTCCAAGTCAATGTCGGCGACAGAGGTGACACCATCACCAATGCCATTTCCGGAAATGGTCTTCCAGAGTTCGGATGAGTTGCCGTTGGTACCATTATAATTGTTGATGTTCAGCTTAAAGACCTTGTTTCCACCTGCAAATTCAAGAACACCATCATTGTCAAAATCAGCAAAGACGGGCATGGCAGCCATGGATGGGGTGCTACAGTAGAACGTCCCAATGACCTCTGGAAGGGTGAGCAGTTCAACACCTGTGACAGCATTGTAAATTTTGTTGAGCGCCCATATTACAGGGTGTCCGTCCCCATTGATGTCGGCGATAATGAGAATTGCGGCAGTAGCATCCAAGGATGTTGGAGTGTTGGAAATCCAAACGGTAGTGACAGTATTGCCATCATACCGGTAACAATAGAGGTAGCCGCTACGCGTATGGACGAAAATCTCACCAAAACCGTCCCTGTCCACATCCGCGAGGGCCAACGGATAACCAACGTACGAATACATTTCCGGGGTACTGATAGTGGCAAGATGCTGAAGCTGGTCGTCATAAATGACGATGGATGAGGAGTTGTAAGGTGTTTGGACACCAGCGGTGACGACCTCAGACCTTCCGTCATGGTCGATGTCCCCGACGAAAGGCAGGGCGTACATGTGCGAAAGGAACTCGCTGGTGCGGCCCTGCACGATTGCCCACGGCTGCGGCTCTGGCGCGATGCTGCACCCCACCGAGTCCATGTTGTCGGGCAGGTAGTCGGTCTGGGCGTGAACTACCCCAAAAGTCAACAATAGGACAACAGCCAGCCAATGACGAGTTAAGGCTTTCACTCTGCGTTAAATAGATATTTGACACTGCAAAAGTAGGAAATTTTTGGCACTAAAAGCACCATGAAAAATTGTTATTTTATAAATTTCCATTTTATAATTTCCATTTTATGGAAATTTTGTATTTTTGCAGCGTATTCTTAAATGAAATATGATGAATGGTTCTAGTTTGAATTTCGACAATCCCTTTGTCACAACGGGATACGTTGGGAAAGAATATTTTTGTGATAGAGAGAAAGAGACCGAAGATATTGTCAGATTGCTTACCAACGGCAACAATGTGGCGTTGATTTCTCCGCGCAGGTATGGAAAAACAGATTTGTTGAGACATTGCTTTGCACAAAAGGAAATCAGTGAGCACTACTATACTTTCATTGTTGACATCTATTCCACCAAATCCGTGGAGGAGATGGTGAGCAAGCTGGGCAGTGTGATTCTGGAGACTCTCAAACCTAAAGGGAAAAAAGTATGGGAAAAGTTCCTTTCTGTACTTGCATCTGTAAGATCTGAAATCCGTTATGATATAAATGGCCTTCCCTTATGGTCAATCTGCGTTGGAGATATTGAGACACCTAACACCACTTTAGGAGAGATTTTTTCGTATTTACAGCAAGCTGACAAGCCGTGCATCGTAGCTATTGATGAATTCCAACAGATTACGAAATACGCCGATACCAATGTGGAGGCCGCTCTTCGCACCCATATCCAATATTGTAGCAATGCGAAATTCGTCTTTTCTGGCTCACGACAGCATCTGATGTCCACAATGTTCACATCTCCTGCCCGCCCCTTTTACCAAAGTGTAACTCTCTATAGTTTGAAAACTCTGCCTCTCGACAAATACTCAGCATTTTGCCAACATCATTTCGAAACTCGAGGACGCCAATTAGAATCGGAGGTTGTAGAGGAACTTTATGCCCGATTTGACGGAGTGACATTCTATCTACAAAAGGTAATGAATGAATTGTTTTCTCATACATCGAAAGGTGGAATCTGCGGAGTTCAGGACATCCCAACTGCCATTCAACACATCATCGACACGTCTGCAAATTTATATGAAGATTTACTCTACCAGCTTCCAGAGAAGCAGAGTCGTGTACTTATCGCCATAGGGCGGGAGGGCAAGGCCAAAAACGTCACATCTGGCAAGTTCGTGAAAAAGCATGGCCTATTATCACCCAATTCTGTAAAGGCTGCCATACCCGCTCTAATAGACAAAGGGTTGCTCACATTTGACAAAGGCACCTATCAAATGTACGATATGTTCTTCAACCTTTGGCTGATTCAGAATTTGTAAACAATCTTTCACCTTATCACCGTCACGCTCGTGTGAATGAGATACTTTTTTCTACCCGTAATCTTGCAAAAATACTCTATCGCACAGTAATATACGCCATCCGACAGTTTTGATGCGTCCCACCACAATTCTTCCGGATTCTCCTGATACCATACACGCTTTCCCCATCTGTCATAAATGTCCATTCTCAAATAGGAGTACTCACCTTCCATGATTTTCGGAACCAAAACATCATTAAATCCATCATTATTAGGTGTGATAATATTGGGTATCACCAAGTTGCACGGAGTTCCTTCAATTGACCAGTAGTTATCGGACGTGTCGCACTCCACCTGCAAGCCTCCATATTGTGCCGTTCCCTCCCCTCGGTCGTTGATGGCGATACGAAATGGGTAGGGATTGCCAAATGGCTTCAATTCAGACTGATTAATAAACAGTGTGATATTCTCACAATCACCTGGTTGCAGTGCAGTAGGAAATTCCACCGTTTGCACAACTTGTCCCGAATCTGTATAGACTGTTATGTGCATCGGTGGTGCGAACGGTGCACCGCCCGTGTTGCACACCTCCATTTCCACGACAACCACATCATTCTGGAACTCCACCGACGGTTCTCCAATGATGGCGAGGTTCATCAGCTGCGCAAACGGACGCCCGTACTGGTCGAGTGTGGTGGCCTGTTGCAAAAAGTTGTTGAAAGGCCTCCGCACGATATTGTCTGGACCGGTGAAGGAGGTGGCGGGATTGAAATTGGTGGTCGGTATGGTGAGGTCGTTGTTGACGTTGACGGTATTGTAGGCGTGCTGATTCCAGACATAACGGGCGGGTGCCCACGTGGTGTTGGCAGGAGCATGAAAGACTATAAGTTGTGTGCTTGGATCGTGATCAATGACATAGTGGTTGTAGGAGACGATAATTTCTGTCTGTCCGTCCCGGTCAAGGTCAACTACCACAGGGCATTCCGTGGCAGTGGGAGCCATGCAGTCGAAGCGGGTT
>JAFXTE010000023.1 GCA_017525245.1 Bacteroidales bacterium | reverse complement strand
CAGCGGTTCTTCATGCGCAACGTGTAGCTGCCGCTGGTCGCAAAATTGGCGTTGTAATACACCTGGGGCATCGTGGCTTCGGTGAGCGCGACATCTTCGTTGATCACCTCCCAACAATCGGGTTCCACGCCCGTTGCGGCGGTTGTGCTCGGCGTGTAATGGTCGAAATTCTCCGTATAGGTGCCATTGTTATCCAGCACGATGACTGGGCAAGGAGTTGAAAGCGTGGTGAAATTGACATCTTCGCCCCAAACGGTCTCGTTACCGCATTTCGCGGCCACTTTCACCGTGTAGTTCGTCGAAGCGTCAAGACCTGTCAGGGTATATGAGGTCGTGTTGACATTGACTTCCGTGAACAGTTCCGCATTCGCAGGTCTGTAGGCCACGATCCAGGAGTCGGCCTCGCCGTTCCAATTCACTGTCGCACCCTGATGGTCGATTTCGGAAACGGTAAGATCGGCGGGAGCATCGCAAATGAGGGCATAATCAACCTTCATAATGCGGATCTGGTTCTTGGACGATTCGATTGTTCCGGTATAGCTACCCGTGGTCGCTCTGTAATTCGTCGTGCGGCCGCAAATGCGGAGGGCCTGGTTTCCGGCAGGGAATGCAAGGAACGGCGTGGCGGAAACGGTTCTGCCTGAATTGTCGTCCACCATAATGGCGATATTGTTTGTACCATCATAGCTGAAAGGCCTGTCAAGTGTGATGGTCGTCCAGTCATTGTCGGCGAAATTCACCGTACCACCGAACACCTTGTTGGCATCCGTGACGGGAATCCAGTCATTAGTTCCCGTGAAGCTGCCTTTATCCGTAGAAACCATATAGATATCCAAGTTGCGGGCACACTCCTCGTTATTGTTCTTGTGGAAATCGATGCTCACGATGTTACCGGCCTCGCCTAATTCGGCAACGGTGTATATCTGCTGGGTAAGGGAATACTTGTTATTGACGTTCGTAGGCAGGTAGCTGTTGGTACCTGTGCCGGAACCGATGACCACTCTATAAGTAGGCATGAAACTGACTTCCTCACTCCACGGGCTCTGCAATCCCATAATGCAGTTGGCGCGCACCTTGACGGTATAGACTGTTTCCGGAATCAAATCCGTGAATGTGTATGAATCAGATGTGGCATTGATAAGGTTGGTCTCGTCACCGTTGAGACAAATCTGCCAATTGATGGCATCGGATTCCCAACTCAACGAAGCGGTGTGGGCGGTAACATCCGTAACCGTCAAAGCAGTGGGTGCCTCACAAGTGGGGATGTAGTCAATACGCACATTGTCGATGTGCAGGTTGTTGTCACCACCTGAAACCGTTGATTCGCCATAGAAAGCGACCGCGATATTTCTGCCGGCATAACCGCTCAAATCGATTGTCACAAACTCGCCATTGGCGGAACACACAATGTGATTATAGACGTATTCCGAACCAGTGTTGTCCCACTGGCGAAGGATTTCCCATGTGGCGCCATTGTCTGATGTGATCAGCACCACGAATTTGTCATCCTGCTGAAGGGTGTCCACGGGTTGTTGGAGATTGCCGGAATATTTGGTCAGTGCGAGGTCAAAGCTGAGCTGCACATTGTCCTCCATCAACAAAGTCGGGGTTACAAGCCACTTATACCAAGAAGTTCCATAGATATTTGTGCGGGCATGGCTGTTGAACACCCCGTTGCCAGTACCGAAAGTCCAGCCTGATGTAGCGGTCGCCAAGGTGGCTGTTCCTTCCATCACGTTGTTCAGCAAGCCTGTATAAAGTAGCCAGCCATCTGGTTTGGTTGTATTGTCAAACGGTTCCACAAGGGGAATGCCCGCAGGAGTGCTGAAGCTGCCGGTGAGCCATCCGCTGGTGGTGCTATCCGCACAAATCGAGTGTACTCTGAACTGATAGGACGTGTTCGGAGTGAGGCCGGTGAGGTTGCAGTTGAAGCCGCAATTGCCAGCACAACCCACAGTCCATTCGGTTTCGGAAGTCTTCTTGTACTCATACCCGAAATTGCCGCTTCCATTGCTCCAAGAGACAGAGACGGAAGTCTGAGTGAGATTTGAGAACGCCAGGTTTTTCGGTTTCTCACAAATCACGACTGCGGAAGGATTAATGTCGATTTTAATCTGGTTCTTTTGGTCGTCAACAGTTCCCGTGTAAGCGCCAGGGTTTACTGGATCATAGTTCGTGCCATCGCTGTAAATACGGAGTGTCCTGTTTTCGGCATTGAAGACCTTGCAGGCCATGCCACTCGAATAGGAACCGGTGTTGTCATCCATGATGAGGGCAAGGTTGCTCACACCGTCATACGGGAAATTGTCTATCTGGAATGTCGTCCAAGTTCCCTCTGCCATGGTGACCTCGCCGCTGAAGACTTTGTCGTCCTCGGAGACCGCAATCCAGTCGGTGCCGTTAGCGAAGGTGTCCTTGTCCGTGAGTACGAGGTACATGTCATAATTGCGGGTTTTCTCGGTGCCGCTGTTGTAAAAAGCAATGCTGCGGATATAACCGGATGTCCCGATTTCCGCCGGAGTGTAAATCTGCTGGGTCAGAGCGTATTTGTAATACGAGTGGCTGGGAAGATAGATGCTCGTGGCTGGACCGTCACCCACAATCACATTGTCTGTGCCGTTTAAGTAAACGCGGGCAGAACAGCTGCCGGAAGTCAAGGTCAGGGAATCCAAAACGTCACCGGATTGTGTGGGAACGTATTTCACATACAGTGTACCACCTGACGCGGGAAGCGTCAGGCTGGTATAGTACAAGATGCCGTTTTTGCTGACTTTGAAGCCGTTGCCGACAGCAACACTGATACTTCCGCTCAACCCATGGGCGCATACCGTAATCGATTTCGCGGAGCTTTGTTCACCGACGCGGGCAGAGAACGACAACTCCGATTCCGAGCACCGGATAAACGTTCCTGCTGTAACCCCAGTGACAGCGGCTTGGGATTCAGAGAAGTTGTAGGATGACGGGTTCAGCGTGGACAGTTCGAAATAGCCGTCATTAGAACCGCTCCATCCCCAATTGAAATGGAAGAGGTTGTTTTCATCGTAGCCGTCGCACACAAAAGCGTGACCGCCGGTACCATGTCCCGCATAATACACAGGCCTCATATTATTCAACTCCTGTTTGATGAGGTTCGTCCAACCGCTTTCTGAATAGTTGGACTTTGAACGATAGGTGCCGTTGTCCGTATAGGCGAAATAGTTGTATAAAGCCGAGGGCACGTCGCTTGAGTAAGCACCGCTTCCGTCAGCCCCATAACCCATATCCACAGCCACGCCGCAATGGTAAATAAACTTGGCCACCTCCTCTTTTTGCGAGGCGCTGGTGCTGTAGGTCAGCGCATTCGGCATATTGCCGTGATTATAAGTGGCTGTACTGAAATCCACTGACAATGTACCATAATCGCAGGTGTAGCTATGGCTGTTGAAACCCTGAGTCGGCCATCCCCAATAGTGCATGACCTGCGCCATTGCCGTGGCCACACAGCCCGCATAAGCATGACCACACGGTCCGGCTGCATCCTCCGGACAAAGCTGGTTATAGTAGCAGTTTTGATTCCAGGTCGTCTGCAGCAACGGATTCACGGAGGTGCCACTCCTAAAAGCCACGGACTGCCCTGATTTCAGCAAAGACCATGAAGTTATGGTCGCCGGATCGGCTTGATAGTCGTTATCCACCACTGCCTTAATCTGCTTTTTGTAGTTATCCAGCCAAAAGAGGATATTGTCTGGCATGTCTTCAACCACGAAATCGTTGCTGTAGGAATAGCCTAAAATCGGTTTCACGCGTTCGTCGGCCGACACCATCACAAACCCCATGGGCTGCAAGGCGAACACATAGTAGCAATCGGTGACTGTCCGTGTGAGGCTGTCGGTGACTGCACCCGTATAAACAAGCTGCATCGCCTGTTTGCGCACGTTTCCATTGCCTCGGTCATGCCCGTTTGTGCGCATAAACGTGTATCCGACTTCAAGCGCCTGGGCCACACTCACGTGGGTGGGTCTTTCCGCTGATGAATTTTGGACATTGTTCCGTGTGCCGTTTTGCGCAAACAAACATATTGTCAGCAAACAAAGCCATAAAAACAGTAAACATTTTTTCATTGAATCATACCCTGAATACGTGCCGGGCGCAACTTTTATGGTAAAATCTTGAATTTTAAAATAAAAGTGCAAATTTACATTTTTTTTGACATAAAAGGATTACTATTTTATGTACTAGTAGAAGGAAGCCACCCATCTGTACAAAAAACGCACAGACATCCTTCGATATCCGTGCGTCTTTGTCTCTAAGAGATTCAGCGGAGAATTTACCCCGCGATGATTCTCGTGCCGCAGTTCGGGTCGTGCAGCTTGCCGGCCTCGGTGATGATGCAGGTCTTGCCGCTTTTCTCGACATATTGGATGGCGGCACGCACCTTCGGTGCCATGGAGCCTTCGGTAAAGTGCTTCTCCTCCAGATATTTCTTGGCTTCGCTCACCGTGATGGTGTCCAACGCTTTCTCGTCAGGTTTGCGGAAGTTGATATAGACTTTCGGCACGTCAGTGAGGATGTAGAACTCATCGGCTCCGATTTCCACAGCCGTGAGCGCGGAGGCTAAGTCTTTGTCGATGACCGCCTGCACACCTTTGAGGTAGCCGTCTTTCATGGCCACGGGGATGCCGCCGCCACCGACAGTCACCACGATGATGCCCTGTTCGGCCAACTGCTTCACCAGCTGAACGTTCTGGATACGCAGCGGCTTCGGAGAGGCCACCACCTTGCGCCAGCCGTTGCCTTTGGGATCTTCGCGGTAGATGTCACCGGTCTCTTCGTGGTATTGTTCGGCCTCCTCACGGGAAACGTAGGGACCTACCGGCTTTGTCGGGTTTTGGAACAGCGGGTCGTTAGCATCAACCTCCACGTGGGTGAGCATCGTGACGGTGCTCTTCTCCCAGCCTTTCTCGGCGAAGATGTGGCGCAAGCCTTCTTCGATGAGGGCGCCGATGGAGCCTTGCGTTTCCGCGACGCAGAAGTTCAGCGGCATATCCTCCACCTGGAAGGTTTCCTTGCCGGCCTTGTGCTGCAGCATGACGTTGCCCACTTGCGGGCCGTTGCCATGCCCGATGACGATGTTGTAACCGTTCTCTATCAGGGGAATAAGGTTGCGACAGGTCTCCGTGACGTTGTCAATTTGCTCCTGATAGGTGCCTTTCTGTTTGCTTTTCAGTAATGCGTTGCCGCCGAATGCGATGACGGCGAGTTTTTTCTTTTCTGACATATATTTCTTTCCGTTTATGATCTATTAACAAGCTTCAATAACCAATAACCAATAACCCATAACCATTATGATTACCAGATGTGCGACCGTTTCTCGGGTGCCATGTACATCGGGTCGCCGGGTTGGATGTTGAAGGCCTCGTAGAAGGGGTCTATGTGGCGTAGGGTGGCGTTCACGCGCCAGCGGCCGAGGGCGTGCGGGTCGGTTTTGGTGCGGCGAAGGATTTCAGCCTCGCGGATGTTGGCGGCCCATACAGCAGCGTAAGCTAAGAAGAAACGCTGCTCTGGCGTGAAACCGTCCATTTCCCCCTTGATCTGACCGTCTTTCTTGGCTTTCTGGAAAGCCGTGTAAGACACGTTCAGACCACCGTTGTCGGCGATGTTCTCACCCAAAGTGAACTCACCGTTGCCAAAAACGCCAGGGGCGACCTCAATGCTGTTGAAATGATCAACGATGAGTTGGGCTTTCTCCTTGAAGGTGGCGGCATCCTTTTCGGTCCACCAGTCGGCGAGGTTGCCGTCTTTGTCGTAATTACGGCCCTGGTCGTCGAAGCCGTGGGTCATCTCGTGGCCAATAACCACGCCGATGGCACCGTAGTTGGCGGCGTCATCCGCGTTCATGTCGAAGAACGGCGGTTGCAGGATGCCGGCAGGGAAGCAGATCTCATTGGTGGTGGGGTCATAATAGGCGTTCACCGTCTGCGGGGTCATCTGCCATTCGGTAGGATCGACTTTCTTGCCGATTTTGCTCATGTTGTAAGCCATATCGAAACGGCGGGAGTTCATCACGTTGGCGTAGTAGCTCTCCGTGCCGATCGTCAGTGCACTGTAGTCGCGCCATTTGTCGGGATAGCCGATTTTCACCGTGAAGGCGGCTAACTTCTCAAGGGCGTTCTTCTTGGTTTGGTCGGTCATCCAGGTGGAAGCCTTGATGCGTTCGCCCAGAGCCCATTGCAGGTTCTTGACTAACTGTTCCATGCGCTGTTTGGCTTCAGCAGGGAAGTAGTTCTTCACGTACATCTGGCCAACAGCCTCACCAAGGCAATCGTCAACGTTGTCGATGACCCGTTTCCAGCGCGGGCGGTTCTCCTTACGGCCGGAGAGGGTCTTGCCGTAGAAATCAAAGCTGGCATCCACGAATTCGTCGCTCAAGTATGAGGCGGCGCCGCGGATGACGTTCCAAGCGAGATAAGCTTTGATCACGTCGAAGTCCGTGACTTCGAGGATGTTGTTGACACCTTGGATATAGGTGGGCTGGCTCACGTTGAGTGTGTCAAGCTTCAGATTCAGGGTTTTGAGGTATTGTTGCACGTTGATGGCGGGAATCATCTTCTGGAATTCCGCAGGCGTGCATTTGTGGATGGTCTGGTAGGGGTCACGCAGCACGGTCTTGTCGATGGCGTATTGTGCCAGCAGAGTTTCCAGAGCCATCACGCGATTGGCCATCTCGTTCTCTTTGCCTTTGAAACCGGCGATGGCGCTATAATTTGACATGCTGAACATCTTGGTCATCAGCTTCACGTATTCATCGCGGATGTTCTGCTGGTCTTTGTCGAGGTAGTAGTCGCGGTCACCGATGCCAAGTCCCGACTGCCAGATGTGCGCGATGGTCATGCTGCTGTTGTCGGGGTCGGCGGAGCCGAACAGGGCGAAGAACGGGGTGGAACCGTCCATCAGCATCCGGGCCATCTTGACAGACAAGTCGTTGCGATGCATTTTGGCAATGTTCTGGAGTTCCGGTTGCAGAGGTTGTGCGCCTTGTTTGTTGATGACCTCCGTGTTCATGGCCGTGTTGTAGAAGTCACCGATCTTCTGCTCAACGGTGCCAGGGGTGTTCTTTTGCGCAGCAATCTTGGTCACCAAGTCTTTGAGTTGCGCCTGGTTGTTCTCGCCCAGCACATCGAAGCTGCCGAAACGGGCGTATTCGTCGCCCAGCGGATTGTTGGCCATCCAGCCGCCACAGGCATACTGGTAAAAGTCTGCGGTGGGTTTCACCGAATTGTCTAAGTTACTGGCTGTAATGCCTGAAGTCTGTTTTTTCGGTTTTTGGGGTTTTGCAGGGGTCGCCATACTCGTTGTTGAAGCTAAAAAAACAAAGCCGAGTGCCATAACACTCGTCATCATAAGGTTACTTTTCATTCGTAAATTTCTTAAAATCAATACTATAAAAACAAAAATCACCCTCACTCAAAGGGGTGGCAAAGATACACAAATTCTGATACGGTCGGCAAGGGTTTTCAAGTTTCAGGTTTCAAGTTTCAGGTTTCAAGTTTCAGGTTTCAAGTTTCAGGTTTCAAGTTTCAGGTTTCAAGTTTCAGGTTTCAAGTTTCAGGTTTCAAGTTTCAGGTTTCAAGTTTCGGTACTATTTGAATCTTGAAACCTGAAACCTAAAACTAAGTACAATAGCCGTCCTATCGCCAATACTTCTCGTTCCCTTTCACCACGTACCCTTTCAGCTCAATGTTATCATCATGCCCTTGGTAAAAGAGTTTTCCTGTACGGGTAGTTTTGCAGTTTTTGATGGTCACGTCATTGTCTGTGCCATAGAAGCTGACAAACATTTTCTCGCTGCAAGGAATGAACGTGCATTTAAAATAGGTGGCGTGATTGTCAATATAATACCTCGCGTCATCACTATTGTTCAAGTACAAGTTGCAGCGGTCGTATTTGCGCATGGTGCCATTGTTCGTGGAATTGTAACGGATCATGCCGATATCGCAGGCATTGTAATTGATTTTGTATTGGCAATTTTCCTTGACATTATAGTTGAGTCGCGACTGTTCAATATTTACGACATCGTTCTTGCTGTTTCGCAAGTTGAAGGTCATGCTGCCCTGGTAAACATTCTTCGTGACCGACTGCACTCTCATTCTGTCCGTAGCAGGAATCAAGTAGGCCTTCCGGATGTCATAGTTAACGGATTTCACGGTGGTTACCGGCGAGTTGGAGATGATGAAATCAGCCAAACGGGCCGTGTCCGAGTACTCGAAACGCAAACCGTTGATTTTAATGTTTTCTATATAGTGGACTTGTACACCCGGCGTTGCTTTTTTGGTGTTGAAGAGGGTAATTTTCGAGACATTGGCGGGTATGTTTACGACAAGGTTCTGAATGTCAATGTTCGGCCAGCATTTTTGCGTGAGCTCGGGGCGGGAGTTGATGTTGTTGTCCAATTGACCCGTTGAAATCAAGTAGTTACGAGACGGCATGGCATCAAGAATGCAATTTTTAAAAATGAGGTCGAAAGGAGTGTAAGCGTTGTAGGAGGGTTCAAAAAGAACCGGAACAAATTCGGTGAAGCGGCAATCCTCAAACCGCACGGTTCCGAAAACAGAGGAAAGCTGGTTGTACAACTTGTTGAATTGGCAATTGTAAACAAACACGTCGCGACCATAGCAGTGGATGTCGAAACGGTTGATGTCGCAGTTTTTCAACGTGGTGTTGCTTAGGTTGTTGGTACCGAAAACGCCCCAGTTGGCATGGGCTGTGAGACGCAAAAACAGACTGTTCCACACGTTGTTCATTTGGATACCGTAACCATATTTATTGGGGCGGGAATAGGTACCCTCAATGGTGACATCTTCAAGCACGACGTTTGTGCAGTTCTCGATGTTGATGGCGGCATCGGCGTAGAGATCCTTGGTGTCCGGAGTGTTGATCCTTAATTTGCTTATTTTCATATTATTAATCCCACGAATATTGAAGCAGTAGGTTTTGGCAGTAGAGGATGTGTCTCTGGTAATCGTGAGATCAGTGATAACTTTCGGTGAATTGTCCGCAACATGCACTTTGGCCGTCATGATTGTGGAATCAGTGGCGTAAGAGGAGATTGGCTTGTTCTGCGACAAGCCGTTTCGAACAAGAAAGATGTCTTTCCTCATAGCGCCGTAATTGTGGCCGGACCGGTTGCTGACCCACGGGTGCTCGTCTTCTACCAGAAGCATCCATATACCTTCTGACAACATAGGATTTGCCGTGAAATCACCGGAATCAACAGCAGAAGGGGTCAACTCAACGCTTTGCCACAAAGTGTCCACCATTGTGAAAAGGCACTGCGTTTTGTCGCTGTTCTTCACAATCAGATGCAGCCCTGCAAAGTCGTTGTGGCGTGTCAACGGGATCGGGCGCGAACTTTCCGTCACTTCAATGACCAAAGTTCCGATGCCCTGATAAGACACTTCCGCACCCGTCTCAACGGCTTTCGCGTGCGTCGCGTACAGAGCTTCGTAGCGCGCACTGTCGGTCTCAGCCTCTGCCAAACCGAAATCGAACGGGGAAATGTAACGAACCGTGTCTGATTTGTCGTGCCTTTGTGCAAAAGCCATATTCATCATACTGGTGACTATAACGAATATTAGAACTGTAACTTTCAGTATCCCAATTGATTCTGGTCTTTTATTATGTATCATAAGTATGAAACCCGCCTTAAAATGTTAAAAAATGCAAAAATACTTTTTTTTCGATAACCGATAGTCATAAGTTATAGTCGTAAGTCATGAGTCATAGGTCTTAAATCTTAAGTCATAAGTCTGAAGTCTGAAGTCTTATCTCAATCAAATAAATTTTGTATATTTGCGCCTGCATTTTTAACAGGAATTTATGAGAAAAATCACGTTAGAGACAGAGATGAGGGTTTACGACAATCGAGAGGAGTTGCCCGAGGATTTGCAAGAGTTACTGCGCCATGCCGAGGATGCGGCCACTCGCGCTTACGCGAAATACTCCCATTTTCAGGTCGGAGCGGCCATTCTTCTGAACAACGGCAAGATTGTCACCGGCAGCAACCAGGAGAATGCGGTCTATCCGTGCGGACTCTGCGCGGAGCGCGTCGCGGCGTTTTCGGCCTCGGCCATGTACCCCGAAGTACCGTTCAACAAAATCGCCATCACCGCCATCAACCCCGACGAGCCGCTTAAGGTGCCAGTCTCCCCCTGTGGCAGCTGTAGGCAAGTGCTTTTCGAATACGAACAGAAATTCGGCCATCCGATAGAAGTTGTCCTCGCAGGACAAGAAGGACAAATCTACCACCTGCAGAATGTGGCGACCCTCCTACCCTACACTTTCCACGAAGGGTTCCTGCCTAAATAATGATGAATGATGAATGCTGAATGATGAATGCTGAATGATGAATGTAGAATGATGAAAAGGGGATGTTGGATACAAAAAAAATCAATTTACTAATCGCAAATCACTAATCACTTATCACTTATCACTAATTACTAATTACTAATCACTAATTACTAATCACTAATTACTAATCACTAATCACTTATCACTAATCACTTATCACTAATCACTTATCACTAATCCCAAGCTTCAATAACCCATAACCTATAACCAATAACCATTATTGTTCACTAAATAAAATTTTTATGAAAAAATTATCCGTTATTTTATGTGCGCTGGTTGCCGTTTTCTGCTTGGCATCCTGCAATTCCACCTCTACCCCGACAGGAGTTGTGAAAGCCTATCACGATGCTTTGTCTTCAGGAGATTACGAAAAAGCTGTCACCTATACAACCCTGACCTCTCAGGAGGATCTTGACGGCTATGCAAAAAAACTGAAAGACTTTGAATACAAAGTGCTAAGTTATGAGGTTCTCTCTGAAACCATCTCTGAGGATGGTGAAACCGCTGTGGTTGAGGTGAAAAGAACTACAACAAACTCCATGAACAAGGAACCGAAGGAAACAACTGACAAGGTCAAATTGTCAAAAGTTGACGGCAAGTGGAAAATCAGTATCTAAACCCCTGTTTCAGGATGAAGAAGGTAGGAATGGCTTACGGGCTGTTTCTACCTTTATTTTTTGTAATATGCCTGACGACAACAGGTTGCCGCCGTAGTGAACAGGCGACTGAATTCATATTGCCCGACACTGTGCTGTTGCAAACCGGCGACCTTGCTTTCCGCCGCGGGGAGAGTCGTGAGAGTCGCGCCGTCACCACCTTTGACCGCAAGAGCGACTATACACATGTTGGGATGGTGATGAATGTGGACGGACGTTGGATGGTTCTTCACGCCGTACCCAACGAGCGTGCCACAAAAAAGGAAAAAGACAGCGTGAAACTAGAGCCCATTGGTGTTTTTTTCCGCAGTGACCGTGCTTTGATGGGCGGCATTTACCGATATCCACTCACACCAGACGATACCATGAGGCTTCTTCATGATGGACTGCAACTGTATGGCCGTCATCCGCTTTTCGACGGCCAGTTTGACCTTGAAGACACAGTTTCTTTATATTGTACAGAGCTGGTATGGCTTCTATACCAACAGACCCTCAATGTTGATTTATCCGAGGGTCGGCGGCATCATCTTCCGCTATTTCCCGAGTTGGTCTTTTGCTCGGACATTCTTGAAAACAAGCAATTGACTGCGATTTTCGCATTCGAGCGATAGTCTTATTGGGGTCTTTCGCCTTTGGCCGTTTTTCCCAAAAAACTTCCCGTCACACTTTCGTTGTTGTTTGCGACATCCTGTGGGGTGCCGGTGGCCACGATGCGGCCGCCATCCTCACCTCCGCCGGGGCCCATGTCGATGATGTAGTCGGCGGCACGGATCACATCCAAGTCGTGCTCGATGACGATGACTGTAGCGCCGTTCTTGATCAGCGTGTCGAAAACTTGCAAAAGCGTGCGCACGTCCAACGGGTGCAACCCGATAGTGGGCTCGTCGAACACGAACACCGAATCATGCTGCAGTCGTCCCATTTCGGTGGCCAATTTCAGTCGCTGCGCCTCGCCACCCGACAGACTCGGGGTTTCCTCGCCAAGTGTAAGGTAACCCAAACCAAGACTTTGCAGCACTTCCAACTTGGGAAACACCGTTTTCATTTCTTGGCAGAACTCGAGAGCGGAGCTCACGTCCATGTCCATTAGCTCGGGCAGCGAGCGGGTTTCGTTGCGTTTGTTGGTGTGTCGCACTGCGTAAGCCGCCTTCGCGTAACGCGAACCGCGACATTCGGGGCAGGGAATATCCACGTCTGGGAGGAACTGCACATCGAGGCTGATGGCACCGGTGCCGTCGCAGACGGGGCAGCGCAGGTCGCCGGTGTTGTAGGAGAAGTCGCCGGCCTTGTAGCCGTGCCGCTTCGCGTCGGGCGTGCGGGCGTAGAGCTTGCGCAGCTCGTCGTGGACGTTGGCGTAGGTGGCCACCGTGGAGCGGATGTTGATGCCGATGGGCGTGGCGTCGATGAGCTTCACGTGCTCGATGCCCTCCGCGAGGATGTCCGTGACGTGGTCGGGCATCCGCTTGCCGAGGGTGATGGCTTCCAGCGCAGGCACGAGACTCTCCAAAATCAGGGTTGTCTTGCCGGATCCGGAGACTCCTGTCACCACGGTGAGCCGCCCTTTGGGAATCTCAACTTCCAACGGTTTTACCGTGTGTATCTCTTTGGTTGACAGATGGATATTGCCAAATTCGAATAGTCGGTCTTTGTCGGGCTCGCTCCATCCGTGCTCGTTTTCGGGGGTGAGGAACGGTCCGATGCGGGACGCACTGTTGCGGATGATGTCCTGAATGGTGCCCTCGGCGATGATACGGCCGCCCTTTGCACCGGCATCGGGACCCAATTCGATGAGCCAGTCGGCCTCCTGCAGGATCTGCGTGTCATGATCGACGAGCAGCACGGTGTTGCCGTCGGCCACGAGGTCGTGCATCACGCCGTTGAGTCCCACGATATTGGAAGGGTGAAGACCGATGGAGGGTTCGTCGAGGACGTAGAGCACGCCGGTGGTGCGGTTGCGGACGGCACGGGCGAGCTGCATTCGTTGCCGTTCACCAGTGGAGAGCGTGGAGGCGGCGCGGTCGAGGGTAAGGTAGCCCAGCCCCAAGTCCATCAGCCGCTTGGCGGCCGTGCGGAACGACTCGCAGATACTCTCGGCCATGGGGCGCATCTCCTCGGGCAGCGAGGCGGGCACGCCATCCACCCATTCAGTGAGTCGTGCCAGGGTCATCTGGCAGGCCTCATCAAGCCCGATGCCGCGCAGCTTCGGGGCGCGGGCGCCCTCCGACAGCCGCGTGCCGTGACATTCCGCGCAGACATCCTCTTTCAGGAACTTCTCCACACGCTTCATCCCCTTTTCGTCCTTTACTTTAGAAAGGGCATTCTCCACGGTATATGTGGCGTTGAAGTAGGTGAAGTCGAGTTCGCCGGCTTCGTTGGTGGTCTTGGATTTGAAAAAGATGTGCTTCTTCACAGCGGGACCGTTATAAACGATATCTTTCTCTTCGTCAGTGAGTTCGCGGAACGGCACGTCGGTGCGCACACCCATGGCACGGCACACATCGGTCATGAGCGACCACATGAGGCTGTTCCACGGGGCGACGGCTCCCTGGTCGATGGTGAGCGACTCGTCAGGTACAAGGGTGCTCTTATCGACGGTTCGCACCATGCCCGTGCCTCCGCAGCAGCGGCACGCGCCTTGGCTATTGAAGGCCAACTCTTCCGCACCGGGAGCGTAGAAATGTTCGCCGCACTCAGGGCAGACCAGTTCCTGACCAGCAGCCACAGCCAAAGAGGGTTCAAGATAGTGCCCGTTGGGACAGCGGTGGCTTGCCAAACGGGAATACATAAGGCGCAGACTGTTAAGGAGTTCGGTGCCTGTGCCAAAGGTGGATCGGATGCCGGGCACTCCAGGGCGTTGGTGCAGGGCGAGGGCGGCGGGTACATAGAGAATCTCGTCCACGTCTGCCTTCGCGGCCTGGGTCATGCGGCGACGTGTGTAAGTCGAAAGCGACTCAAGATAGCGGCGTGACCCTTCGGCATAGAGCACGCCTAACGCCAGCGACGACTTGCCGGAGCCAGACACTCCCGCCACGGCCACAATCTTATGCAGCGGCACATCCACATCAATGTTTTTGAGATTGTGAACACGCGCACCCCGGATTCGGATATGAGATGGTTCTTTTTCGGATGAGTCAAGTAAATCCTTGTTGTTCATTTCCATATAAAGCAAATGGTTACAAGATTAATGGAGCGTACACTCCCTTTAAGCGGTTTGTTGGGAGAAGCTGATGGCTGTCAACACATTCAACGAATTGGGAATCAGTTTGATGTGATAGTCACCGAATTTTAGGAGCTCTCCTTCGGTTTCGGCGCGGAGAAGCTGATCGGAATGGATTTCCGCCTGGGTGGTTAAAGTCATTCTGATCTCTTTGATTTTGTCGATATGATCTCCTGATGTCATGTCCTTCATGTTTTTGAGCACTTTAGGAATACGCATTGCAGGGACGACGATCAGGTCGATTTTGCCGTCGTCGGGAACCGCGTATTTGGCTTCACGGATACCACCGCCATTGTACTGGCAAATAGCTGCAATCACCATAAAGACCTTCCCGTTAAAAGAAAATCCGTCATCGGCGGATACTTGTATGGCTTTGGGTTTATGGGAAAGCAACGATTTTAAAAGCGAAAGGACGTAAACGTTAAATCCGAAGAGATGTGGCGGATGGTAAGTGACATCGTAAATCACGTCAGCGTCGAAACCGAAACCTGCAATGTTGATGAAATAGCGGTCGTACACCTGTTGGTCGGGTGTTGTGCTGGTCACCAGCCCGATATCATGTTGCATGAACTGTCCTTTTGTCCACAGATCTATCGTTTCCTCGGGCGTTTTGGGGTAATGGTGGGTGCGAATCCAGTCGTTGCCGCGGCCCATGGGCAAGACGGCGAGCCAGACTTCTTTAGTGTTGACACCGGAGGTGAAGATGCCGTTCACCACCTCGTTGAGGGTGCCGTCGCCGCCGGCAGCTACAAGATGCCGTATCCCGTTTTCGCACAACGATTTGGCGGTGGCGATGCCGTCACCGGGTTTGGTCAGCCTGTGAAGCTCGAACTGGATTCCAAGGCTTTGAAGCTTCACGGCAATGGGTTGCCATCTCTTTTCACATTTCTTCTCGTTGGCATTGATATTGAGTAAGATATGCCAACAGTATTCCTTCACTTGAAGATGTTCCATGTTCTCGTTTTAGGCGGCAAAAATACGAAATTATAACCTACGATGATGCGATGAAAAAACGATGAATAGCGATTCATAACGATGAATAGCGGTGGCGCGGTGAATCCGAAAAAATTGTAGGTTTGCAGCCGCATTTATTAGAATGAAACAATGACCAAGACAGCAAAGAGAACAGCGGCTGTGATTAGCGGGGTAATCCTCCTCGCTGTCGCCCTGTTCGCTATTTTCGGGAGGCATACCAAGGTAGCGGAGAGCATCAAGCAGCAGACCGCCGTCCTCCTCAAGAAAGAGTACATCCCCAATCAAAACGTGGATATGGAATCGACCTTGGCGTTCCAGCGGCTGGATTCCGTCTATGACGCGTTCCGGCAACAATTCCGTATGCATTACCAGACCATCGCCACGGCCACCTTCCCTGACAGCAGTCGCATCATCCTCATTGCCGAACCAGCCCCGTTTTTCGAGCCCGACAGTCTGGAGGCGATTTGCAGCCGTTTCACCCACCAGACCTCGCGGCATAACTTCAAAATCGGCTACGACGGGCATGTCGCGGATATGGCCGTCGTGTTGGGCAACGCCACCACCGAGAACCTTGACAACTTGGTGGCGAAAATTTCGCAGCAACTGTATCTTTCTGATTATAAACCGAATGCGATAAATCTGCTGGGCGGTGATAAACGGCACTATTTTACGAGCGATAATCTTGACTACCAAATCACGTTAGGCGAGTTTGATGACTGGTTTTTCACTGCAGGGGAAGCTTTTATTGATGAGTCTGACACAGCCAATGATTTGACAGTCAGCGATATGTTTCAGCAGAAGAGGCGCGGGGTCTTCTTCAGTCGCGAGCCGGGTTTGGTGGCGTGGAGCATCCGTCGTGACAGCGACCTCTCCGAGCAGGTGAGCGACATTCGCCGGTTCGCCCTCGACGCCGACCTCATCCTCGGTGCCTTGCGGGATTCCACCACGTTAGTGGTCATCGGTCGCGAGCGCGAGGCTTCGTTAGAGACGTTGCCGCCCCTGCGCGTGGAGACAGTCCTCCTTGTCGCGTCCATCAGCAGCAAGGAGCTTTCACAGAGCCTCGACATCAACGACTGCATGGCCGGCAAGATGGGCAACGGGCGAGATTGGTGTCCCACCTACCTCAGCCGTGAGTTGGAGAACACCGAACTGGGTCATCTGCTCACCATCACTGATGTGCTGCTCAAAGACTGGTCGGAGAACGGCACCATCCAAGAGGCCTGCTATAAATATCCCTCGCCGGGACGTTTCCCCTTCGACAGACCGCTGTTCAAGAAGTTGGGACTCAACGAGTTGGTTTATAACTGGAACACGGCCAACACCATGTACGCCATTGATTTGCCCGAATATACCATCTATACGCTCAACCGCACGGGAGCGTTGCCGGTCTCCTATTTCCATTCGCAGAGCAGCGGCACCAGTGTTGGGGCGCAGTACGAGCGGCAAGCCGGCAACTATTTCGCCAACTGCGGTAACACCGATATTGCCCGTGTGGTGCAGTATGTCGCTCTTTACCAGCTGTTTATGGATAACGGCATTACCTATAAGGGCAAATTATTGCATTCCGCGTTTCCCTCGAACAAACCTTATCTGTTGGCCAAGCCCTGTCGAGACTTGCTGGATATCCTCAAAAACTTGACCGACAACAAGATAAACGAGCTTTCTGATACGCTCACGAATCTTCACTTTGCCGCGTATGGGGAAGAGCAAGTCAACAAACAGTTGCGACAGAACGAGCGCGACTACAACTTCACTTACACTGACGAGCATGAGCGGGCCATTTACCGGGATGTCAACCAGCATGAGAAGGCTGATTTGGCAGCGGAATTTCGTGGAGTGCGTTCAATGTTGAATGGACTTTCCGAGGAAGAATATACGAAACTGGTGCGCTATCTTGCCTATCCGCGTGGCACGACGGTCAACAGTCGCGAGACCTACGACCGAATGCTCAGGGCGCAGAAGGTCAACAAGTTGCTGCGGCACATCGGGAAAAACAACCTTCCCCTGTTAGGCATCGATTTGGCGAAGGTGCGGGACTATTTCGTGGGCAATCTGCGAAACAGCGGCGGCCGCTACCTAAAAACGCCATCAGTGATTGTGACGTTCAACGACTTGAACACCACTGGCGGTCACAACATCTCCTCTCGGATCAGCCGTGTGGGCAGTACCACGAACTACAAGCGTTCGGGTGGCGGTGCTCCTTTGGCGCAGGCGAATGTCCCTCCGGCGTCCGAAAGACCTTCCGCAAGTTCACCGACGACGAGTGCAAAACCCTCCTCAAGTACAAGGCCTTCTTCGGGCGGCACTCCGTCCACCAGTCATAAACCTGCGACCAGTGTCAGACCCTCTACCAGCGGAAGTCCCTCATCCGCAGGGAAGCCTTCAGGTGGATCCCACTCCACAACCTCGACCAAGAGCAGCAGTGCCTCGGCCACCGTCGCCCGCCCGGCATCTTCCGGCTCTGCGCGCCCGCGCACCAGCGTGGTAGGTGGAGGTACCCGCACCACGAGAGGGTTTTAATAATTCATAAAAATCATATCTTTGCCGCTTAAATTACCGATTATGCGTTACCAACCTTTATCAGCTGAATTTTACACTCGCAACCGCCACAATGTGGTCGGCGAGATGGCGGAAAACTCTGTGGCTCTGCTCGTTTCTCACGACGAGTATCCTCGCTGTGGCGACACCACGCATCCTTTCCGGCAGAACTCCGAACTGCTCTATTTGTGTGGCATTGATCAGGAAGAGACCACCTTGCTCCTCGCCCCGTGGCACCCGAACCCGGACTACCGCGAGGTGCTTTTCATCAAGAACCCGTCGCCAGAGAAAATCGTCTGGTTTGGGCATCGGCTTTCCAAAGAGGATGCCAAGAAACTCTCCGGCGTGCGGAACGTGATGTTCAACGAGGAGTTCGAGAGCGTCCTCAACGCCGTGATGGTGCAGTCGGAACATGTCTATCTCCATATTCCCGAAGACCCACGTTTCCGACAGGAACTTCCGACCCGCGAGATCCGCTTCGCCAAGCAGCTGAAGGAGAACTACCCGCTGCACGACTATCGCCGTCTCGCTCCGATTCTATATCCGCTGCGCAACGTCAAGCAGCCCGAGGAATTGGCCGCGATGAAGAAGGCGTGCGAGATTACGGGCAAGATGTTTGCGAGGGCGTTATCTGCCATCGCACCTGGGAAATACGAGTATGAGATCGAGGCGGAGATGACCTACGAGGTGATTCGCAATGGCGCCACCACACATTCGTTCGCTCCCATCATCGCCGCCGGTCCTGACACTTGCATCCTTCACTATATCAAGAACGACAAGCAGATGCGCGACGGCGACCTGCTGCTGATGGACTTCGGCGCGGAGTACGCCAACTACGCCGGCGACTGCTCCCGCACCGTTCCCGTGAACGGCAAGTTCACCCCGCGACAGAAGGCGGTCTATGAAGCGGTACTTTCTATTTACAAGGAGACCATCCTGCTTTTCAAGCCCGGCATGACCATCCACAAAATTAACGATTACGTTTTTAAACGGATGGACGAGGAGTTGATCAAGCTGGGGTTATATACGCAGGAAGATGTTGACAATCAAGATCCTGCGATGCCTTGCTTCAAGAAGTACTACATGCATAATACCAGCCATTTCATCGGGTTGGATGTGCATGATGTAGGCCAGCGCGATTGGGTGTTCCAACCTGG
The DNA here is from genome assembly GCA_017525245.1 of Bacteroidales bacterium. GTDB lineage: Bacteria > Bacteroidota > Bacteroidia > Bacteroidales > WCHB1-69 > F23-D06. The sequence continues at coordinate 34,750 of JAFXTE010000023.1, read as the reverse complement.
CAACGTGCTGAGTTGCGAACCCGGCATCTATATCGCCGAGGAAGGCATCGGTGTCCGCATCGAAACCGACGTGGTCGTCGCCGACAACCCCATCGACCTCATGGCGGATGTGCCCGTGGAAGCCGAAGAAATTGAAGCGAGAATGCGCGGTTAGCAGTTAGTAGTTAGCAGTTAGTAGTTGGAGGTTTTGAACTGTTGGGTGTTGGAACTTTCTTTGTGATGTTTGGTGGGCGAATCGTTTTTCTTTTTAGTTTTGCAAATCAATTGAAAATAAAAAGAAAATAATTAAGCATGAAACATAGTATAGTTCAAGAGAAGAGTCGGCGTTTTGCGTCAAGAATCATAAAGATGTATCAATATCTACAGCAACAAAAAAGGGAGTTTGTTATGTCGAAACAACTTTTGCGTTCAGGGACCAGCATTGGTGCCAATATAAGCGAGGCGTTATGTGCTCAATCGAGAAAAGACTTTTATGCAAAAATGTATATCGCATACAAAGAATCTTCAGAAACGTTATATTGGATTGATATGCTGTTTGACAATGGATATATTACTGATTTCCAATATAAAAGCATTAAGAATGACAATTTAGAACTTGTAAAAATGTTATCCGCGATAACGAAAACCCAAAAATATCCCAAATCCCAACAATGTTTCGAAAAAGCAACTGCTAACTACTAACCGCTAACTACTAACTAATTCGATAACAACCATTTTTTCAATGTCATTAATAGATAACATCCTCCGCTGTCGCACCCTCTCCATTACCGGTATGGCAAAAAATACCGGCAAGACGGTGACGCTCAATTATTTGCTTGAGCAGCTTAAAGTGTTACATAAAGTTGCTGCGGTGACTTCCATCGGCATTGACGGGGAGAAGACGGATCAGGTTACGCAGACGGAGAAGCCGGAAATCGAGCTCTATGAAGGGACAATTTTCGTGACTTCGGAATACCATTACCGGCAACGCTTGTTGCTTTCGGAAATATTGGATCTCTCAGAGGAGAGCACCTCGTTAGGGCGTTTGGTGACAGCGCGGGTGTTACAAGCGGGCAAGGTGATCTTGTCGGGACCGGCGACCACGGGCGGCGTTCGCAGATTGTTGGACAGAATGAGCGAGTATGGCGTTGACCTCACCATCGTGGATGGGGCGTTGTCGCGCAAGAGCCACGCCTCGCCGGCCATCGCTGACGGGCTGATTCTCTCCACAGGTGCGGCAATTGCCCCCGACCTCAATACCATCGTGAAGAAGACCTCCGAGCTGCATGATCTGATGCAACTCCCTGAATATGAGACTTCCAAAGCCGACGAACTTTTGCAGATCGAAAATGGCATCTTCGCCTTGGAAGACGGGAATCCTGTTTCCCTGAATATTCCATCTTCTTTGTTGTCAGATAAATACAAGGCCGAACTTTTCTCGCACGGCAATCACCTTTTCCTCAGCGGCATCCTCACCGACATAATGCTGAATTTCTTGCGTATGCAACCCGAAGTGAAGAATTGTGTGGTCGTCGTCAAAGATTTCACTAAAGTGTTCGTCTCTCCGATGAACCTGAAGCTTTTCCTGAGCAAAGGAGGCCGACTTCGCGTGTTGAAACGTCCTAATTTATTGGCTGTTACAGTTAATCCCGTAGCCCCGAGCGGGTTTACACTCCCGTCCGACATCCTCGTCAAAGCGATGGAGGGGGTGTTTGACGTGCCGGTAGTGGACGTGCTCGGAAGAAGTGAAATCAATAACTGATTAACAATACATATCCGCAGAATGTTGTTTATTTAGAAATCATGCTAAAAAACATTTGAATAATACAAAAAACATATTTGAATCGTGTTGTTTGTCACTTTTCTAAAAAAAAGCGACTCCAAATAGTGACCAAGTCCCATATATATTGTATTTTTGCAGCGTAATAAAAAGAACAGTTATGTGTACCGCAACGATAACCTATACAAAAAACAGACATGAAATAGATTTGCTCCTATCTGTCATTAAGAAGCTCGGAGCAGTTGTGTCAATTGACAATTCCGATGATGTTGAATATAATCCTGATATAGTTCGTAAAGTGGAAGAAGGGAGAGCTGCTTACCAAAAGGGTGATTATGAAATTTTGGATTTGGATAATTTATGGAAATAGTTCTATTACCTTCAGCCAAAATAGACTTGGATTTTTGGCAACAATCAGGTGATATACGTGTTAAAGAGAAAATTTCCAAACTATTGGCTTCCATAAAAGAAAATTATAGAAAAGGGATCGGACACCCTGAACCTTTGAAAGGAAACTTGTCTGGGTGTTGGTCTCGTCGCATAGACAAACAGAACAGGATCATATATCAACCTATAGAAGAAAGGCAACACATTCTTATATTGTCACTTCGAGGTCATTATTCTGACAAATAAGCAAGTGTGGTACAGCAATTGTTTCCGTAATTTCTCTCTGTAGGGAAAATTCCACTTCAAAAAAATCGTATTTTCGCGCCCTCAAATTATGAAAGAGAAAAAAATTTCCATACGTGGCGCGAAGGTCAACAACCTGAAGAATATTGATTTGGATATTCCGCGCAATAAGTTCGTGGTAATCACGGGGTTGTCTGGCTCCGGAAAGTCTTCGCTGGCCTTCGACACACTCTACGCGGAGGGGCAGCGGCGCTATGTGGAGAGCCTCAGCTCGTATGCCCGGCAGTTCATGGGACGCATGAAGAAGCCCGATGTGAAATCCATTACCGGCATCCCGCCGGCCATCGCCATTGAGCAGCAGATCCTGTCGCGGAATCCGCGCTCGACCGTGGGCACCGTGACGGAGATTTACGAGTACCTGAAGCTGCTCTTCGCCCGCATCGGCCACACCTTTTCGCCGGTGAGCGGACAGGAGGTGAAACGCCACGACGTTAAAGATGTGTTGCGTTTCATCATGCAAACCCCTGAAGGCGAGCGCGTTTATGTGCTTGCCCCCATGGTAATTCCCGAAGGGCGTTCCGTCGGCGACCAGCTGCTGATTCTCCGGCAACAGGGCTTCAATAGAATGGTGTATGATCGGCAACTATTTGAAATTGATGATGTTATCAAGTTCGAAAAGGAACCCGATCCGAAAAAGCTGTATGTGATGGTGGACCGTTTCAAGTCCGACAATTTGGCGGCGCAGCAGACCCGCGTAACCGATGCGGTGAACGTGGCTTTTTCGGAAGGAAAGGGCGTGTGTGCGGTGCTCCGCGAAGGGAAAAAGAGCGTGTTGAAGTCCTTCAGCAACTTTTTCGAGGCCGACGGCATGACGTTTGAGGAGCCGACGGTGAACATGTTCAGCTTCAACAATCCTTACGGGGCGTGCAAGACCTGTTCCGGCACGGGCATGGTGGAAGGCGTGAACCCCGATCTGGTCTTCCCCGACCGCTCGTTGTCGGTGGCGGAGGACGCGGTGGCCTGCTGGCACGGCGAGGTCATGAGCGAGTGGAAACGCCATTTCATCCGTTATGCCTCCAAACTCGACTTCCCTGTCTATCGCGCCATCGACGACCTTACCGAAGAGGAGTACAACCTGCTTTGGTACGGCGATGTGAAGCACGATGTGCATGGCATCACACAGTTCTTCGATTTCGTGGCCGCGAACACATACAAGATCCAGTTCCGGGTGATGCAGGCGCGCTATCGCGGGCGCGAACTCTGTCCCGAATGCCACGGCACGCGCTTGCGCAAGGACGCGCAGTACGTGAAGGTCAACGGCAAGTCCATCGCCGAATTGCAGAACATGCCGGTTTCGGAACTGAAGAAATTCTTTGAGAACTTTGAATATCAAAACGATAATGAAAAAGAAATCGCCAAGATCCTGATGCGCGAGCTGACCACCCGTATCGGACTGTTGGACGAGGTGGGACTCGGATACCTGACCTTGGACCGTAACTGCTCCACATTGTCGGGCGGTGAATCGCAGCGCATCAACCTCGCTACCTCGTTAGGCAGCAGTCTCGTGGGATCGCTCTACATCCTTGATGAGCCGAGCATTGGGCTGCATCCACGTGACACCCAGAACCTTATCAACGTGCTGAAACGGCTTCGTGACATCGGCAACACGGTGGTTGTGGTCGAGCACGACGAAGCCATCATCAAAGCCGCTGACTACATTGTCGATATCGGTCCCATGGCCGGGCAGTTTGGCGGTGAAGTGGTCTTCTCTGGCACTTTCGACAAGCTGTTGTCGCAGAAAAAGAATCTGACAGCCAGCTATTTGCGAGGTATGGTGCCGGATGCCGAAGGTAAAGATGTGATGCGCATTCCGTTGCCGAAATACCGCCGGAAGTGGCGCAACTATATAGAGGTGCAGAATGCCCGCGAGCACAACCTCAAGAACATCAGCGTGAAGATTCCGTTGGAGTGTTTCACGGTGGTGACGGGCGTGAGCGGATCGGGCAAGAGCTCGTTAGTGACGGACGTCGTCTATCCGTCTGTGGCGCGACTGTTGGGTGATGCCAATGCGCCGAGGCCGGGCCGTTGCGGCGGCGTGTCGGGCGACATGACCAAGGTCAACGGCGTGGTGATGGTCGATCAGGATGCCATCGGGCGTTCCTCTCGCTCCAATCCTGCCACTTACCTCAAGATTTTCGACTATATACGTGAGCTTTACGCGGCCCAGCCGTTGTCCAAGCAGCGCAACTACAAGGCGGGGTTCTTCTCCTTCAACGTGGCGGGCGGCCGCTGCGAGGAGTGTGAAGGCGAGGGCATCATCCATATCAACATGCAGTTCATGGCCGATGTGGAGATGGTCTGTCCGTCGTGTCAGGGCAAGCGCTTCCGCGACGACGCCTTGGACATCAAGGTTTCCGACAAAGATATCAACGACATCTTGAACATGACGGTAAACGAGGCGTTGGACTTCTTCAACAGTCTGACTCCCAATGATATCACAGCGAATATTTTGCGCCGTCTGCAGCCGTTGAAAGACGTGGGGCTGGAGTACCTGGTGTTAGGACAACCCTCCTCCACCCTATCCGGCGGTGAGGCGCAGCGCGTGAAATTGGCCAACTTCTTGGCACAGGACGACGACAAGCAGCGCAAACTCTTCATCTTCGACGAGCCGACCACAGGTCTTCACTTCCATGACATCCATAAACTCTACGATGCCTTCAACCGGCTGATCGAGCACGGCAACACGGTTTTGGTCATTGAGCACAACACCGAACTCATCAAGTGCGCCGACTGGATCATCGACCTCGGTCCCGAGGGCGGCGACGGCGGCGGCAGCATCGTGTTCGAGGGCACGCCGGAGGAGTTGGTAAAGTGCGAGGGGAGCTACACGGCGGAGTGGCTGCGGGAAAAGGTTAGCAGTTAGCAGTTAGTAGTTAGCGTGAAATACTCCTATCCGAGTTTTTTTCCAAAACTGTCGTTTTCGGGGTGATTTTGGGAAAAACTCAAGAGGAAGGATTTTTTTGTGTCTTTCCTCTGAAATTGTAGAGACGTTTCATGAAACGTCTCTACAGTGTCAATTTCATCTGTCTGTGTATATTCGTAATTTATGTATTTTTGCACCGTTGTTTTGCCGAAAGGCAGGGCAGCGGTTTTTATTGAAAAGAAAGCGAGTTTTCGCTTATCCGTCTCGGTGAATCTGGACAATTCGCGAATGTTAGTACGGATATCGGAAATCAAGCTTGCTTGTGAGTATTTATTGCCAAATACAAACAGGTGGGGCTTGTTCTTCAGTATCTTACTAACGGGGAGTCCAGACCCCACCGAGTGGAGACTGTTGAACTGAAGCTCCACTTTCTTTTTGTGCGGTGTTGTAAAGATTAACAATGCGAATGTGCGAAGTTGAGTATGTAAAGAATATATGGCATAAAAATGGATATAATAACGAAAGTGAAGATTTGGAATACTGTAATTTGTGCAGTGGCAATAATTCTGATTGTCATCTGTGTTAGCATGTTTATGCAAATTGATGACCGTGTTGTGATGCATGTTGACAATTTCGAGATGACAAGTAATACACAAGCTTTCACAGTTGGTGACGAATCAGATGTGTGTTTTGATAAAGTTCCGCATGACTATTTGGAAGTGTTTGTGGAGAAGGACTCCATAAGGTGGCAGGTTAACGAAAGATACAGGAATACGGACAGCCTTTGGTATTACAAAATTAATGATAAAAATCCCAATTTACATGATTTGAGCGAGGACGATCGGATTACCATATCGTTCTCAGATGGTGAATCAGAAGCCGCTGTTATTACTGTTCGAGACATATCCGAAATGCTCAAAGGGGTGGATAACCAATATGTAATGTTACGCTATGTTCTCGGGAAAAAGCAGGTGGAATTAGATACGACATTTCAACAAGGATATGATTTTTTTAAAGACAGGGGTATTAAATCGTTTGTTTATCGAAATAAAGAAGGCCTTTTGGACAATAAGCTGGGAAAATGTCAACTTGTGATTCTGGATGACCGGACCACATTGTATCACGATAACAAAGAAATAAGGTACGCAATGACGGGATCCGATTCCCGATTCGGAGGCAAAGCCAAGGTGCAATTTTTCAGAATGACTCCCGCCGCATACATGGAAAAGAAAGTTAAAAGGGAATATTTTGCCATAAAAAGTGTCAATTATATAGCCAAGCCTGTGGTGGTTTCAACTGAATGGGGGGCTGGACACGTATTGGTTGAACGCAATGAGGAAGATAAATTGATCTGCTATTTTCCGAAACCCATCACATACGTGGAACGTGTGGAAGAATTGAAGAGTGCCTCTGAAAAAAGTTCAGGGTTGCTGACCTACCGCCAAGATGACGGTGGCTTTCCAACGAGCAATATGCTTTCCATTCCAGCGTTTTCCAGCCAAGTTTCGGCGGACATCTGCAACTTGCGATTTTCGGGAGATACAATCTTTTGCGATAACAGACCGTTACGTTCTTCTCACTGTTTCCCAACTTTTGAAAAAGCCACAGCGGGAGTTAATGGTGAGATAAGTGTGCGTGTTGGATTGTTGGATGGACCTTTTTTATGGTCATGCATCACGGTTCCTTTATTTTTCCTGTTTTTATGTGTGGTTTTAATGCTTTTGATGCTTCTTCCAAAAATTAATTATGATAATACCAAAGAACATGAGGGGCGTTGGATGGATTCTTTGCCAACATACATGCCAGCTATATTCTTGATTTATTTTGCATACATTATTTGCAAGGTAATGATAGCAATGAAACTTGGCTTTACTTATCCTTATTTTGAAAATGTGTTTGGGGTGAATATGGTCTCAGTTTGTCTAATGTTGTTGTTGGTTTTAGGAATTTCTTCCATTATTAATTGGAAATTTATTGTGGCGGATAGGAGTTTTTCAAAACCGATATGGAGAAAAAATTGGCCTTGGTTATTCCCGGTTTTGTATTTAGTGGGTTTAATTGTAATGTGTGCCGTCTTTGATAAGATGAACGACACTCACTTTTATTCTGTATTAAGGTCCTATCTTCCAGGTGATGTAAATACCGAAGTGTTATCATTCTCAAGTTGGAAGATTTGTAAATGGGGGAAGATGAATGGCATGAATGACACTTTTTTCAATATACCATATGCACTTCTGCTGGCTAATTTCATTATGCTTGTAACTACTGTACTTGTTCTTGTTTTTCGTGAAAAGTTGTGTGAGGTTGTTGAACGGGGTTCAGAAACTTTTGAGAAATGGGATTGGTGGAAGAAAATGCTTGTTGGGGTTGTCGCTATTCTTTTGTTAAGGTTTCTCTCAGGTAACTTTGCTACCGCATTTATAACATTTTTAGTAATTGTATTTATGAGCGGAGCTTTTCGTACAGTGAAACTCGGAGAGGGTATGAGTTTCAGCAAAGCAATGGTTTGTTATCTTGGAATAAGCCTTTCTTTTATAATTGTTTCTTGTTGGGGAGGTCATGATTTCGGCTACATTACAAATTTTGTCGGATTTATTTTCTTTATTTTTTTTGTGTACATTATAACACAGAAAACTTATGGTGCAAATAAAGGCCCTCAACCCGAAAAGGAAGGATGGGTGGCATTTCTAACAACTCTTGTAGTGGTATTGTTGTTTTATTTTGTGACATGGTTAATTACTTCGTATTCTGATATTAATTCAAATAGGTCGCAAAGACGTGTCAATCTACTTGTGAATTGGGAAGAATACTCCCAATCAGGAAAACGTTATGCAGAAAGCGATGCGGAGTTTGTGCGTGTGATGCAACACTACATGTTCAACGGAAAAGAGTGCATCGCTTCAGATCCTTTATCTAATGATGAACACATCCTTCACCCGTCAGTCTCCACTGGGCAAGCTTCTGTGGTTCAGAATGACGTTTCAATACAGGGTTGCTTTTTGGGGGCATACGGTTGGAGTACATACGTTGTCTATTTCGGATTATTGGCACTTCTTTGCTGGTTGATTGTCAAGAACGCCGTGTACCCCGTGGTTTCGTTAAGTAAGGGGGAGCGGGAGAATATTAATATTGGTATTGGGCGATGGGTGTATTGGCGAACCCTTGCCATGTTTATGTGGGTAGGCACATCCTTGTACCTTTTCTTGTCGTATTGTGGGGTATTGCCTTTCACAGGACGGCTTAATCCTGGATTTGGTGTGGATTCTGTGGGCGAAGCCCTTGAAACGTCAATACTAATTGCTTTTATGTTGGCGTCCAATCCTTATAAAGAAAGAGGTGAAAGCTAAATGTGAAATAAAAATGTTTATTAAAGTTTAATAAGATAGAGTTATGAAAAATAATGATTTAAAAGTTAAAGACGACAATGTGACTATGGAGGCAAAGAAACTGTTATGGGCTGCCTTACTAAAGCAAGCAGAGAATGGAGATGCCAGAGCCCAAATAATGGTTGGTGAATTGTATTACGAAGGAGTGGATGTGGAGCAGAATTATGCAGAGGCATTGAAATGGTACAGTAGAGCCGCTGAACAAGGAGATGCCAAAGCCCAATTCCACATTGGCTATATGTTTTATTTTGGAGAAGGTTGTGTGAAAGATATTTCACAGGCGTTGAAATGGTATCTCCTTTCCGCTGAGCAAGGTTATGCGGCGGCGCAAGACAGTCTCGGAGCCATGTACCATTATGGATTAGGTGTGAAGGAAAACCGTGATGAAGCCATAAAATGGTATCGCAAAGCCGCTGAACAAGGAAGCGAAAGCGCACAAAACATGTTGAATTTGCTTTTAGATGATTAGAGCACCAATAAAGACAATATAATGAAAAAGTTTTTGGAATTTTTGCTTTCCTGGGCTATCCCAAATCTGTTTTGGATACTGCCGGCCACATTCCTGACAATATACTTTCTCTATGGTTACCCCCAATTCCATACGGTAATCATTTTTATGATATTGCTGTTGACGGGAGCAATAACAGGTTTGATCTATAAAAAATGGCGAAATAGGGTTGACGACATAGATATTGTGAGAATAGATTCCGAAGAACACAAGGTTTTCTCTTTTAGGGAACTGTTTAATGAAATGTCATGGTTGAGCCTGCTGTATTATGTGGTTGTGATAGGATTCCTTGGTCTTACATTTTGGGCCACTCTAAAAGGGTTGAAATTTCTTTATGTCTCAGGGAAAGGGGGATTCTTCTTGTTGGCATTTTCGACACTGATATGCCTGGCACTTTTGTTCTGCTTATTGATGATATCGGCCGGAAAACACATCGTGGCATATAGTATTTTTTATATCCTGTTTGACATCGCGACGGCATTTAGCTTCAATTTCATCCATTTTTACGACAATATTAGCGACACGCAGAATATGAGTAGGGATGTTCAGGCGTGCGAGATGTATATAAGACAGCAAGGACCGGTTATAAGCCATATTCGTGAATCAGTAATTAAAGACACCGTTGACATTTCAGAAAGTTTATCGGGCGTTTTGTCGGATATAAACAATCTTAATGATAGGGCAGAGGATTATGACAATAAGGCAAAAGTGATGAATAATGAAGAAAACTATAGAGCACGGAACAATTATTATTCAAGAGCAAATGCTTTGAGAATTCAAGCGTCAAAAAAGGAGAAAGGAATAGAGAAAGAAAGAAACGCTCTGAATGTCTTAAGAGGAATTTGTGTAACAGCTGAAAATATGTATGACACACAAGATTCCATCACCCAGATGTGTAATTCATACCAAAACGATAAAGACAATTTTACGAAACAAGACCTTTCCACGTTAACCAGATTCATTTTTGATCTCGATGCTAACATTGCACGAATCAATCAGGATTCGTTGTGTGTGGCGAAAAAATACACTTTTGACAATTCTAACGATACTGTTTGTTGGGCAATAAACCGCCTCAAGAAAACGCGCGACGATAGGTTTTCGTCCATCAACAAACTTCTTGGAGCATTCCAAGGTGTTGTCACTTCATCAAATGAAGATGGAAAGGAAATTGTGGCTGCCGAAGAAAAGAATCCTTTTATAAGATACGACCGCCAGTTTGAAAGCCGCTTGCTTTATCTCAGCATAATGCTTAGTGCAACCATTGATGTGCTGCCCCTTCTGCTCAGCATATTTGTAGCCTACACCAAACGCCGAAAAGAATAGAAAATGCCTGATCTCATCGTGAACATATTGTATTTTGGGAATCTTCCAAATCGTGATGTGAACGTTTTTGCGACACGATTGGCGGAGGTGTATACCAGTTGTTGGTCCAAAAAGTGTTGCGGCTTCGCGGTTTCTGCCAAGGGTAATATGTTGACGGTGAGTAAAAACATAAAGGGTAAGGAAAAAGAATTTACTGCTGTTGTGGTGTACGAGCCATACAGCGGCGACTGCAATAATCTTGGCACCTTGCGCGAATGGGCAAACAAATACGAGTTAATTGTTATGATATGTCCTGCTGACGAATATCAGGAAAACAGAATTGACATTCTGCGGGTGCGTAATGTGATGATGGAAGAAAAGCGAAGAAACGACAGCATTCTTGTGCTCACCGCTGTGGAGAATGTGATGGAAACAATCGGAGAATGTCGGAATGATACCGAAAAGGCTGTTGCCATCTATTCCGCATTGACGGGTTCTCCATACAGTAGCAAAACGAAACTCAAGGGACCATCATTTTTGTTGCCTCTTTACGGCGAGGATAGCTGCCAATATAAGCATCGTGATACAGGGAGGACTTTTTCCATGCCCATAAATTTGCTTTGCGATTTGGATTTTGCTCCTGCTTACGAACCTCTTTTGGCGGAGATCGTTAACAGGATGGCAGGAAAGTGTAATATGAGAATAATAGGAAGTAAAAAAATCTTATTTAATAACCATAATAATATAATAGTTATGAAATTGAAATTACGAGATTTGTTCAAGACGGATAAAAACGATATCCGTTTGGCAGTGGTGGGTACTCCTGCTGCTGGAAAAACATATTTTTTGGAAGATGTTGTCAGTCTTTTGACCAATGGAAAATTTTTGAACTATAGGAGAGTGGACTCGAATATAGGTAGGTTCAGGCCTTTTAGCGTCTTTAAGGCCGATACAGAAGCTCCAGGGTATCGTCTGACTCCTCAAACACCTAACTATGCCTGCCGTCATAAAAATCATTATTGTTCGGAATTTTCTGACGGAACGAAAACTTTTAAATTCAGTTTTTTAGATATACCTGGTGAGGCTGTAAAAAAAGAAGAAGCAACTATTAACAACGAAAAAGTCACGATAGATCGTTTCGCGTTATGCAGCCTTTTGTATGATGGTTTGAAGAAATCTAAAAAGAAACTTTTTATTGCGAAAACATGGAAAGACTCACACGAGAATCAAGTGCAGACAATTGAGCTTAATGGGAAAACAAATCATAATCCTGAGGATAGTGAATCTAATAATAGTCCTACGAATACTCTTTCCAACACGTATCAAACAAAAGCAATAAATGTTGTTAGGCACCGTGAATATGCCACGAAGGAAGATGTACTATCGTATATGGAGACCAAATACAAATGTGATCATAGCGATGAAATAACAGGGGAGGAGTTTATAAATAATTTTTATGACTTTGATGCGGATTCGATATACAACGCCCTAGTGGATTTGTTTCCCGATCTTGATATAAATAACATAAGATTAGGAATAAATGAAGAACTCTACAAAACACACGTTGCATATAATTTTTATTTCTACCATTTTTTGTTTAACGCAACAGATATAGTGCTTATTGATAAAATATTAAACAATTCTTCTGTCGGACAACAAGAATCGGAGCAGTGGTTTAATGATGCCATCAGTCTCAGACCATTAAGGGATTTAGGCAAGAATATTTATTTGGGAATAAAAGGTGCCGATACATTTTTTGATAAGGATGTGTTTAAATCCTATTATGAGAATATAAGGATAGAAGAAAAGCATTGCCATAATATTATCTATTCGGCAGCGGCAGCCTCTGTTGGCAAAACTATAGGTGAAGAGAATGAGGAAATACCAAGTTGTTTTGTTGCTTGCAGAACTATGTGTGAAAATTGCAAAAATATAACCCCACCTCTTAACATTGTTAATATAGATGCCAAAGCTAAGCAAAAAATTGAAGACGCATTAGATATATTTAAAGGAATAATAGGAGAAAGCACCCTTTGCAATATACCTCAACATACATATTTTATTGCAACTCCAGTAGATGATAAATATACCATTGATGAATTCGGGGAGGAGGGTATTATGGGACGTTCTAAAGATGCACGCCTTAGGTGCTTTTTCGGCTCACTTCAGCTTATGGAGGATGTTATGAAAAACAGAGGAAGGATGCTTCCGCAAAGTTTGGATGCTATTGGTGATTTTCTGAATTTTATTAGGGGAACAGACAGAAACTAAATCTGCACAAATGATTATTATTGCTGAACATAAGGTCTTGGGCTCCACGGTAAACGATAGGGCGGATGGTATACTTTCCGTTACTAATAAAGTTTCGGAACGAGGAGCAATATTGATGTCTGATTTTTTCGCCTCTGAAGACTATGCTTCGATGTTGTTTTTCCTCTATCCAAGTACTGGTCTTTATACTATTATGCATTATCAGGCGAAATTCACGGCCTTTCCTGAGCATAACCGTTGGTACGATGAACGTGCGTTATATGAGCTTAGCCCATCGGAGTTTGAGAAAATACAATACTCGTATTCAACTTTGTTGCCGTCATTAGACAAATTCAAGGAATATACATCCCGATACTATGGTGCTTCCAATGAAGTGGAGGTGCCATTGACAACCCCGATTGTTTCAATGAGTGGAGATGTACAACTTCTTAAAAATGCTATTATTCAAGGTGTTTTGGGGAACAAAAAAGTTTTCGTCAAGCTGGGTGATGGAGATAAGGTGAAAGGGGACGCCGTTCGTAATGCCACCAAGTTGAAGACCATACTTGCAGCTGTGTCCCAACTGCCTGAATTTTGGCGACGATATGTGTCGGTGGCATACGGTGTTGAGAACAAGTCAAGGGTCTATGATCAAATAGCAACTGAAATAGTTGTATTTGCCATTTTCGATGATGTTTCCGATTGGGGAGAGTGGGCGGCTGATGCCATAACTGTTGATTGGAGAACTGACACTATTTGTGGAAAGTTCGGAGCTGTTGATGAACGGGAAATGGCTGTTTTTGATAGGTTAATGTCAGTGTACAATACCGATAGGGTGTTGTCAACTAGAGATTTTTCCACTCTTGTGGGCACGGTGGGAAAAAAGATAGACGATTTTCCTTGTCTTACGGTGGACAAAGCTAAATCTCTTTCAACCACTGATGTTGTGGCTATTGAAAGGTGGTTCAACGCTGGCAACCACTCTTATTTGCACAAGGATGTGTCACTTCGAATGTTATGGCTTTCGGTGCTGGGGATGACAAAAACATTTAGCAAAGCTGTTTTTAAGGAATACCCTGATTTGAGAAACGACAATACTTACATCACTCTGCTTAAGGATAATGTGAACAAATCAGGTTCTTTTCAACAATTGTCTGATATTTACGACAACAATAAAGATATTTCCGAAATTCGCAAAGTCATCGAAGGAAAGGTGTTGGCAGATAGCAGACTTGTTGATGCTTGTGCTGACAACCCCAGATCAGATTTGTCAAAGAATCTACAGGATAAAATCAAAGACTCAGCAAAAAAATGGACAGAGGACGAGAAAATCGCCCGCTTGGACAATCCCTATTTTGGTCTCTCTTTGGAAAAATCGTTCGTTGTTAAGAACTGGGCGGACTTCAATCGACTGTTTGGCAAAATGAATAATCGTCGAGATATTATCAAATTGCCATTCAACGTCAATTGGGTTGATAGGATTCCTCCGGAACTTTTCAAAAAAATACAAAAGCGATTCACAGAAGACGATTGTAAAATACTATATGATAAAGTTGCTCCTCTAAGGGCGACATTGAATGATTATGCTGATATCGCATGTCGCTACGGCAGAAGATTCTTCCCGTCAATTAAAGATGATATTGACAATGCATCGCGACCTGTTGACAGCAGAAAATTCGAGGAAGATTTATCTTCGTTATTGAATTCCTTTGAGTCCAAAGAAATCGGTGTATTACTTTCGGAAAAATACTTCTCTCTTAAGATGAACGACTTGAGCGGTTTGATTGCAACCCTCAAAGATGGTTGTTCCGATTTCGTATTAAATGCAATTACAGGCGACAGAATCAACCAAATAATCAAATCTGATGACAGAACAAGTGGTAATCAAATAGTCGTATATCTTCAGGATTTGTACAATATAAAGGAAAAACGAGTTGTTGACAAACGTGACAAAGTATTAAATGGCATGGCCGTCAGATATATTCGTGAGGAATTACTGTCGGAGACCTCTTTGGATAAAATGTCATTTTGGAAACTTCTTGACAAGCCTCAAACGTGTGTTTCCAAGTGGTTTGAATTGATAGCAAATAGAATTTTTGAACTCGGCGATGAGGATAAGAAAAAATTGTGCTCAAAATACATTGATTACTATACCCATCTCAACACTGCCGAAAAGAGCAAGAATATTTCTCGTGAAGCGAAACTATTCTTAAAGCATTCCACAAAAAACCTCATGGCATTACTTAAAAACACAGGACGTGAGAACGAGGCAGATTGCTTGAAATCGTCAATGCCGAAATCCTTATTCAATAGGTTGGTACAAACAATAAAGGGTTGGGGCAGGAAATGGATTATGTTTTGTATCGTTGCACTTGCAGTTATTGTGGGGATCGCTATCTCTTTGGTGATACTGATGAGGGGCTGTGATAAATCGCTCCCGACACCTCTGGATCCACAACCCCCAGCTTTGCCAATCGATACTCTTTACTACAAAATGTTGATAAACGATACTGTCTCTGATTCTTTAGGATGGAATTGTGTTCCGTTAGACTCCATACATCCAATACTGTTGTTTGCGAACAAATATCTTGATTCGCTGTACCAACACGATGTTTCCGCTTTCGTTGAAATGAAAGTTTCAAATGTGGATTCGACATTCTGTCTTCATATTAGTTCCGATAGCATTTGGTTCATTTCACGCTTGAGACCCCTTGTGGAATATTACAGTTTTGCGTTGGACAATTTACATAAATCATCAGCCGACACTATTTCGTTACGGTTAAAATGCATTGATAGCAAACATCCGAGAGATACCATCAATGTTTCTGTCAGCAGCACAAACCCTCTAATGATGCAAATCTTGGCAAATGATACGTTGCAAGGATGTAATGTTGTGAGTTGTAATGGGAGAGTTATTGACAATACAGATTTTGAGCGAAAAAATGGGCATTTGCGGACATTGGGACGAACTGACTACTACCTATGGATTATTCAGCAATTGAATGAGATTAAAACCTATCAAAAAAAATAGAGTTAAGGTTATGCAAAACTTTTCATCAAAAATAGACAGTAACTACAAGATATTTAGCTGGTGTTTGACTGGCATTGTGGCTTTATGTGTTTTTGTTGTAGGACCGATTGTATTACACAAAAGCACTTCAGGTAAAGAAGCTAAGCCACAAACCTATAATTTGTCAAAAGATTCGGAAGGCGTTCAAAAAACGAACAAGTTGTTGGCGGATTTGTTGTTGATAGAGGACACCTCGGTGGTTTCAATAAAAAATCTTCAAGACTTGAACAGGCGATATAAAGCCCTGACTTTCAGCCTACCGTATGCTGACGATATCGAATTCAGCGAATCATCTTTTATACACACATCGGATATCCGACTTACGGACATTGATCCCACTAAAATAAAAGACGAAAAAGACAAGGAACATTTCTATAACAGCAATCTGCAAAATTTGCTTGAAAAGCAGAGAAGTGACCCAAGCATTAATTTTTTCAAAATCAGATTCAAGAAAGAAAATGGCCAAATTAGAATACGGGACATTAGACTCATAACTTCTCTTTTCCGTGTGTATCACGACAAAAAAATATGGAAAGGTTCTATTATGGCAACGGATTATGGTTTGTTTCCTGAAAATAATTTTTGTTTCCTTTCTTTTGGTAAAAATATTCTGCCAATCAAACAATGTTCGGGTTCAAGGCCTATCTATTTTACAGCAGATTTGTCTGGTCATGAGTTCTTGCATGCAAACGCCCCGATAAATATGGTCAACCTTTCGATGGATGATTATAGATGTTCGCCAAGGGAGGTGGGACTTTTCTTGCAGAATGCTCAAGGAACACGGATTGGTACACTTACCTTGAAGTACATTGATGAGACGACTTTGTACACAAAAACAGATGACCGGTTGCGTTGCATCTTCTATGCAATAGGAGAAGGCCCTTCGTATATCAACCCGACTTCTGCTGGTGGTAATTATGACACAGTTGATTTTTCAAGAGATTTGAAAATTGCATTTTATGACCACACAAACAAAAAGGTTGCCGAAATGATGCTTACACATCATAACCCTATCTTTACTATGTCAAGTCCAACACGAAACAATCAAGGTCTTAGCCGATATGCGATAGATGCAAGTCTGACGGATAGGTTTACGCAGCAAGCAGTGAGAGGAGTGTACAATATGCTTGTTGACAACGGAATAGATTCTGCTGTGCAATTAACTCTTGACCCGTACTTGTCGAAATGGCTTGAGGAGGAAATAAAAACATATACCAAGGGGTTAAAATCCGATATTATAAGTCGGGGAATTGGAAGACCTGATGACCGATGGGAGATGTCAGTTACTGTGATCGATATGTCTACTGGAGCTATTATTGCTATGCCGTATTATCGGAGTGAAGACGATAATCTTCCACTGGAGGTTGCATTAAGTCGTAAAAACCCAGCATTGACGAGACGTTATATAGGGTCAACGTTCAAACCATTACTCACTTTAGCTGCTGTCCAAACGGAACCGAACTTGATGGATTTAAATACTGTAAGTAATCGTATGTATGGCTTGCGTGATGTCGGAAATGCAGAAATGTTTGGATTCCCAGTTGAATACTGGGGATCTGTTCCCCATTGGTGGGGTAGATGTTCGATTGAGCAATTTCTTGCGGCATCGTGCGATGTATATCCTGTTGCCATGACGGTGTTAGCGTTGAATGGGAATCGACAGCCGAGGCCGAATGCTAATTCTGATGTTTTTACAGCACGGGGGCAAGATGGGCATCTTGGATACTATAGCGAAAGAGAAAGCGGACGGTTTCATTGGAACAACATGCAGCTGATGAGAAATCTCGCAAAACTATACGATATTAACTCCTATACTGAAAGTGAAAACGAAAATGATGCCAATTATAAGATGGAACGTTATATTTGGCGAAATATACCAGGCTGGGGGCGTCTCGATGAAGACCAAACACATTCTGTAGATATAGTAAGTCCTGACATGACTGTGATGCACTACGAAGACTTTGATAAACCACCATATACGGTAAGCGGAAATCTTAGGCCTTGGGTATTAGGGCAGGGTAGTAACTCGTGGAGCTGCTTAAAACTAGCAGAAGCTTGGTGTCGGATGCTCACCAAACGAAAAATCCAAGTATGCATAACAAATCCAACTGAAAACACCCCTGCTATTATTCCGGACTACGATTACGATTTATGGGATCGCTTTCTCGATACCCTAGCGGCTGCACAAAAAGACCATAACTATGGATTGTTAAGCTCAATGTATGATGTGGTAACCAATGTTAATGAAAATATGCATCTTATAGGTAATAATCGTTTGATGCTTTTTTCTAAAACCGGTACCCCAGCCAATTATGATTGGAAAGAATATCTGAATATAGACAACACTAAACTTCGATATGACGTGGGGCTTTATTGCATGGGATTGATGACAAGGGGCGCGTACAATTCCATAAAAGACGAAGGTGTTGGCGACGGCATAGTGTGTGTGATTCGAATCACAAGGATTTCTACTAAAAAAGATAATGCAGATGGTTTGTGGTCTCATCATGCACGGGATTTTTTCTCTGCAAATCCACAAAGGCTACAAAGATTCTGTTGGTTGACAAGAACGAGATTTGGACAACGATAAAAATCACATTACCAGATAACTGTTATGAATGATGAAAAAATAATGTTTTACGGCCAAACCGACGTAGGCCATCAGCGCACCAGCAACGAAGATGCGTTTGTGGTTGAACAGTTGGATGAACACACTGTCCTTGCTGTCGCTATCGATGGTGTGGGCGGCTATGAAGGGGGAGAGGTGGCTGCCGAGATGGCACAGAAGGAGATACCTGCCTATCTGAAAGAGTTTACCCGTGGCGAGTGTTTGGAACTGCTGAAACAGGCTGCCGTCTGTGCGAATAACGCCATTTACGACCGGCGGCGGCTTGACACGGCACGCCCGGACATGAGCTGTGTGCTCACCGCCGCGTTGATAGATGCGGGGCGGAAGGTGGTGGACATGGTACACGTAGGCGATACCCGTATGTACCAATATCATCACGGTGAACTCAGGAAGATTTCCCACGACCATTCCCTGATTGGCTACCGTGAAGAGATCGGTGATTTGACGGAAGAACAGGCCATGCATCATCCGCAACGCAATGTGATAAGCCGCGTTGTGGGTTCAGATCGTCACGAGGTCGGCGACCCTGACTTTCTCGAAGCGGCAGAATTCCCGCTACTGCCCAATTCCACATTTCTGCTTTGCTCCGACGGCCTGACGGATTTGGTCACCTCACACCAGATTGTAGCGATATTGGAGCAACCCATTTCGCTTGAAGAAAAAGTGCAGGCTTTGATTGATGCCGCCAACGACGCAGGAGGAAAAGACAATGTCACGGTGGTGTTGGTGGAATACCAAGCGGAAGAGGTTGAAAGTCCGATAATAGAAAACGACGACTCGCAAATTGAGGAACAACAAAAGGAAACTTTGCCCGACACACCAGATACGAAAAAGAGGAAAATCAACATGATGATTCCGATTTTGACAGTCATTTCAGTTCTTCTCTTGGGTATTTGTATCGCTTTGCTCGTGTCTTTAAAGGCAAAAGACGAAAGAATGCATAAACTTGAAGAACAGATGATACGACTGGCACTGGCAAAATCGAAATCCGAATCAAGTGCTGAAGCGCAGACGGACACTTTAATTGATTCTGTTTCGACTATAAATCCAGTAAGGGCGATTGCCCTTTATTCGAAAGCTATTGAAGAGAATGATTTTGAGACCATCTCGCAATCATACGCGGCTCAAGTCCGACGGTATTTCAAGGCAACCGACATTAGTAATGCGAAAGTGGTTAGGGATTTTAAGAATTACGACCGGAAATTCGGTGTTTCCGGTAAACATGTGAATATCAGGTGGGAAACTTGGAAGACAGAACTATTACCCAATGGTGAAATGTTAGTCGATTTTATTGAGGATTACAAGAATGACATAGTAGATTCAACAAAATCGAAGAAATCGGATTACGTCCTTCATTATCATGTGATCCTTGACAAAGAGGGTAAAATAGTGAGCATCTATTACGATGAACTGCCTAACAACAAATGAAAGCCGAATAAGATCTCTTACGAGTTGAACAAACAAACTAAAAATTAAACAAAAATGAAAAAGCACGCTGGAGAAAGAGTGAAAGAAGTGTTTGACGCATCGGGATTGAGCGTAAGCGAGTTTGCACGAAGGCTAAATTGCCATCGGCAAAACGTCTATGACATTTTCAAACGTCAGGATATAGACTTGCCTCTGCTCCAGCGCATCTCCAAGGTATTGGAGCATGACTTCGTCACGGAATTGTATGCTGCAAAAGGTTCCAAAAAGACGCTCAAGTTTTCGGTCACGGTGGAGATTGCAGAGAACGGCCAATACACGGTGACCGATGTGCAAGTGGGGAAATGAATTTGAGAGAGTGTTTTGAATCGTGAAAAATATTTGTATAGTACGTTGTTTGTAACAAAACTTTTTGTATCTTTGCACATTAAAATATAAGTTGTATATTATAATAACATTCGATATGGGAACTGATTAAATATCAAAAAGATATGAAGGGAGAAACAAAAGAGACCCTGTTGTTTTGGCTTGCGATTCTGAGTGGTATTGCTTCTATCGCAGGTTTTTTTGTTGCCTTGAGTTCGGACAAAAACAAGGTGATTATAGTGTTAATTGCCATCATCGTCTTCCTTGTGGCACTGCTACTTTCTGTATGGTATGCTATCCATAAGATTGTTCATAAAGAATTTGACAGGGAATATTTAAAACTCTCGTTTTTCACGAAATACGAACACATCGACCAAACGCATATTGTATATGATGGGTATCGTCTGATTCAATCAAAACGTGCTTTTCTGTCGAATATCAAATGGGCTTTTAAGTGGACGGGGTCAAAACCGCCGATTATTAGTTCAACTCTTCAGAATTGTGATGGGACAATAATTGAAAACACATCAAACGACTATGATCACGTTGTCCTTAAATTCAAAAAGGCACTGTCTTACAATGAATCGGCTGTAGTGCATTTTCATGCAAGTATGGATGATGTGGACAACACTGCACAGCCGCACCTTGATGTCAAAGTTGAAGAACCCATTAGCGTTGTGGATTTTCGGGTGATACTGGCATATAAAGATGCCAACTTTTCCGAAAAAGCCCGATTTATGCGCAAGCCCATTAATAGTGGGGTCCCAACTGATTATCAGATATTGGAAACAGTAACTTTCAACTCTTATTCCAAAAGTTACGAATATGTTCTTACGAATCCAGAGGTAGGATATTTTTATCGTCTGGAGTGGGTGAAATAATCGCGAACTTAGTTCTTCCGTTGCTCACGGCGTCAACTTAATATCTGTTTTAAATCAGCCATTTGAAAGCCAATAAGATATGATTGTGATTGGCCTTTTTTGAATGATTCTCTCAAGGAATCTCGCCCAATTAAAAACAATCCTGTTCGTACACTGCATCTTTCGCGACAGAGAAGTGCTTGAATAGTTGAAATCCTCGGCACAACACTTGGGTTCTGCTCAAAGATGTCAATGTTGACATTGCCTTAAATGCCCCCGCTGCATCCCTTATTGCCGACCTGTCCCCATCCTCAAACATCACCGACTTTTGCAGCACAAACTCAAGAGGGATCGTTCGCATGCAAAAAACGGCCGATATCCACCCACCCAAAACGGGGATATCCGTTCACTTTTTCTGACTCGCTTATCCTAAAGGCGCTGCAAAAATAATCATTTTTCCTTGTCCGCGTTTTCTTTGCCCGTTTTTTTCCTCCGCATACTGTCGCCCTTGAGCTCGACACGCACCGCCGTGTGCACGAGCCTGTCGAGTATCGCGTCGGCAGCAGTGGTGTTTTTCTGGAGAATGTCGTACCAGTCCGAGACCGGGAGTTGCGAGACTATGATGGTAGCTTTCTTCCCGTGCCTGTCTTCGATAATCTCCATAAAGTCAAGTAATTGCTGACTGTCAAGGACCTTCATGCCGAAGTCGTTGAGTATGAGCAGGTCGGTTTGCGCCAGCCTGTCGAAGAAGCGGTGCAGGCTGCTCGACACCCGCGCCAGGGTTATCTCCTCGAAGAGCCGGTAGAGGTTGAAGTAGGCCACCTTCAGGCCGTTCATGCAGGCCTGGTGCCCGAGGGCGGATGCGAGCCAGCTCTTGCCGGTGCCGGCGGCGCCGGTGATGCTGACCGCGACACCGTGCCTGATGTAGTCGCAGGTGGCCAGGTTGAGCACCGTCTGGCGGTCCAGACCGCGGGCGGGGTCGAAGATGAGCTGGTCGACGGAGGCCTGGTAGCGGAAGCGGGCCCTCTTCAGGAGCCTCGCGTTGCGGCTCATCGTGCGGTTGTCAAGCTCGGCCTGTATCATCATCTGCAGGCCGTCCTTCAGGGAGAGCTCGTCGTGGCGGTGGGTTTCCTGTAGGGTTTGCCAGAAGTGCGCCATCCCGGGCATCTTCAGGCTTCTGAGGTTGGTTGAGATTTCGTCCATAATGTTACTTTTTTGGGTGGATGAATAATAAAAAAGTTGATTGATTGTCTGTCAGGAGAACTGCTCCGGGCCCCGTATGTTGGCGTGGTCTGGAGGGCACTGCGGATCCTGCTGGCGCAGCCCCTCGCACCGGCTCTTGACGAGTTGGAGCACGAAGTGGTAGTTGTATTTGCCGAACCGGACTGCCGTCAGGCAGGCCGTCCTGAAGAGGTCAGGGTCAGTGTGCCGCTGCAGGGCCAGCAGGCCGTCGCAGGTCTTGTAGTGCATCTCCGGTGGCATCCTTGACGTCATGAACATCTGCTTGAACAGTTCGCCGAGTTCCGGCAGCGCCCGCCCGCCGCGCTCCACGTACCTGTCAGGACTCAAGTTCCTGTATTCGAGCGAGTTGCTGGCAAGATGTTCGTTCACGACGGTGTATTTCCCCGGGGTGCTGTCCCGCCCGTGCGTGGCCACCAGCTCGCCCTCCGAGTACACTTTCACCAGCGTGCGCGTGTACTCCACATGCACCTGCCGGCCGACAAGTCTGAAGGGGACGCTGTAATAGTGCCGGTCACGGCCAAGGTATATGCAGCAGTTCGGGGAGACCTTCAGGTCCGTGTAGCAGCGTATCTTGAAGTCCGTTTCCGGAAGCGGGAGCAGGTTGGGCCTGTCCACGGCCAGGAACCGCTCCTCGCGGGTGTAGGGATGCTGCTGCATGCGCTTGCGGTTATGCGCCGCCATCTTCTCCGCCACCGCCTCGTTGAGTTCCTTCAGCGAGTGGAAGACGCGGTTCCTGAGCTCGGCATAGACCCGCCGGTAGACGAGCTTCACGTGGTCCTCCACCAAAGCCTTATCCTTCGGGTGCAGCGGACGGGCGGGCTGGACGAAGCACCCGTAGTGGTTGGCCATGTCCTCCAGCACCCTGTTCACGGCGGGCTCGTAACGGTCTGTCTTGACCACAGCCGCCTTCAGGTTGTCGGGCACGAGGATTTTTGGCACGCCCCCTATGTGCTTGAGAAACAGGGTGACGGCATGCACGAAGTCCTCAGTCCGCTGCGAGGGCACGCACAGCGCGTACCCGTAGTCGCTCGCCGGCAGGCAGGCCACGAAGGTCTGCACCCTGACAAGCTCACCCGTCTCCATGTCGATGTAGCCGAGCGTGTCGCCGGCATAGTCCAGAAAGGCCTTCTCTCCACCTGCATGAAGGTCCGCGAGGATGGTGGACGCCCTCTCTGGCTTGGAAGCCAGGTTGTTCTGTCTGTAGTGGTAGCGGAACTGGGTGAGGCTGTAGCCGCCGGGGTTCTCACGCCGGTATTCCTCCCACAGCAGCTTGAGCGTCACGTGGGTCTTTCCGCGCCGCGCCATTTCCTCCTCCAGATGGGGGAGAAGCTCCTTGAAGCGCTCGAAACGACGGTCGGGGTATGCCGCGTTGCCGCCCTTGAGGCGGTGTTCCAGCACGGGGTCGTCGAGCTTCAGCAGCCCGTCGATGCCCAGCGGGTCGGCCTTGGCCTTGCGCACATAGTTGTTCACCGTCTCCTTGTCCATGCCCGCCATGCCGGCGGCCTTGTGGTTGGAGAGGCCCTGCTTTTTGAGCAGCAGTAGTTGTTTGATCTGACTCATACTTTTCGTTTTTCCTGCCATAGCTTTGCGTCTTTGGTTCGATTCTCTGACGCAAAGGTAGGAAAACGAGTCGGAAGTGAACGGATTTGCTCCGTTTTTTCAAGCCTTTTTGGCGGCAATCATCCCCTCCTGACGAACGGTTTTGGCCGCCTCAACTGGGTGGACATGCTCCGTTTTTTCCAGTTCGCACACTTAATACCAGATCGACGTCTTGGCGGCGAATCTAATAGTGTCTTGAAAATTATTACAAAACGTAAAATCGCGGAATACATTTTCGGGAGTATTTTTGCACTTTAAATAAGAACAGGACCCGACGGAGCCGGATGGGATATAACACGGCGAAAATAAGATGAGTGAACAAATGGGGCAGTGTAAGTGGTGTGGATTATATTTTTCGTTAAGTGTACTCGCGAAATTTGGAGGATATTGTTGCCCAGCACACTATCAAGCTGGATTACAACGAGGGAGATGATCGGCACCATTTATATTCAATGGACAAGAAAAGGATTGTATATTTAGGAAACAGAGATATCTGTTACAAGGTCATACGGGACAATCCCAAGTATGAAATTGTTAAGATATTAACCTTCTCAGACTGCGCCCTTCAGCGTTTTCTTGAAAGGGAACATTCAGAATGTGAGATTATTACCGAATTAGATAATGATTATGTCATTCAATTGCTGATTAATCTTTCGTATGAGATTTTGATTGTCAACGGTTGTCCATTTGTTTTGCCTGCTTCACTCCTTAAGAGTTCAGGAAAGATATTATTGAATACACATCCAACATATTTGCCCTATTTGCGTGGAAAAACTCCCATTAATGGATGTTTATTGTATGACTATCCCTTAGGAGCCACTACCTATTGCATGTCTGACAAAATAGATGGTGGTAATATCATATATCAAGAGAAAGTGGATTTAACGCCGGATTTGGATTTGGGCTTATGTTACTTTATCTCATATACTTTGGAAGAGAAGGTGTTTAGACGGGCTTTAGAAGTGTTAGAAGAGTCTGATTACCAATATGTAGGTGCTGAAATAGATACGGTTAAATATCCTCTATTCAAAAATGATTCTGATTTGCGTGAACTTGATTTTCAAAAAATGACAGCTGCAGATTGTGTGCGCCATGTTCGAGCCTATGGTATAGAAGGAGAAGGATGTTATGCAAACATCAAGGGAATAAGGTATGTCATATATGATGCAGAACAGGTTGTTAACGAATATATCTTGGGAAAGATGAGTTCTTTCAAAGAAGGCAGTGTGGTCTTAGAGTATGACTCAAAAAAACTCATTAAATGCCATGAGGGAATTCTCAAACTTAAGAAATATTGCAAAATATAGATAATCATGGAACATAACGACAAAGCACAACTAACTCTATTCTTGACAAATTCATGTAACTTGAATTGTGTTTATTGCTACGAACAAAAAGACACATTTGTGATGAGTTTTGAGTGTGCAATAGAATGGATTAGAAAGTGTCTTAATAGTTGTGACAATGATTTTTGGTTTATTTGTTTGTTCGGTGGAGAACCATTGCTACAATATCCTTTGGTCAAACGTATCTGCGAATGGACATGGAAACAAGAATGGCAAAAATCTTACAAATTCTTGTTACAAACCAATGGAACTCTGATGAATGCAGAGATGAAACAATGGTTCAGTGAGAACAAAGAGAAAATAGGTGTCTGCTTAAGCCTTGATGGAGGACGTGAAACTCACAATAAAAACAGAAACAATAGTTTTGACAGTATTGATATAGCTTTTTTCCGCGCAACATGGCCGAACATACCTGTGAAAATGACCATAAGCAGGCGTAATATCGGTTCTATAAAAGATGATGTTGTTTGGTTACAAGAACAAGGATTTGATATACGTGGATGCAATTTCGCTGTTGGGGAAGGGGCATTTACGGAAGATGAATTTGGAATAATTGAAGAACAATTAAAACTATTAGCGGAATATTACATTTCGAATCCTGCGAATAAAATGGCACCAATCTTAAATATTCCTTTGCATCTATTATCTTTGCCACTTGACCCTAAACGTAGAATTTGTAATTTAGGGACAGATAAACTTGTGGTGGTAAATACTGATGGAACAACATCGCCATGTTCGTATTTTTCAAACATATCATCCCGAACAATTGATGCAAAGTTACAAAAACAATTAGATATAATTGGAATAAGAAAAACTGTCTGTTTTAATACATGTGCGTTTTCTCGCGTGTGTAATGTGTGCTATGCTGAAAATTATACAGAAACAGGAGATTTGTATACACCTTCAAAACAAAGATGTAAATTGATGAAGATGCGTATTCATGCTGCAATGTATACAATAGCCAATCGAATCGTGAATAAAAAAGAAATAACGTATGAAGATACGTTAACAATCAAATCCATTCAAAATTATTATCAACAAATTAAAACCTAATCATTATGGAAAAGTTTGAAATTTCAAAAGCGACGTTAGATCGTTTGAATGAGTTAGTTGCTCAAAATCAAGAACCCCAAAACACAATTGTTGACGATTATTGTAATTGTACTGGCTTTGGTGGTTGATTGTGAGAGACATCTCTCATACAAGCAAAATCTATTAACATCTCCCTTTTGGCAACAAGAGGGGGATGTTTATTTGGCCTTTCCTTTTCTTTCCTTTAAGTTTCTTTACTTCAAGTCCAAGATTAATGCACAGCAAAAGCATATTTCTGAAATAATACTTTGTGCAGCAGTTTGAGAATCAGTTATTAATTGTTTAAAATAAAACGAAAAAACATGGGAAAAGATGTAATCAAACAAAGAAAATGCTTCTTTGCCTTTATTGTCATTGCAGTTGCGATGCTGTTTTCCTGCCAAAACAAACCCAAACAACCAGGCGGCTGTGAAAACATGCCCGAGTTCGAACAAAAATTCCCTCAAAAGAGCGTGTGGGTTCACTACGGTGCCAGCGATTCCACGGAAATCACATTCTATTCTATGGAAGAAGTGGAATGGAAATTGGTGCATCTTGTGCCCAATTGTTCGTATGAGGATTTTGAAAAAATACTCCTGTCCGATCCTTCATCAATGGATTACCCGTTCGATTCACTTTTCGGTAATGAAAAATTTTTTTGCGATATTTTTCCACCTGTCACTTCCGATGATGGAAATATACGATGTTATGGATTATTCCCTCATTCAGCGCATGAGATGCCTATGATGTTGGCCTATTACAGGATGAATGGCAAAGTACACAAGGCAGATGAACCCAAACGGGCCGAGGATTGCTACTATTGCTTACGGCCTGACACCATTTACACTTTTTATACAGGTTATTCCACACTGTATTTTGTCTGGGGATACAATGGATATACGGGCAGCGGGGACAGTTACAGGTTGTGCGCCTACGAGTTGGACAGCATTGGTCTTCATCCAGCGTTCGTTTTTGAAAAAGAACACCCAGAGTCGGATGGTTTAGGAAACGAACAAAGTCTATTTACGGTTGTTGGTGAATGTTACAAAACAGATAATGATGTGGATTTGAAATCCCTGGTCTATTTTGACAAGAAAGAATCCGCGATTTATATCCGAGAGTTCAGACTAAGAGAGAGGCTTGAAAGTGGATGTTCGCCATATTTGACAAACCGTTATTGGAAATACGTCTGGAGCGGTGAGAAATTTCTGTTGAAGGGAACTGTTGACAACATAAACCAGCATTGACAACTACTCGATTATTGCAATAACCTCTATAATTCATTGAACAATGGAATCAGACATCCTCGGAAAAATACTAACCGTAACCGTTGACAGACCTCTGGGAAGTTGCCATCCTACGCATAAGAACCTGCGCTATCCTGTTAACTATGGGTATGTAAAAGGGATTTTGGCTCCCGATGGCGAAGAACAGGATGCATACATCTTAGGTGTGGACGAGCCAGTTGAGGCTTTTACAGGAAAAGTTGTGGCCATCATCCACAGAAAGAATGACGTAGAAGACAAGTGGGTGGTTTGTCCTTTAGAGAAGAGTTTCACTTGTGAAGAAATCATGGAACTGGTAAAGTTCCAAGAACAATACTTCGAAACAGAACTAATTACGACAACGGCACAGGCAAAGGAGACGCTTTGACGTTCACGGCCATCGCTATTTGTTAATCTTGAAAATTGTCCTCTAAAGTACTTGTTAATTCACTTATTTTATATATCAAATTGCCTACTTAATACAGAGAGTCGGCTCACAACAAAAGCCGATTAGAAATAATCACTATTTTTGCCGCCGTTTTCAATCAGTCATCGTCAAGCATAAAAAACGTTAACCATGCTCTATTCCCTTTTCACCCATTTCCGCCATTTTCCCGGTGCGCGCCTGTTCACCTACATCTCCTTCCGCGCCATCATCGCCGGGGTGCTGGCGCTGTGCATCAGCATCTGGTTCGGGAAGTGGTTCATCCGCTGGATGAAACGCCACCACATCAGCGAGACGCAGCGCGATGAAAAAATCGATCCGGCGGGCAAGGACAAAAAAGATGTCCCGACGATGGGCGGGCTCATCGTCATTGCAGCTATTCTTGTACCCTGTCTGCTGTTGGGCAAGCTGTCGAACATCTACATGATCCTGCTTTTGGCAACCACCGTGCTGATGGGCGCACTCGGTTTCGCGGATGACTTCATCAAGACTTTCCGCAAAAACAAGGACGGATTGAACGGATGGCTGAAGATCGCCGGACAGGTGACCCTCGGGCTGATCGTCGGACTGACCCTCCGCTTCAGTCCCGCCGTGACGATGAACGAGGTGGTGAGCAGCCGCATCGTGGACAATACCGTGGTGGTGGAAAAGAGTCCGGAAATCAAATCGACCCAAACTACCATCCCGTTCGTGAAGCACCACAATTTCAACTACGCCGACCTTTTTTCGTGGCTTGGAGAGAAGAACATGTACCGCGCAGGATGGATCTTCTTCGTGCTGCTGACTGCCTTTGTGGTGGCGGCGTTGAGCAACGGAGCCAACCTCAACGACGGAATGGATGGCATGTGCGCGGGCAATTCTGCCATCATCGCCATAACATTGCTTTTGCTGGCCTATATGAGCGGCAGTGTTGTATGGGCGCAATATTTCGATGTGATGTATATTCCCGGGTCCGAAGAACTTGTGGTCTTCCTCGCCTCGTTTGTCGGGGCGCTGGTAGGCTACCTGTGGTGGAACGGATTTCCCGCACAGGTGTTTCTCGGAGACACGGGCAGCCTGACTATCGGCGGCATCATCGGGGTGTGCGCGATGGTCATCCACAAGGAACTGATGATGCCACTCCTTTGCGGCGTTTTCCTGATGGAGAGCGTTTCGGTGATTCTGCAAACGAGGTATTACAAGTATTGTAAAAAACACGGACGTTGTGGGCGAATCTGGAAAGCTACCCCCATTCACGACCATTTCCGCACCTCTATGGATGATGTGCGGAGAAGGGATCCCCAATGCGCGGTTATTTTCAAAGGGAGTAATGAAAAGCATCACGAGGTGAAAATTGTGCTGCGTTTTTGCATCGTCACGCTCATTCTCGCTGCGTTGACAGTTTTGACACTAAAGATCAGATAAAAAGATATGATATGGAAAACGAGGATAAAAATTATATCGAAGAAAGATCCAAAACTCTTGCATTTCTCCTGAGGCATGACAAGACGTATGCCTTTTTGGAGCACGGATATCGGGATGTGAATGATTTAGTGGCTAATCATGGGTTTACAAAGGAAGAATTGCGTGAGTTAGTGGCCACGGATGACAAGGGCCGTTTTGAATTCTTCAACGAACAACAACTTCTTGTGCGGGCAAGATACGGGCACAGCGTGAAGGTTGATGTTGAACTGCCTGAAGCAGTTCCGCCTGCAGTCCTGTATCACGGAACAGCAAAACGTTTTGTTGAATCCATTCAACAGCAGGGCATTCTGAAGATGAGCCGATTATATGTCCATCTGTCCGCAACTGTGGAAGAAGCCATTAAAGTGGGCAAACGACACGGAGAACCCACTGTTTTGGAAATCGATGCCCGTAGGATGAGCGAGGATGGAATTAGGTTTCTCGTAAGCCGTAACGGCGTTTGGATGACCGATTTTGTGGAGCCAAAATACATTCGGCAGATCTGAGAATACATATTGAGCCCACTTGAAAAAGTCGTATTTTGCAGGTTCAAAAATGCGGAAAAAAGTTTGCACAGCGTTGAGTCGTGGCAAGGGCTGGCCTTTGAGCTGCTTTGCCTGATGCATATCCCACAAATACGCCAAGCGTTAAGCATAGGCGGAGTGGCAACCGAGGTTTCCGCTTGGTTCGACAAGGCCGACCGACAAAAAGAAACCAAAGGCAGTCAAATCGACCTTATCATAGAGCGGGCCGACAGAATCATCCACCTTTGTGAAATGAAATTCAGCCAAGGGGAATACCGAATCACGGCAGATTATGAGAAAAAACTCCGCGACAGGATGGAACTGTTCCGCGAAAAGACCCATAGCAAGAAATCGTTGGTACACACCTTCGTCACAACTTTTGGCGTAGCCAACGGTGCGCATTCTGGCATCGTCCATAGCGAGGTTTTGTTGGAAGACTTGTTTAAGGAATAAATAGCATTAAGAGAGTCAACCAACTGCCTACCGACTGGCCGCGGGCGACGGCG
Organism: Bacteroidales bacterium; assembly: GCA_017525245.1. Classification (GTDB taxonomy): domain Bacteria; phylum Bacteroidota; class Bacteroidia; order Bacteroidales; family WCHB1-69; genus F23-D06. The sequence continues at coordinate 4,201 of JAFXTE010000023.1, read as the reverse complement.
AGTACCTCGCTTTCGTCCTCAAGACCGACACCCCCGTCGATGTGTCGCCCTTCCTCGACCGCGACGAGCTACAGGCACTCGTGGACATCGAAGGCACTGTGATGCAGTCGGAGTTCATGCTGGTGCCGGATTGATGGTGAACAACTTTATCCCAATATTTGAAAAGAATTTGCCGTTAAAATCAGCCCACTGAAAATCAATTAGATATAGCTTTAGTTGGCTTTTTTTTAATATTTGCGGTAAGGAATCTCGCCCAATTGATAATAATTCGTATTTTGGCTCAGGACGTAGAGCCTGTGGTGCTGACACGCGTGTATTATGTTATAAAGCGCAACGGTGAGGCAGCAATGGGCGAATTTGTTGAGGTTTTTGACGGCACTCTGTCCCAAAAGCAGGTCCGCACATTGATAGAAAAGTTGTGTCGCTATCACCTTCTCTCGCAACACGGCAATGCCCGCGCCACACGGTATGTTTGGGCAGCAGGATAGTTTTCCATTACTTTATACGCCAACCCCACTATTTCATACAATAATCCTCTCTGTGGCAAAACAAATATCAAGATAAATGCTACTTTTGCAAATATTTTAGAGCTAAAACAATGAAGATATTCAGAAACCAAGCCGGTACTCTCCGTCAAAAACGGACAAAGCGTGCGCTATCCGTCATCATTACAGCAATGTCAGGTTTTCTTTTGCTCATAGGATGCATTGGCACCATAGGCGCACAATCCACATTATCCCAACCCACCATCGAAGGCACCCTCCACCTCTACCTTGTCACCAATTATGGTGACAAAATGCAGGAAGTGGATCGCTACCGCGAGACCGGTGAGGGCTCTATGATTGCCTTCATCCTCAAGACGGACAAGAAAATAGACATGACTCAATATCTTGACAAAGAAGGTATTGAGGCCCTGAAAGATTACGCAGGCACAACACTGCAGTCCGAGTTTATGATTGTGCCGGATTGGGAGGTGTTTGAATCTTTTTCCTATAAAGATTTTGCGGCCAAGTATGCCCACAAACGCATCCGCGTCACCGGCACCCTCTTCTTCCCCATGGGCGGATGGCAAAACGTGACACCCGTGAGAATGGACTTCAGCAAGGTGGAACTTCTGGATTCAGACCTGGGAAATGTAAACGAACGTACCGAAGAATCTTCTGACCCCACAAAATACTTCTTCATCTTCGAGGACGATTCCCCCGAGAGAAAAGCGTACGCCAAAGAGCTGGTAAACTTCGTTGAGAGGCTGCAGCACGATGAAACCACTTTCGATGCGGACTTGTCTGCGAAATTGGACAAACTGCGGATATCGCTTCTTACGTCGCCGGATGGGAAAGTGAAAATCTATAGCTGGGAGGATGGGGATCTCGGTAGTACAATAAGCTTCCATACCCTCTATCAAACCAAGCAAAATGAGGAGTTCCGTGCGGTGTTTATGGAGGACTATTACCGGGAACCGAGGAAATTGTATCAGCTGGAATCTTCGGATGGAGCTGTCTTTCTCGTGGAGTACTTCTTTCGAGAGGGCGGATGGTCATACGATATTGGTGTTGATGCGTTTACGATGGACAAGACAGGTACTCTACAACCTGCCGACATCTTCGAGTGCATTCCCGAACTTCACAACAAAGCGGCGGGCTTTTCAGACAATCTCTCCGCTTATTGTAGCCCTGAACCGCCGTCACTCTATTTGGAAGGCGGCTGGTCAGACAATTTTTTCTTTGAACTGACGGGAAAGGATTTCTATATGCCCCAATTTGCCAATCTGAGGGGACCGGTTGGGGGAGAGTTCATGACGGACTTTTACCACCGCTTTACATGGGACGGCAACAAGTTCCGCTACAGACAGTTGGAATTCAACCCTGCGTTGGCGAAGCATCTGCCGGAACCCGGTTGGCTGCTGGCGGAGTTTGAAACGGGCGATTCCATTGTCCGGGTTGACAGCGTTGCGAACGGCTCCTATCGGTTGCTTTTGTGGAAGAAAGACAGGATGTTCTCCTCCGTCCCCGACCATATCCTCACCCAAGGCCGGTTTGATGCAACAAAGAACGAGTACCACTTCAACCAGGGAAACGAAGAATATGTCTTCGACGTGGTGTCACAGGAGCTGCGGGGACAGTTTTAACACTGAAGATCAGAGAAAAGGATATATTATGGAAAACGAGGATGAAAATTATATCGAAGAAAGATCCAGAACCCTTGCGTTTCTCCTGAGGCATGACAAGACGTATGCCTTTTTGGAGCATGGATATCGGGATGTGAATGATTTAGTGACCAATCATGGGTTTGCAAAGGAAGAACTGTGTGAAATAGTGGCCACGGATGACAAGGGCCGCTTCGAATTCTTCGATGAACAACAACTTCTTGTGCGGGCAAGGTACGGACACAGCGTAAATGTGGATGTTGAACTGCCGGAAGCTGTTCCGCCTCCTGTCCTGTATCACGGAACAGCCAAGCGTTTTGTTGAATCTATACAACAGCAGGGCATCCTGAAAAAGAGCCGATTATATGTCCATCTGTCTGCAAATGTTGAAGAAGCAATTAAAGTGGGCAAACGGCATGGAGAACCCACTGTTTTGGAAATCGACGCCCGTAGGATGAGCGATGATGGAATCAAGTTTCTCGTAAGCCGTAACGGCGTTTGGATGACCGATTTTGTGGATGCGAAGTATATTACAGTTGAATGAAAAATACGGTGGCTTTGCCATAGAGATGGAATGGGAAGGGAAGAAGATCTTTTACACCAATGGCAACGTGACCTGGAAGGTGATTTATGAGGTTTCGTGAATTTTGTCTATCTTTGCCGCCGAAAAATCATCCGTTATGAAATACCCTATCGGCATACAGACATTCGAGAAGATTCGCACGGAAGGCTACGCCTATGTTGACAAAACCCAGTTGGTATATAAGCTTGTCTCAGAAGGCTCTTGCTACTTCCTCAGCCGTCCCCGCCGGTTCGGCAAGAGCCTGCTGCTCTCCACCCTGAAGGCCTACTTTCAGGGCAAGAAGGAACTGTTTGACGGATTGGCGATGGCTGGGCTGGAGAAGGAATGGAAGGAGTATCCCATTTTCCATTTCGACTTCAACACCGGGTTGTACACCAATCTGGAAGGACTTAACTCGACCATAGACTACCAGCTCCTTAAGTTAGAGCAACGGTTTGGTATTGACAAGGCAAGCCTTTCGCTTTCCGACCGATTCAAAGAGCTTATTTCGCGCGCGTACGAGCAGACGGGCCAAAAGGTGGTCGTTCTCGTGGACGAGTACGACAAACCATTGTTGGAGACCATCGGTAACACGGAACTGCAGAATGAATACCGCAAAATTCTGAAATCGTTTTACGGGGTGGAAAAGACCATGGACTCCCACATCCGGTTCGCCTTCTTCACCGGGGTGACCAAGTTCTCGAAGGTGAGCATCTTCAGCGATTTGAATAACTTGAAAGACATTACGCTGGACGACAGATTCTCTGAAATATGCGGTGTGTCAGAAGAGGAAATCCATAGAAATTTTGACGAGGAGGTGTCTTTGATGGCGGATGCTAATGCCATCACAAAAGACGAGTGTTACCAACGTCTCAAGAAAAGCTACGACGGTTATCATTTCAGTAAGCAGTCTGTCGGAATGTATAATCCGTTCAGTCTGTTGAACGCGCTCGACAGCAAGGATTTTCGCGACTTTTGGTTCGCCACGGGCACGCCCACGTTCCTGGTGGAAGTTCTACAGCAAACCGACTACCCGCTCGACCGGCTTACCACCGAGGAAGTAGATGTGCGCACGATGGACAGCGTCGATATGATGTACAGCAACCCCATTCCGTTGCTGTTCCAAAGCGGTTATCTCACTATCAAGGAATACAATGAGCGTTTCCAAAGCTATCATCTCGGATTCCCTAATGAGGAAGTGGAGCGGGGCTTCGCTCAGTTTTTGGCCACCTACTACTTTGCTGGCGGTATGAACGGCTCGTTCACCATCAACAATTTCGTCAGAGAGGTGGAGCGCGGCGACATAGAAGGCTTCATGACTCGTCTGCAAGCATTGTTCGCCGACGGCGACTACCAGGTGATGGGGAAGCTGGAAATCTATTTCCAGAACACGTTGTCGGTCATCTTCAAGCTGATGGGGTTGTATGTGCAGGTGGAGCGTCACACGAGCCGCGGCCGCATGGACGTGACCATCCAGACCCGCGACTATATCT
>JAFXTE010000022.1 GCA_017525245.1 Bacteroidales bacterium | reverse complement strand
TGAACATAATAAGAGCAAAACTGGTGAGTCGTATGTTCGCAGTGATCAAAAGAGACGAGAAATACGTTCGCTCCTACGTGCGGCAATCGCCTTTTGAAAAAAATTTTTCAAAACCCTTGTTTATATCATAAGAATAGAAAAGAGACAAAAGAAATGCGCTTTGCCGCTGTGCAAATTCCGGCTAAAATCGGGTAGCGTTCGCTAAACGGCGAAAAACTTGATGAGCTTCACTGCGTTGCGCTCATCTTCGGACAGTTCGCCGTTCTTCACGCTCACGCTGCCCGATTTCTATACGCCGGAATTTACAAGGCGGCGGTGGGTTGAACCTGTATCGCTTGACATTGTTTCCTGAAGGGAATGCCACGACTCTCACCGCGCCCCGAAGGGGCGCACTCTCAGTAACCTCAGACAAGCGTAACGCAGTGAAGCGCAGTCTGAGGTGGGGATGCGCCTAACCGCCCACCGCGGCACGCTGACAGGAAGATAGCACCTGACGGCGGGTATGCCGCGGAAGAACGGACAGAGCGTTCGAGAGGCAGAACACAGGTGAGGAGCAAGCGTTCTCATCCCAATAGGGATTGTTTAATTGTTGATTCGTTGATTTGTTTGGTATTAACGTTAATCCACGTCTCTATTTTCTTGGCGATTTGATCTCGCCAATGTACATACTCTTTCTCGTTGACATCTCCTTGACTGCCACCCTCTTTTTGTGGCAAAAATAACATATCGCAACCAACCTTATTGTCTTTGTCCTCAAAATAGCCCGTAATGTCGGGTTCATCATTACACCTTGGGTAAAGCAAGGCAACTCTTTTCACATTTTTGCTGATATCATCATCGTGTTTATAGATGTGGCTATATACATACATCTGGTGTAAATCAGCATCCGAAATAGACGGCTTGCCGCTTGAGTCCTTGTCGTATGGGGTTTTCCATTTAGTATCCAGAACGAACCGTTCCTCACCTTTAGAAATCACGATATCAGCCCTTACAGTTTTAGCTCTGGCTCCGACTTGTGTTCGTCTCCAAAAAGCCCTTGAATCTTGCTCTTCTACTTTACAATCATGCGTCGTCAGTTTTCGTCTCAACGTAACATAAACGAACTCTTCCCACAGCTTATTCATGTCGAACATCAGGGTCCAGACGTGGTTGTTGCCGTGGTGCAGGTCGGGTGAGTAGTTGATCAGAATCATCTCTGCCAGCTTGATGACATTGCGATAGTCTTCGCTTTTGCGGTCGAAGATGAAGCGGGAGAAGAGTTCAGGTGTGACGGCGATTTCATCCAGCTCGGGAAAGTTGAACAGGGTGGAAGTTGCCCGTCCCTTGATGTCGGAGCTATTGGTGATGTCGCAAATAGCCAGCAAAGCCTGCCGTATGATGCGATTGAGGATGTGGTTGTAGTCGTAGGTGGTGTAGCGCACGTAGAAACGTTCCTGATGCACGCAGTTGACGGCAATCTGTTTGTTGAACAGCAGTTTGCCTTTCAGGGCAGTACGGTTACCATCGGTTTTGCGATAGGTTTTAATGAGCCCGCGGTTGAGCAGCACCGCCACCTCATCGAGGAACTTCTTGAGGAAGATATTGAGCAGCACATTGGGACGCCATTTCAGATTGGCAGGAGCAGTGGTCTGAACATTGAGCTTATACACCTGCGAGAGCATAAAGGTGAGACGATCTTGCCAAAGCTTTTCGTTCTTCTTTTTCTCATCGCCCTCTGACTCTTCCTTGGCATCCTTGTCGGCTTTGGGCAGCACATAAATGGTGAGGTCTTTTACGGTAATCACACCCACATACTGCTTGAACAATATGCCATCTTTGCCACTTCTGCAAGAAGTGTCGAACATGTATGATAGTTTCCTGTTCTGCCGTTCGATATAACTCACCAGCAATTTGAAGTGACGCTCGGTGAAATTCTCGTTGTCTATCGGCAGAAACTGATGTTCCCAAACATATATCGGCTTTTTGACAGGCATCACGCTTTATTTATTGAAAAAATACAACATTCGCAAGCCCTTCATTAAGATTGAACTTTTAAATCCTCAATGGCTTTTTGTATGTCAAAAGACTCCGTTTTAATCTCGTATTTTTCTTCGGGAATATCAAAGTCGTATTCATCATTTGTGACATCTACGGCAAAAATAGTTTTTCCCTTTTTTTTCTCTACAAATCCTGGCCCAAGCACATAATATATCTTCTTATAGTCGCCATAGAAATACTCTTGTAGCAGTGGTATGATTTTGTCTTGGAATATGCCGGTGAGCCAAGTCTTTGCTTTTGCTTCATCATCTGGACAGCCCATAAAGTAACTGTGTCCTATTTGGTGTTCACGATCTTTAAGGGCCACGATACGCTTGTTGATGGTTTCTAAGAGTTGCCCAAGATCAACCCCGCACACGGTTTTACCCGCAAGGAGTGTCTTGTCGGGCATCATCTCCTCGAAGGAGAAGCGGCGGCGGAGGGCGGTGTCCAGTGCTTCCACGCTGCGGTCGGCGGTGTTCATCGTGCCGATGATGTAGAGGTTGTTGGGGACGCCGAAATACTCAGGCTCTCCCTTTTGTGCTGAGGAATAGGGCAAAATGGCTTTCATTTTCTCACTATTACCCAAGCGCTTGCTTGGCTCAATCAGCGTAATCAGTTCTCCGAAAATTTGTGCCACATTACCGCGGTTGATCTCGTCGATAATTAGGACGTAATTTCTTTGTTCATCTACTTTTTGTGGATCTTTCAGCCCATATTTTTTTTTCAAATGATTTATAACCCCCATCATATATCCTTTCCAATAGTCTTCTTTTCCTAGGAGTGTCTGTTTAATTTTCTCTTTCGTTAAGACCCCATTAAAATTCTGCTTGGATGTTGTATATAAATTCAAGTTACCTTTTGAGTTCAAATCCACATAAAACTCTTTTCCACCTGAACTTTTTAATTTTAATCGTCCACCTAACTTAGAAACGAAATCATTATAACATTTGTCAAAATCTACATCATAATATTCATTTGAGGCTGATTTACAAAGCTTTTTAAAAATACCGTCTTGTACCTCGTAAGTCATTTCATCACCCTCTACATTGGGCTTTATCCCCTCAATGAAATCCTCGTAGCTCATCGACTGGTGGAAGGTAGTGAAGACGATTTGGCCAGTTTCCACATAGTGGTCGTACCTATCTTTTAAAACTTGGTACCCACTTTTTTCTTTATCAGGATCCGACTTTTTCTTTGCATCTTGAACTTCTATTTCATTCTCCAAATCTTCTTTTGTCTTACCTTCTATTATTTCCAATGCTTTGAAAAGGGTATTGTATGTTTTTCCTGTGCCTGGAGGGCCGTAGAGGATGAGGTTGAGGGGATGGGAATGCATTTTAACATCATCGTCATCATCAACATCGGTCGTGTCCTGATTACTATCCTTGTCACTGCCAAGCTCACCATTATCTTCTATTACCTCAGGATCTCTATACTTCTTGTTATGTTTGTCAAGATTGTCTTTAAATTTATCAGATCCAATTTTCAAAATATCATAAAATTTTGTATTATTTGTCTTGTCATACTCCTTGACGAATGCAAAAAATTCCACATATTTTTTATGTATAATTGTTATAAGGTTCGGATCAGCTATGTTTGTTTGGTATATCCATTTTGAAAACTCATCTTTACTTTTTATTTTGGCTATGAAATCCCTAATTTGGGTTTCTGTCAAGGAGTACCCTTTTTTTGATGCTCTTTCAATATATGTTTTAATATTATCAGGTGTGGGTTCACCAATAACAAATTCAATTTTATCAAAAACATTTGGGCTAAAGTTAAAGCATATGAGCCGTGTATTTTGGCGACAACCAAATGAAACAATTCCAACACTAGCATAACTTTTGGATTTGTTTGAATTAAACCTTTTTGAAATAAACTTTTCACCTCGGTCACATTGAACTGCCATCCAAAAAGTAAATGGTTCATTAGAGTCATTAGTTAAATTGTATAACTCACAAAACTTATTAAATAAAATGTTTTCGTCTTTGGTATTCATATGCAATTCAGTGGACTTCCTTATCACACTTCTATCCCCCTCCCTCTGCCGAAGTCCATTAAACAGAGTCGAGGGAAAATGGAGCAGCAAAGATACGAAATAAAATGAAAATTGAGAGATGAAAATTGAAACTTTTGAGATTCCGCCGTTCACTGCGATCACGGCGGAATGGTGAGCTGTGAAGTGGCTGGTGAAAATAACCCAATAGAATTTTTTACTTTACAAAGTAAAATTTTATTACTATTTTTGTGTTTGTAAAGTAAAATTTTGTACTTTTGCACCTCGGTTAAAACAACAAAAGAGATGGATAGTTTATACAAAACATACGGTCGCTTGCTGGCGGGAACAGATTTAAAATTCACCCGATATTTGTACGATAAAATCAACTGGGATAACCGCTTAATCGTCATTAAAGGAGCCAAAGGTGTTGGAAAAACCACCATGCTTTTGCAGCATATCAATAGAACATTTCCGGATAAAGAGAAGGCGCTGTATGTGACCTTGGACCACCTCTGGTTTGCCAACCATACCCTCCTCGATTTGGCGGAATACCACTATACCCACGGCGGCACCCATCTTTTTTTGGATGAAGTACACAAATATAGGGGATGGCAACAGGAGGTTAAAAATATCTACGACTCCTACCCGCAACTGCACATCGTGGTGACGGGTTCCTCTATGCTGAAACTGGAAGAATCGTTGGTGGCTGACCTGTCGCGCCGCCACCGCCCTTACACCTTAGAGGGACTTTCTTTCAGAGAATATCTTCAGCTGGAAAATGTGGCTGCTCTGCCCGTCATCCCTTTGGAAACTATTTTGGACAACCATTTTGCAGAGGCTTCACGGATTGCCGCAGACGTGAAAGTGCTGAAGTACTTCGACAAATATATCAGGACTGGCTACTATCCATTTTACAGGGAAGAAGGAGATGGCTTCGATGACCGCCTGCAGCAGGTGATCAACACTATCGTAATGAGCGAAATTCCGTCGGTGAGCGAAGTGGAGTATGCCTCTGTGTATAAAGCCAAACCGCTGATGGCTGTGCTGGCCGGGCAGTCCCCTTATATGCTAAATATTTCATCTCTTTGCAATACGTTGCAGTCATCGCGCAATAATGTGCTGAAACTGCTTGATTTGATGGACAAAGCGGCCCTTATCAGACGACTTTATGTTCAAACTGAAGGGATGACTATGCTGACCAAGCCCGAAAAGATCCTTTTCCACAACACCAACTTGATGTATTGTCTGAACGCTATGGCAGATACGGGCACCATGCGTGAAACCTATCTGGCCTCACAACTCGGTGTGTCGCACCAGCTGTCGGCGCCCAACCGAGGCGACCTTGTTGCCGACAACAGATGGCTTTTTGAAGTGGGGGGAAGGGGCAAAGGGTTTTCACAAATCAAGGACATAGAAGGAAGTTTCGTGGTCAGCGACAATATGGAAATTGGACACGGAAACAAAATTCCGCTGTGGCTTTTCGGAATGCTGTATTAGCCGCTTCCCTCCTTCATCTCGCGGCTAATTAGAGTCGCCCACCCCACAAAAACAAGCCGCTCCCGCAAACTGTATAAGGATGGGTCTTTCACCAAATAAACCTTCTTGCAGGAACGGCTTTTATGAAAGCGGTAGATTTAAAAAATCCGACTCACAATCCCGCCAGCTCCCTCAGTTTTTCCAGTACCTTCACCATCGCGAAGGTGTCGAGCTCGCAGTAGCGGAGCAGCGACTCGCGGGCCGCTGCCTGCTCGGCGGGCAACATGGTGGCGATGCGCGGGTAGATGTCCATCGCCTCGCCGCCGTTGTGTACGGAACCCTCCAGGTTGTGATAGTCGAGTTCGGGATCGTCGGGGAAGAGGGCAGGTAACACCGCCTTGATAGAGAATCCGCCACCCATGGCCGGATAGTAGCAGTATCCCTTCTGGAAGGGTGTCAGCAGGTCGATGATATGGCTGCTGATGTTCAACAGGTGAGCACTTAAATCTGGAAAGATCTCCGCCAACTCGCTGAGACGGCCGCATTCGAATTTCTTGTTGTATGCGGTCACACAAGCGTTTTGGGGGATGTCGCTGCAGAGCTGTTCGGCCAACGCCCGCTGCGGGTCGTTCACCGAATCGCCCAAAAACTCGCGGTGCTCCAGACGGCCATCGGCGTGTTCGATGTGCAACGAGTATTGGAACGGAATCTGCTGGTAGGGGTGTGTGCCGTCGAAGGGCGGAACAATGGGCTGCATTGTCTCGAAATCCAGATGGTAAATCGGGAAAGTCAACGTGGCCAAGAATTCGCGCAATGCGGCTTTGTCGATATGTGTGGTACCATGCAACGTGCAGTCCACCTGCATCTTCTGCATAGGCGTAAGCTTGATGCCGGATTTGACCACATCGGGAAACGTGACGATGCCGTTATGTACATGTTCCAGCTGCTTGTCAAACGAACTCCTGTAGAGATCGAAAACGGTGGGCTCGTTGTCGGGGAACCCGCATTGGCGCATACAGTAGCTCATAAATCCGCAGCCGTAGGGCTCGTGGCAGTGCGCCCCGATGGGCACGGCCGGTTCCACGGGATTATCCAGCACAGCTTTGGCCTTCATGCAGTTGTCGGCCACCTGCGGGTATTCCACCTCCACCGCATTGGAGATGTCGTTAATGCTGAACAGCTGATGGATATCGACGGCTCCATGGCGAACATACTGGTTGTTGATGCACACGAGGTAAGTGCCGGTGACTTTGACGCCACACTGGGTGAGCACCCATTTCTGGAAGGCCACATCCTGCGCATACACCTCCTTGTCGGCCGAGGTGCTGCTTTTCACCTCGTAGATGGCGTAGCCGTTGTCGCTTTTGCGGAGGATATCCACCGCGCAGTAACAGCCGTTGTACGAGAAGGCAGCCTCGCAGATGTTCTCGGTGCCGTCATAGAGACACTGTTGCGTGCGCTCTAACATCGCCTTGATGTCGAGGTAGCCGTTTTCAGTCTGGGTGGTGACATCGGTGTAGGGGCCGAACAATCCCCTGGCGAGGTCGCCCACGCTGGTTCCGGCAGCAAAGCGGCTCTGCGTGGAGTCGTCAATTTGTTGTTCTGCAGGTTTATAGGCGCCCAACCAGAGACATTTGGCGCACTTGCGGAAATTGGTGTATTTGGATTTTGAAAGACCGGGCATGATGGGTTGATTTTTTTGATTTGTGGATGATTATTAAAGCATGGAAACTTTAAGTTGTGGATTGTTTTTGTGATTAGATGTCTATTTTATATCTGTCTGGAAACCAATTGCAAAGATATGAAAATTCAAATCCCCGAAATTTTAGGGTTGGCGATTATTTACGTATTTACCAAAACTAAAATTGTGTGCAGATGAATGATACGAAAGCACAACCTTTATTTGTTTGCCAAAAATTGATGCTTTAAGGGTTTCTAAACGTCTGTTTCTCCATACAATATCAAAATCAGAAGCAAAATCTGGAGAAGGTTTAGCGGAAGCACTATCAATATTTTTGATAATGTTATAAAAAGCTTCTGCACTCATTCTCCCTAGTACCACGAATGTTCTTGTTCCTATTTTCCCATTTAATAAATAATCCAGCAATTTCTTGAAATGGGTGTTTACAAAGTTATTAACAATGTTTTCGCTATATCCGTTGTTATTGATAATTTTTTTATTCAGTCCTTCACATCTCTTGCTTTTACAGGGGAAAATTTCAAGTAATGCACAATCTTTACCCATTGTAGCATTGAGATTTTTCAATTCAAACTGCATCACTTTCTCAAGAAATTTCAGATATCTTACAGGATTGCCATATCGTCCATTGTGTAGTAATACTCCCAATTTTTTATTGATATATTCTTTTCCAGAAGAATATTTAGCTGTGAAAAAACGATTCTCAAAAAAATCTTCAATTCTTTGTTTGTTCAAAGAAATACCATTGATTTTGATGGAATTAGCTGCATTCTGTGTTGTCCACCATGGGCTTTTTTCTTGAGAATCATCACAAGGAAATACTTCATCGGGGGTAAATGATGGATTCAATCCCACGAAAATAAGTGGAGCATTTTCGATATCGCCATTCCATGGTTCAGGGAATTGATATGGGATATTCTGATTGTTTGCCTGTTTTTTTTGAATTCCGTGGAAAACACTTGCCACTGCAGGATCTAATCCCCATGACATAATGTTCCAAAACAGAACTTGTAAAGGTTTGTTCATATATACCTATTTATGGACTTCTTTTTTTACGCTGCCTTTTTTTCTTTTTTTCTCACGGAAGCTTATTAAACAAGTTCCGAGGAAAACGACGCGGCAAAATTTCTGTTTTTATTCTACTTTTCCACTATCGGATTTCCATGCAAGGAGTTTATCGTATGCTTTACGTTTGAATATTGCAGATTTCATGAAATATTTTTTTACGACTGCAAAAATATTAAAAATAAATTAATTACGAAACAAAATACTATTTAACGGAAAATGTTTTCATTATAAAAGTATCATGAGCGTAAAATTTAAAATACATGAATGCCTTCCGAACGTAAAAACATCACTACATTGTCATACAATTTGCGTTTGAAAATTTGATTCAAGATTCAACTAATTGAAAATCAACTAAAAAGATATAACAAATTTTAATTCCCCCAAATTTTTCTTCTTAAAATATCCGATTTCCCCGAAATTTTCAAGGCTGTATCTCAGCCACAGTGAAATACTAGACATTATTTTTGATTTTATTCCAATTATCATTGCTCTTTTTTACATCTTCAAAGAAGACTTTGACATTATTTTCTGTTATATAAACAGATTGTGGGTTATTCAAAACGATGAGATTTGAATAAGTTTCCAAATTAGGAATTCTTTTGTACCAGTAATCACGTAGGCGCATAACCACGATGATTTTATCAGCAGTCATTGCTTTATTAATAAGCTCGTTCGTGAAAGCATCAGAATCAAGTTTTCCTTCCTTCTTTATCCAATGTTGTTTTAAATCATTCATGTTTTCAGAATGATAAGGAAAGTACTCAATATTAAAAACATCGGGGCGTTTTTTAGATATGGTAAGTTGCTTCAAATGCCGTGTCCACCATTCATATCCAGGATGCATAATGTTATTAAAAGTACAGGTGTCTGAGTCTAAATACAGAAAAGACTTTGCCTTTAATTCAAGTGTGGTTTGTAGCGCTTCGAGATATTTTGTAGATTTCAAAAACTCTATGTCTTTTTCGTGGAATCCGGGATTACCGTTCAAGAGGTATATTTTAGCATCAGGATTGCCTATAAAAGGTTCGGGAAACAACTCAAGTTTTAAACTTTTTTTTAACTCGACAGGCATGTTGTTAAAAGCAGCAACATCACAGTTCGCGATGTGAGGCTGTGGTGAATTCATTAAATTACTCCATGGATTTTTCATATTTAACTGATTATAAAGACTTCTTTTCGTATGGAAACTTCTATTTTTACTCTTCTCTCGCCACATCTCTCTCCCCCCCCTCGCCGAATCCCATCAAGCAAGTTCCGAGGAAAACGACGCTGCAAAAATACTTTTTTTCTACTTTTCCGCTATCAGATGGTGAAGTTTCTCGTCAAGCAACTTCTTGAATTTTTCCGTGGTGCCAGCGGGTACAATGATTTGTTGTAAAGCAGTTCCATGGGGGATTCTCTGACCTTTATTTGTATTGCAACTAAAAACATTGTCGCCAAGTTCCATCACTGAATTAGAGAACTCGATGCTCTTCAATCCACTGCAGTCCTCGAAAGCACAGGATCCAATCTTCTTTACGGAATCTGGTATTTTTATACTTGTCAAGCTACTGCAATGGCTGAAAGCGCTGTTGCCAATTTCAATCACAGACTCGGGTATATCTATACTTTTAAGACTATTGCATTCACGGAATGAATAGTTCCCAATCTTTGTCACCGACGATGGGATCATTATGTTCGTCAGACGGCTACATCTTGCGAAAGTACTATCCTTTATTTCCTTTACCGAATCAGGTATCACTATGTTCGTTAGCTCCGTACATAAGCAAAAAGCACCTTCTCCTATCTTAATCACAGAATTTGGAATTTCTATACTCAACAGACTTGTGCAGCCACTGAATGAGTAACTGCCAATCTCTTTGATGGATGAAGGCATTTTTACGTTTGTCAAACTACAGCAGTCTTCAAAGGCTTTTTTCCCAATTTTCGTTACCGAATCTGGTATTTCTATGCTTGTCAGGTTCCTACAGCATTTGCGAGCATTGTTGAATCCCATCGGTTGGGTTGTCCCTGCAGGAAGAATCACCTTCCCGTTTTTGATTTCAAGTTCAACGTCAATTCTTACTATTACTTTTTCCATACTATTTTGGTTTAAACATTAATTTGACTTACAGGTCATCAGACAATTCTTTGCCAGAATCATTTGCGCCAGTTCAGGAGTAAAAAGACATTGTCCCAATTGCTCCATAGTGATATCATTCAGGCTTAGTTTGGCCCCGCTGATGTCAGCAAGGTAAAAATCAGCACCTGACAAATCGGCCCCTCTTAAATCGACATCTCTTAAATCCGCCTCCTGAAACTTTGCTCCCGATAGTTTGGTGCATGTGAAATTGGCTTTGCAAAGGGTAGCTCTGTTGAAATTGGCGCCGGTGCACTTCGTGCCTGCAAAACATGCTTCTTCTCCATTCACCGCTTCGAGATTGGCGTTCTCAAGACTTTGGTTAAAACAAGTGTTATTCAAGGAACACGACGCCAAGCAAGCGCCATCTAATGATCCTATCAACGAGCCGTCAAAGTTGCAGCCATCCAACCTTGCATGGTCAAGATGATAATTCAAGTCGAGGTTACTTAGGTCTTTGTTTCGAACGTCTAATTTCAAGGATACTTGATCCTCTTGTTGTTTTTTTGAAAGTTTCAGCCACTCTTTATGTGCCTGTATTTCAGTTTTCAAACCTTCCGGGATAGAACGATACTTTTCTTCCTTAATATCTTTTTCTTTCATAATGGGATTTTTTACCACACAATAAACTCTTTAACATCATCGAATTGGCCCGTCTCACCTTTCTCCTCTAACTGTTTCAACAACTTTTGGGCGTCTTCACGCAGTTCGGTCATCAAGATGGCGTAGTCGTGGTTCTCGCAGTAACGTGCGGTACCATCCCCATTTTCACTGAAATCTTTATGATGAATCTCATCACATAGTTTTTCGTGGATGGCTTTGAGCTCGGGTCCGAGGAAGGCCAAGTTATGGAACGAGCAGTCGGGTTGGTGGAGAAGGTGGGCTAATACAGTGACATACTCTTCATCTGTGAGATCAACTGATACAGGAAAACATCGGCCGTTCTTTTCATCTGCCCAGTCGAAGGTGTGAACAGAAAAACCATATAGGTAAATATAATCCTCAACATCTATCGCATCCCATTGTTCCACCCAGTCATACTGAATATTTTCTCCTATTTTTTCTATACCGTCAAAGTATGCACGGGAACGTTCGCGATCGGTTTTCAGATTAGGATTGCTGTCGATTTGTGCATTGAGGTCGCGCACGCGAGCCACAATATCATCAGAGAGGGGTAAATAGCACACACATCCGGCACCGTCGTACTCCACCTCGCAGCGGTAGCACTTTTCACGTTCTTTTTGCTTGAGGTACTCGGCGGCCTTCTGCTTGCGCCATTTCAGGTATTCGTCACACCGTTGGTTGAAATCATTCATTTCTTGCTCTTTTTTGAGCCCTTTGTCGTTTTTTTCTGTCATTGCTTTGGTTTTAAATTTGTAATAATTTTATGTGGCAAAAGTACAGAATAATGAGGTGTGGTGAATAGTTCTGCTAATAGCAGAAAAACGGCGGTGCCTGCGTGGAGGCGTCAATTTGTTGTTCTGCAGGCTTATAGGCGCCCAACCAGAGACATTTGGCGCACTTGCGGAAATTGGTGTATTTGGATTTCGAAAGACCGGACATGGAAATTGAAAGTTGAAAATTGAAAATTAATAATTACGCGGCAAAGTTACAAAAAAACTACTCTTCTTCCCTCTTGAAACTCACCCCGTTTTCGGTCAGCCAGCTGTCGATCTGATTGATGCCGTCTTCGCTGCCGAAGCGTTTCTTCATCTCCTCAAACAGGGCGGCATTGTTCTCGCAGTTCAGCAGGCGCCGCACGGCGATAGCATCAATGAGAGACAGGTCAATCCTTTTGTAAGCGTTGTTGCTCCAGTCTTCCCACGTGCAGGTCATCAGGCCTTCGCTGATGTCGATGTACAATGTTCTGGGGCCCATGTCTTCAAAGATAACCTCCATGCCGTCTTCCCCTTTGGAAGCATTCCAGACTTCGGCACCATACAGCTGGGAAAGTTCTTGCCGGCGTTCCATACGGGCTTTTTCGTCTGCTTGGCTTTTCAGTGCCACCATTTCCTTTTCCTGTTTAATTTCTTCTGGTGTCATCTCGCACCATTCTCCGTTTTTGAATTTTAAAATTGGCATAAAATTTAATTTTGTGAATAAATAATTTAACGCTGCAAAAATATAACGAAAAACGGAAGGGGTGCGAAATTTGCGAGTAGCAAAGAGGGACAGCCCTCAAAAGGACTGTCACTTGGGTAAGAACCGGATGTCAGAACGATGTTGCAGGAAAGTGAATGCAGATTATGCTGCTTACAGCATCTTATGCACCACTTTGCCCACGGGATAATAGAGGAGCGTGTCCGTTACGTCGATACCCGCTTCGCGCAGGGCTTGGGCGTATGCCGACAACTGCGGATAATGGCTTTGCGTGTGTTTGGCGTAGTCCACTCCCGGGAAGGTCTTGTAGTCCACCAGCACACAATGCTGGCCGTCGCCGTCGGTGTAGAACCACAGGAGGTCTATCTCACCACGCAGTGTCTGCCCGTTGGCAAGTGTCAGCTGGAAAGGCACCTCCCTCTTCACGCCGTCGTCCTGGACTTTCTGCGGAAATTGCTGCTGCAACTGCTCGTACAGCCACTCAGCCGATTGGATGATGTCGTCAATGCTGTTAGTGAGTTTGTCTTTCAGTCCGTAGCCGTCGATGATACGCTGGGCCATCTCTTTGTTGGATTCGTTTTTGCCAGGGGTAAAAACGGCGAAGAAGTCGTGGATGCAGGAACCGATGGCGGCATAGTCGTTGCCCCAACTATTGGTGGATATCCGTTGCTTCCCGTCTTTCCATACCTCGAATTTTGTGTATTTTGGCCCGTCGAATTTTTCTATCTTGCTAGGCGACAGGTAACGTTTTTTGAAACTGGTGTGATGAGTGGTTTTCACCACCTTCTGCCACTTTGTGGGTGCAGAAGTAGCGGCAGCGGTAGTAGGTTTTTGAATTTCCTTGTATTCGTGGGGATAACGCGTATTGTTCCACACATTTTGAGGAGTAGGATCAGTTATGCCAATGTTTTTCAGCCAGTTGAATTCGTTGATTTGAGTTGAGCTTGGTGTTCCATCAGCCTTGGGTTTTCCTCCTAGTCCAAATGTGATAAGCCGGTCTTTGGCGCGGGTCATTCCGACGTACATCAGCCGACGCTCTTCGCTTCTCACCTTCTCATGGATGTCAGTATATAAAGATGGAAGGCCTTTTATTTTTTCAATAAGTCCTTCAGCGGGTTTGGTCGTATAGGAATGGTTTTTAAGAGTATAGGGGAAAAAGTGCAGGTAGTAGTCCTTGTGGAAGGGGTCTCCGGATGTCGTTTTCTTGTCCACCTCAAGCACTCTCATAAACGACTTTTTGATACACCCACTATCGTCTAAGGCAT
The DNA here is from genome assembly GCA_017525245.1 of Bacteroidales bacterium. Lineage (GTDB taxonomy): Bacteria > Bacteroidota > Bacteroidia > Bacteroidales > WCHB1-69 > F23-D06. Next base: position 11,026 of record JAFXTE010000022.1, on the reverse strand, counting down.
CGTTGTTAAGGCTGCTCAAGATAACCGTTGACCACTCAAGACCTTTGGAGCCGTGGTAGGTGAGCACTTTCACCGTGTTAGAGTGGTTGTCGGGCGACTTGTCGGGTTCGTTGCTGTTGAGGAAATAGATGAAGCCCGTGACAGAAGCGCCCAGCCCCATTTGTAGGCAGCGCTGGTCGTAGTCGGCGGCCAGTTGGCGAAGGGTGGAGAGGTTCTGCCGACGGATGTCCCCATCGCCCCAGCTGTCGGCCAATGCGGGGATGTCGCACTCGTAAATCAGTCCGTCCACCATTTCTGGAATGGAGAGATGATGGAACCGCTCGGTCAGTTCTTCCAATTTTTTGAAGAGAATATCACCATTTAACCAATCATCCTTCTTTTTGAGCTCTTCTTCGGTGATACCGGGATTAGCTTTCTTCAAATTTTGGAGATAATCCAGTCGATCTATCAGAATTTCCTCCGTTTTCTTGCCTTCGAGCAGGCGCAGCAGGTCGGCGCGAACGTGCTTGTTGGTGGGATTCTGCATGTATTGCAGCAGAGTGACTACCAACTGTACCTCCACGCGTTGCATAATGGCATCTTCCGGCTCCGACACTGGAATGCCAATCTTCCGCAGGGCCTTGACGATTTCTTTGGCATCGTCGTTTTTGCGACAGAGAATGGCCACATCGTAGGGTTGGATGTCGGAGCTGGGCTTGTTAAGTTTATCGTGATGAACTTTCAAGCCTGAGGCAAGCAATTCCTTCACTTTATCGGCCAAGGCTTCGGCGGCATTCGCTTTATTGCTTTCCGTACACTCCCAATGTACCAGCGGATTGTAGGTGATGTCAGGGTCATCATTGGGAAACTGAGGATCCAAGGTGATGAGTTTTTCTTCAATACCGTCCGCTTTGAATGGTTCCAAGAAGGTATCGTTCACCAATCCCACCAACTTGGCGCGGGAACGCCAACTATTCGTCAATCGCCTTGTGCCAAATCCACCAGGTTCGAAGTGCCATTGGTCATCATCGTAAAATTTGAATTGTTTTTGTTTCGACACTTCGTTGATAAGGTCTGTGTCGGCGCCTCGGAAGCCATAGATCGACTGCTTGGGATCGCCCACCCAGTAGGATCGGCCACCGTTTTCGCCCACCAGTTCCGAAAGCTGGTTGAAAATCTTGAGCTGGATGGGGTTGGAGTCCTGGAATTCGTCCACCATCACCAGACGATAATGTTCTTTGATATAGTCCTTTACCTCATTTTCTTCGGTGATCAGCTTCAGGAAAAGCTGCTCCATATCGTTGTAGGAGATGATGTGGTTGTTCTGTTTGTAGGTTTTGAAATCGTTGCGCCACACTGCCGCCAGTTCAAAAATGGAGCGGACAAAAGCCATCAGGATGTCAAGGTGAGAGACAGAGGTGGGAATGTCTGTTTCTATGATATTTTTGAATGTGAAATAGTCAGGGCAAAGATCTTTTGCTTTTGCTTCCGCTGCTGGACTCAACAAATCTTTATAGGCTCCTCCATCTTCTACAAATTGCGGATACACTGTCCATAAATCACAAGATGAATCATTGATTATGGGGACAAGCTTATCAATAGTATTTAGGTGTCTTTCCGCCTTACCTTTTGAATTGCCCGCTTTGATAACACCATCCTTTATATCTTTGCAAAAACCACGATAGACTTGCAGATTATCAACTATAGCATCTTTCAGATTTTGATCCATTGCTGGCCCGTTGAAAACTGTTTTAAGCGTTTTGATGCTCTCTTTGATGCTCTCTTGCACATTGTTTACCTCATAGTATTCCATCTTTTCCACTACCGATTTGAGGATGGGTTGCCAGAAAAGGTGGTCGGGACGGGAGCCGTCCATAATGTTGAAATGGTCGCGGAAGATTTGGAAGTTCTTCAGATGTTGTCCCTGTACCAAATTTCCGCTATTGTCCCGTTCTTGCACGATGCGGGCCAGCGACTGGCTCATATAGAAATCGTCGTCGCGTTCGGAAATGGGCTGGATGTCGGCGCCGTAGTCCAGCAAATACCAGAATTTCCGGATAAAGTGGAAGGCCATGGAGTGTACGGTGCCAATGACGGCGCCGTCGATTTGGGCGGCGGTTTCCAGCTTGTTGCTGGCTTTGCTTTCCAGAATCCGTTCGCGGGCTTTCTCGCGGAACTCGGCCGCGGCCAGCTCGGTGAAAGTGGTCAAAATCACCTGCGAGGGGTTCATGTTCAGTTTGGTGTTGGAAAGATCTTCGGCTAATTTTTCGGTGAGGGTGTAGGTCTTTCCCGAACCTGCACCAGCGTTGATATAGGTTACGTTTTTCATTTCAGTCGGCCTTTTAAAATGGGATGGGATGTGGGAATTTCGTAGGGCTCCTTTTTATCGTTGTCGAAGGATTTCTTCTTGCTGGGACGGAAAACGTATTCCGATGCTTTCTTGTCCTTTTTCTTCTTATCTGAATACTCCAACGGAATATAGTATTGATTTCCAATGGTTTTTGTATAATAATCGATGCCTGCCACGTCCATCAGTTCCGCCTCTTCAATATGCCCTTTCATAAGTTCCTCCTTGCGGAAATTGTAAGAGTTTTGGATCTGTTTAAAAACCTGCTGCGGATTTGCGGGGACAACCTTGCAGATTTTATTATCCCAGTCATTGAAATCGGGAGTGAACAACTGTTGTTTGGGCATCATATAGTAGCCGATGCCCACCACATTTTTGCCAGGATAGGTGGCAAGAACAGCTTGCCGATAGAGTTCCAGCTGGATGGATGCATCTTCTTCCAACTTTTCCGGATACATTTTGCTATAACTCCACTTGAAATCGAAAATGACATAGTCGCCATTGGAGTTGGTGAGCAAGAAGTCGATGCGGGCACCGAAATCGCCGATAGTAGAAAGGCTCAAAGTCTTGCCAGTTTCCGGGAACGCGATTTCACAGCCCTCATGGGTGAGCGACAAATGCTCCATAATGTCAATGAGGGTCAGCATGCTCTGTTTGAGCTGCCAGCGGAAGTTGTGCAGCTGGGTGGCATTCTCCTCCAGCAGCATAATCAGCCCAGTGGCCTGGATGGCGGCATCCAAATACTGGTCGAAACTACTGTCGGTGAGGTTGCGCATAGCCGTATAGTTGTTGCCAGCCTCAATGATATGTTGGAAAAAGTGGTGTGCCACCAAACCTGTTGTAATGTACGGGCTTTTCAGCTGCTCTTCGTCAGGCGCCGGCAGGTCCGCAACATAGTCCATTACATAATTGAAAGGTCGTTGAATCAGTTTTTCAATTGAGGAGTTGCTCTCCTCGCGTCCTTTGAAAGCAGATATTCTTTTGTTATTGCTTTCGAGGTCGTAGTACATCTGCGGTTCGAAAGTGTCGATATCTTTTTCCTCTGGCTTGGGCGATGTAATGCGGAAAAGCGTGCTGGCATCCACATACTTGAAGTCTTCGCCACAAAGGTGTTTCACCTCCGCCACCAGACTGTGTTCGCCCAGCCGTTTCACACCGTCGTAAAGGCTCTGTACCAGAATCAGATGTCCTTTTACGCTGTTGAGCAGGCGGTTGCGTTCCTGACGACAGATTTTCAAATGATGGGCAAAGTCGGGGATTTGCACGTTGTTGTCAGCCAGATATTGGCGTTCCGGTGTGCTGAGGAAATCATACGCGTCGCGTTCGATGTCCTCCGACTGGCAGTCGAGCCAGATGAGCGTGCCGGCGGGAGCGGCCATACTGCGAATGTCGTTGATGACATTGAGGGAGTTCTGCTCCGCCTGTTGCAGCGTGTAGCTCATCGGGCGGTAGATGCGGAGTACCATCTTTTCGATGTCACTATAGGTGAGGGTGTTGTCCATGGCGGCCAGTGCCTGCCGGAAGGCAGAGAACATGGCGGAGAGCTCGTGCAACTGTTGTATGCGCTCGTCGCTCAGGGGCTTCATAATGGCCCGTTCGTCCGTGGTGGCGGGCAACGATGCAGCGGCTTCTTTTTTCTTCTTGTCGAACTGAAGGATGCCGTTCACCCACTCCTGCATTCTGTCCACGTAGGCATTCAAATCGATTTTATTCAGACCTTTACTGAAATCCTGTCGGATGGGGAGGAGGTAATACATCTTTGCTGCTCTGACTTTGGAATTGTCACCTGGTTGGGGGTTCCCATTCTTGTCATATTCCTTGAACTCGTAGGTCAGGATAGCCTCGTCCCATTCGTCACGCATTTTCACCTCTCCAAAACCGCCATTTTTCAACAAGATATGCAACAGTTTGAAACGCAGTGATCTCGGGATGGGGCCGCTGGGCAGTTGCAGGTACGAAACAAGGTTGTTGAGGTTGAGTGGGCGCGAGAATACGCTCAGACTCAGCTTGAACAGTTGCAGCAGCTGCGGGTTGCTTTGGGTGAGCGAGGCGTGTACGGCAGGCTTGTTCCACGTGTAGAACGTGTGGTTGAGCCGCACATTGTCGCGGTTGATGATAGCGCAGTTCTCTGGCATCTTCTCCACTCGAGCCATCCACTCGTATGCATCCAGCAGGTCGGTGAACTGCACCACTTTGATTTTGTCGGCTTGGAGTTCCACCTGCTTGCTTTCATCCACAGTCATTATCAGACGGGCTCCCCTGTTTTCCAGTGCATTGAGGGTGCGTTGGATGAGGCAGGGGATTTCGCTCCACGGGCAGTCGATCTGGATTTCCTTGATGGGATTCGGAAAATCGTCCTTGCTTTCGTATTGTTGGCAGATGGTTCGCCAGTAGTCAGCATTACCCTTACATTTGAAATTCTTTTCGATCTCGGCCAACGTATGGAGTTTGGTGAGCAATGTGTCATCGCAGGTGCCGTCCCATCCTGCCATAATGAGGTTGTCGCGCCAGAGCAGGAGTTTGGCGGCCACACCGATGGGGTCGGATTGGGCAGATTTTTCGAAACGGGTACCCACCAATGGTTTTCTCATAGCGGTCTGGTAGGCCACTTCGCGTTCCATGTCGGGTACGGGATTCACGCAGAGGCCGGACCGGAGGCCCAACTGTTGCAGCAGCGATAGGTTCCCTGCATAAAGTGTGTCGAAGCATCCCGGCTGGTCGCCGAGGAAAATTTCGCCATCGTAATGCGGACTGTAAATGATTTTCATATAGGTAAATTACAAATTTATTAAGGTGCAAAGATAAATTATTTTTTGAATAAAAAAAATAGAGCTGACAGATTTCTATGAACCCATTTCATACATTTCGGATTTTTGTGAAAGCAACGTAGTTGCGTTGGTCTTCCGGGCGGCAATAAACCGCAAATTCGATGGCTTTGAAGTGGTTCAGGAATTGTGGCAATGCCTGTTGGTAGGCGGCGGCCACGACCGCGGGGTCGTTGCGGAATGCGCCGCAGCCGAACGCGCCGAGAATCAGTACCTCAGCCCCGTTCGCGGCAGCAACGGAGAGGATTTTGCGGGCACGTTTCAGGTGCAGTTCCAAAAGTCTTTGGGGGCTGATATGCACGGCGTCACCATCGTTCCGATTGTATCGGTTGGAAGGTCTCTCCCGCAGATTTGGCGCGGCACAAGTAATCACATCTACGTGGAACGGAGAGGGCAGGACATTGTAGTCGTCGTCTTTCAGCACCACCACGTCTTGGGTGTAGATAATATCGTCGTTGTGGAGCGGGTTGGGCGCAGCACGGTGCGGGCCATAGAATTGGTCGCACGCCGCTTGGGTTTTCAGGCACGGATAGAGGGTTGACACGCGGCAGAGGCACTCCTCCTGCGCCGAAGCACCGTTCTCCACTCCGCCGCCGGGAGAGGTGGAAGAGGCGAAGTTCAGCACGGTCACCTTTTGTCCGGGATACCTTGCCGCCGCCTCGAAGGAGCGCAGACGGCTCACCACCACCCGGGCCTTTTCGGTATAGAAGGGTGCGGGAAGTTCTATCTTGTCGGCATCACCGATATACTGCTGTGAGGCGATGCTTTGGCTGACAGCGGCTTGCAGCTCCTGGCTGCTGCCAATCCGCTGCAGGGTGTCGTTGAACACGGACACCAACTGTCTTTTACGGTCAAAGTAGGATGGGTTTGTCATAATCGAGTTTTTTTACGCGGCAAAGATAGGATAAAAACGGATACGGGCGGCGGAATTGCGAGTAGCAAAAAACACCGGCAGCGAGGGTGCAAGCCGGTGTTAGTGAAGAAGGTGTGAGAAATTCCTTTTTCTATTTCAGAAATTCATAATGGAACAAGAAAGGAACAATTTCTTTTATGTAATATTCTTTCACCTTCTGTTTCAATGTTGTCAAATTTGTGTGTAATTGCGTGTAGTTGTATTGGGTATCACCATTTGGATCAATATAAGTAGTGTCCAATTCATTGATTATCTGATATATCCCATAATTCCATTTAGAATCATATTCTTTGGTTTTCTTCGCCTCCGAAATAACGCCATTCCACAAATTAACAAGCACTTTCTCTTCATTGTTCATCTTCATTCCTGCCAAATCTTTTGCTGCAAGAGTTGCGCCGTTTGTCGTGTCAAGAGTAAACTCGTTTCTATATGTACGTCCATCACTCCCGACAAATTCCCTGCAATGGTTTTGTGTTTCAAGGGCAGTGAAAAGGAGGCATTTCAACAAGAATGGAGTGCATTTACCACTTGTAACGTCCTTACCATATTGGATATAACCGTCAGCGGATTTCATAATTCTCGCACGTTCCGTCCAATGGCGGTTATATGTCACATAACGACTTGCGGCAAACATTGGCAACTTTTCAAGGTAGTTATCCTTGTGCAGATAGAAACCGTGTTCATCATACCTACATGCGACAAGTAAGCTTGATTTTGCATCAGGATTGTCAAATCCTGATGCGTGTGCAACCATATATCCGATCATGTCAGAAGAATATATTGGTTTGAGTTTTTTTGATTTGTTTGGTCGCTCATTACCGTCCAAACCAGTCACAATACCGTCATTAAAAGATTTGGCAAATACCCGCTTGTCATAATATTTCTTGCTGAATATTTCCGAAATTCTTCTGACATCAATTTGGCCTTCATATTCCAAAGTTTCAGTCTTTGTGTTGCCATTCTTCACAAACTTGATGTCGTAAGCATCAAGCATCAGTTTGTTTATCTTGTCGTTCTCATTAGACCAATAGATGCAAGAAACACAAGCGTCAATATTTGTGTGGAAATGTTTTCTGTTGAAAGCAAATCCGCCCATAAACTTCTTGTCTATGAGTTTCTGAACCTTCCAATATTTAACGGGAGAATAAACAACGTAACTGTCCGTATCATGACGAAGATAATATTTGAATGCCGACCAAACGAACACATTTCCCAGATCGTTAAGCGCCGTTCCTTTCACACATTTCTTCATTTCATTTACGACATAACTTTGTTTCCACACAGAAGATACCTTCCCCTTTCCTGCACGTTGGTGTTCCAATGATGTTGTTTCTGCATAGGGCGGGTTTTCAAACAGAATGATCGTACATTTCTCGTTTTGCACATATTGCTGTATGATAGGATTCTCAACATATTCTTGTGTCAGGGCATCAGCACCATTCACAAGTCCTTTGTTGAATGTGTTTGTGGTCTCAATAGGCGGTATGATATGTCTTACCTTGTGCCCGATTCTTTCAACCAACACACGGTACTCGTAATATTCAAGTGTGGAAACAATGGTATGCTCCAATTCCTCATCAGTAAGAAGAAGTTCAAGGTTTCCAGTCCCAGCGCACCTGTCAAGAATGATATAGTCGTTTCCTTTCGGCACTCTCTTAATCGCTTCACGCAAAAGTTCAAGTGACTTTTCGGCGTACAATTCGGGTGTGTAGAACGTGCCAAGATTCTTCTTGGTGAGATTGTCGTTGAGTTTGTCCATAAGATACCCGAACTCCTCGTTGTTCGCTCCCGAATATGGATATATGTAGTCTTTGAATAAATTAGGTTGCCGTATTTCGCCTACGGTTTTGTGCAACCCTGAAGCATCTCCAATAAAATCCTCTTTTCTCACTTTCACCGACTTGTTTATGCGGTAAAAGTATTCCGCCCATCCAACAATGCAGTTGACATCAATGTTTATCTTCGTGTAGTTGTTTTGTTTCAAGAGATTGATAATTTGTGCTTGTCCTGCCATTGATGTCATATCAATTATTTGAATCGGTGTTCCTCCAACAAAAGACGAGTTGTTTGTGCTTGCACCGCCAATATAGACTTTTTCAATGTCTGACAGATAGTTGCTGCTATCATAAACGTAGCATTTGTCATCATTCAAGGAAACAAGCAGTATGTTCTTCGGCACAGGTTTCCCCTTGATACGCATAACAGACAGATACTTTATCGCCTGCAGCAAAGTGCTGTTCAAATTTGAAATTTGAAGTTTGAACTCCAGTATATTGCCGTTTACAACGCCATCTGTATAGTCGTTAAGGATTTGGCTTGTGGTCAATGTTTTATCAACCATTGGCAAATATTGGAGATAAAATTGGTCTTGCCCTTGTTTTTCATTTGCGAAGTTACTCATAATTTGATACTGTTTTTAGCACAAACTATCAATCACTCACGGCAAAAAGAAAGGTGCGAACCTCTCTACTCGCGTTCGCGGGAAGCGTAGGAGAAACCCGCAGCTCATCTATAGATTAGTTCACACCCTATCGGGCAAACTTTATAGATGAGCATTGCGGACTTCCGCCTTACGGCTTCGCCGCGAACTTTATCCGTTTTTCAAGAAAACAGTTTCCTACGCTTTTTCTTTGAACGCGAATAATAGTTAACGCTATGGTTTATACTATGTTTATTACTCTATTTCTCTAATATTTGCAGTTTTTCGTTAATATTTCTTTTGAAAGTGCAAAAATAGCAAAAAAATCGAAACACATCACCCTTATTTCTTGGCCGGATGCGCGTCGGCCCAGCGCACGCCTTCAAGGAAGGCTCTCCCGTATGCGCCGTGTATCTCGTGCGGTGCAATCGCCTCGCACACCGCAATCGCCCGCCAGTCGATATGCAGCATCTCGGCAAGACGCTCGTTGCTGAGTGGTGCACCGTTCAACTTGTAACCACCACGGAAACAAGTGACAGTGTCGTTGCCTTTCACCCACTTGTTACCCCTCATAAAGTAGTGGTACATGGTCCAGCCGTCTCTCTGGAAAGCCTCGTGGACAAGCACATAATTGATGTTATTGATCTTTTCCATATTCGATTCTGGTTGCCTTTACACCAGCAGGTTCTGATGGAGATTTCGTTTTGTTGGTCAAGCAGATTTCGTCTGCCCTCAGCTTCCCACGCACCAGCCGTCGCGCACCATCTCGTCCAACGAGTCGTATTGCGCCACCACAACGGGAGTGCGTTCCAGCTGCATGAGCCGGTCAAATTCCTTCCATTGCTGCTTGCTTTCCCATTCGGAAAGGTCGCCCTCATAGTGCAGATAGCCGTCCTCAATGGCACAGCGGTACTTTCCCCGCCGCTCTTCTTGCGAGGCGGAGGTGATGGGGAAGAAATAGTTTTTCAGATAGTTTTTGACTTTTTCTTTATCCATAGCTTTGTTTGTTTTATTTACGGTGCAAAAGTACAATATTGGGAAACAAGGGGATGATTTTTGCGAGTAGCAGTTATTTCCCGCCGCTGCCCGTCTTTTTTTGAAAAATAGTGTTTAAAAATGGAATCTGTAAATGGGTATATATTCTCAAGGATCATAATCTTGTTGTTTTCAATGTTTTATCATTGTAACGTGCCTTTGGCACGCAGGTTGTCCGTTTGGTCCGTCATCCCCCACACTGCGCGTCACTTTGTTCCGCTGGTGTGAGGTTACTGGGAGTGCGTTCCGCTGGAACGCTGTTTTAAAAATTGTCCTCATCTGGGGAGCGGGCCATCCGATTCGGACTCCCCATCGGACAATGTTAGTTCTTCTATCACGAGTAGCCCTACCGATACCCTTCGTGCCTCGAAGAACCCTGTACTTACTGGTTCGTTTTATTTGGTTCGCTATTCATCGCCTTGCACCATTCTTCGCTGAACCAGATGTTGTCGGGGATGTCGCCGGCGGAGAGGAAGCACAGCATCATCTGCGCGCCCGTGTAGCCGCACAGAGTCCGTTGGTCGGGCTGGTTGCGGTAGGCCACCATGAACCGCTTGTCCGGCATCTTTCGCGCCACCTCATAGAGACGGCGCACGTTGTCGGTAATCTGCTCCAAGGTGATGCGCGGCCACCCTTTGCGCATCTCGGTGGTTATCAGTGCATACGACTGTCCGTGAAGGCCGTCGCCCTTGCCGTACTTGGCACCGAACTTCTGGAGGGCGACCTTGGCCGAACCCGCGCCGTGCTTTCCTTCCGGGTTGCTCCCGAACACAAAGATGATGTCCTTCCCCGGGGTGATGTTTCCTGTGTAGTGATTCATAGTATTAATTTGTTTGGTTGTTTGTATTTTGTACTTCTCTTGTGCCACTTTATGTGCTGCCTCTTTTAATTCTGCACGAAATTCCTCCATCGTGATAGTGCCCTTGCTTGCAAAATAGCTGAACCAATCTTCATCTGTCCAGGCAGCAGCCACTTTTTTCTTTTCTACTTCGGAAATCTGCTCGAATTTTTCAAAATCAATGTCGGTCATCATCAGTATTCTATGTTTTTATTTTTCAAAAAATTGTCCTCATCTGGGGAGCGGGCCAACCTATTCGGACTCCCCATCGGACAATGTCAGTTCTTCTATCACGAGTAGCCCTACCGATACCCTTCGTGCCTCGAAGAACCCGTTTTTACCATCAACGACAGTCATCCTCCGGTTTGGGACGCACAGGATAACGACACATGAGCAAAGTTGCCACGTCTTTCTTGAGAATTTCGCAGACTCTGTTCGCAATGTTCTCATCGCTGATGCAGTATTTCAGGCATTTTCCCAAAAACACCCCATACCCGTCACCGTAGGGCTCAACGTAAATGTTAAAATTCTTGTCGGGATTCCAAATCCAAGAGTTGGTGGAGGCGCTCGTGGAATAATTGTTTATGTACGACTGCAGTTCATCGTGGACTTCCATCGATGTCAGGTTGCATTTGTGAAGGTCTATGTCGGTGTATATTCGGTTGAATTC
>JAFXTE010000097.1 GCA_017525245.1 Bacteroidales bacterium | reverse complement strand
GTTGATGGCCTCGGCCAAGGCGGTATAGTCGGCTTTGGCCTCGTTGCAGGCGATGGCCGACATGAAGGCCGCCTGCTCGGTAGTAAAGGTGAGTGTGTTCATTTCTTTTGCGTTTTCTTTAGTGGATTGTGTTCCACAGGCGGCCATTGTCAATGCGATGGCGAATATCATGATTGTCTTTTTCATAGTCATTAGTTTATTGCCTGGATGGCGATTTCATCGTTTCACTTTGTTTCTTATTTAATCATCCGAATCACCTTGGCAGGGACGCCGCCCACGATGGTGTTGTCGGGGACATCCTTTCCCACCACGGCTCCGGCGGCCACAATGGCGTTCTCGCCGATGGTGACACCCGCCAATATCGTGGCGTTGGCACCAATCCAAGCGTTCTTCTTGATGACGATGGGCTTGGTGAGCAACGAATGTCTTGTTTCCAGGCCTTCGGGATGGTATTCTGAAGCCAAAACCACATGAGGCGCAATGAAGACGCCCTCCTCAATCGTGATGCCACCAAGTGCCAAGAAGGTGCAGCCGAAGTTGACGAAACTGCCCTTGCCGAAGGTGGTCTTCTTGCCATAGTTGATGTTGAACGGTGGAAACACACGCACGGTGTCGTCGATGTCGGAACCTGTGATTTGTCGCAGGTAAGAGCGCACCTCGGCCTCGGTGTGGTAGCCAGTGTTCATCTCGGCAACCAGTTTCATGCATCGATGTACATCGGCATAAAGTTCATCGCTGCCGACGTAGGTCTTTCCTGTGGGTTGTTTGTTCATTTAAGAGAAGTATTTGCATTTTTATATTGTTCATCATCCACAGGTTCTAGCCACTCGTTGCTGTTGCCAGGTTTTACGTCGGTATGATAGGTGAGATGCTGCATCCATGAGTCGGCAGCGGCGCCGTGCCAGTGCTTCACGCCCTCGGGAACGGCGATGACGGTGCCAGGGACCAAGGGAACGGCTTCTTTGCCCCATTCCTGATACCATCCGTGACCGCTCACGCAGATCAACATCTGCACGGCGCCGTGGTGGACGTGCCAGTTGTTGCGGCAACCTGGTTCGAAGCTGACGTTGCAGAGACCACTCGTGGAGTCGAGGAGGGCGAGATAGCTGTTTCCTGTGAAATATTGGGCGTAGGCAGCATTCGGCTCTCCAATGGGCCAGGGTGATTGTGCACACACCATATCGTTCTTGCCATCCACGGTTGCAGCAATGGCAGCCTCGCAACGCATGGCCTCGGCTTGCAATCCTGAGGCATTCAAGGCCACAGGGATATCACGCAACTGCTCCTCGGTGACACCCATATTCAAGGCGCCACGCACATGCGCTTGCAGCTGTGGCATCACGTTCTCCAGGCCGCTCAACGCACTCACGGTGATGAGCTCGCGGTCGGCATAAGTAAGAATGTCGCGGGCAAAGATGTCGCCGAACAGATGCGCCTTGAGGTAATAATCCGTGGCAGGCGCAAAATCGTAGTTGAAGGCCTTGCCGACGAGCATCGTCTGTACACGCGTACCTTCTTTCAAAGCATCGTAATCGGCAGGCAGCGGCGAAGAATCTTCGCCCAATTCATAGTTGCCGGCATCGGTCACTTTCTTCAGTACGCCCAGCGCATTCAGACTACGCGGAAAGCCCGTGTAGGCGTAAAGCTGCGAGAGTGCTTCTTTGATTTGGTTAACGGTCAGCCCTGCGTCCAGTCCGCTTTGAATAGCAGGCTCGAGGGCCACGAGATTGCCCTTGGCTTCATTGCAGGCGATAGCCGTCATCGCTGCCGCCTGCTCGGTTGTAAACGATAGTTGCGTCATGTCTTTTTCGGTTTGTGCCGGTTGGTTGCAAGCGACAAGCATTGTAGCCGCCAGCAGGGTAAACACTATTTTTCTCATCCGTAGGTTTTATCCAAATAGGTCATTATTTCAAATTTTCCCTGAAGAAAGAAGCAATATAATCGTAAGGAATCACCCCTGCCACGTCATCGTATAAGTCCACATGGCTTGCGCCGGGGATGATGAGCAGTTCTTTGTTGCCAGCTTTGACACTCTCGCCAACCACTTTCACGCCCGTCATCTTCTCAAACGCATATTCGCTAAAATAGCGGCTGTGGGCATTTTCGCCGTGGATGAGCAGGACGGGATTCTGAATCTCGTCGGCATAAGAGAGCAGCGGCATGTTCATGAACGACTGGCAGCCGATGATACTCCAACCGTCGGTCGAGTTACCGCTACGCTCGTGGTATCCGCGCGGACATTTGTAATAGGCATGATAATCTTTCACGAACTGCGGCGCATCGTCCGGCAGCGGGTCGATGACACCTCCGGCGCGTTGGTAAGTGCCGTTCTTGTAATCCTCCGTACGCTGTGCCGCCATCGCTGCACGTTTGGCATGGCGTTGCTCGGGAGTGTCCTCACTGCCGAAATAGCCTTCGCGGTTGACCTTGCTCATGTCGTACATGGTGGCGGTGACGGTGGCTTTGATACGCGGGTCAAGGGCGGCGGCATTGATAGCCATGCCTCCCCAGCCGCAGATGCCGATGATGCCGATACGGTCGGCGTCCACTTCGGGCAAGGTGCTCAGGTAATCAACCACCGCAAGGAAATCCTCGGTGTTCAGGTCGGGCGATGCCATGCGCCGTGGGCGGAGAGCCTCCGAAGGCGAACTGCCGTCCGGGTCATAAAACGGACCGCTCTCGCCGGTAAAGGAAGGGTCAAAGGCGATTGTAAGAAAACCGAGTTCGGCAAGGTGCTGGGCATATAAGCCGCTCGTCTGCTCTTTCACGGCTCCGAAAGGACCGCTGATCGCGATAGCAGGCAGTGTGCTTTCGACTTTCGACTTTTGACTTTCGACTACTTTAGGCATGTACATATCTGCGGCAAGGATGATGCCGAAACGATTGTGGAACGTCACCTTGCGGTGATTCACCTTGTCGCTCTTGGGGAACTTCTTGTCCCACTCCTGTGTCAAAACGAGTTCTTGTTTCATTTCTTCTTTAGGTTCTTTTGTTTCGGTTGTTTTCGGTTGATTGCCGCAGGCGGTCATCACCACGAGGGCGCACACCATCGCGCCGAAGAAAAATATTGTCTTTCTCATTGTTCTGCATTTTCATTTTTTCTTGGGTTTCAGATGCAAAAGGGTGACTTCGCTGTCGGAGCCTATGCGGAGGGGCAGGCCGAAGGTGCCGCTTCCGCAGGAGACATACACAGCCATTCGGTCGCGATGGTAGAGGCCGCGGTTGTACTCGAACAGGCGGTCGTTGATGAGCGTCACAGGGAAGAACTGCCCGCCGTGGGTGTGTCCGGCCAAAAAGAGGTCGGCACCCGCCGCTTCAATGTACTTGGCACCAACGGGGCTGTGGTGCAGCACGACGGTGGGCAGCGTGCCGCTCACGCCCATCTTCGGCATCGTGCTCTGGATGGTGGCTTTGCTGAGGGCTGCGTGCATGTGGTCGCGGGCGTTTTCGTCCTCTACCATATAGTCGAGCCCCACAATCTGCAGGCCCGCACATTCCGCCGTCTCGTTTTCCAGCACACGCATCCCCGCCTTGCGGCACATCTCTTTAATCAAGTCGGAATCCACGTAGGTGTCGTGGTTGCCATCGACGAAATAGACGGGAGCCTTCAGCTGCCGCATCGGCGCAATGACGTCTTCCGAACAGTTGTACCAACTCTCTATGAAGTCGCCCGTGAAGAAGACAACCTCAGGGTTGGCGCTGTTTACCATGTCCACTAACTTTTGCAGATGCCGTTTGCCACGGAAATGCCCCAAATGGACGTCGGTGAGCTGCACGGCGGTCACCTCACGCTCCAGACGGGGAAGTTCGACGGTCACCTCCTTTATCTTGGGAGACGCCGCGTGGATGAACCCGTAGGCCGACACGCCGGAGGTAAGCAACAACACGCACGCCGCAAAGACACCCCTGCCGAAAGGCACGAAGAGTCGGACCATGTCCACCAGCAGCAGGGCAATCAGCAGAATGACCAGCACGGCGCAAAGATGGCAGAAGAACACCGTCAGCAGATGTGGCACAAGGCCGACGGTGTATTTGGCGGCATAGACACCCATTGCCGTCAGCGAGAGCACCACGGCCACGCCGTAGCCAACATACCACCACACGGCGCGTGTGCCGAAAACCCAGGCACTGCGCCGCGCCATATACCATACCGCCACTCCTATGACGGCGAAAAAAAACAACAGAAGCAAAGTAAAACCCATGTTTTTCATTCGAAAACGTTATATATTTGAGGCGGGTTCTATTTATTCCTTATTTCCACGTTCACCCGAAACAGAACCCTTAAATTTCGAGTGTCCGCGCAGTTATTTTGACTTCCCCAACATCCTCAAATCCTTCGATTCCATAATCCGCTTCTCATATCCCCGCTCCACGACATTGATGAATGCGCGGCCAATCTCCGATAGCGGATTAGCCATGTTCAGCAGGCGCAACAGCGGATAGAGGATCATGTAGATGCGGTCGAGCCGCTTCACGTGCAACTGCCCCTTCGAGGGCTTCATCACCGTGGGACGTAGGACATAAGCGGCCTTCAGCGGAAGAGCTAACAGGGCTTGCTCGGCCTGGGCCTTTACACGCGCCCACATCATCTTGCTGTCCAGACCAGCACCAGCTCCGCTAAGATAGACAAAGGTGGTCGCCTCCTTATCGGGAAGCACGCCAGCAAGGTGCAGAGGAATATCGTAGGTTACAGGCCGGTATTGTTCTTCAGTCAGCCCGTTGGCGCTGATGCCCGCGCAATAGAACACGGCATCGTAGCTCCCGAGTCGCTCGTCGCCCTCGGCGAGCGTTAGCAGGTCGTCCACCAGCAGTTCTTCCAGCTTCAGGTGTTTGTGTCCGCATGGTCGTCGGCTGATGCTCAGCACCCGCTCTACTCTTTCGTCTCTGAGGCATTCCATCAAGATTCCTTCGCCCACGAATCCTGTGGCTCCTGTCAAAATAATCTTCATATTACTTGATGATTTTTTTTCCGTTTTTAATCACAATGCCTTTGTAGCCTTTTGGTGCAATCTGGCCAGTAACAGTGTAAGTCGGGCCGTCATCGGTTTTCCTTTCTGGTGCTAACTCATTTATCCCCGTATAGACAGGCTGCAACGAGAGCGTAATGCTCACCTCTCCCTCGCCTGCTTTGACAAACTGGCGCACCTCTTCAGCTGAAAGGTTGTCAAGTTTTCCGATGCGAGTATAAGACCACGAGTTGCTGCCATAAAAGATACAGATGTTGTCGCCGTTGTATAAGACAAGGTCACCTGCAGAAGTAGCAATTTGGTGGTTGTCGGTTGGGAAGGACTGTCCGACATAGCCTACTTTCTCAAAGTTGCCGTAGTCATCGGCC